>NZ_HE997180.1:0-1350 GCF_000312405.1 Limosilactobacillus ingluviei str. Autruche 4 | reverse complement strand
TAACGGCCTACCAAGGCGATGATGCGTAGCCGAGTTGAGAGACTGATCGGCCACAATGGGACTGAGACACGGCCCATACTCCTACGGGAGGCAGCAGTAGGGAATCTTCCACAATGGGCGCAAGCCTGATGGAGCAACACCGCGTGAGTGAAGAAGGGTTTCGGCTCGTAAAGCTCTGTTGTTGAAGAAGAATGTGCAAGAGAGTAACTGTTCTTGTATTGACGGTATTCAACCAGAAAGTCACGGCTAACTACGTGCCAGCAGCCGCGGTAATACGTAGGTGGCAAGCGTTATCCGGATTTATTGGGCGTAAAGCGAGCGCAGGCGGTTTTCTAAGTCTGATGTGAAAGCCTTCGGCTTAACCGAAGAAGTGCATCGGAAACTGGATGACTTGAGTGCAGAAGAGGGCAGTGGAACTCCATGTGTAGCGGTGGAATGCGTAGATATATGGAAGAACACCAGTGGCGAAGGCGGCTGCCTGGTCTGTAACTGACGCTGAGGCTCGAAAGCATGGGTAGCGAACAGGATTAGATACCCTGGTAGTCCATGCCGTAAACGATGAGTGCTAGGTGTTGGAGGGTTTCCGCCCTTCAGTGCCGGAGCTAACGCATTAAGCACTCCGCCTGGGGAGTACGACCGCAAGGTTGAAACTCAAAGGAATTGACGGGGGCCCGCACAAGCGGTGGAGCATGTGGTTTAATTCGAAGCTACGCGAAGAACCTTACCAGGTCTTGACATCTTGCGCCAACCCTAGAGATAGGGCGTTCCCTTCGGGGACGCAATGACAGGTGGTGCATGGTCGTCGTCAGCTCGTGTCGTGAGATGTTGGGTTAAGTCCCGCAACGAGCGCAACCCTTGTTACTAGTTGCCAGCATTCAGTTGGGCACTCTAGTGAGACTGCCGGTGACAAACCGGAGGAAGGTGGGGACGACGTCAGATCATCATGCCCCTTATGACCTGGGCTACACACGTGCTACAATGGACGGTACAACGAGTCGCGAACTCGCGAGGGCAAGCTAATCTCTTAAAACCGTTCTCAGTTCGGACTGCAGTCTGCAACTCGACTGCACGAAGTCGGAATCGCTAGTAATCGCGGATCAGCATGCCGCGGTGAATACGTTCCCGGGCCTTGTACACACCGCCCGTCACACCATGGGAGTTTGCAATGCCCAAAGTCGGTGGGGTAACCTTTTGGAGCCAGCCGCCTAAGGCAGGGCAGATGACTGGGGTGAAGTCGTAACAAGGTAGCCGTAGGAGAACCTGCGGCTGGATCACCTCCTTTCTAAGGAATTAATCGGAAACCTACACGTTGTTGAAACTTTGTTCAGTTTTGAGGGGTTTACCTCTCAA
>NZ_HE997179.1:0-3222 GCF_000312405.1 Limosilactobacillus ingluviei str. Autruche 4 | reverse complement strand
GCTTGTACTTTGAAAACTAAATAATATCTTTTCTAAATAATCAAGAAAACCGAGAACACCGCGTTATTTGAGTTTTTAACGAATTATAATCGCTATCTCAATAACTTCGGTTGATCGACGATCAACCAGGTTAAGTTAGAAAGGGCGCATGGTGAATGCCTTGGTACTAGGAGCCGATGAAGGACGGGACTAACACCGATATGCTTCGGGGAGCGGTAAGTACGCTTTGATCCGGAGATTTCCGAATGGGGAAACCTAATCATCTTAGTCGATGATTGCTTGGCTGGTGAATCTATAGCCAGCAAGCGGTAGACGCAGTGAACTGAAACATCTTAGTAGCTGCAGGAAGAGAAAGAAACATCGATTTCCTGAGTAGCGGCGAGCGAAACGGAAAGAGCCCAAACCAAGAAGCTTGCTTCTTGGGGTTGTAGGACTGAACATTTGAGTTACCAAAGGGCAAGGTAGTCGAAACAGCTGGGAAGCTGTACCAGAGATGGTGATAGTCCAGTAGACGAAACCTTACCCCCTCAGTTCAGGATCCTGAGTACGGCGGGACACGTGAAACCCCGTCGGAATCCGCGAGGACCATCTCGCAAGGCTAAATACTCCCTAGTGACCGATAGTGAACCAGTACCGTGAGGGAAAGGTGAAAAGCACCCCGGGAGGGGAGTGAAAGAGTTCCTGAAACCATGTGCCTACAAGCTGTCGGAGCCCGTTAATGGGTGACGGCGTGCCTCTTGCAGAATGAACCGGCGAGTCATGATTACGTGCAAGGTTAAGGTGGAAAAACCGGAGCCGCAGCGAAAGCGAGTCTGAAATGGGCGTACGAAGTACGTAGTTATGTACCCGAAACCAGGTGACCTACCCATGTCCAGGATGAAGGTGCGGTAAAACGCACTGGAGGTCCGAACCCGTGTCTGTTGAAAAAGGCTGGGATGAGGTGTGGGTAGCGGTGAAATTCCAAACGAACTTGGAGATAGCTGGTTCTCTCCGAAATCTCTTTAGGGGGAGCCTCGGAATTAAGAATCTTGGAGGTAGAGCACTGTTTGGACTAGGGGCCCGTCATGGGTTACCGACTTCAGATAAACTCCGAATGCCATCGATTCATGTCCGGGAGTCAGACGGTGAGTGATAAGATCCATCGTCGAAAGGGGAACAGCCCAGATCACCAGTTAAGGTCCCTAAATATATGCTAAGTGGAAAAGGATGTGGAGTTGCATAGACAACTAGGATGTTGGCTCAGAAGCAGCCATCATTTAAAGAGTGCGTAATAGCTCACTAGTCGAGTGATTCTGCGCCGAAAATGTACCGGGGCTAAGCATATTACCGAAACTGTGGATTCGGCCTACGGCCGAGTGATAGGAGAGCGTTCTAAGGGCGACGAAGTCAGACCGTGAGGACTGGTGGAGCGCTTAGAAGTGAGAATGCCGGTATGAGTAGCGAAAGACAGGTGAGAATCCTGTCCACCGAATGACTAAGGTTTCCTGGGGAAGGCTCGTCCTCCCAGGGTTAGTCGGGACCTAAGGCGAGGCCGAGAGGCGTAGTCGATGGATAACAGGTTGAGATTCCTGTACTAGTTAGTTGCGTTTGAACGATGGAGGGACGCAGAAGGCTAAGCGAACCGGACGACTGGAAGAGTCCGGCCAAGCAGTAAGTCAGGATTGGAGTTAAATGTTTCAATCCGGGTTGACAAGCTGTGATGGGGAGTGAAATTACAGTAGCGAAGTCGTTGATGTCACGCTGCCGAGAAAAGCTTCTAGTGAGTAACTAACTACCCGTACCGCAAACCGACACAGGTAGTCGAGGAGAGAATCCTAAGGTGAGCGAGTGAACTCTCGTTAAGGAACTCGGCAAAATGACCCCGTAACTTCGGGAGAAGGGGTGCTGGTCTAACGACCAGCCGCAGTGAAAAGGCCCAGGCGACTGTTTATCAAAAACACAGGTTTCTGCAAAATCGTAAGATGAAGTATAGGGGCTGACGCCTGCCCGGTGCTGGAAGGTTAAAAGGAAGGGTTAGCTTCGGCGAAGCTCTGAATTGAAGCCCCAGTAAACGGCGGCCGTAACTATAACGGTCCTAAGGTAGCGAAATTCCTTGTCGGGTAAGTTCCGACCCGCACGAAAGGCGTAACGATCTGGGCACTGTCTCAACGAGAGACTCGGTGAAATTGAATTGCCTGTGAAGATGCAGGCTACCCGCGACAGGACGGAAAGACCCCATGGAGCTTTACTGTAGCTTGATATTGAGTGTTTGTATTGCTTGTACAGGATAGGTAGGAGCCGTAGAAACCGGAACGCTAGTTTCGGTGGAGGCGCTGGTGGGATACTACCCTTGCACTATGACCACTCTAACCCGCATCACTAATCGTGATGGGAGACAGTGTCAGGTGGGCAGTTTGACTGGGGCGGTCGCCTCCCAAAAGGTAACGGAGGCGCCCAAAGGTTCGCTCAGAATGGTTGGAAATCATTCGCAGAGTGTAAAGGCACAAGCGAGCTTGACTGCGAGACAGACAGGTCGAGCAGGGACGAAAGTCGGGCTTAGTGATCCGGTGGTTCCGCATGGAAGGGCCATCGCTCAACGGATAAAAGCTACCCTGGGGATAACAGGCTTATCTCCCCCAAGAGTCCACATCGACGGGGAGGTTTGGCACCTCGATGTCGGCTCATCGCATCCTGGGGCTGTAGTCGGTCCCAAGGGTTGGGCTGTTCGCCCATTAAAGCGGTACGCGAGCTGGGTTCAGAACGTCGTGAGACAGTTCGGTCCCTATCCGTCGCGGGCGTAGGAAATTTGAGAGGACCTGTCCTTAGTACGAGAGGACCGGGATGGACATACCGCTGGTGTACCAGTTGTTCCGCCAGGAGCATCGCTGGGTAGCTATGTATGGATGAGATAAACGCTGAAAGCATCTAAGTGTGAAACTCGCCTCAAGATGAGATTTCCCATTCCGTTAAGGAAGTAAGACCCCTCAGAGATGATGAGGTAGATAGGATGGAAGTGGAAGTGCGGTGACGCATGGAGCGGACCATTACTAATCGGTCGAGGACTTAACCAAGTTAAAAGGTGGAAGGTTTGCGATTAAGAGAAGATATTGTTTAGTTTTGAAAGCACAAGCTTTCAATCCGGAAACGGATCAGTGTGGTGATGATGGCTTGAAGGATACACCTGTTCCCATGCCGAACACAGAAGTTAAGCTTCAACGCGCCGAAAGTAGTTGGGGGATCGCT
>NZ_HE997178.1:52715-54328 GCF_000312405.1 Limosilactobacillus ingluviei str. Autruche 4 | reverse complement strand
ACCGAATTGCCTTGGAAGTTAATCCTTAGCACTTAATCATTATATCATCGATCAATTTCGATGTCAAGAACTTTTTTAAATAATTTTTGAAGCTCTTGATTGATTAGCTGCATCAGCAACTCTTATATGTTATCAAATCGTCAACGTCTTGTCAACAACTTTTTTAAATTGTTTGGCATTGATCAGCAGTGATTTATTTAACTGCCGTGACAACGATATCTAATATACCGGGTTCTCCCGTTCCTGTCAATCGTCTTTTTAATTCTTTTTTGATTTTTTCTATTATCTTAACTATAACCCCTGACCCCAGGAAATAAGTTCGCTTATTCGTTAGGATTACAACTCCCGAAAAACAATTCATTCGCATTTAAAAGGTGTGACGAAAATCATATAAACAATCATAGACTTCCATCGCTGCTAAATCGAGATCATCAAACACCAATTGTTCTTGTTGACGTACCCGTCGGACGATGAATTCTTGCCGCGTTGGTTGATAACTAACCTCACATACATAAACACCAAATTGCGTAAATTCGCGAATTTGGGGAGCGGTTCCCCGAACGGCGGTCATTGCTTGCAAGCGTCGAATAATTTTAATCAGCCTTGATTCCACTTTCTTCACCTCACTTTTCATTGTACCTGAAACAACGGCCTGATAAAAAAGAAAACGAGCAACTTAACCGTTACTCGCTAATTTGCAACCTTATCTGGTTTAATCATCAGGGCAATCATCCCCGCAAAAATCCCAAAGTAGTAGGTTAATAATCGCCATAAGAACATGGCCAACACTAACTTGCTTTGGGAATGAACAAAACTTAAAAAGAGAACCGAAAAGCTGTACTCAGCACCGCCAGTCCCCCCCGGAATCGGAAACAAGGAAATGATCATAAAAATCAAAACGTGCAAGCTCATTACCATCACCAGGTTAATCCCAGTCACGCCTAACGCCAATAAAATGAAATAGGGAATGATATAGTACGCTAACAGTTGTAATAGGGTTACCACTGCAACTTTCCCCAGTTTATTGTATTCTCGTTTCATTTTGACGCTCTCTTGATAAAACGTATCAATCTTCTGATTCAGTTTGTGCCCTAACCGTTGGTAACGATGCTCCCCGCCAAACCATCGGACCGGCAAAAGCACCAAATTCGTCACTCGTTTGGTAAAACTGTACCAATACATCACCATTAACAAGGCCACAATGACGCCCAAATGGATTGTAAACCCAAACAGGACCAGCAGTGACAACGCATGCAGTTTTTCCGCAATATAATGAAAACCAATGACAATACTAATTATAAAGTTCACCACAATCATCGCTTGAAAGACGACAAACTTCATCAAGAGAACCGAACTGGCCATTCCCCCTTCGACCCCCGCTTGCAGCATTGCCACCAGTTGCGCTGGTTGACCCCCCGTCGAAAATGGGGTTAACCCGTTAAACAATTGCTCAATCAATGGTAAGCGGAAAGCGTTCTTCCAGGTAAAGGTCGGGTAGCGATCCGCCATAAAAATCTTTACAACCACCCCTTCGAGCCCTAGGTAAAGCACAATACAACCAATCGCAACGGCAAACCATCCCCAGCGCAAGTGGGCTAAATCGACGCCCAATT
>NZ_HE997178.1:41522-51905 GCF_000312405.1 Limosilactobacillus ingluviei str. Autruche 4 | reverse complement strand
GTGCGCCAAAAGGCTAAATCGGCTGGCTGGGCAATTAACTTGCGTAAGGCGCTTTGCATCGCTGCTTGATCGGCGGCCGGCTGGTAATAACCGTCAATAATGGCACGATAAAGCGGCAGGTCACGCAACATCACAGGGGTCCCACAACTAAAAGCCTCCAAGACCGACATTGGGAACAATTCATTATAAGATGGCAACAAAAACAGGTCGGCTAAATTGTTGTATTCCGCCACTGCCTGTCGAGAAACGATCCCCGGGAAACGCAAGTTAGCCGGCGGATTTTCAACAACTTGTTTCAACTGCTTGTAGCCATCCGTCATCGCCCCAAAGGAAAAGCCGCCCGCCCAAATAAACAGGACGTCCGAATTAGCCTTTGCCAACCGAATGAAATCAAAAATCCCCTTGCGTTCCTGGAGTTGACCGCTACCAAAGACCACGAATTGATCCGCTGGTACCTGATACTTTTGCCGCAAGGCCCGCCTTTTTTCGGCACTGACTGGATGAAAGTGCTCCGCGTCGACAAAATTAGGAATATACGTGATCCGTTCCTTAGGAATTCCGTACGCGGCGAGCGGCGGAATAAAGGCCGGATTTACCACCACCAAGTGATCCATCCGCTTGTAAAAGGCAATGATGTAATGGTAAAAAAGACTCCGCCATGGTTGGGGAATCTTTAAACTACCTTCTAATGTTTCTGGTAAAAAGTGGACATAGCCAATCTTGCGCCCCCGCCGTTTCGAAAAGGTCGACAAAAAGTACGAGGGGTTAATCGTATGGTAGTGACTAATATCGGTTGTCCGCCACGAATTAATGGCCAAATCAAATTCATCAGCAAACCGCTCCTTTAGCAACGCGATCAATTCGTTATAAGCACTGCCGACCCCTTGCCCCTTTACGGAATCAGCCTGTGAAAACATGGTGATTTTTAACATTATTTACTCCTCATAAACGGCAAGCGCAACCGCGAATTGTGAGCGGCGTGCTCTTGAGCCAAGCGTTGCTGGCACTCCTGATAAAATTCAACCACGCGTTGACCAAACACCGTCGCCGAAATTTCGTGCAACTTCGCCTGGCGCTTTCGTAAATCTTCGGGTGCCCCTGGCCTTTGCAAGTAGTACAAGACCCCCTTCACCAAGCCTGACCGTTGCTGGAAGACTTGTCCAATCGCCGGATCATCAAGCAAGTGGGCCGTATAATCACTTTTCATTACTACCAGTGGCAAGGCAGAAGCCAAGGCCTCGTCATAAGTCAACCCTTGCGATTCGGAATCTGACGCCGAGACAAAGACATCCGCCAATTGATAATAATGATACACCTCATCATTATCGACCTGGCCAACAAAGGTAACGTGTTCGGTCAGCTTCATTTCCCGGACCTGCCGTTCCAAGGTGGGACGCGCCGGCCCGTCCCCCACAATTAGCAAATGCGTCGTTGGTTGAACCGCGAGAATATCCGGCAAAGCCGCAATTAAGGCTTGAATGTTCTTTTCAAAGGCCAACCGACTCAACGACAACAGTACGGGCGTCGTCGCCTTTAGTCCCAATTGCTCACGGCGGGTCAAGCGTTGGGCCGGGGTATCCAGTTGTTGGTAGCGATCCAGGTTAACCCCCGTTGGAATAATTTTGATGGGAGCTTCCACCCCATAGCCCAACAAAGTATCCAAGACTCGCTCACTTGGCGCAATCACCCCATCGATGTTGCGCATATACAACCGCGCTAACCGGGCCACATCGCGGGGCTTTAGAATCCGCCCGTTGGCAATGTAGTGCAAGTAGTCTTGATACATCGTGTGGTAAGTATGCAGACACGGAATTCCTAATTCATTAGCCACTAGCTTGCCCATCATCCCCAAGGAAAATTCCGTCTGGTTATGCACGATATCCAATTGCAAGCGCTTGGCGACACGCAAGACTTTTAGCCAGCCCGTTACGGCAATCCGCCGGTCCGTAAAGGAAATAAAGGGGACACTTTTAAAGCGGTAAATCCCCTTTTCAGGCTCGGAATGTGGGGCCGCGGGGTCCGTCGTGGTAAAAATATAGACCTCATGCCCATTTTTGATTAATTCATCCCGCAAGGTCTTGATTGACGTTGCCACGCCACTGACTTGCGGAAAGTACGTATCTGTAAACAAACCGATTTTCAAGCTGCCCTCTCCTTTATCAATTCCGGTCCGGTCGGCCGGGCTCATTTCAATCGTTAGTCTGATTTTTTCATTTTAAACGGAAATCTGAGCCTTGGCAAACCAGACCTATATTTTGATTAATCCGGCTGCTTCAAACCTGCCTACGGAGCTTGTTTGGCCAACCATGCTTCGACTAATTCGGCAACTTCATCGTCATTTTCCAAGGCTAACGCTTTTTTGACCAGCGGTTGCAGCTGCCGGACCGATAAACTGCGAATCAACTGGCGCAACGGCAAAATCGCCGCCAAGGGAACCGAAAATTCATCCAAGCCCATGGCCAACAATAACGGTTGGGCTAACTTAACGGTTGCCATCTCCCCACACAAGCTGATCCATTTCCCCTCGGCATGAGCCGCCTGGATCACCTGCCGAATTGCCCGCAAAACCGCTGGGTTCAATACGGAGTAGTGGTGGTTTAGTGGTGAGGTGGTCCGTTCCGTTGCAAAAAGATACTGGACTAAATCATTGGAGCCAATGCTGAAGAAGTCCGCGTATTTAGCAAACTGATCGGCCATTAAAACCGCAGCGGGCGTTTCAATCATCATCCCCACTTCAAGCTGCTCGGCAACCGGGTGCCCAGCCGCCACCAGCTTTCGTTTTTCCTGATCCAAAATCGCCAACGCGCGCTGAAATTCATCGATCGTCGCAACAAAGGGAAACATGATGGCCAATTGCCCATAGACTGACGCGCGCAACAAAGCCCGTAACTGGGTCCGTAAGATCACCGGTTCCGCCAGGAGCCGCCGAATGCCCCGGTCAGTGACTAAATTGGCACCTGGCTGTTTGTCAGCCCCCAGATCCTGAACCCGAATCACGACCCGGTGCTTAGGCATGGCCAACAACGCCGCCTTATACGCGGCAACTTGCTCCTCTTCCGTAACGGGCCGGGCCGGATCTAAAAACAAGTACTCACTCCGGTACAAACCGATCCCTTCGGCCCCGGCTTGCGCCAATTGTTTTAATTCCGCCGGCAACGTTACATTGGCCGCAATTTGGTACCGACTACCATCCACAGTCACAGTCGTCGCAGTCGCCAAGGCGCCTAATTCTTGTTGCTTACGTTGATACTGCGCAGCCAAGCGCTGGTAGTGGTCAATCTCTTGGGGCGTGGGTTGCAAAATCAGCTTGCCATGCTCACCATCCACAATCGCCACCATATCTTCAGCGGCTTGGGTAGTTGCTGAATGCGTTCCTACTACCGCTGGCAACCCCAATTCGGCCACTAACAGGGCCGAATGGGCCGTTGCGCCCCCTTGATCAGTTACCACCCCCGCCACTAACCGGGGATCAAAACTGGCCACCAAACTGGGACTGACCTGATGGGCGACGATCACGGCCCGGTGATCCAACCGGGGCATCGTTGTCCGGTCTAAGAGGTGGCCAAGCAAGCGATGGCCCACATCTTGTAAGCTGGTCAACCGGGCTTGCTGGGCCCGACTGGGGGTCAGCCCAGCTTGTTCGTCCAGGTAGGCTTGTACCGCACTGGCCGCGGTAATTTTTTCACTTACCACCCGCCGGCTGAGGGTCGCTTGAAATTGCCAATCGTTAATTAACGCCAGTTGAGCTTGTAAGGTCTCTTGGACCTCATTGCCGTAATTGGCGCTGGCTTGCCGGGAGATTTGGGTCAGTTCATCTGCGGTAATACGAAAAGAATCATGAAGCCGTTCGACCTCATGATTCACATCGGTTGTTATTTGCTGTTCAACTGGCCCTTTGGCATCCCCCAACAGGTGCACCGGTGCAATCACAATTCCACCACTGGCGGCAATCCCGCTGAGTAATTTTGACATCTTAGCCAGCCAAGCCTTCCTTGGCCATCGTTTCAGCAATTGCTGCGATTGCTTCTGCTTCGTCGTCCCCATCAGCTGAGATGGTAACGTCAGCGTTTTGGCCAACCCCAAGGGACATAACCCCCATGATGGACTTCAGGTTTACGCTCTTGCCGTTGTAAGTCAACGTAATGTCGGAGGCAAACTTTGAAGCAGTTTGAACCAAGATCGTAGCTGGGCGGGCGTGAATCCCAGTTTCAGCAGTAATGTTAAAATCGCGTTTTTCCATTGTAATCAGTCTCCTTAGCACAATAAAGATTGTTGTTCGTATTGGCAAGCTCAACCAACACGCACCTTTAAAACCAATTGTAGCAATTGTAAGCGGTAAATACAAGAAACTTCCCGACCGAATTCCAGAAAGCCGGCCGGCCCAAGCCAAATTAAGTCTGCTAACAAGAGAACTTAATTTTCTTCATTTACTTGCCGGTGATAATGAACTTCCCCACCGCGATGCGCTTCGCCCACAATTTGGGTCTTATACTGGTACTCGCGGTAAGCCACTTGAAAGGCCATAAATTCGGCAGGTGTAATTACCAATTCATCCCGCTTTCCCGTCCGCAAGGCTTCTAATTCTGCCATGTAGTCCATGTCATCCCCCCTTCCCCGTTACTTAAGATTTTAGCACATTCCTGAATCCCCCCTTTAGCATTCAGTCCTGATGAGTGCTAAAATTTAGGTAACCGTTCACGAAAACTGGAACACTAATTACTTGCTTTCAAACCGAAAGTCAGTATAATTAGAGCCAATAGTCAAGAAAGGTCAAAAAATTGACCGCCGGCAAGGGGGAACCATACAGTGAAATGTCAAATCTGTCAGCAAAACCAAGCAACAATTCATCTTCAGATGATGAACGGCCAAAAGATGCAGATCGACCTCTGCCAAAGCTGTTATGAAAAATTACAAAACCAACAAATGCAAATGTTAAATGGGGGTAGTGATATGAATAATGCCTTTGGGTTTGCAAACCTGGATGATTTTATGAACGCAATGAGCAACATGCAAAATCAAGCAGCCAACAACAGCCAAAGCCAACGCCAAGGCGGCAATAACCGCCGGGGGAAAGGGGTCTTAGGGCAATTCGGGATCAATATGACTGACCTGGCCCGCCAAGGCAAGATCGACCCGGTCATTGGACGAGATAAAGAAATCCACCGGGTCATCGAAATTTTAAACCGGCGGACCAAGAACAACCCGGTCTTAATCGGGGAAGCCGGGGTCGGGAAGACTTCCGTCGTCGAAGGGCTCGCCACGGCGATCGTATCTGGTGAAGTGCCAGAAAAGCTGGCTAATAAGGAAATCATTCGTTTGGACGTAGTCTCCTTGGTCCAAGGCACCGGGATTCGGGGCCAATTCGAAAAGCGGATGCAACAATTGATCGATGAAGTCTCCAAGAACCATAACATCATCCTCTTCATCGACGAAATCCATGAAATCATGGGGGCCGGCAATGCTGAAGGTGGCATGGACGCTGGCAACGTCTTAAAGCCCGCCTTAGCCCGGGGTGAATTCCAACTGATCGGGGCCACGACCTTAAACGAATACCGCAAGATCGAAAAGGACGGCGCCCTGGCCCGGCGGTTCCAACCGGTGGAAGTTGCGGAACCAAGCGTGGAAGAAACGATTAAGATTCTGGAAGGGATCAAGAGCCGCTACCAAGATTACCACCACGTCAAGTACACTGACGATGCCTTAGTGGCAGCCGTTAAACTGTCCGACCGCTACATCCAAGACCGCTACTTGCCGGACAAGGCGATTGACCTGCTGGACGAAGCGGGTTCGCGGAAGAATTTGACCCTCAAGAATGTCGATCCAAATGCTATTGAAAATCAAATTCACACGGCTGAAGCCCACAAGCAACAAGCCGTTGAGAGTCAAGACTACGAAAAGGCCGCCTTCTACCGGGACCAAGTGGAAAAATTAACCAAGGCCAAGAAGGAAGCCGAAGAAAATAAGGTGACTGACGAAGCCGTCGTGGACGTGGCCGACATGGAACACATTGTCGAAGAAAAGACCAACATTCCGGTCGGTGACTTGCAAAAGCAAGAACAAAACCAACTTCGGGACTTAGATCAAGAATTGGAAAAGCACGTCATTGGCCAAAACGAAGCCGTTGACAAGATCGCTCGGGCCATCCGGCGGAACCGGATTGGGCTCAACAAGTCGGGACGGCCAATTGGCAGCTTCCTGTTCGTTGGCCCAACGGGGGTCGGCAAGACGGAAACGGCCAAGCAATTGGCTAAGCAGCTCTTTGGCTCCAAGGACGCAATGATTCGGTTTGATATGTCCGAATACATGGACAAGACGTCGACTTCCAAGTTGATCGGGGCTGCCCCAGGCTACGTCGGTTACGAAGAAGCTGGGCAGCTGACCGAACAAGTCCGGCGGCACCCGTACAGCCTGATTTTGCTTGATGAAGTGGAAAAGGCGCACCCGGATGTCATGCACATGTTCTTGCAAATCTTAGACGACGGGCGCCTGACCGACTCCCAAGGGCGGACGGTTTCCTTTAAGGACACGATCATTATCATGACCTCCAACGCCGGTTCTGGTGACGCCGTCGTTAGCGTTGGTTTTGGGGCGGAAGCCGCCAACAATACCAATTCCGTCATGGATAAGCTGACCGACTACTTCAAGCCAGAATTCTTGAACCGGTTTGACGACATTGTTGAATTCAACGCCTTAACTAAAGCGGACTTGATGCAGATCGTTGGTTTGATGATCGACGACGTCAACCACATGCTGGCTGATCGCGACTTACACGTCACGGTCCCACAAGCCGTCGAAGAAAAGTTGGTCGACCTGGGCTACAACCCGAAGATGGGGGCCCGGCCGTTGCGGCGGGTCATCCAAGAACAAATTGAGGACCACGTGGCCGACTTTGTCTTAGAACACAACAACGATCACCGTTTGCAAGCCGCCTTGGATGACGAAGGCCAAATTATCGTAACCGCCGAAACCAGTCAAAATCAATTAACCCCATCCACGGATGGGACGGTGACCACCACCGACTAACCGCAATGCAAAACTGAACTAAGCAAGAAAGCCCCCTGGCCAATCGTGGTCAGGAGGCTTTCTCAATTCAAAAAACAGGATGCCGGCGTGGCATCCTGTTTTTTTAGCACGTTAATTTTAAAGTCAGTAGATTAAAGAGCGCGTTGCTCACTTAGCCAACTTGGATCGTTCCGTTCGCCACCAGGAAGATCGACAGCACGGACAGTGCCAGTACCAGGACGATGACCGTCTTTTCGGCTGTCGTCATCTTGCGGTTTTCTTCCTTGCAGCATTGCCAGTAGATGACAAAGCCAGGAATGAAACTGATCGAAACCAGCAGCACTTGTTGCCAACCTGCCAAGATCATGCAGGCAAATTGGAACCCAGCGGCCAGCAGCCCGATCGTGAATTGACCCCATTCTTGGTTTTCAGCACTGTACTTCATTTGGTACAGCCCCACTAGCAGGTAGGAGAAGAGGATCGCGGCCGCACACAAGGAGTAAGCAAAGGTGTAGGCTTGTTCCGTGAAGAGCAAGGAGAAGAGGAAGATCGTTTGTAAGACCCCGGTAATCATCAAGGAAGCCGTTGGTGCTCCCTTGGCGTTTACCTTCCCCCACATCTTTGGCATTGCCTTGTCTTCGGCGACCAACATCGTCGTTTCGGCTGGCAACATCGTCCAGGACAACCAGGAGATAATCGTGGAGATGATTAACCCAACATTAATCATTACCCCACCCCAGTGACCAACAACGGCTTCCAGAACGCTCCCTAAGGCTGGTTGCGTCCCAGCTGCCAATTGGGCCCGGGTCAGCGTGCCGTATGGCAAGATGGAGATTAAAATGTAGATTAAGAGCAAGAGGATAAACCCGATGATCGAAGCTTGTTCCGCTTGTGAACGGGTCTTGGCCCGGTGTGCCATCACGGACGCCCCTTCGACCCCGATGAAGACCCAAATCAAGGTCATCAAGGTCCCCTTCATTTGTTCCCAAACGGAGCCGGTCGTGGTCCCCTTGGAGAAGTTATTGGCCACGTGGCCCCAGAAGTCGGTCGTAAAGATGCCGCCCTTAAAGGAAATGACCATCAAAATGATGAACAAGACCAGTGGGATGATCTTGAAGACCGTCCCAATTGAGTTAATGAACGAGGCACTTTCCACCCCTTGGTTAACCAAGATCGTCAACAGCCAGCAGAAGATGATCGCGACAATGATCGAAGGCAGGTTTTGGCCCCCCTTGAAGATTGGCAAGAACGTCCCTAAGGAACTCATCAGCATCGTCGCAAAGGCAATGTTCCCCAGCCATGCCGACAGCCAGTAGGACCACCCGGAGATAAATTCCCCCAGGGGACCAAAGCCGGCCCCGGCATAAGAGAAGATCCCCGCTTCTAAGTCAGGCCGCTTGTTTGACAAGTTGTTCAACGACAGCACCAGCATCAAAATCCCAAAGCCGACAAACAGCCAAGCTAAGAGGGCTGGCCCTGGGGCCGCCGCCATGGAAACGTTAGTCGTGATCCCAAAGATCCCCGTCCCGATACAGGAACTGACGATCAGGGCGATCAGCTCCGTCCGGCTAATCCCTTTTTTATTTTCCATTTTCAAATTCCTCGATTCTGTTATTTTCCAAATTCAATGGATCAATCAATAATTGCTGACCTTACCCGGGCGAATCAACCCGGTAAGGCAAATTAACTGCAACGTAGTTCAGTGGGTAAAAAAAGCGGGGCTGACCCGTGGTAGTCGTTGGTACCATCGGATCACCTCCGCTTGATTGAGGATAATTAGAGATCCTCACGAACGATTGGGCAGGACATGCACCGCGGACCACCACGACCCCGGGATAATTCACTCGAGCGAACCTCGTGAACCAAAATCCCGTGTTCACGCAGCAAGTCATTGGATACGTAGTTCCGGTTGTAGGTTACCACGACCCCTGGCGCAATCGTCAGGGTGTTGGAGCCATCGTTCCATTGTTCACGTGGGGCAACGATTGGGTCGCCGTTCCCAGTTGGAATCAAGTCGATTTCTGACTTGTTCAAGGCCTTCTTTAAGACTTCCTTGATGTCCGTGTGGTGTTCCATCGTGATTTCGCCATCCTTGCCTGGGTGCAGAACCCAAGTGTCGATTTGGCCGTTGTCGTCCATGATCGCCGGGTGAACAGTAAATTGATCGTAGTTGATCATCGTGAACACCGTGTCAAGGTGCATCATCGCGTGGTTGTGTGGAATTGAGATGGCAATTACCGTGTCGTAATCGGAGTCAGCAAAGAGGTTCTTTGCGATGTCTTCGATTGCGTCCGCCGTCGTCCGTTCGGAAATCCCGATGGCCAAGACGTGGTCAGACAATACCAATTCGTCCCCACCTTCGATGTGCGTGTCGTGGTTCCGGTCACGCCATACCTTCACCTTGCCGGCAAAGCGTGGGTTGTGCTTGATGATGTATTCCGTAATCAAGGATTCCCGTTGCCGAGCAGCAAAGGTCATGCGGTTAATGGAGATCCCTTCCCCGATGGACGCTTGTGGGTCCCGGGTGAAGTAGGCGTTTGGCATTGGATCCATCAAGAATGGCCAATCCGTGTTTTCAGAAACGGATTGTAAGTCAGCGTGCTTGATGTCGATTTCTTCAGCCCGGACCCCTTCGATGATCTTGTCGACCATTTCTTGTGGCGTCATAGCGGACAGGTAAGCGATCAAGGCGTCGTGGGTGGCCCCAGCAACGTAACCTGATTCAGCTACCATCCGGGTTAAGAATTCTTGCCGCACTGCGTCGTCAGCTAAGGCTTCGGCTGCCAATTTTTCAAAGTAAATAACTTCGATATCTTGGTCCCGCAGCGTTTGGGCAAAGTAATCATGTTCTTCTTGGGCAATTGGCAAGTATGGGATGTCATCAAAGAGCAGCCGTTCCATGGAGTCAGGCGTGATGTTTTCAATTTCACGACCTGGCCGGTGGAGCATAACCGTCTTCAACTTGCCGATTTCAGAAGTAACGTGGATCGGACTAGTCATAATACTACACTCCTCTTTATTGAGTTCAAAGTAACTAAGAGAATCACATCAGGGGTGATTAACCGTGAATCACCGTCCCAAGCTTGCCGGCCAGAGCATCATCCAGTCCGGATAAGGACGTGATGATTGCTTCACGCTCTGGGTGTCCTTCAACAAAGGATAGGCAGGCTTGAATCTTTGGCAACATGCTTCCGGCAGCGAAGTGGCCTGCTGCCATGTATTCCTTCGCTTCATCGACGGAGATGTTTTCCAGCCGCTTTTGATCTGGTTGGTTGAAGTTGATGTAAACATAGTCAACCGCCGTCAAAATAATCAGCTTATCTGCGTCAATGTTGTCAGCTAACAAGGCACTGGACCGGTCTTTGTCGATCACGGCTGGAA
>NZ_HE997178.1:11863-40976 GCF_000312405.1 Limosilactobacillus ingluviei str. Autruche 4 | reverse complement strand
CCTTTGCCATTTACAAGTCCTCCTAATTATTCACCTAAGGTTGCCACCATCACAGCCTTGATCGTGTGCATCCGGTTTTCAGCTTCACGGAAGACAACGGATTGTTCGCTTTCGAAGACTTCGTCCGTAACTTCCATTTCCTTTAAGCCGTACTTTTCAAAGATCTTCTTACCAACACCAGTTTCTTGGTCGTGGAAGGCTGGCAAGCAGTGTTCGAAGATCGCATTTGGATTTTCGGTTGCTTCCATAACTTCCTTGGTAACTTGGTAAGGCTTAAGCAGCTTGATCCGTTCTTCCCAAACTTCGTCAGGTTCACCCATGGATACCCAAACGTCGGCGTAGATTACGTCCATGCCCTTGACACCTTCCTTGATGTCGTTGGAAACAACGATCTTGGCCCCGGTCTTAGCAGCGATTGCTTGCGCCTTGTTGAGCACTTCTGGTTCTGGGTTCAATTCCTTTGGCGTTACCACGTGGTATTCCATCCCCATAACAGCGGCCCCCAGCATCAAAGCGTTCGAAACGTTGTCTTGGCCGTCACCAACAAAGGCAAACTTGATGTCCTTGTATTCCTTCTTCAGCACTTCCTTGGCCGTCAAGAAGTCCGCCAAAACTTGCGTTGGGTGGTCTTCATCAGTCAGACCGTTCCAAACCGGAACCCCAGAGTATTCTGCCAGGATTTCAGCGTTGCGTTGGGAGAAGCCCCGGTATTCGATCCCGTCGAACATCCCACCTAACACGCGGGCCGTGTCCTTAACGGATTCCTTGTAACCGATGTGGGAGCCAGATGGGCCGAGGTAAGTTACGTGAGCCCCTTGGTCCTTTGCCCCAACTTCGAAGGCACACCGCGTCCGCGTAGAACTCTTTTCAAAGATCAAGGCAATGTTCTTGCCCTTGAGCTTTTGTTGTTCCGTCCCAGCGTACTTTGCCTTCTTCAGGTCTTCAGCCAAGTTCAACATGTATTCCATTTCACGGGTGTTGAAATCAGCCAGCGTCAAAAAACTACGATTCCGTAAATTAAAAGCCATCGATCTATATCCTCCTAAGATTGTGTAACAACTTTATTTACAAGTATTATTTTAGAAAGCGTTTTCCTAAAGTGACGATTATTTTGCGCATTGCTCACAAAATCGGGGAATTTTTTTTGTAAAATGTGCTAAAATGCAAGCTGGACTGTCGGGTTTATTTGCGCCAAATGCATAATCGAACGCAAGATTGAATGAACCCGGAGCTCTGTGAATATTTTTACTTTCGATTCTTGGAAGCGCTCTTTTTCTGATTGCTTCAAGAAAATTCAAATGTGTTTAAAAAAGGAGCAACGTACGCTATGAACTTCTACATTGCCGACCCCAATCCAACCAACCGTGAGCTCTTCGCGGAGTTGATCGAGCGCAGCTTTGACAACTATGTCGTGGGCCAAACCGCCTCAGCTTCACAGGCTTACCTGGATTTGCTGGAATTACGAGTCGACATCATGATTGTCAGTACCGATTTGACCCCTTATGACGGCATTGAACTAGTGCGCCGCTTAAAAGACGTTAACAGCCGGCCGCGCTTTATTCTCACCGGGACCAAATTGACGCCCGCTCGAAAAGAAGCGGCGTACAAAGAAAAGATCGACATCGTTTTAAACGAACCGCTGCAAGCAATTGAAGTCAAGCACATCCTCCAGCTGATTGGCGGATACGTCAACATGACTAACCGGCTGGCGGCCATCTATGAATTGGCCCTCGCCAGCCCGGCCTCCTACCAACGGCCGCAATCGGCGCAACGCAAACGAATCGATCACGTCAACTCCGTCTTGATGTTTTTGGGAATCGCCGCCGAAACCGGTAGTGAAGATATCCGCCGGATCGTCAAATTAATGGTCGACCAAAACGTCAACTTTGCCAGCATCAACTTTGAACGGGACCTGCAAATGACCGAACACGATAAAAAGGTCGTCTTCCAGCGGATTCGCCGTTCGCTAAAGGCCGGGATCACCAACCTGGCCACGATGTGCATCGACTACCCGGAAAACGAAATCCTCTTAGAGTACGCCAACAACCTCTTTGAATACCAAAACGTCCATAGCGAAATGCAGCGGCAACGCAATGAGGAAGCGCCGAAGAGTCAGATTTCTCTCCAGCACTTCTTTGATGGCCTGTGGCAAGAAAGCTTCCGTTCCTAGGCCGAGCATATAATATAGTAGAAAGTAGTAAATCGGTTCACTTTACAGTAAACAAAAACAGCGGCTGGATACTGGTCCAACCGCTGTTTTTTTACGGGCCTAAGCCTGCTTATTGCGCCCCAGAGCGCGCCACAATGGCACCACCAATAAAGGTACGACCAACGCCGTCAAGAGGGCCTCGGCCACCCCGTTGGTCCCAACGATCGCTGCCAGGGCCACCCCCAAGTGGGCCTGATCAACGTGGTAACCCGCGGCCACTTGCGGGGTATTGGCAAAGAGGTAAATGCCACCAAGCACTAAAACCGTATTGGTCAAGGCCGCTACCAAACCACTCAGGGCCGCCGCCAAGCCAATTTTCCCCCACCGCCGGATCAGGGCAAAGACCACGCCCGCCACCAAGCCAACTAAGAGCCGCGGCACCACCGAAATCAAGGGGTTTGTAAAGAGCAAGGGCGCCAGGGCACTACTCGGGTAAACAAAGGCGCGGATAAAGGTCAAGCCCCCCCAAACGCCCCCAGCCAGCGTCCCTTCTAAGGGCCCAAACAAAGCGGCAATCACAGCCACGGTAATCGGCATGGTGGTGATTGACAAGGGGCCCACCGGCAGATTGCCCAAGAACGGCACCAAATCTTGAATCACAATTAACACCAACAATAAACTCCGGCGGGTCAACCGCCGGATCTGCGCACGCTGCTGCATTCTGCTTCCTCCGTTCTAAAGTTAATGTCTTATTTTAAATCACTTTCCCGCAAAAGGGAAGCCAGCGGGCGACAAGCGGCCGTTAAAGCGGTATACTTAAAGCAAACCACGCAAATATTGGGGTGAATAAGATGAAAGACGAATTTAAAACCGGTAACCCAATCTGGATTTACTACCGGGACATTGATAACAATAACAACCTTCGCCTGCCCCAGCTTCTCCGGGGGCACCTCGGGCAAAGTTACGAAATTAAAAAACTGCCGATTCCTAACTACACCTTGATTCAAACCACCGGGACCTTACACGGGACTTTTGATACGACGGCTAAAAGCGTTTGTTTTTACTACCGGAAGCAAACCTGGGGCGAGATTCAAAACGTCAAGCTCTACTTATACCTAAAGACCCCGGTCCAACTTTACGATCAAGTCGCGGGGATGCCCTTGACCGAAACCCTGCCGGCCGGAATCTACGTTAAAACTTTCCAACGGGTGGCAACCACCACGCGCGAATTTTGGTACCAGGTCAATGCTGATCAGTGGGTCAAATTTGATGACGCCCAGATGCGGTTGGTTAATGATGATCCCTTCCAAGCTGATGCGCCAACCCCGTCGGTTGTGGATCTGACGTATTTACAGTTAAACCACGTCCCGGCAACCGTGGACTTCCTGCCCCACCGGACGGTCGACACCTATGAAAAGCCATACGGCGCCAGCCAAACTAAACTTGCCAACGGCAGCCCGTTGCGCTTAATTGCCCGGGTAACCGATGAAAATGGCGTTACCTGGTACCAAACCGAAACCGCCGGCTATATCAATGCCGCCTACGTCAAAGTCAATGAGGAGGAAAACGAATGAAAATCGCAATTGCCGGCGCTGGCAACATGGGCAGCGCCATTTTAACCGGGCTCAAAGCCGCGGGGCAAACGGAACTGCTCGCTTTAAACCCCGTCAATCCCCGGGTCAGCGAATTTGCCACGGCCAACCAAATCGAACTGGTCCACACCCCGGCAGACTTAATCGCTAAGCACCCCGCCGTCGTAATCTTAACGACCCCGGCCCCCCTCACGTTAGATGTCGCACGCCAACTGGCGGACCTACCAGCGGACACTTTGCTCATCTCGGCTGCCGCGGGGGTTAAATTGGCCGACCTGCAAGCGGCCTTACCAAACCACGGCTTAGCGGCCATGATTCCTAACACCCCGGTGGCGGTCAACGCCGGTACGATTGGCTTAGCCCTAGGGTCTACGCTGACGGCTGCGCAAACCACCACCATTACTGAGCTGTTGGACCAACTCGGCGACGTGATTAAAGTCAAAGAAGCCGACCTTGATATCATCGGGGTGGTGGGCGGTTGCGGGCCGGCCTTTGTCGATGTCTTGATGGATGCCTTTGCTGACGCTGCCGTTAAGCACGGCTTAAACCGGCAAACCGCCTACCAAGTCGTCGCCAGCATGGTCAAGGGGAGCGGCAGTCTCGCTACCGCCACGGGCCTGGCGCCCGCCCTCTTGCGCGACCAAGTTACCTCGCCGGGCGGGACGACGATCCAGGGGGTCAGCGCCCTCGAAGCCCACGGTTTCCGCGGGGCCGCCATCGCCGCGATCGATGCGGCGGCCGGCAAATAACAATGGTAAATCCGGTGCGTAGGTTACGGCCGGATTTTTTTCGGCGCTTGGTTTGTCAAAGCCTGCGCAAAGGCTTATGATGGAAAATGTTAATTTAGATTCGCGGCGGGCACCTTATAGCCTCCGCCTGAAGGAGTAAAATATATGACTGCAGAATTTATCCCCCTGGTCTTAGGGAGTGACTTTAACGCTTACGGGATGGCGCGGGCGATTCACGCCACTTACGGCATCAAATCGGAATTGTTTGCCCGGGCGGCATTAGCCCCAACGAAGTACTCGAAGATCGTCAACCTTCACGTCCACCCGGACTTGCAAGAGCCAGCTGTCTTTTGCGACCTGTTGATCAAGGCCGCCGACCAATTCAAACAAGCCACCGGCAAGCCGGTCCTCTTGATTTCGTGCGGCGACGACTACACGGAACTGGTCGCTAAGAACCGGGCCGCCTTGGCGGAACACATGATTTGCCCCTACGCCGACTACGAAACGATTGCCACTTTAACCGACAAGGAAAAGTTCTACGAAGTCTGCGAAAAGTACGGGCTGCCCTACCCGAAAACGGCGATTTTGCCGCCGGACCTCGATTACGCCAACTACGTCTCGCCCTTTGACTACCCGGTGGCCTTAAAGGCGGCTGACGCGGTAGAATGGCACAAGGGGAACTTTGCGGGCTACGAAAAGGCCTACATCATCAATGACCAAGCCCGCCTGCGCGAAGTCTTGAAGATCATCTACGAAGCTAGCCCTTACCAAGGGGACTTGATCTTGCAAGAGTTCATCCCCGGCGACGACAGCAACATGCGGACGATGAACGCCTACGTGGATCAATACCACCAGGTTAAGATGCTCAGCTTAGGCCACCCGCTTCTGGAAGATTGCAACCCGGCCAACGTTGGGAACTACGTGGCAATCCTGCCGGCTTACGACGAAAAGCTCTACCAACAAGTCCAACACTTCTTGGAAGCCGTCAACTTCACCGGCTACGTCAACTTTGACTTTAAGTATGACGCCCGCGATCAAACCTACAAGGTCTTTGACCTCAACCCCCGCCAGGGGCGCAGTTCTTTCTTTGTCTCCTTGAATGGCAACGCCATGCCATCCTTCCCGGTCCAAGACTACATCGAAGGCAGCCTCAAGGACGCGCCGACCCTCTACGCCAACCAGGACGAAAGCAAATACCAAGTCTGGCTCGGGGTCGCCAAAGCCACGTTCCTGAAGTATGCTAAAGACAACGCCGCCAAACAAACCGCCCAGGCCTTGATTCAAAAGGGCCAATGGGGCACGACTTTTAGCTACGCCGCGGATATGAACTTCAAGCGTTGGCTCTTGGGCAAACGGATCGATTATAACTACGCAAAGAATTTTAAACGCTTCTTTATTCAAAAGGGTGATTTGAAGTAACCTGATGCCAAAAGGCTCCCGCCTGTCTGCTGACAGGTCGGGAGCCTTTTTAATTATGCCGGTAAATCAATCACTTGGTAGCTAAAACCGTGCGCTTCAATAAAGCGCAGGACGTCTTGATTGGCCAAGAAAATCGTGTGGGTATTTTCGTTGGGATGAAAGGTCCAAATCGGCTGGTCGAGGACCATTTGATCGATGTAGACTTGGACGTCTTTTTCTTGATTGTTCATCAGGCCAAAGGGCGAGATAATCCCGGGCCGCAAGCCCAGTTCCGCCGTAATTTCTTCATCCTTGGCCATCGAAATTCGCTTCGCCCCACTGATTTCCTGAAAGGCCTTGAAGTCCATCCGCTTGCGGTCATCCATAATCACCAGGTAGTGCCGCTGCTTTTTATCGTGCAAAAACATGGTCTTGGTGCGGGCCCCTTCCAAGCCTTCAATGTAGTGATCGGCCTGTTCGGTCGTTTCAGCCGCAGGGTGGTCCACCACGGTATACTTGATCCCCAACCGATCCAATTCAGCAATGCACTGCTGATAAGTTGCTCTTACTTCACCGTCTGCCATCTAATCCCCTCCACTTGTTGTAATCGTTTTCAGGAATATTATAACATACATAAAACCGGTCGCTCACCCGCGCTGGGGGTAACGACCGGTTTATCAGTTTAGGCTAATTCTTTGTTCACCGTTTGCGGCTGCGGGCGAGCCGGACCGGTCGGATCTTCCGCCGGTTGCTTCACCCCCACCAAGAGCCGCAGGGCGTTTAAGACGGCAATCAAGGTGACCCCAACGTCAGCAAAGACCGCTTCCCAGAGGTTAACCACCCCAAAGGCCGCGCAAGCCAGGAAGGCCAGCTTGATCAACAGGGCAAAGGCGATGTTTTCTTGGGCAATCCGGCGGGTCTTTTGGGCAATGTGGCGCACTTGCAAGATTGCACTCGGGTTGTCATGCATCAAGACCAGGTCGGCGGCTTCAATCGCGGCGTCTGATCCTAAGCCCCCCATCGCAATCCCGAGGTCACTACCGGCCAGGACCGGGGTATCATTGAGCCCGTCGCCAACGAAGGCGACCTTACCCCGGCGGCGTTGCTGCAAGCGGTGGACGAGGGTCAACTTATCGGCCGGCAGAAGGTTGGCGTGGACTTCATCGACCCCTAGCTCCGCGGCGACAGCCTGAGCCGTGGCTTGATTGTCCCCGGTCAACATCACCGTTTGGCCAATCCCGCTGGCCTTTAAACCAGCCAGGGTGGCCTTGGCGTCCGGCTTGACGGTATCAGCTACCACAATCGCCCCTTGGTATTGGCCAGCCAGGGACACGTAGACCACCGTCCCCACCGTGGCTTGGACGGGCGCAAAGCCTTGCACGGCCTGTTCGGCCATCAACTTGGCATTCCCGACCAAAAGGACCTGGCCCTGGTAGGTCGCCTTGATCCCCCGGCCAACCAGTTCTTCAGGAGCTTCGGCCGTGCCCTTGACGTTGGCGGCCTGGACCAGGGCCTTGGCAATCGGGTGCGGCGAGGCTTGTTCCGCCAGGGCCGCCAACTTTAACAGGTCGGCAGAACTGCCGTGGACTGGCAGCAGCTGGCTGACCGTAAAGCGGCCCTTAGTCAAAGTCCCGGTCTTATCAAAGACTATCGTTTGAACCTGATTCAAGACGTCTAAGTAGTTGCTGCCCTTGACTAAGACGCCCACCTTGGAGGCCGCCCCGATCCCGCTAAAGTAGCTTAGTGGAACCGAAATCACCAGGGCACAGGGACACGAAATCACTAACACGCTCAGCGCCCGGTAGAACCAGGTCCCCCAATCTGCCCCTAACGCCAGGGGGGGCACCAGCGCCACTAAGGCGGCTAACCCCACTACCGCCGGGGTGTAGATCCGGCTGAAGCGGGTAATGAAGTTTTCGACCTTGGTCTTCTTCTCGCTGGCCGCTTCCACCAGCTGCAAAATCTTAGCGACCGTTGATTCCCCGTAGGCCTTCGTCACTTTCAGGGTCAAGACCCCGCTCTGGTTGACGGTCCCGCTTAAAATCTCCTCACCGACCGTTACCAAGACCGGTTGACTTTCGCCGGTCAACGCCGCGGTATCCAGGTAGGATTCCCCCGCGACAACTTGCCCGTCTAGGGGCACCTTTTCGCCCGGCTTGACCTGGATCAAATCACCAACGGCGACGAGTTCGGGCTTGACCGGATTGATTTTATCCGGGCCGACCACTAAGTTGGCAAAGTCCGGCCGGAGCTTAAGTAAAGCACTGATTGACTGCTTAGAATTGGCCACCGCCAAATCCTGGAAGAAATCGCCGATCTGGTAAAAGAGCATCACTGCTACCGCTTCGGCAAACTGGCCAATCAACAGCGCCCCAATCGTCGCGATCGCCATCAAAAAGTTTTCATCAAACAACCGGCCGTGACGAAGGTTCTTGACTGCCGCCGCTAAAATTTCACCCCCGACCAACACATACGCCACCAATAAGAGGCTGTCTTTTAGCAGGCTGGGCATAGCCACTAACAAGCTCACCGCCAATAACAGTGCGCTGAGCGCGGCCCGGGCCCCCGCTTGGCGCTGCTCGGAATTCAAATTCTGCAATTGCCACTTCATTGCGTTCTCCCTCTTTCCTTAAAATCGTTTCCATTCACATATAAACATATATGAATATGTTTCCTATAATGTACCATGCCCCCGGCATTTAGGCAATCCCTAAACTGCAACATTCCACCCATGCCGAAACATTTAGCAAGGATCGTCGCCTAACCCTGACTGGCGTGGGCTTGAACTTGGCGCAAAATCGTCAACACGTGATGGTCCGTTAATTGGTAGTAAATATAGCGACCATCGCGCTGGCCAATCACTACCCCGGCCTGGCGCAAAATCATTAATTGGTGCGACATCGCCGGTTGGGAAATCCCCAGGCGCTCCGCCAGCTCATTGACCGTCAGCGGTCCCTCGGCCAAAATTGTGACGATCAAATAGCGGGTCCGGTCCCCAAAGGCCTTAAAAAAGGTCACTACCTGATCCAGCTCTTCATTCTTTGGTACTTCAAATGGTTCGGTCGTCATTTCATCTTCCCTTTCCGTTATCAATATTACCTATTGTACGCCCCTTCCGTCACTTAACCAATCAAAAAACTGCGCCCCGACCGCAGCCGGCAACGCAGTTGGTAATGATTACAAGGGGTGACGGGAGTTATAACCTTGGTAAATCAAGAGGCTGGCTGCCACACTGGCATTCAGACTTTGGACGTGCCCGATCATCGGGATCGTCAGCATCTCATCACAGGTCTTCTTGAGCAAGGCGGAAATCCCCTTGCCTTCGTTACCGATCACTAAGGCGACCGGCCCACGCGCATCCCAGCGGCGGTAGTCGGTTCCTTGCATATCAGTACCAAAGAGCCACAAGCCCCGGTCCTGGAGCTCCTTGGCGGTTTGAACCAGGTTGGTGACCCGGGCGACCGGGACGTGTTCAATTGCCCCGGTCGAGGTCTTAGCCACGACACTGGTTAACCCGACCGCCCGCCGCTTGGGGATAATTACCCCATGGACGCCAGCCGCATCCGCCGTCCGCAGAATCGACCCGAGATTGTGCGGATCGGCCAGTTCATCCAAAATCAAGAAGAAGGGCGCCTCATCCTTAGCCGCCGCCCGGTCGAATAAGTCATCTACGGTGGCATAGCGGTAGGCCGCCACCGCCAAGGCAACCCCCTGGTGGTTGGCATTGTTGGTCATTTGATCGAGCTTATTTTTCGGCACCGTCGAGATCACCAAGTGGCGTTCCTTGGCCAGCTTGATAATCGTCGCGATAGCATCGGCATGGAGGTCCTTTTGAATAAAGACCTTATTGATTTCTTGGTCTGCTTTTAGCGCGGCCACGGCCGGGTGCCGGCCGATGATAAATTCTGGTGTTTCACTTGGCACGAATCAAATCCCCCTTTTCCACGTGGGCAATGCACCACTGGATAATCGTTTGCAACCGGTCCTCTTGCCCCGCTAAGCGCAAGTAGCCGATCAAGGCTTCAAAGCCCGTCGACATCCGGTAGGTCAAGACGTTGGTGTTCTTGGCGTGGGTGTAGCTGTTGGCGTTACGGCCGCGCTTGAAGTACGCCCATTCTTCTTCTGTTAACAGTTCTTCCGTTTGCATCTTTTCGATCAGGGCCGCTTGGGCCTTGGCCGAAACATAGTTGGTCGCCACGTGCTGCAAGCGGTTGGGCTTGGCCATTCCCTTGGCCAAGAGGTGCTCGCGAATATATACTTCGTAAACGGCATCGCCCAAATAAGCCAGGGCAATCCCGTTGAGTTGTCGGTAATCGGCTGTCATCTTATTCCTTTCTGTAACGCGTTCCCTGCGGGGTATCTTCTAAGATGATCCCCTGGGCCTTTAAGTCATCGCGGATTTGGTCACTGAGGGCAAAATCCTTGGCTTGGCGGGCCTGGTTGCGCTTTTCAATCAACGCTTCAATTTCTTCATCGGCAATCGTAGCCACGGCCAGTTTGATCCCAAAGACCGCCACTAAGTCTTGCAAGAGGGTCTGCAAGCTTTCCACCGCGCCCTTAACGACCGTTGGCTGTTGGGCGTAGACGTTAGCGTACTTGGCTAATTCGTAAACGACCGCGATCCCATTTTGAACGTTGATGTCATCGTCCATCGCTGCGGTAAAGGCCGCTTTAAATTCAGCAGTCTTGGCCGCCACCCCTGCGTCTTCACCGGCTTGGGCGTCCTTTAGGCGGTAAGCCAAATTGCCAAAGGTATTTTGCAAGTGGTGGAGGTTATTGGCCGCATCCTGGAGCTTTTCTTCGCTGTATTGAATTGGCCGCCGGTACTGGGTTGTAGCCATAAAGAAGCGCAGGACTTGCGGATCAACGGTTTGCAGCAAATCGTGGACCGTCACGAAGTTGTGCAAGGACTTACTCATCTTTTCGTTGTCCTTGCCAATCGTGACGAAGCCATTGTGCATCCAGTAGCGCACGAAGGGCTGGCCCGTGACCGGCTCAATCTGGGCGATTTCATTTTCGTGGTGTGGAAAGGCCAAATCCTGCCCCCCGGCGTGGATGTCAATCGTCTTCGCCAAGTACTTGGTTGACATTACCGAACATTCGATGTGCCAGCCAGGCCGCCCCGCGCCCCACGGGGAATCCCACTTGATTTCCCCTGGTTTGGCCGCTTTCCAGAGGGCAAAGTCGAGTGGATCTTCTTTTTTATCCACTTCATCTTGGCTGACGTGCTCACTGGCCCCGACTTCCAACGCGTCCAACGATTGCCCGGAAAGGGCGCCGTAGTGGGCAAACTTGCGGGCCCGGTAGTAAACGTCACCGGCGGCTTCATACGCGTAACCCTGCTTAATCAGGGCTTCAATCACTTCAATAATCCCCGCAATATTTTCCGTCGCCCGCGGGTGCAAGGTGGCCGGCTCCACGTTGAGGGCCGTCGTGTCCGCCATAAAGGCCGCAATGTATTTTTCGGCTAATTCTGGGACGGTAATCCCCTGTTCCGCCGCGGCTTTGATCATTTTGTCATCGACGTCGGTAAAGTTGGAGACGTAATTAACCTGGTAACCCTTAAACTCCAAGTAGCGCCGCACCGTGTCAAAGGCCACCACGCTCCGGGCGTTGCCGATGTGAATATAGTTGTACACCGTTGGCCCACACACATACATATTCACAACCCCGGGGGTCAGGGGCGTAAATTCTTCTTTTTGGCGGATCAAGGTGTTGTAAATTTTTAGCATCGTCCATTCCTTCCTTTCGCGCAAAATCAGTACCTCAATCTTACCACATCTTCGGTGGCGACTGGTGAGATTCCCGGGGCCAACGCCAGTTTCCGCCCCGTTGTTCTTGCGATACGAAAATCCTTTTGTCGCTTGACTTTTCCGCTGTTATCCTACCTCACCAACCGATATGACAAACGGGCGTCATGCGCAAAACCCTATTAGATCAACGTTTGGCGACTTTGGTGGATTTTTAGGCTTTCGTCATATTTTCTTCAAATCCGCCTGTTAATATAAGAGACGTGGTAAGGAATTACCTTACCATGATTAACCGAAACCTATTATTTTTCAATTACTCCTCCCAAATAGTAACCGAAAAATAGATTATTTACGAAATCTCCCCCAAGATATTCGTAGTACTCCAGCTGGTCGTCTCCCCTGACGGCCAGCTTTTTTGTTCCAATCAAATAAGAAAAGGCTTGAGCCGGGAAAATTACTCAAACCTCTTCTTGTCCCAAAATCAATTTGCAAACCATAATCGCTTCTGAGGTATTACTTTCTAAGGATTACCTCAAGCAGAAACAGCGCGCCGATGGATGGGCTTTATTTGGTATAATCGACTTCTTTCGTTTCATTAGTTAACAACCAAGCCAGTACTGACAAAATGGCTAAAGCAAACATGTAATACCCCGCGGCCGGCAAACCGTAGCGGCTGATCAACCAGGTCGTCATCGAAGGGGCAATGGAGGCCCCCACGACAGCCGCAAGACTATAGGCAATCCCCGCACCAGAGTAGCGGACTTTCGTCGGGAACAGTTCCGGCAAAACGGCCCCAACGGGACCATACAGGGAACCCATGATGATAAAACCTAAACATAGGTAAATAAGCATCCCAACAACATTATGCTGGCCTTGGATCAAATACGGAAAGCCCAAGGCAAAAACAGCTAAGGCGATGGAAGCCGTCAAGAGGACTTTTTTGCGGCCCACCCGATCAGCTAAAACGGAAGTTAAGAGAATCAAAACGGCAAATTCAACGATCGCCCCCACGAGAAACAGCAATACTTCGGCATGGCTAAACCCAAGCGCGGTCGTGGCATAAGCAATCGTCCAAGTTGTCAGGATACAAAACAGGGCGTAGCAAGCCGCCGTAATGAAGGTTCCCTTCAAAATTTCTCGCCAATTGGATTTGAAGACAACTTTTAAGGGCGCCTTAGTTACCCGCTTGCTTTCCAGGGCCATTTTAAAGAGGGGCGTTTCTTGCAGCCGGCGCCGGACATATAAGCCGATTACCACCAGCACGGATGAAGCCCAGAAAGGAACGCGCCAGCCCCAAGCGGTCATTTGAGCTGGTGTTAACCAGTTCTCTAGTAAGTAAAATAAACTATTGCACAAGAAGAAACCGATTGGGGCTCCCACTTCGGGGAAGGCGCCGTATAAGGCCCGCCGATTTTTGGGTGCATTTTCAGTCGCGACTAAAACGGCCCCCGACCACTCACCGCCAAGACCGACCCCTTGGACAAAACGGCAAATACATAAGAGCAAGGCCCCCCAAACCCCTACAGTGGCATAGCCAGGAATAAACCCAATTGTAACGGTGGCTACCCCCATCACCAGCAAGGATACCACCAAGGTTTTCTTCCGTCCTAATCGATCGCCAAAGTGACCAAATACAAAGGAACCAACGGGACGAGCAACGAATGCCACTCCAAACGTCAGCAAACTAACGATCGTAGCGAGGAACGGCGTCATTTGCGGAAAAAAGACCTTGGGAAAGTAAGCGGCAGACGCAGTCCCGTAGGCATAAAAGTCAAAAAATTCGATAGCAGTCCCAATCATGGAAGCTAAGATCACGGTTTTAACCGGATCGCGCTCTACTTTAGCCTGGCTAGGAGTGGCTAAGACTGAATTTTCCATATGTAAAATTACCTCTTTTCTTTGAAGACAGTGCCCAAACACAATTGACTTGATTAAAATCAAACCGGTTTAATAAAAATTATTAATCATCGTCAAAATCAAAGGGAGGAGTGATGGGGACAATCAAACTATCCCTATCACCTATGTAATAAGACAAGTGCACTTGGTTAGTTACGAATCTTTTCTAATCCTCTCTATGTTTTAAAAATTAGCACACATCTTTTTTCCAATCAATATTATATCTCATCAAATTTTAATTTAAGCAAATACCTTAGGGCAATTACCTGAATTGACAAAAACAACTTTCCGCTCACGCCCATTCCGAACCCTCGCTGTTGCTCTGCTTGCCGAGGGTTCGGAGCCTAGTAAATTAACCGCAGATAAACATGGGGCTAGCGAGCACCACCTCGGCTCGCTAGCCCCAATTCATTCTTTTCAGCTTACCACGGCTTTAATAGTATGCCCCGTGATGGTATTCCCAAACATCATACGCATCCGCCAGGTTCAGCATAATTCGATCAACGGCCAGCCCCTTGCGAATCAAGACCGGCACTGCATCAGTTGGCGCAGTTGGTTCATCTTTAACCAGTTGACCAACTTGATCAACCATGGAAACCATCACCCCTTGTTCATAACGAGTTTCCACCGTTTTATCCGGTTGGATTGACGCCACGTAATCATCCGCTTCAACGACCAAATCAGCGGCTTGTTCAATCCGTTCGCCGATCCCGGCCACCTTGCCCCGGTTCCCTTGCCCCGATGGATTGGCACTGGAGGCGTAGATCATTTGGCGCTTTTCAGCCCAAAAGTGCGCCGCAATTTGTTCACTCGGCGTCCCAAATTTAATTACAAAACACGACGTTCCCCGTCGATCCATCATCAGTTCTTCTTGCCCATCTTGCAAGTACTTGGCCCGGGCTTCGGGCTTCCAAGGCAGGATACAGCCCAGTAAAATATCTTGGTCCCAGTGCTTTTGATACAGGGCCCGAATCTTAGGCGTCATTTCAGCTAATTCATCAAGTTGGGCCAAGCTGCCACACAGCACCACCCCCGGCTTATTACGGTTGCGTTGCTTCGCAGCAAACTTCCGCTCCAGCCCGGCCCGATCGGTCGTCATGATAATGTAGCCAACTTTCGTCGGGCTAACAATCATCTTACCTGGATTGGCGAGGGTGGCCACGGCGGTTTGGTTTAGTTGGCCTTGCCATTGTACGTGTTGCGTCATTATATAACATCCTTTCTTCGTTTGCTTTATTGGTAGGGAGACATTTGGGCTTCGTAGGCGGCAATTTGATCGGCAAACTTCATCGTTTGGTCAATGTCGTCTTCCCCCTTTAAAAACTTTTCTTTCCAAGCCGGATTAATCGTGAATTTCCAGCTCAGCGCCCCACATTTAACGGTTTGGTGGACCAAGTCGATCGTAACCTTCGCCGTTGGCGCCAATTCACTGAGCGTCTCGCGGGCAGCCTGCTCTAATTCAATCGGCAAGACACCGTTTTTTGTACAGTTCATGTACAAGATCGGACCAAAACTGCCAGCGATGATGGCCTTAAAGCCCCAATCCCGTAAAGCCCAAACGGCGTGCTCACGCGACGAGCCAATCCCAAAATTATCCCCGGTGATTAAAATCGAGGCTTGTTGGCGCGCCGGTTCATTCAAAATAAAATTCTCCTGGGGGGTCACCCCGTCGGCTTGGTAACGCCATTCATAAAATAAGACGTCCCCATAACCCCGCTTGGTCAGGCGCTTCAAAAACTGCTTAGGCAACAATTGATCCGTATCAATATCATCATTCATGATCGGCATCGTCGTCCCCTGGTGAACGGTAAATTTTTCCATTAGTCTCACTCCTGTTCGTAAAATTGCCGGACGTCAACGAAGTGGCCGTAAATCCCCGCGGCCGCCACCATGGCCGGGCTGGCCAAGTGAGTCCGGGCCCCTGGTCCTTGGCGGCCCTCAAAGTTGCGGTTGGTCGTCGACGCACAATGCTTGCCGGCCGGGACCTTATCGGGGTTCATCGCCAAGCAAGCTGAACAGCCGGGATCGCGCCATTCACAGCCGGCCGCTTTAAAAATCTGATCCAAGCCCAGCCGTTCGGCCGCCCGTTGGACCGCCCGCGACCCCGGGACGACCCACGCTTGAACCCCAGGCGCCAAGTGGTGGCCCGCTAAGATTTTGGCCGCTTCTTGCAAGTCACTCAACCGCCCATTGGTACATGAACCAATGAACAACCAATTAATGGGGATCGTCGTAATCGCCTGACCCGGCTGCAGGTCCATGTACTGGTAGGCCCGCGCCAGATTTTGATCCGCTATTGCTGGTAAAGTCGCATCACAAGGCAGGGCCATGGCCGGATTGGTCCCCCAGGACACATACGGCGCCAGGTTGGAAACGTCCAATTCAATAATCCGATCAAAGGCAGCCGGACTATCGGTCTTAAGTTGCTGCCAGTCGGCCACAGCTTGCTCGTAGTCCTTTGGCGCATACCGCCGGCCCCGTAAATAATCAAAGGTGGTTTGATCCGGCTGAATCATCGCCATTTTAGCGCCCCCTTCAATGATCATGTTAGTCAGGGTCAGGCGACTTTCAATGGAGAGGTCCGCAATGGTCGGCCCATAAAATTCCAGGGCGTAGCCTTCGGCAAAGTTTGTCCCGTACTTCGCAATCAAAGCCATCACAATGTCTTTGGCAAAGACTCCCGGCGCCAGGTGCCCCGTGAGGTGGACCCCCAAGTTTTTCGGTTTGACCTGCCAAATCGTCTGGGTGGTAAAGACGTGTTCAATTTCGGACGTCCCAATCCCAAAGGCCAGCGCCCCTAAGGCCCCGTGCGTTGAAGTGTGTGAGTCCCCACAGACAATCAACCGCCCGGGCTGAGTCAGTCCTAGGTGCGGACCGATCACGTGAACGATCCCTTGATCGGCATCGCCAATGTCGGCTAAGTGCACCCCAAAGTCCCGGCAATTTTTTTGGAGGGTTTCAATCTGGCGCCGGGCAATCTGGTCTTTCACGTCGGCAATCGTCGTCACCGGTTGGGGCGCCGTGGGGACGTTGTGATCAATCGTCGCAAAGGTCCGATCCGGGCGCCGCAACTGGCGACCACTTTCCCGCAAACCATCGAAAGGCTGCGGCGAAGTAACTTCGTGAATCAAATGTAAATCAACATATAATAGCTGGGGCTCGCCGGCTTTCCCGGTAATCACGTGCCGGTCCCAAACCTTATCAAACAGTGTCGTTGCCATAATGCTCCTCCTCACTCAGCTTGCGCCGTTAAAGCATCAACAATTGCCTGGGTCACTTCGGTCGTTGTCGCCGTGCCTCCTAGATCGGCCGTATAAATTCCCGCCGCCAACACTGCTTGGCAAGCCTGGTCAATCCGCGCGGCTAAGTCCGCCCGCCCAAAGGATTGACGTAGCATCCAAGCCACGCTGTTAATCATCGACAGGGGATTAACCTTATTTTGGCCAACCAGATCTGGTGCCGACCCGTGGATTGGTTCGTACAGGTTTGGTCCCGTCAGTCCCAGGCTGGCGGACGGGATCACCCCTAAGCTCCCCGGCAGCACCGCCGCTTCATCACTTAAAATATCGCCAAAGAGGTTGGCCGTAATGATTACGTCAAAGGCTTGCGGATGGTTAATCAACTGCATTGCCGTGGCATCCACGTACCGGTAGTCGACCTTGACCGTCGGGTATTGGGGCGCCAGTTCAGCAGCAACGCGGCGCCATAAGCGCGACGTCGCCAAAACATTGGCCTTGTCAACAATCGTAACGTGGTGGCGGCGTTGGCAAGCCAGTTCAAAGCCGACCCGCAAAATCCGCGCCACTTCCGCACGCGTATAAGTCGCCGTATCCAAAGCCTGCTGATCGCCTTCCTGGCGGGGCTGGCCAAAGTAGATCCCGGCCGTTAATTCCCGAACAATGACCAAGTCCACGTCGGCCACCTCCTTGACCGGCGATAGAGGCGCCAAAGCCGGCGTCACCTGGGTCGGCCGCAAATTAGCAAACAACCCTAGGGCTTGGCGGAGCCGCAGTAAGCCTTGTTCTGGCGTTGCCGTTGCTCCATCATAGCGGGGGCCCCCAATCGCGCTCAAGAGGATCGCATCGGCTTGACGACAGCCGGCTAAGGTGGCGGCGGGCAACGGGTCACCTCCTTGATCAATGCCTTGCCCGCCAAAGGGGTACGCATGCAATCGGTACTTAAAATCGGTGCCGGCACTAACGGCCGCCAAGACTGCGAGGCCGGCTTTCATCATTTCCGGGCCGGAATAATCACCGGCAAGCACGGTAATTTGGTGTTCTTGTATTTCCATTGGTCTTCCCCTTTACTATTTGAGGCGGGAACTGGCATTGACGTAGGCTTTCGCGGAAGCTTGCAAAACGTCAAAGGCGACCCCGACCCCATTGGTTTGCTTCCCCGTCGTTGGATCTTGCAGACTGACCCGCACTTCGGCTTGGGCATCTTCCCCGCTGGTAATGGCCTCAATTTCGTAACTGTTCAGCGTTGGGTGTTGCCCAAAGGCCTGGTCTAAGGCATTGTAGATAGCCTGCACGCTTCCGGCGCCAATCGCTGAGGCCGTCTGGTGCTCACCGGTCTGATCGGTTACAGCGACCACCGCCGCTTGGAAGCCATTCGAAACGTATTGGACTTGCAGGGAGGCCAAGTGATAATCATCGCTGGCCCGGTGCAATTTATCAGCGACCAGGGCTTGCAGGTCCTGATCCATGACGACCTTCTTTTGGTCAGCCAAGACCTTAAACTTCTTAAACAACACGTTAATCAGGTCCTGATCAAATTCATAGCCTAACGTGGCCAACCGGTCGCTAAAGGCGTGGCGTCCCGACAGTTTCCCCAGCGGCAAGCTGGTCTTTTCGACCCCCACCAGTTGGGGCGTAATAATTTCGTACGTCGCCGGATTTTTCAACATCCCATCTTGGTGAATCCCAGCTTCGTGGGCAAAGGCATTGCCCCCAATGACGGCCTTATTCTTCGGGACCGGAATCCCCGACAAGCGGGCAATTAAATCACTGGTCTGTTTAGTCTTGGCCAAGTCAATCTGGCTGGTGGCCTGGTAGTAATCTTGCCGAATGCGCAAGGCAACGGCAACTTCTTCCAAGGCGGTATTCCCCGCCCGTTCACCAATCCCATTGACCGTTCCTTCGACCCGGTTGGCCCCGTTTTCAATTGCTGCCAAGGCGTTGGCTGTCGCCATCCCTAAGTCATCGTGACAGTGCGAAGAGAAGGTAATAGGAACTTCACTGTGGATATTTTCAATCAGGTACTTAAAAATCGCCCCGTATTCCTTAGGGTTGGAATAGCCAACCGTGTCAGGAATGTTGATAATCGTGGCGCCGGCATCAATCGCCGTTTGCACGGCTTGCAATAAGAAATCGGCTTCTGTCCGGGTCGCGTCTTCTGGTGAGAATTGGACCAGGTCAAACTTTTGCTTGGCGTAAGTAACGTGGTCGCGAATCGATGCCAAGACTTCCGCTTGCGTCATCTTTAACTTGGCTTCCCGGTGGACCGGACTAGTCGCTAAGAAGACGTGGATTTGCGGATGCTTGGCCTCCTTTAAGGCTTCATAAGCCGCATCAATGTCCTTATTCTTACACCGGGCCAGGCCGGCCACGGTCATTCTCTGACAGGCCCGCGCAATTGCCGCAACCGCTTCAAAGTCCCCGGGGGAAGCAACCGGAAAACCGGCTTCAATCGTATCAATCCCCCAGGCTTCCAGCTGCCGGGCCATTTGGACCTTTTCATGCGTGTTAAAGCTGACGCCGGGCGTTTGTTCCCCATCCCGCAGTGAAGTATCAAAAAATTGAATCGTCCGCATTGTTTTTTCCTCCTTCAATAAATTTCATTAAATTACTCGGCGGTTGGTTTCTGGCCCCCAGAAGAGCACCACCAACCCCGCAAAAATTGCAATACCAGCAATGGTAACAAAGATCACGTTCGCTCCCACATTGGTCAGCAACCAAGCCACCAGGTAGGGCATCCCAATGGTCACCAACTTCGAAATCCCATTGGCCACCCCAGCGCCCCGGAAACGATATGTAGTAGAGAAAAGTTCCGAAGTGTAGACCGCGACGACCACGGCCATCAAAACGTAAAAGCACGCCGTCAAAGCAAAGCCAACCAGCATGACCCCGCTAGCGGTCGTTTGCGCCGGGTACCACAAGCCCAGGATAGCCGACAAGCCAAAGGCCGTCACAATCGTTGGTTTGCGTCCGACCCGGTCGACCAGCAGCGTCCCAATCAAGGCGCCGACCGGGGCCCCCAGCATCATCACGGCTGAGAAGGCCAGCGAAGAAACCACCGCCAAGTGCTTTTTGACCAGCAGGGTTGGCACCCACGAAGTAAAGGTATATTGGCAAACGATCACCGCCGTCACGGCCACGATCGCGACCAGCAAATTCCGCCGCAGATGCGCATCGTTGTCATAGCTCGTGGCTGCATTTTCTTCCAGCACAGCGGGCGCCAGGTGACGGGCGGCCATTTCCGTTTCCAGCTGGGCAATCGTCGCTTCCGCCTGGCGATAACGCTGATGATTAATGTCCCAGCGGGGCGATTCCGGCAAGTTACGCCGGAAATACCAGAGGATCAAGGCTAAACTCCCAGCAATGACAAACATGGCCCGCCAAGAAAAACGCGGAATGATCAAGGTACACAACAGCATCGTAATTGGGGCGCCACAGTTGGCAATCAGCGATGTGGCTGCACACCACCGCCCCCGTTGGCTGATCGGGGCAAACTCATTGATCATCGCGTAGCCGGTGACGATCTCGGTCCCCAGCCCAATTGCGGCGATCAAGCGGCAACCAATCAAGACCGGCATGTTGGGGGCGACTGCCCCAAGCAAAGTAAAGAAGCCAAAAATCAATAGGTTCAATTGATAGGCCCGCCGCCGGCCGAAGCAATCACCGACCACCCCGGCGGTAATCGAGCCAATAAATAAGCCCATAAAGCCCACGGACAAGAAAACTGAATTTTGGGTCACCGTCGCCCATTTGGTGGCCAGCAGGTAGGAACTGACCCCACTGGCCAAGTACACGTCGATTGCATCCATAAACATCCCCGCTGCCACGAGGGTAAAGACCCGCCAAAAGGTCGGGGTAACTTGGATCTGATTGATCCGGGTCGTTAGTTCTTGTTGGCGCCGAATATTGCCGGGCGCTTCTTCCATCATTGCTTGCATTTGAAATTCCTCCTAAATCAAAAAGGTGCGCTATTTCTACTTGAAATAGGGCACCTTTTAATCAGCTAGGAGATGATTAGGTTCGCCCTATTTCATGCACGAAAAGGACTTACCTAAATAAATGGTGAGTCCTCTAAGGCAATAATAGGGCTAATAAGCAAGCGGGCGAGATCGTGTACGATTGGATAGTTTGCTTATGCATCTTGAGAACTCCTTTCATTAATTAATTGCTCTTGATTATAATCCTTTTCTAATAATATTCAAGGGTTTTTAATCTTTTTGTTCATTTGCGAGCATAAAAACGATTTCTCAGGGAAATCCCTGAGCAAAGCAAAAAACCAGCCCCGCGGCGCTTCATTCGCGCGGGGCTGGCCGGTTGCCATTAATGCTTAGTGTTTTTGTGCGGGGCTTGCTCACTAATTCCCTGGTGCGGCAAGCGGGCAAAGATCATCCGCCCGGCATCCGTCTGCAAGGCTGACGTTACCTCGACAACAATCTCTTGGTTCATAAAGAAGCGCCCATCTTCGACGACGACCATCGTCCCGTCGTCTAAGTAGGCAACCCCCTGCTGGCGTTCGGTCCCCTTTTTGACGACCGTCACCCGCAGTTTTTCTCCCGGCACGACCCGGGGCTTTAAGGACTTGGCCAGGTTGTTAATGTTTAAAACCTGGACGTTTTGGAATTGAATTACCTTATTCAAATTCCAGTCGTTGGTTACGATCACCCCATCGACCTTCTTGGCCAGGGCAATCAATTTGCTATCGACCTCTTGGATATCCGGGAAGTCGCCTTCGTACATTTCAATCGGCACGATTTGTTCTTCCTGGAGCTTATTTAAAATATCCAAACCCCGCCGACCGCGGACCCGCTTAATGCTTTCCCCTGCGTCGGCAATGTATTGCAACTCGTACAAGACAAAGTTGGGTACCAGCAAGGTTCCTTCCAAAAAGCCGGTCTTAACCAGGTCGTAAATCCGCCCGTCGATCAAGATGTTGGTATCCAAGATCTTGTAATGGTGGTAGTTTGCATCCTGGCGGGCCAAAATTGCCCCATCCTTGGGCTTTTCCCGCCGGGCAAATAAGAGCTTACGCCATTCATCCAAGCGCGTCGTCCCCAGCAAAAAGCCAAAGTAGCTAAAGATCACCATTAATAAGATTGGCAAGACGTTATTGATCACCGGAATCCGCAACCGCCAGAGCGGAATGGAAATCAGGGCGGCCAAAATCAGCCCCAAAATGGTGGTAATCGCCCCCATGATCAAATACAGGGGGCTCTTTTGGGCTAGGTTGTGTTCAATTCGTTTGCCCACGCGCAGGACCCAGTCGGTTAAGCTCAGGGACAATAACCCAAAAATAATTGCACCAATTGCGACATTCACGATCATCATTACCAACGGTAAATGCAGCTTGATCCCCAGCGTCACCCACAGGGGTGGCAGATAGTAATAACCAATTGCCATCCCGACCAGGATAAAGAGCGCCCGGACAAAATTTTTCCGTCGTTTCATTCTCGGTCCTCCTTTCCGTCAAAATTCGTCAGAGCTTAGTGCCCTAAGGCCAGCTTTAAGGCCTCCGACAAGGTCGTTACCCCGACTACCTCAATGTTAGTCGGCGCCTGCCAACCTTGCAAGTTATTCTTCGGCACAAAGATCCGCTTAAAGCCCAGCTTGGCCGCTTCAGCAACCCGCTGTTCAATCCGGTTGACCCGGCGAATTTCCCCAGTCAGACCGACTTCGCCGACAAAGGCATCGGTCGGCTGGGTGCCGCGGTCCCGGTAGGATGAGGCAATCGCCATCGCAATCGCCAAGTCGATCGCTGGTTCATCCAATTTGACGCCCCCGGCCGCCTTGAGGTAGGCGTCCTGATTTTGTAAGAGCAAGTTGGCCCGCTTCTCCAAGACCGCCATGATCAAAGAGACCCGGTTCCGGTTCAGCCCGGTGGCCGTCCGCTGGGCGTTCCCAAAAACGGTCGGCGTAATCAGGGCCTGGATTTCGACCAAGATCGGCCGGGTCCCTTCCAAAGAGACCACCACCGCCGAGCCGGTCGCATCCTGCAGCCGTTCTTCTAAGAAGATCTCTGAGGGATTCGGGACTTCCTTGAGCCCCTCGGTATTCATCTCAAAGATGCCCAGCTCATTGGTCGAGCCAAACCGGTTCTTAACCGAGCGCAGGATCCGGTAGGTGTGGTGGAGATCCCCTTCAAAGTAGAGGACGGTGTCAACCATGTGCTCTAAAATCTTCGGGCCGGCCAAAACCCCACCCTTGGTGACGTGGCCGACGACAAAGACGGTGATGTTTTTGCCCTTGGCAATCTGCATCAACTGGGCCGTGACCGCCCGGATCTGGGCGACGCTGCCGATCGCTGACGTCACGTCGGTCGCCTGCATGGTCTGGACCGAATCGATGATCACGTATTCAGGTTGGAGATTGTCGACCGTGGCCCGGATGCTGTCCATGTTGGTTTCCGGGTAAATGTAGAAATTATCCCCCGACACGGCCAGCCGTTGGGCCCGCATCTTGATTTGGTTGGCACTTTCTTCCCCGGACACATAGAGGACCGAGTGGCCCTCCACGCTCAGTTGGCCGGAAACTTGCAGCAGCAAGGTCGACTTCCCGATCCCCGGATCCCCCCCGATCAAGACCAAGGAGCCGGGCACGATTCCGCCCCCTAAGACCCGGTTTAACTCATTGAGCCGGGTCTTGACCCGCGGGGTCTTTTGGGTGTCGATTTCCTTGATTTTTTGCGGTTTGGCCACGATCCCGGTCAAAGTCGTGGTCGGCTGGACCGTCTTTTCCAGCTGGCCTTGTTCGACTTCTTCGACCAGGGAATTCCACTTGCCACAATTCGGGCAGCGCCCTAAAAAGCGCGGCGAAGAATAGCCACAATTTTGGCAGACATAGTGCGTTCTGGTTTTAGCCACAAGGCCGCCTCCTTTCTAAGCGTTACTTTTGCGTCGAGCCAAAGCCCCCCGTCCGGTCGGCTTGGGGCGTTGCTTCATCATCAGCCGCCAAGTACGGGGTGAAGATCCCCTGGGCAATCCGTTCGCCCTTTTTGATCTTGTAGTCGACCAGCCCGTAGTTGACCAGCTGGACAAAGATTTCCCCTTCGTTTTGCGGGTTGTTGTAGTAATCGGCGTCAATAATCCCGACCCCATTAGGCAGGATTAAACGGCGCTTGAGCGGGCCACTGGACCGGTTAAACAGCATCAAGACTTCATCCGGTTGCATGTAAGCCTTGATCCCGGTTGGCACCAAGAGTGGCTTTAAGGCCGCATCGGCGGCTGCAAGGTCAGCGGCACTTAATTGGCCGCCGTGCAGCAACATTTTTAGCCCCAGTAAAAAGTGGTTCTTCCAAATCGAAGGTAGCACAAAATCTTCGCTGGCCGCAAAATCGTAGCCCGCCGCCTGCTTGGTCTGACGTTGTGGCAGGCTGAGGCCCTGGTCAGCCTTGAATGAAACAATTTCAAATCCTCGTTTTCTCATGGTAAATCCCCCGGCTTTGCAGTTTTTAAAGATAGCTTCTATTGTAGCATACCGTTTGTGCCAGCTTCACGGAATCCGGCAAATGCAATTACTTCTTAAAATTCCGCTCAGGTCCCGCGGCGGGAATTAATTTTCCATCTCCCTTGCAGGGCCCCCGCCTTAGGCCTAAACTAATGGTAACGGTTGCACCCGGTTGGTGACTAACTTGACAAGCCCGGGCGAAACTCGGAAAATAAATGGCGTAAAACGTTTTATGAATCATGCAGGGAGGGAATGCCAATGGAAATTACGATTGCCGCAGAAAAACTGGTCGCAACGGAGGCTGATGGCACCTTAATCGGACAGATTGATTACCCCTTTGTCGACGCTACCGCCAAGCGGGTCGTCTTAGAGCGGGTCTTTGTCAATCCGGCTTACCGTGGCCAAGGGATCGCCGGCAAGCTAATGGCCGCCTTTGTCGATTACGCGGATCAAGCGGGGCTGACGGTTAAATTAATGTGCCCGTATGCCAAAATGAGTTTTCAAAAGCACCCGGAATACCGGCGGCTCCTCGCCCCTGAAGAGCAAAACTAAGTTTGAGGTGAAATGAGAATGGATCAAAATGAATTAAAGGCCTTGGTCGGCCAAGCTGCCGTCAAATTTATCGAAGATGGCATGATTGTTGGCTTGGGGACCGGCTCGACGGTGCGCTACATGGTGGATGCCCTGGGCAAGCGGGTCCAAGAAGAGGGCCTGAACGTGATCGGGGTCACGACTTCCAACCGGACAACGGCCCAAGCCCAAAGCCTGGGAATTACGATCAAAGACATCGATGAAGTCGACCACATCGACCTGTGCATCGACGGGGCCGATGAAATTGACACGGACTTCAACGGCATCAAGGGGGGCGGGGGCGCCCTGCTCTGGGAAAAGATCGTCAACAACGCTTCGACCAAGCGGATTTGGATCGTCGACGAATCCAAGCTGGTCAAGCGGATCGGGAACTTCGGCGTGCCGGTCGAAGTCATTCCGTTTGGGGCCCAACACGTCTTTAACTACTTTGTCAAGCAAGGTTACCATCCGGTCTGGCGGTTAACGGACGATGGCGCCAAGTACCGGACTGACGAAAAAAACTTCATCATTGACTTAAAGGTGGGCGAAATCGCCGATCCAAAGGCCATGGCCGAAGACCTGATCCACACGGTCGGGGTTGTTGAACACGGGCTGTTCTTAAACCGGGTCGACCAAGTAATTGTCGGCCGCCAAGACGGCCCAGAAGTGCTGGATGTGAACTAGCATAGGATACTAGCGGTGGACTGGACCCTGTCAAGTGGAAAGTTGAATTATGTAAATAATTAGGCAGCTAGTGCTCGATATTCAGCGGGCGCAAGGCTGCCTAATTTCGTTTGGTATCGTTTGTGATTATAGAAGGCAATGTATTCCTTGACTGAGGTTACTAACGCTTCGTAGGTTTCGAATTTATGGTCATAATAGGATTCATCCTTATAGTGACCCCAGAAACTTTCCATCGGCGCATTGTCAATACATTTGCCAACCCGTGACATGCTCAATGTGAAGCTAGCTTCGGTAGTTAGGCGGAGATATTGTTTCGAAGTGTACTGGGTTCCACGATCGCTATGAAGCAGTGGATGAGCGTTTGGATTCTTGGCTATAGCTTGCGCCAAGTGTGAGACTCTTCCAATTCTGCTATCCCATCGTGTTGATAAGCACGGGCCCAATCCTGCACAGTATGCTCGCTAACGCCGTATTGTTTAGCTAATCGAGAACTGCCAACCTGACTGCTCAAATACTGGAGGACTGCTTCAAGCCGTTCTTCTAAAGAGTGATGAGTTGTTCTGCCAGACATAAAAATACCCCCTTTCAGGTGAGATCGAATTTTACATAATTCGTTTCTCCACCTAAAAGGGAGCATATCACGGCGGGCAGGCCCCGTCGCTTTTTTTTACTTTATTTATGTAAGCGGTTCCGTTAAAATAAGGGGGAATGTGATTTGAGGAGGACTTGAAAATGGAACTCAACACCCGCAACATGCTGGAGGGCAAACCCTACACCCCCGCCACGGCGGAATTAAACCGCTATGCGCGCCAAGGCCACCGGCTCAGCCACGATTACAATCTGACCTACGATGATCAAACCGAACAGCGGGCGGCCATTCTAGCGGAATTACTGGGCACTCACGGGCAAAACATCTACCTGCAAGGGCCGATCCAGTTTGACTACGGGCGCTTCACCACCATCGGCGATAATTTTTACGCCAACTTTAACCTGACTGTCCTGGACACCTGCCCGGTGACGATCGGCGACAACGTGATGCTGGGGCCTAACGTCAGCCTCTTGACCGCCAAGCATCCCTTAAGGTACCAACAACGCAATTTGCGCGAAGTCGACGGCCAGCTGTTGGATTACGAATTTGGCGCCCCGATTACGATTGAAGACAACTGCTGGCTAGGCGGTAACGTGACCGTCTTAGGCGGGGTCACCATCGGCGCCGGCAGCGTAATTGGGGCCGGGACGGTTGTAACGAAAGATGTCCCGGCCAATTCGCTGGTCGTGGGCAACCCCGGCCGGGTCGTACGCCAGATTACGGAAGTGGACCGCTTACAAAACTTTCCGTGGTAACCACTTGCTTTGACGGTCTTCGGCGACCGCCCTATAATAGAAGTTAATCATTTTAAGGGAGTTGATTGAATGTCATTTGCAATTACGCCCGCCCAATTAAAGGCCTTCCAAGCCGACTACCAAGCCCAAAGTCAAAACCGGGTCTTGGAACGGGCGGTCACCAAAAACGGGGTCCGCAATGCCAGCTTTGATTGGCACGCCCAAGCCGCCAACGATCCCCACTTTTCAATTGATCTGGCCACCGGCGACGTCAGTGACCAAAAACAATCCGGCCGGTGCTGGATGTTTGCGGCCTTGAACACGATGCGCCACGACATGCAGGCGAAGTTCAACCTGCCGGACAACTTCGAATTATCCCAATCCTACCAGTTCTTCTGGGACAAATTTGAAAAGGCCAACTACTTCTACGAAAACGTGATCAACACGGCTGAACTGCCCCACGACGACCGTAAAGTCGCTTGGCTGATGGCAACCCCGCAACAAGACGGGGGCCAATGGGACATGATGGTGGCCCTGATTGAAAAGTACGGGGTCGTACCGCAAAGCGCGATGCCCGAAACCTACAACTCATCCAAGTCGCGCGAAATCAACGAAGTCTTGAATCACCAACTCCGCCACGACGCCGTGATCCTGCGTCGATTAGTTAACGACTACGGGGTTGAAGACGAACGGATCAACCAAACCCGCCAGGAAATGCTCAACCGGGTCTACCGGATGTTGGCCCTGGCCTTTGGCGAACCGGTCCAAAGCTTCGACTTTGAATACCGCGACAAAAAGAGCAAGGAATTCCACCGCGCCGCGAACCTGACGCCGCAGGAATTCTTTACCAAGTACGTCGGCTGGGATCTGGATCAATACGTCTCGATCATCCAAGCGCCCACGGCTGATAAGGCCTACCACCAAACCTACACGATTGAGATGCTGGGCAACGTGGTGGGTGGCCGGCCGATCAAGCACTTAAACCTGCCGGTCGATGAATTCAAGGCCCTGGCCATCAAGCAGCTTCAGGGCGGCGAAAGCGTCTGGTTTGGCTCAGATGTTGGCAAGTACTCTGAAACCAAGCTCGGCTTAATGGACCTGAATACGTACCACTACGAAGAACTCTTCAATACCGAACTGACAATGAGCAAGGCCGATATGCTCGACTACGGCCAATCAATGATGACCCACGCGATGGTCTTGACCGGGGTGGACCTGGTCGACGGCCAACCAACCAAGTGGAAGGTTGAAAACTCCTGGGGCAACAAAGTCGGGACCAAGGGTTACTTCGTGATGAGCGATGCTTGGCTGGACCAATACTGCTACCAAATCGTGATCAACAAAAAGTACCTGAGTGATGAACTGCTGGCTGCCCAAGCCCAAGAACCGCATGTCTTAGCCCCATGGGATCCAATGGGCACGTTGGCTTAACAGACTAGCTGGGGGTTACTAAAGCGACTGCGCAAAAAAGCGCGGTCGTTTTTTGATTGGCGCAACAAGCACCCCGCTTGCCAAAATGATAAAACCGTGATATTTTCATTAAAAATAACCAATTTAAAATAAGGAGGCGATGGTTGTGCGGCCACGAATCGCAGTACCTGCCGATACCCTCACCGAAGCAACCGAAATTATTAACGAACGGATGGCGCCCTTTGCGCCCAAGCCGATCATCGAAGCAATAGTCAAATCCGGCGGGGCGCCGGTAATCTTTCCCAGCGTCGCCCCGGAAATGGTCGGCGATTACTTGGACCTTTTTGACGGCGTGATCTTTGCCGGTGGCGCCGACGTCGATCCGACCTTTTTTGGCGAAGAGCCCCACCAAAAGCTCGGGCCGACCTACCGCAAGCGAGATGAATTTGAAATTGAACTGCTCAAACAAGCGGTTAAAGCCGGCAAGGCGATCTTTGGGATCTGCCGGGGGATGCAAGTGATCAACGCCGGTTTGGGCGGCACCCTCTACCAGGACCTGAGTGAAAATCCGCTTGCCACCATCAAGCACTCCCAGGATGCGCCGGGCAACTTCCCTTCCCACCACCTCACCGTTGAGCCCGACAGCCGGCTCTTTGATTTGATGGGCCACCGCCCCTTCGTCAATTCTCGCCACCACCAGGGGCTCAAAAAAATCGCCCCGGGCGTCAAAGTCGTCGCCAGTGCCGACGATGGCGTGCCCGAAGCGATTGAATCGATCACCGGGAATCAAATTCTCGCCGTCCAGTGGCACCCGGAAAATATGTACAAGCACTACCCCGAGTCCCAGCGGCTCTTTGCCGACCTGATCGACCGGGCCCGGGCCGTGCAAGCAAAACGTTAAAGCAACTAAAAAGTCGGCGACTTGGCAAGGTTTGTC
>NZ_HE997178.1:0-10452 GCF_000312405.1 Limosilactobacillus ingluviei str. Autruche 4 | reverse complement strand
GTCAAGCCACCGGCTTTTCTATTGGAGCGCACTACTTAGTCGCCGGCCAAACTTCCTTGGCCACGTCAATCACCAATTTAATCTTGGCCCACTGCTCAGCTTCCGTTAGCTGGTTGCCTTCTTCCGTAGAAGCAAAACCACATTGAGTGCTTAACGCTAAGTGCGCCAGCGGAACGTATTGACTGGCTTCTTTGATCCGCGCCTTGAGCACTTCCGGCTCCTCTAACGCCGGGCGCTTGGAAGTCACCAAGCCCAAGACGACTTCTTTTTCGGCTGGGACCTTCGCCAAAGGAGTAAAATCCCCGGAGCGATCATCATCAAATTCAAGGTAGAAGGCCGCGACGTTCTCTTGAGCCAACAGGTAGTCGGCCACCGGTCCATAGCCCCCCTTGGCCGCCCAAGTGGAATGATAGTTGCCCCGGCACACGTGGGTTGAAACCCGTAGATCGGCAGGCAAGTCCTTGATTGCTGCATTATTGAGCTTCAAGTAGATGGCTTGCAATGACTCGCGCTCAAAACCAGCGCCCGCCATTAAGGACCAGAAATCATCATCCACGACCATCCCCCAAGTACAGTCGTCCAATTTTAGGTCGCGACAGCCGGCTTCATACAGGGCCAAAATCAGGTCCCGGTAAGCCTTAGCCAGATCAGCGAAGAGGGCGTCATCGGTCGGGTAGACTTTCCGCAAGGCCGCGACATTCTCAGGTCCGCGAACCAGTTCCGCATAAAGTTGAGCCGGCGCTGGCAGTGATTGGCGTGGAATCAACTCCGTGCCATCGGTCAAGGTCTTGAGGTACTTAAAGGCCGTCAAATCCGGGTGGCTCCCCGTAAAGGCGATCTTCCCACTTACCTGCGCGGAGTCATTGCGGGTTTCTTCATCATGAAAAAGGTAGCCCCGCGCCTGGGTCGTGTGCTTGATCCCGCCAAAGCCCCAGAAGGTATCCAAGTGCCAGTAGCTGCGACGGAATTCGCCGTCCGTGACGACCTTTAATCCAGCGGCCGCTTCTTTAGCGACTAGGTCCTTGATCGCTGCATCTTCCACCTTGGTCAGGCCCGCCTGATCCAATTCTCCTCGCGCAAATTGTTCGCGCACTTGCTTTAACGCCGCCGGCCGTAAAAAGGATCCCACAATGTCGTAATGTAATTGAGTGCTCATGCTAACTTCCTGCTATATAAAATGTGGAACAACATAGAAGTTAAGAACCTTTATGCTGTTAGAAAGAATATAGTTTTCCTTTCTTAATTTTATTTACTACCGTCAACAGCAGTATTCCCACCTCCCTAACAAGAGGAAAGCGACATTAACTGCCTCTAATAGCACTGAAGGAGAGTTTTGCTACGCTCTCCGAGCCGTTAGCCCGGCTCATAAATTGCCTTAAATTAACGCCAAAAGATTGGCAACCGCATTCTCGTCACGATCCATCACCACACCGCATTCATAGCAGATATATTCTTCATGTTTGGTGTGGTGTTTCTTATTCCCAGCCAAAGTGACTTTGTCATCACCTTGCTTGATATGACCGCAAACAGAACAACGTTGGGTACTCGGGTAGAAACGATCCGCTACCAGCAAAGCTTTCCCGTACCAATCACACTTGTAGCTCAGAACCTGACGGAAGTAACCGAACATGGAACGCTGGAGCCCCTTAGAAGCAACATGACTCATCTGCATTTTCTTAACGGCAAGATCCTCAATCACAATTTGATCGTAATCGTTGACCAACCGGGTCGCGAATTTTTGCATCAAGTCGTGTTGGATATTAGCAACTCGACGATAATTACGCTGTAACTTGGCTCTCGTTTTGGCGTAATTGTTGCTTTGGGTTGCCTGTTTTCCATTGACCTTACGCTTGCGAGCTAGTACTCGTTGATAATGCTTAATCCGCTTGTAAAGTTTTTGGAGGTGGCTGGGCAAGGTATTGATTTCACCATCGGTGTAATTCAAGTGCCCAACATTGACGTCGACCGCCGTTTTCGCGCCTGTTTTTGGCTTCGACGGCACGGTCATCACTTCAAGGGGTAAGCTCGCCCAGTACTGACCGTTTTCCCGGTAAATTGAAACCACCTTTAACCCACCAGCTAAATCTTTTGCACCTTTGAACTTAATGTCCGACCATTTTTCGGCAATTCCACGGGGCTTGTCCAAGCGCAAGCAGCCATTAACTAGCTTGGCTCGATCAGTCTTAAACCCCTGACGGGGTGCCTTTTTCGACTTAAACCGTGGCTTCCCCCAGTCCGGTTGAGCTTTATTGAAAAAATTCTTCCAAGCCTTACCAAGATCAGAAATCGCCAACTGTAAACACCGAGCTGATAGTTGATACTGCCAGTCAGCCTTGTTAGCAACCAGTTCGTCACGAACTTTCCGCTCATTGGGCCGCTGCTTCTTATCAGCGAGGATCACCGAAGCATCATACATTTCGTTCCAAGTCGCCAAGCCTTGATTCCAGCAGTAACGCCGATAATCACACAGCTCATCGAGCACCTTTTTCATCGTCTGATTCGGATATAGCTTTACCTTTTGCGTGCGAAGCACGTTTTTCACCACCTTTCAAAGAAGTATCACCTTGTAGTTCCTTCTTGTATTTCCGTAACCCATACAAGCGACACGAAAACACATGAATAATACTTACCAAATCGTCTACCAATTCTTTATCGGGACTGGTATTTGGATTATTAAGAACTACAATTTCAGTACCGTGCCTTTGGCATAAGTGCTCAAACCATTCGTACCCAAACCTAATAAATCGGTCTTTATAGGTGATATAGATTGTCGCCACCTTATTTTGCATTACCTCATCAAGCAACTGGTTCCACTTTTTCCGATTGTAGTTCAGTCCGCTTCCAATATCGGTAATGGCTTCGTCAATAATGACTCCTTTGGCATTCGCAAACTGCCGAATGAAGGCAATTTGATCAGCTAAATTATCCTTTTGACCATAGGTTGAAACCCGCGCGTAAGCAACATTCTTCCGCGTTTGTTTATCCTCTAAAGGCTTCCCAATATATTGCAAGTATTGTTCTTCGGTGTAGTATCTTCGATTGGTCGGTGTCCGATATGCTTTCAGGATTCCTTGGTTGTCCCACTTTTGTAAGGTTTTAACCGTCACACCGAGTTTTTCTGCCATATCTTTCGGCTTTAGCATTGGCATAATATCAACTCCACATTTTCTTTTTCTCGTTAATATTATACCATTTAGTTATACACTATTACACATTTTAACTAACTGTTATCTCCTCCTTAGAAAACAAAAAAGCCCTAACAGCACATGCTCTGTACTGTTAGGGACGTCAATCAATCATCAACGGGGTACCACCCTAGTTTGCGACCTGGTTGCCCAGCTCGCCTTCGTCAGGGCCCGGTTAGACCGGATCCTGCGCCAGTGGTATCGGTTGGCCCCCCGCCAGCAGCTAATCATTCGCCACTGGATTCGCTCGGAGACCATCTTCACAGCTTCTTCCCGGTCGGCTTGCACCATCCCCGACTCGCTCAGCGGGCTTCCCCTGCTACTCATCTCTTCTCAGCGATTTTTAATTTAATTGCCATTATACTATAACGATCAGTAAGACCCGTCAACCCCTCGGGGCAAATTTTTCGGCCCGTGCTCAGTGATCCAAATCTGGTTCCCAATTTCCATGGAAAAGGGCCTGGGTCAGTTCGGCCGCCGTCATCGGGTGGTCGTCATCAAAACCCGGGAACTGGCGAATCGCGGTCTGGGCCGCTGCTTGATAACGCTTGGCCCGCCGCAGGGCGTAGGCAGTCAGGGAATCATCCTGGACGTAATTAAGCAGCTTGGCACTCGGCGTCGTCTTCGGATTTTCCACCCGGTCGGCCAGGTCCTCTAAAATTTCTTGGTATTCGGGGCCAAGTTGGAGCTGATTGGCAAAGCGCTCCAAGCTTTGCATCATTGCCCGGGCCTTATGCTGGTACTTGGTCGGCGCCGTTGGTTCCTCAGTCGCCACAACCTCATTCATTGCATCAGCCGCCGCCAAGACCCGGTCGACTTCATCCCCCTTCAGCGGCGGGGTCATGATAAAGTAGCTGGCCAGCAGGCGAATAAAACGCAGGGTGTCGGTGCGAATCCCGACCGAACTGCTCGGGTCCAAATCCAGCATCCGCAACTCCAGGTATTGGACCCCGGTCTGAGGAAGTTGGGTCAGGACCTGATTGCCCTTAAAGCGGACCGCCCCGTGGAATTCATAATCCGAGATCAAAATCCCCTCCTTGACCCCCGCTTCGATTCGGGCGACGTAATCAGCCACGCTGGTGTAAGCGCCGCGGAACTTGGTGCCAAACCCGTAGTGGCTTTGACGAATGCTGCGGATCGGGTGCGGCAGTGCCTGGCCCGGCGCAAAATAATTGGCTTCGGCCAGCGGGCTGGCGCCGAAGAGATATGTAATTAGCCACCGGTAGCGCATGAACCCCTGGGCCACCACCGTGTAAAGATAATTTTGGACCGCCAGTCGGGAAGGAAAATGGTCACCCAAGGCCTGCTGGACCAGCTCAATTACCTCGTCACTGATACTGAGGTTAATGTGGGCCCCGCACGGTGTCCCCTCTGAATAGCCGTGGCGTTTGGTCCATTCCTTCAAATAGGCTTCCTTGGCTGGGCCCATCTTGGCAAACTGCAGCTGCCGTTTGTCGGCCGGCAGCTGCGGTGGCATCGACAGGGGCCACAACAATTCGCCCGGCGCCAAGGCCGACCGTAAGACGTTGTTGATCGCATACAGGTAATGCATCGCATCCAGCGAGTGGCGGGCTGCCGGGGTAACAACTTCCGACATTGTTTCGAGGTAGTCATTGGTGATCCACGGGTTGGTCTTTTCATCACCGATCGCGGCCGGGTACGGCTCCTGGCTTAACTGCCCGGTGTCGTCGACGCGCTGCATTTCAATTTCCAGCCCCATTTTAAAGTTCGAGGTCTTGGCCACGGCGCCTTGTTCAAAGATTAATTGTCCCACTTTGCTAAACATCCTGCTCAGCCCCTTTCCATGAGTTGTTTCTAATTTTTTGCTTATTGTATTATAATTTTGCGAAATTGACAATTAAAAAACCGCCTTTCCCCAAAGGAAACGACGGTCGGTAAAATGGCTGTTAAGGGCGTCCCGCCAGCCAGTCAACCAAGCAGTCTTGGTAGCGGGCCGGCTGATCGTAAAAGACCATGTGACGCGCGGCGCTAAACTTTTCCCAGCGGGCCTGGGGTAGGCCGGTCGCTAATTGTTGGGCCACTGCATCCGTACACAGATCGTGGTCGCCATTAATCACCAGGGCCGGCAGGTTGAGCTGGGGCAAGCGGGCGGTGACGTCGTAATCACGCAGGTTGCCGGTCGGGGTAAATTCATTGGGCCCCCACGCGGTCTGGTAGGCAACCTGCCCGCCACGCTTGGGCCGCTGCAAGGGAGCGGGCATCGCCGCGTGGACTGGCTCTAAGGCGTGAGCTGCCATAAAATCCGTCAGCGCCGCTTGGTAAGCCGGGCTGGTGTAATCACCGCTGGCCTCCGCCTGGGCGATCGCCGCCTGCTGCGCGGGAGGCAGCTGGCTGACTAGGCCGTGGACTGCTTGCCCCCACCGTTGGGCCGAAGCCAGGGTACTGGAGAGGATCACACTTTGGACCCCGGTCGTGGTGGGCTGCAGTAAGTGCAGGAGAGCCAACATGCCACCCCAGGATTGGCCCAGCAGGTGGATTTTGGCTAAATGCAGCTGGGCGCGCAGGTTGGCCAATTCCGCCAGCCAAGTCTGGGCCGTGTAAACCGCCGGCAAGTCGTCAACCAGGCTGGACTGCCCACAGCCAACTTGGTCGTACATAATCAACTGGCGCTTGGTGGCGGCCGCTAAGGGATCGAGCAACTCAAAATAATTGTGACTCGAGCCCGGCCCGCCGTGTAATAACACCAGTGGCGCCAGCTCGTGGTCCTCGCCCACGATTCGCACGTAGGTCGTCAGCGGCCCAAAGGGCAAGTAGCGTTCTTCAATTTTCATGGGTTCACTTCCTTACTTGCTTCGAAGGAACACCGTCAATCAGGTCCTTAGCATCCTTCAAATTAGTGATGTCCTTATTGTTTGATTTTATAATTAACGTGTATTAACTTGGTGGCAGGAGGTGATATTACATGACAGCAACACTATCGGTAATCAAAAAGAACCTCAAGACACTTGAACGGTTTAGTGATGAAACGCTCGCAGATAGGTCCATCAAAAGTAATAACTTCTGGGCGACCTTGAAGATAACGGAAGCGGAAGTCCAACAAGAAATTAAGGATGAGATCAAGGAACTCGCGTATGATCCAGCCAACCAAACTCCATTGGGGGCAGAAAGGCTTGCTGACTAATGCAGGGAATCCATCAAGGCAACACTATTATTGACACTGAATCTCATGCTGAAAAACAATCGGTGGCCGTGATACGCCGTCAGCGAAGCAGAGAGCCAAACAGTGCTCTGCACCTTGCAAGGGTTTCTTTCTTACTTGATTTGATGAGTTTGAAAATAGTGGGCGATTTTTAACATTACCGCTTGTGAATCAGGTGCCGTTGTAACATCTAAGACCATTTGCCCAGCTTCAATCCCTTCGAATTTAACTCGCACCCCATTCAGTAATAGAAACACTTTCGCTGCTTCTAAGGCCGTCCTTTTATTACCATCCAAAAAAACATGCTTTTTAGTAATTTTTTGCAAATAATAGGCTGCCTTAAGCCAAATATTCGGATACGCTTCACGACCGAAAAAGATTTGCTGGGGAGCTGCCACAATACTTTGCAAGCCCTTTTCATCTGCTACACCGATGATCCCCTCACCAGCAAAGTCAATTACCTGCCGATTTATCTCGATCAACTCGGCTTCCGTTAAATACCGCATTTTTACTTATCCTTTAAAAACTCCAAGGTAGCCTGATCTTCGTTCATACTCTGCTTTAAGAGCGCTAAAAATTGATCATCAATCTGACCTTGTGATGGCATGGGTTTAATTACTACGCTGCCGTCTTGCTCATTAAAAGTAACCTCAATTGGGTCGTTAATTTTTAGCCCCGCAGCGTGCATAATATCTTTATTTAAGCGCACCGCACTTGAATTGCCCGATTTAAAAATTTTGGTTGGCATTTTAAGCACCATTTTATCCCCCTCTTTCTTCGTATATACATAAAGTATATCTTGTAAGTACATCAAAGGCAAAAAAAGACGGCCACGCAAGCGTGGTCGCCTTTTTTCGGGTTGGGCTAAGACTACTTAAGGGTAACAGTAGCACCAGCGGCTTCAAGCTTTTCCTTGATGTCGTTAGCTTCGTCTTCCTTAACGTCTTCCTTGATAGCAGAAGGAGCACCGTCAACCAGGTCCTTAGCGTCCTTCAGACCCAGACCAGTGATGTCCTTAACTACCTTGATAACCTTAACCTTTGCAGAACCGGCAGAAGTCAGTTCAACAGTGAAGCTGTCCTTAGCAGCAGCGTCGGCACCGGCAGCACCGGCAACAGCAACTGGAGCAGCAGCAGAAACGTCGAATTCTTCTTCGATTGCCTTAACAAGGTCGTTAAGGTCAGAGATTGATGCTTCCTTCAGAGAAGCAATGATAGCATCCTTATCAAAAGCCATGATTAAATCCTCCAATATATTATGGTTTTGTGTTACGCACTTTGGCGTAGGTAAAATTTAGCGACTACGCGGCGAGGCTTAAGCAGCTTCGTCTTCCTTGTCGGCGATTGCCTTGACGGCCCGTGCGATCTTGCGCATTGGGTCTTGCAGGGCAGATGCCAGCATGGAAAGCAGTTCTTCGCGCCCTGGCATCGTTGCGTATTCGTTGATTTCGTCCAGCGTCTTGACGCTTTGTTCGATGAACCCACCCTTAACTTCCAGGGCTTCGTGGTCGTCAGCGAACTTCTTGATGATCTTAGCTGGGGCGATTGGGTCTTCGTTTGAGAAGACGATGGCAGTAGGCCCAACGAAAACATCGTTCAATGCTTCGTAGTTCGTACCTTCAACGGCCCGTTGCAAGATCTTGTTCTTGATAACCATCATCTTAACGTCAGCGTCACGAAGTTGCTTACGTAAGTCAGTAACTTCAGCAACCGTTAAACCACGGTAGTCAACAACGATGGCGGTTTGGGCTTCCGTCAACATAGCGTTAACGTTCTTTACGGCTTCCGCCTTCTTTGCGATACTTGCTTCACTCATTAGTTTCACCTCCCGCTTTGAATTTGTGATCGGATTTATAAAAAAATCCCTATGACCGCAGACATAGAGAAGGAATTTCATTTCTTCCTCGGCAGGGTATTAAGGCGATCGCGCCACCTGAGTCTTAGGCAGAGTCATATTTAAATCAACTCTGACATTATACTCAATTTTGCGGCCCCTGTAAAGGAAAATCCGCTAATTTTTTGAATTATTTCCTGTATCGCTACCATTTGAATTTTATCTTCTGAATGGTCAAATGAAAAAGTGCATTTTCGCTTTCACGACGTATATAAGAAGTAGGGGCGAAATTTAGTCCCCAAATTTTGAAGGAGGCGAAAATAATGTCAGAAACTTTAGCGAGCGAACGCGCGACTCTGCATGCTGAGTGGCAACAAAAGACGATCAAGGACGATCCGATCTTCGGGACGGTGATGACCAATCCTAATTTGTGTGCCGAGCTGTTGCGGCGGGCCTTGCCAGAATTAACGATTCAGTGGGTGAAGGACGCTGATCCCCAGCACACCATTCAAGCTACCCCAACGGCCAAGGGGATTCGGATTGATGTCTATGCGCGGGACGATCAGAACCGAACTTACACCATTGAAATGCAAATGGTCAACGAGCATAATTTACCGTTTCGGATGCGGGAATACCAAGAGCTGATGGACCAGGAGATCCTAAACAGCGGCGATGATTACGACAAGTTGGCCAACTACCCAACTTACGTGATCTTTTTCTGCAACTTCGACTACTACCACCGCGGCTTGGCCCGCTACCAGTTTGAATTCCGGGACAAGTGGCACCCTGAGATCGCAGCGGGTGACCTGCGGACGCTAGTTGTTTTTAACACCAAGGCGAAGAACTATCAACACGCTGCTGAAATCCGCCCTTTTCTTGACATGATCCGAGGAACCGTCGATACTAAGGATAAGTTTATTTCCGCCGTGGATGCGGAAGTGAAAGAAATTCGTGCCGATAAAAAGCGGGAGGCGAGGTTTATGAAAGAACAAATTGAATTACGTCGTCAATTGCGCAAAAGTGAGGAAGCAGGACGCGATAAAACCGTTTTAAACATAATTAAGTCCTTAGAAAGCCAAGGAATGCCAAAAGCGCAAGTAGTCAAGACGATTGCTATCGCAGAATCTCTTTCTGCAGAAGAAGCGCAAAAATACTATGAACAGTTACTAGTTACTGAGCAATAAATGCCAGCTGTTCTCCCATTAAGGGAGTTGCCGTTTATCTAATCCACGCCGATAAACAACGGGAAGCAAGGTTTATGAAGGAACAGATTGAATTGCGTCGTCAGTTGCGTAAGAGTGAGGAACAGGGAATTACCAACATGGTTAAGGCTTTGCAACGACGTGGGATGACCATTCCAGATATAATTGCAACAATCGCTGACGCCTAAGGAATTTCTGAAGCGCAAAAATACTATGAGCAATTGTCAATTACTAAGTAGTTCGAACGCTTGCTACTATGCCATCCATTCCTCAAGCAGCTCAGCACTATTGAGCAGTTAGTCGTTACCAATCAAAACCATCGCCCCAAGCTTTGATCCCTTTTGATCACGGCTTGGGGCGATTTTGTAAATCATAAATAAAAACCTCCGATAGTTAAGTTGCCCTAAGTATAGAAGGTTCCTGATCGAAGTTTAAATCCGGTCTGTTATGCCATCTTACAATTCAACTACAAATAGCGCTCAGAAGTTGTCCTTCCTTTAAGGATACTTCTGAGCGCTATTCTGTTAATGACGGCTCATTATGCCGTGTTTACCATCTAAATTCTAAATTAACAAAAATGGTACCAACAGGATTTTACTCCTATTAGTACCAAAGATTGTAGAACCACTTTCGAACAAGTTTGATTAAAAAGAATCCACCCTCATCAAAAACAAGCTGAAACTGAGTTCATTTTCAAATGGATGCTAACGATTAATTTCCATCGTTAAATCTTAGTTCAACTTTTTGCGCTTGCGGGATGCAATCCCCAATAAGCCCAGTAAAGTGCCTCCTAAGCCAAATGTTACTAAAGCTTGGCTAGTATCATCACCAGTTTGTGGCAACTGCTTACTTGCTGTTTGGCTGCCAGATTGTTGCGACGTTGCTAACACACTCGGCTCAGTAACCGGTGTTGACATCGTCCCCTTGGTCATGGCGTCCTCATTACCCTCGTGTTCTGACGCGTTCGGTTTTCCGTTCAGAGCTTTCTTAGCGTTATCTATAGCTTGCTTAGCTGCCATAACTTCTGACGCACTGGCGTTATTGCCGTTCGACTTGTCCAAGATCGCTTGAG
>NZ_HE997177.1:117356-125864 GCF_000312405.1 Limosilactobacillus ingluviei str. Autruche 4 | reverse complement strand
GAAGTTAACAAGCCTTTGGCACCTGACTTTGTGTCAGGGCTTGGATTTTGGAGAGTTGTCCGAGCTGGCCGAAGGAGCAGCATTGGAAATGCTGTATACGGGTTAAAGCCTGTATCAAGGGTTCGAATCCCTTACTCTCCGTTGATGACCCGTTGGTCAAGTTGGTTAAGACACCAGCCTTTCACGCTGGTAACATGGGTTCGAATCCCGTACGGGTCACTTGATTTTGGAGGATTAGCTCAGTTGGGAGAGCGTCTGCCTTACAAGCAGAGGGTCACAGGTTCGAGCCCTGTATCCTCCATTACAACTGAATAGTTGTAAACCCCAAAGATGGCTCGGTAGCTCAGTTGGTAGAGCAACGGATTGAAGCTCCGTGTGTCGGCGGTTCGATTCCGTCCCGCGCCACTTTATGGAGGAGTAGCGAAGTCTGGTTAAACGCGACGGTCTGTAAAACCGTTCCTTCGGGTTCGGTGGTTCGAATCCACTCTCCTCCATTATTATAGGGATATAGTTAAACGGTATAACTACGGTCTCCAAAACCGTCATTGTGGGTTCGATTCCTACTATCCCTGCTCAACTGAATATTTTGGCGGTATTGGTGAAGTTTGGTTAACACATCGGTTTGTGGATCCGACATGCGTGGGTTCGAATCCCACATACCGCCCTTCCAATCAGTAATTACTGATTGACTTAACTAATTGGTGGTATAGCCAAGTGGTAAGGCAGAGGTCTGCAAAACCTTCATCACCGGTTCGAATCCGGTTACCACCTTTTAGTGAAGACATGCCTCTGTGGCGGAATTGGCAGACGCGCTGGACTCAAAATCCAGTTCCCGCAAGGGAGTGTGGGTTCGACCCCCACCGGAGGCATATTTTATTTTGAATGTCTTTGCTTGGCAGAGCGGCTAGAGTTTAATCTAGTCGCTCTGTTTTTGCTTTTGTGAACCAAAGAGGGCAATGTAAGCATGGCATAATAGACCGTATTTAGCAGAATAGCGCCCAGAAGTATCCTTGAAGGAAGGACAACTTCTGAGCGCTATTTGCGTCGATGTGAGCTTACTTACTTATTTTGATGTTTGGGCGGCGTTTGATCTGGTTCGCCATTTTGCTGCATTAAGAGTTGTTCAATGTGTGCCAAGCGTTGTTCAATAGCTTGTTGATGGGTTTGCAGAGAATGGAGTTCGCGGCGTAATTGGTCATCATCGTCACTTGATAAGAGGTCAGTTAAAGAACTGGTCATCATCCCAATAAAGCCAATCCCGATGACCATTAGGATCACCGCTGCTAATTTTCCGATCCCCGTGGTTGGTGCGATGTCACCGTAGCCAACCGTAGAAACGGTGGTGATTGACCACCATAGGGCTGTCGTAAAACTGACTTTTTCGGCAATATGGTACATTACGGCTGCGATTAATAGGACCGCAAAGCTAAGGTAGGAGTAGTATAGTAAGCCCCGGGTTTTAATCAAGGAACGCAACCGTCCCGTTAACCCAATCAACCGGACCAGGCGTAACACGCGTAAAAGCTGAAGGATGCGAATTACCCGGGCAGCCCGGAACAGGTAAAAGAGCTGGTTGACGGGTAAAATTGCCAACAAATCCCAAACATTATGAATCAAAAAATACTTTTTATTTTTAGCCCGTCCCAACCGGACTACGTAGTCAAGGGTTAAAATGAGCCAGATCACATTATCGATTTGACGATAGGGACTGGCCAGGATATCAAGATCGTGGGCATAGTCCAATACTAACAAGAGGATTGAAATCACTGCCAAGGCGGCAATCCCAATCTGGTAGCTAATTAATAAAAATTTCTTGGACGTCATTTGCTAATTCTCTCCGGTTGGTTCAGGGTGGGGTTTATTTTGGGCAATCAGCGTCACGGTACTGGTGCTGACCAAACGGTTTTGATTAGTGATGCGAACTTGCCAAGTTTGCATCCGCTGGCCGATATGAAGGGGAGCAGCCGTAGCGATTAAGCAGCCCGCGCTACTGGGAGCTAAGTGATGAGTATTGATATCAACCCCCACGGCAACTTGGTCAGCAGCCAAGGCAGCATTGGCCCCTAAAGAAGCCGCGGTTTCTGCCAGGACCGCATTAATGCCACCGTGGACAATTCCAAAGGGTTGGAGTAGCTTTGCACTGACCGGAAGTGATACGATGGTAGATGACGGTGAGACCGATTGGATTTCGATCCCTAGGTTTTCAAGCAAATTCAAAATTTCACCTCATTTTGAAAGGAGTCGTTTGTGAATGACTGAAGTTAAATGGGAAAAGATCAAAGATTTTTCAGAAATTATTTTTGAGCGGACGGGCAAGATCGCCAAGATTACCATGAATCGCCCCGAAAAGCACAATGCTTTCACGCCGGTTACGGTGGCAGAAATGATTGAGGCTTTTACGATTTGTCGTGATGACAGCTCCATTGGGGTTATCATCTTGACAGGGGCTGGCGACCAAGCCTTTTCGTCTGGTGGTGACCAATCGGTGCGCGGCAACGGTGGCTACGTCGGCCCCGACCACATTGCCCGGCTAAATGTCTTAGACTTGCAACATCTCATTCGTATTATACCAAAACCAGTCATTGCGATGGTGAAAGGCTGGTCCGTTGGGGGTGGCAACATCTTGCAGTTGGTTTGTGACCTGACGGTGGCCGCGGATAACGCGAAATTCGGGCAAACGGGGCCGAAGGTGGGTTCGTTTGACGCGGGTTATGGTTCTGGCTACTTAGCGCGGGTGATCGGCCACAAGCGGGCCAAGGAAGTTTGGTTTTTAAACCACTTCTACACGGCTCAAGAAGCATTGCAAATGAATTGGATCAACCGGGTGGTGCCATTAGATCAAGTTGAGGCCGCCACCTTAGAATGGGCTAACGAAATTTTGCAAAAATCACCAACGGCCTTGCGGTTAATTAAGGCGGCGATGAATGCTGATACGGATGGTTTAGCGGGGCTCCAACAATTAGGTGGGGATGCGACAATGCTGTTTTACACGACTGACGAGGGTAAAGAAGGCCGCGATGCCTTTAATGAAAAGCGGCAACCGAACTTCGATCAGTTTCCAACGTTCCCTTAGGGGGCGCGGGCAATGGAAACCCAAAATTGGTTAATTAAACAGGCCCAGCTGAATCCTGATCGCTTGGCCGTCAGCGATGGCCAGACTAGCTATACGTTTGCCCAGTTGCTGACGGTGGTTAAAGCTGATGCAGCGCATTTAGCGGGTTTGACGACCCAAGCGCGGGTAGGCCTGCTGGGGAAAAACAATTTATTGACCTACCGGTTGGCCTTGGCCTTGCTGAGCATGGGTAAGACAATCGTTTGGCTGAATTGGCGCTTAGCCAGTCCTGAATTAGCCTTTCAGGTGGCGGATAGTGAGTTGGATTTGGTCTTGGTTGATGACGCATTAATGCGCACGGAGTTCGACCAATGCTACCAGACCTACACTACGGTTTTGGCGCGTCCCGGCCAAGCGGTGGAGTTGCAAGCAACCTTTGCCAGTGAGGATATCGCCAGCATTATGTATACTTCGGGGACCACGGGGCAGCCTAAGGGGGTCTTGCAGACCTTTGGCAATCACTTTGCTTCGGCGATTGCTTCCAGTTTAAACTTGGGGCTAGTAACCAATGAACAGTGGCTGTGTGTGACCCCGCTCTTTCACATCAGTGGCTTTTCGATTGTAATGCGGGGGTTAGTTTACGGCATGGCAGTCCGGCTCATGGCCCGCTTTGATCCGGTGGCCGTAGAAGAGGTCTTGGCTACCGAGTCGATCACCATTCTTTCGGCGGTGCCATACATGCTTAAGCAATTGTTGCAACAGCGGCAACGGACTCACCGTGCTTATCAGCCGGCCTTTCGGTTGGTGTTGTTAGGCGGCGGGACGATTGATCAGGCCACACTGGCGGCTTGTCAAGCGGCCCACTTACCGGTGGTACAATGCTACGGGATGACGGAAACGTGCTCACAAATTATCGCCTTAAGTGCACGTGATGCCAGCCAGCAACTAGGCGCCGTCGGCAAGCCGTTGTTTACGACCCAAGTTAAATTAATGCCAACGACGCACGAAATTGCCATCAAAACTCCGGCCCTGACCCCGGGCTACTTAAAGCAACCCGCTAAATTTGCTGCTAAAATGGTGGATGGCTGGTACTTAACCGGTGACATCGGTCATTTTAATGCGGCTGGCTTTTTATACGTGGACGGGCGCAAGGATGAAATGATCATTTCCGGCGGGGAGAATATTTTTCCCCAAGAAGTGGAGCAGGTTTACGCTGCAATGCCAGGGATCGAAGCCGTCGCCGTAGTGGGCCAGGCGGATGCGACCTGGGGCCAGCGACCGGTCGCCTTTATCGTTGGGCAGGCCCAACCCGCGCAAAAGTTAATTGATTATGGTTATGCGCACTTGGCCCACTATAAGGTGCCCAAGGAATATCATTTTGTTGCGGCTTTGCCCAAAAATGCCAGTGGCAAAGTCCAACGCTTTAAGCTTCGCCAGCAATTAGTGAAATAGCTTTTTAAAGCAGGAAACCGCTTCCTGCTTTTTGATTTTAAATCAGCTTTCCGGGGAGACTTTTTAATTTTAATGCATTGGCTAAAAAAACGTTGACCAGAATTAGATGAGAAAGCGGCGTTTACGAGATGAGAGGGATTAATGTTTCCTAGGACAAAGATTGCAAAATGATTCTTATTAAATCAAGGCGTAAACCGGTTTGCAGATTTGACCTCCTGTCTGACAAAGGGTATAATAAATTACACTTTTATTAGAAAGCGATGATTGTTCTCAGTAAATTATTCTCATTCGCTGGCTTCAAAGCTTTGAATAAATCCTAACTGGGAGGAAAAATATGGATCAACAAAAATCGATGGACACGGCCTTTTTCGGGCAACCGCGGGGTCTGTCCACCCTGTTCTTCACGGAAATGTGGGAACGGTTCAGTTACTACGGGATGCGGGCCATCCTGCTGTTTTACATGTTTTATGCCGTCGAAAAAGGCGGGCTGGGGATGGACGAAACTACGGCCGCCTCGGTGATGTCAATTTACGGTTCGCTGGTTTACCTGTCCGGGATTGTCGGTGGGTGGCTGTCTGACCGGGTTTGGGGGGCGCGTAAGACGGTCTTCATTGGTGGGGTGCTCATCATGTTTGGGCACATCGCCTTATCCTTGCCGTTTGGTTTGCCTGCTCTCTATGCTTCGATTGCTTTAATCGTGGCCGGGACGGGGCTGTTAAAGCCGAACGTCTCGGACATGGTAGGGAGCTTATATGAAGAAGGCGACAAGCGTCGTGATGCCGGTTTTAGTATGTTTGTCTTCGGGATTAACTTAGGGGCCGCGGTGGCACCGTGGGCAGTGCCGTGGGCCGCAGGCGGCTTTGGTTTCCACTTGTTTGGCAGTGAAACCAACTTCCACGCCGGGTTCTCCCTGGCCGCAATCGGGATGTTCTTTGGGCTCTTGCAATACTGGTTGGATGGGAAGAAGTACTTGTCCAAAGACAGTCTCTACCCCAACGACCCAATTGACCGGGAAGGCTTAAAGCCAATCATTACCTGGACGGTGGTAGCGGTGATCGTCGTGGCCGTCATCTTAGGGCTTTTGGCGGCGATGGGCCAATTAAACATCACCAACATCATTAATCTGATTACGGTGATTGCGATTGCCCTGCCGATTGTTTACTTCATTATGATGCTGAATTCGGCTAAGGTTACCAAGGTCGAACGCTCCCGGGTCAAGGCCTACATTTCCCTGTTTATTGCGGCGGCCATTTTCTGGGGGATTGAAGAATCGGGTTCCGTAGTGTTGGCGCTGTTCGCTGAACAACGGACGATTTTACACATCGGCAGCTGGCACTTTGCCGCAGCCAACTTCCAAACGTTGAACCCACTGTTCATCATGCTCTTGACGCCATTCTTTGTTTGGCTGTGGAGTGCTTGGAAGAATCAACCAAGTGCCCCGGCGAAGTTTGCCGCGGGGATGGTCATTGCCGGGCTATCGTACATGTGGATGGCCTTGCCGGGGATTATCCACGGCACAACCAGTGGCCGGGTCAGTCCCTTCTGGCTGGTCGGTTCTTGGTTCATCGTTGAAATTGCCGAAATGTTGATTTCGCCAATCGGATTGTCCGTCACGACGAAGTTAGCGCCAAAGGCTTTCCAATCCCAAATGATGAGTATGTGGTTCTTAGCTAACTCGGCCGGGCAAGCCGTTAACGCCCAAATCGTGAAGTACTACTCGGCGGACACCGAAATTCAATACTTCTTGATCATCGGTGGGGTCAGCGTGGTCTTCGGGATTGTGATGTTCTTCTTGGTTAAGAAGATTCACGCCCTGATGGAAGGGATCGACTAACCCACAGTAAAATTAAGTTCCAGGTGGTTGCCAATTGGCAGCCGCCTTTTTTATTGGGAAGACAAAATAATGGGCAGCGCTAGGCGAGGGGCTTACAATTAAAAGCTAAGGGGGAAGGACGAATGAAGATTGCAATCAGCAGTGATAATCATTTGGATGTCAATCAAGTTGATCCGGCGCAAGCATTGGCGGCGCAAGCTAAATGGCTGCTTGAACAGCAAGTGGGGGCGTACTTTTTTCTGGGGGACTTATTTAATAACTTCCAAAAGACCCGGGCGTATTTTACGGCGTTGCAGGCCCGCGTTGGCTCGCAAATCATGATTCGTTATTTGGCGGGCAATCATGATCAATTAACGGGGGTGACCGCCGCCCAGCTGGAGCAACGCTTGGCTCCGGAATATTTCCATCAAGCGTTTTGGGATGTCCCCGGGACCGACTGGCGCATCATTGGCAATAATGGTTGGTACGATTATTCCTTTTCAAACTTGGCAGTGTCACCTGCGGCCGTGGCCCAGTGGAAAAAGGTCTACTGGATTGATGGCAGCATTACCCAAGCAGAGAGCGATCCGGTTCGGATGGCACGGGTAATGGTCCAAGTAAAGGCTCAGTTGCAAGCTGCTCAGGCGGCGGGAAAGCGCGTCATTTTCGTAACCCATTTTGTTCCGGCGGCGGCCTTAGTACCGCCCCTGCCAGCCCACCTCACCACGCCCCGGCAGCAACGGTTTGGCCAGATGTTTAACGCCATGCTGGGGAGTCAGCACTTGGGGGCACTGCTTTTGCAAACGCCCCAGGTTAAGCGCGTGGTCAGTGGGCATTTGCATGGGGAATTTGCGCCCCAAACCCTTGGGGCGGCGACCTATTACAATCCAGCGGTCGGGGTCCGGCGGCGCCCTGGTGAATGGCAACGAACGACTTTTATGGAACAATGGGCTTACCGAACCCTGGTGTGGAATTTAAGGTGATTTTTTTGCGATTAAGCCTTGCAATTCAGTCGGGGATTGTGTAATATAATATTCGTTGATTGTTCAGGTTTAACGATTGACCTTACGGAGGAGTAGCGAAGTCTGGTTAAACGCGACGGTCTGTAAAACCGTTCCTTCGGGTTCGGTGGTTCGAATCCACTCTCCTCCATTTTAATTATTGGGCTATGGCCAAGCGGTAAGGCAACGGTTTTTGGTACCGTCATGCGCTGGTTCGAATCCAGCTAGCCCAACTGACAAAGTCGTCACGGTGGTGGCGGCTTTTTAATTTTTTCGCGGCCAAAAAAATTGGTTCTTCGTCAACTGGTACTGATGAACTTTTAGAAGAATAATTGGTCTACCCCCACAGCTGCCTTTTTTCAGGCAGCTGTTTTGACGTTAAAATATGGTGATTTAGCGACTAGTAGAATTCGAAGCCGGAAATTGGGGAAGCTCCGGAAACCAAAGGCAACTCGTTTGATCGTTTTAATGACGTTGTTCGTCCCTTCTAACGAGCCATTATTGTAAGGTTGTTCAAAACTACGCTCGATTTCTTCACGGTGATTCCGTAGCGTGCGTTGGGCCTTTTGACAAGGTTTAGGCAAAGCTGTCAGCTTGGTTTTTAATAACTCTGCCAAGACTTCTGAACTTTGAAAATGAAGGGCACACAACAGTTGTTGGTAGTAACCATACGCCGTACTAAGCGCATCACTCGTAGCGGTCAGCCGATCGATCACTTCACGTTCATTCAACTGGGCACCACCAAAACCTGTTCGCCGCTTAAAATCGTGCCAGTTGAGTTTGGCCGCATCCTTAACCAATAAACGCCAGTAGCGTTTTAAAGCGCGGGCCAGCTTATCCTTAGAAGGCAAAGCCTTCATAGTTTGGGTACGGACCTGGTTCAATGCTTGGTAAGCTTGAACCACGACGTGATAGCGATCAGCGACAATGGCGGCATTGGGAAAAAGATCTCGAATTAAAGACCGATAAGGTTGATAAAGATCAACCACGATTAATTTAACTTTGGCCCGGACTGCATACTCATACCGATAGAAATAATTGCGCAAGCAAGTATTGGTACGGGATTCAATCACATCAATCAATTCATGGGTTTCCCCATTCATCAAAGCCATACTCATCCCACTCGTCGCAAAGCGACCAGCTTTAAAGTCATCGAGGGCTAGGACTTCGGGCAGCCAATGACGCTTAGG
>NZ_HE997177.1:112833-116793 GCF_000312405.1 Limosilactobacillus ingluviei str. Autruche 4 | reverse complement strand
GAGCGGGGGTCAGCCGTCTTCTTTTTTTGTGGCGAATTGTCAAACTAAGTGCAACGGTTTATCAAAAAATACTTCATATGGGGTTTCATAATTTAACACTTTGCGCGGACGTTGATTTAACTGCTTTTGGCAGTGTTCAACGTCCTGTTCTGTATAATTATCAATATCTGTTCGCTTGGGAAAGTATTCCCGGATTAATCCATTTGTATTCTCATTTGTTCCACGCTGTTCAGGGGAATATGGATCGGGCCAATAGACAGTAACACCTAATCTTTCGCTGATTTCATCAAGATGAAGAAATTCGGTCCCATGATCTGGTGTAATAGAATGAACAAATTCTTTAGGAATGACCCCTAACAGTTCAACTAAGCCTTTATTTATCTCCTGCGAGTCCTTTCGCGCAACCTTTTTGATAAGAGTAAGCCGACTAAGCCGATCGACAACCGTTAAAAGGATGGAATGACCCGTTCGCCCAATTACAGTATCGATTTCCCAGTCACCAATACGTTGACGCTGGTTGATAAAACCAGGGTGCTCATGAATTGAGATGTAGTCCGTCTGTACTTCTCGATGTCGTCTAGTATTCTTTGAATGCCGCGTCCGATGTTTATGTCTGAGATGGCGCTGAATACCGGTATCGCCATGTGAGGAGTACTTCTCACCTAAATTGTGTTGATAGATATGACGGTAGATTGTGTTGTAGCTAACACACCATTGATGTTCCCTATTAAAGCGAGCGGTAATCTGCTCTGGTGACCAGTGCAGATCTAAGATGTAATGAACAATTTGACGGCGTAGTTGTGGATGGCTGTCTAATAGCCGCTTCTTGTGACAATTCTTTCGCTTTTGATGATAGTCATTTTCTGCTTTACTTGGGGAATAATGACCTGCACAACGTTTTAATTCTCGTGAAATAGTGCTTGGATTTCGCCCTAGCCGTAACGCAACAGCCCGGATAGATAACCCCTTAGCTTGTAAAAACATAAGCATTTCACGTTCTTTTATAGTAAGATGTTTATAGCCCATACCGGATACCTCGAATTGTTTGATTTGGTCGTTAAACATATTCTACCCGGTATGGGTTTATTTTTTTACTTTGTGTTGCATTTCAATTGTAAATTCGCTATAAAGAAAAATCCTCTTGTACTGAATGGTATATTTGTAAGCACGGCATAACTGACCGGATTTAAACCACAATCAAGACCTTCTATACTTAGGGAAAACTTAACTATAGGAGGTCTTTATTTATGATTCATGATGTTGTAGAGGTGGGCACGCCAACGACCAAGGCAGTTGCGCCGATTTCCAACAAGCGTCATCCGGCAAAAACGTTAGCCGCCTCGGTTACCTTAAATAAACTACGAGTAAACCTCTATCAAGGTGCTGATCCTGACTTAGCTGCCAAATTACTAACTGTGATGATGAACCATGTTGATTAACTGGGCCGCGCCGCGGCATGTCTATATCGTTTGCGGGAAAACTGACTTACGGAAAGGAATTGACGGCTTAGCTCTAATAGTTGAAGAAAATTATGGTCTTCAATTAGACAATAATTCACTTTTTCTCTTTTGCGGTAGTCGAACTGATCGCTTTAAGGGTTTATATTGGGATGGTGAAGGATTCATCTTACTCTATAAGCGGTTTGAAAATGGTAATTTGCGTTGGCCACGGCATCGTAACGATGCCGTTAGCTTAACTCCATACCAAATCAAGCAATTATTACAAGGTATCGCTCCGTTGCCTATTAAGCGCGTCAAACCGGCAATCAAAGGAATAATTTATTAGTCAAAAATGGGTGTTCATTGCCTTCTTTTTCTGGTATGCTTACAGAAATCAGAAAAGGAGGTGATGAACCATGGCTAAGCATAAGAAAGTCCGTGAACCACAAAATTTAGAAGAGGCTTTAGTAATTATTCGTAAACAGGAAGCTATAATTGCAAAGCAAGCTGCTAAGTTCGAAGAACTAGAAGCTAAGAGCTTAGAACTGTCGGAAACAGTTAAATTACTGATGGCTCGGATCTACGGAAAAAAAAGTGAAATTTTGACGCCAGGTCAGACTTCGCTTTTTGCGGACTCAGTGCCGGAAGATAAGAACAGCACTGATTCGAATTCTTTAACTGAAACTACAGTTGAAGAGTACGTGGTTCGTCGCCGCAAAAAAGCGCGGGGTGTCCGGCAAGCTAATTTAGATGCTTTACCACAAGTGGACAAGGTCTATGAACTTAAAGACAAAAAGCGCTTTTGTGATACTTGTGGAGAAGCATTAGAAATTATTGGTAAGCACCTCGTTCATCGTGAAGTTAAGTGCAAACCAATGGAGTTTTACTGCGAAAACTCCTATGTGCAAACGGGAAAGTGCTAGCATTGTGTCAATCCAATGAATGGAAACGATAAATTGATTCAGGCCATGGCCCCCGCCCCGTTTGCGGTACATAGCTATTTTTCAGCCTCGGTTGTCGCTGAAATCCTCTATAACAAGTATGTCTTGGCACTGCCATTAAATCGCCAAGCCCAAAATTGGCGAGCCTTAATTCCGCTAAGTTCAAAAGCAATGGCAGAGCAGGTCATCAAAAACGCGGCGCGTTTTAAACCACTGTATGAGTTATTGCGCAAGGCGCTTAGCGAGGAAACGGTCATCCATCTGGATGAAACACCGCTTCGCGTTGTTAAAAGTGAACGAAGCAAGTGTTACTTTTGGGCCGCAAGTAGTGCGAAAGAGTTTAATCAACATAATATCGCCTACTTTTTCTACGCCGCCTCCCGTGGTGGCGAGGTAATCCCTCAAATCATTGGCCCGGATTATCGAGGCTGTTTGATGTGTGATGGACATAGCGCCTATCAGCAAGAGCGACTGCCAAACGGGACGCTCGGAGCTTGTTTGATTCACATTGCCCGGAAGTTCAAAGAAATCGTTAAAATTGGCAAGGGAGCGAAGATTCTTCAACATTCCAAAGCCGCCGAAGCGGCAACCAAGTTAGGCGAGATCTTTCATACCGAGCATGACTTAAGTTATACCACCAGAGAAGAAAAAGCAGCGCAGCGGCGCTTACGTCTTAAACCACTGTTGGACGAATTTTACCAGTTTATTGGTGAGATTAAGCATCCAATTGGTAAACTGCGGGTGGCAATTAACTATGCCTTGAATCAGAAGGAGCGCGTTTATCAGATTTTTGAACATGGCGAGCTGCCATTAGACAACAATCATGATGAACAACTGATTCGGCCAACAACCATCGGACGCAAAAATTACTTATTTGCGAAAACCGAAGCTGGGGCTGAAGCGAACGCCATTTGGTATACCTTCATTCAAACGGCTAAATTAAATCAGCTCAAGGTACGTGAGTACTTAGAACATCTCCTATCAGCCTTCACATGGACTGAAAGTCCAGTCTGGGAGGCTTATTTACCGTGGGATCCAGAAATTCAACGTAAATTTGGAACTCACTAGACGCAAATAGCGCTCAGAAGTTGTCCTTCCTTCAAGGATACTTCTGAGCGCTATTCTGCTAAATACGGTCTATTATGCCGTGCTTACCGTTATTGACTGCTTACATTGCACGCAAAAAGCCCGCGAAGGTGGTATTTCTGATCTGCCATCTCGTGGGCTTTTCGTTTCGTTAACGATTAGTTACGAAACTCGCTGATTACCACAATTAGCTTGTGGAATCATTATTGGTCTTCGCGCTTCTTCTTTTTCAGTCCAAGCAAACCAAAGATACCTGCTAAGGCAGCTAAGCCGACACCGATAACTGGCTCAGCATTGTGGTCAGTATTACCAGTTTGTGGCAATTGGTTAGCCTTTTGGTGATTATCGTTGGTAGTTGCCTGTCCAGGGGTAACGACTGCACCCGGAATGTTGGTATTGGCACCAGGTGTGGTTGGGTTAACCGGTGCCGTTGGCATGGTTGGACTCGTTGGCGTCGTCGGATTCATCGGGTTCGTCGGGTTTATTGAGTTTGG
>NZ_HE997177.1:108165-111053 GCF_000312405.1 Limosilactobacillus ingluviei str. Autruche 4 | reverse complement strand
AGACTGCGACTTACCGTTAGCAGCTACATAGCCCGTCACATAAGTCTTACCATCTTTACCCTTGGCAGTATAGTAAGCAATCGCTTCACCATGAACCATCTTAAGCCAGTCTGAAGTAGTGATCTGGGGATTATTGTAGATCCCAGTAGTAACAGTATCTTTATCAGTTGTTGGCTTAGCTGGTGTTTCAATTTGAGTTGGATGTAATTCAAGAAACTCTAATTCCAATCCTTGATACGCCTTATATCCATTAAAATAACTAGCCAGAGAAATACTAGTTGTTTGTTTTTTATTACCAATATATTTAACTGGAATTACCGTCGAAATAGTATCATTAGCTTCAATGGGGTCGGTCATATAGAGTGCCCCTACCTTACTGATGTCTTTGCCCAATTCAACCATTCTTTTGTAATAATCATAAAGACCGCCGTCATGATTCAAACCAATTTGATATTGCTTACCTGATTTTCCATAAGCAACAATTCCATCGGTTCCCAGCCGTCTAGTATCTATTTGTATTACACTTGTATTCCAACCAAACCAAATACCAATCTTCTTTTTAACGTCAGTGTTTTCAAAATCCACATGAAACTCTAAACTGTTAGGATCCAATCGATTACTAATTATAAGTGATTTAATTTTTTTCTGTGCATCCGCATATGAAGAAACATAAATTTTGTTATCAAACCCTCTAACTGTAAAGTAAATTTTCAGTTTTCCTTGCTCTAACTGCATCCAGTCATTAGCCAAGTTATTTTGGTTGTTGATAATAGCAGTATTAGCTGAGTTATCTGGAACCGTTGGATCTGGTGTTTCAGCAGGATCTGGTGTTTCAGCAGGATCTGCTGTTGATGCAGTCAGTGCGTTAACCTTGGCGATTTTCTTCTGTCCAACCGGTGTAACCTTGGCGGTTGTGTTTGGTGTTTCGTCGTTAGTCAGCGTTACTTCAGTATCTTTTTTGCCGACATTGGTAATATTTTGCTTAGTATCTTGGGTAGTACCTTGGGTAGTACCTTGGGTATTTGTTGCCACTACTTTTTCTTCAGCATCGGTTGTAGGTACTTGCTGATTTACCTTTTGGCCATTTGCTTGTTTATCTGTACCAGTAGACGTTTCCGTTAATGTCTTATCCTTATCGGTTGCGGTACTATCTCCAGGCGTAGATGTTGTACCTTCATTACCCGTGGTGTCCTTATTGCCCGCTTGAGTCGTGGTACTAGGAACAGTATCAGCTAATACCGCATGGTTGCTATATAGCATAAAGGTTGTCCCCAACAATACTGATGCTACCCCTACAGATAACTTCCGTACTCCCCAACGTTGCTTCCTTTCGGCATGCTTTTGTTGGTAGAATTGATGATTGTTTTTCGAAACCATATCCGTTCCTCCTAAGCTCATAAAATATATACACTTATCACACTCTTAGTGTATCATATACTTCTTATAAGTCTATAAAAAAAGATTTTCTAAATTTCAAGAATAAGTTAGCCACTAAGCTGAAATAAATATCAAGGCTTGGCAGGGCTAAATCCCTCTCATTGTAACCAAAGTTACTCAAAAAAATTTAAGCAATCGTTGGTGGAAAAGTATGTTGATTCCAACGAGTCGTTGGACTTATTTGCAATAAAACATGGATTACGATCATCGTCTCAGCTAAAACAGTGGATTATCAGTATATAATGAATCAAACTTAAAGGCTTATAAGCCAAGGAAGCGAGATTCCAAAATGACTGGACGTAAGACAACTTTAGAAGAACGACTGAAGATTATTGAAGAACTGATTAAGCATGATGTTAATTACAACTGGGCGGCTGAAGAATACCAAGTTAGCTACCAACAAGTTTATGGTTGGTATCAGAAGTATCGTAAAAGCGGTAATGACCCCGAATCACTTCGTGATCGCCAGGGTAAAGCAAAACCTGACAAAGATTGGACAGAAGTTGATCGTCTCAAGGCGGAAAATCGTCTTCTAAAAGCTCAACTTAAAAATCGTGAAATGGAGATTGCCTTCGCAAAAAAATTAGTAGAAATACGCAATCGGGAGGTGAACGAGGGACACAGTTCCAAGCGATCAAAGAATTGAACGAAACACATGGCTGATCAATTAGCCAGTTATGCCGCATCGCTGAGGTCTCACGCGATGGTTACTATAAGTGGATCAGTCGTAAACCAAGCCAACACCAAAAAGAGCAGGACGAGCTGTATAAAGTGATCTTAGAGTTAGCGCGGAAACATCATTGGACGCTTGGATATTTAGCGATGACAACCCAGCTCAAATTTGAAGGCCGCCTGAGCTTTTCGGCAGGTCTTAAGCGGGTAATTAATTGAATGCGTAAGCATGGTCTTAAAGCTAATATTAGGAGAAAGCAACACAACCGTATCCAACGCCAAGAAGAATACGTTAACGGTAATTTACTTCACGAACAATTTAATCGTGAAAGTAAAAATGAAGTATGGGTCACCGATACAACAGAGGTCGTCTACGATGAGCATACACTTCATAAAGCACGAGTACACGTAATTTTAGACCTATATGGTCGTTATGCGTTGAGCTACAACATTTCAGATACGGAAACATCGGAAGCAGTAGTCGAGACCTTTAATCGTGCTTTTAAGGTCGAACCCGATGCCCACCCTATGGTTCATACCGATCGTGGTTCAGCCTACTGTTCGGGTATGTTTAACGATTACTTGACTGGCAAAAATTGTAGGCATAGTATGTCGCATCCAGGCCATCCTTGGGAGAATTCACCGATGGAACGATGGTGGAATGATTTCAAATTGATCTGGCTCCAAAATCATGATCGCCCTAAAAATTTGACAGAGCTAGACCAACTCGTAAAAGAAGCTGTGGACTACTTGGTTCTACAATATTTGGTACTGATAGG
>NZ_HE997177.1:105690-107294 GCF_000312405.1 Limosilactobacillus ingluviei str. Autruche 4 | reverse complement strand
GTACATACAAAACCGTAATTAACAAAAATGGTACTAACAGGATTTTACTCCTATCAGTACCAAATATTGTAGAACCAAAAAAATTAAATTAAGCCTTGCAATCGGGTGGGGGATTGTGTATTATAATATACGTTGATTGTTCAGATGAAACGATTAACCTTACGGAGGAGTAGCGAAGTCTGGTTAAACGCGACGGTCTGTAAAACCGTTCCTTCGGGTTCGGTGGTTCGAATCCACTCTCCTCCATTTTAATTATTGGGCTATGGCCAAGCGGTAAGGCAACGGTTTTTGGTACCGTCATGCGCTGGTTCGAATCCAGCTAGCCCAACTGACAAAGTCGTCACGGTGGTGGCGGCTTTTTTGTTTATTTACGTTCAAGAAAGGAAGCTTCACCATGCCAAAACAAGGTCAGTTTGCCCGCGTAGCCCGGGCAAGTCATCACCGGACGTTAAAAGGGCGGGTCCACCGCCAACAGCGAACGATTGCGGATGGGCAGGGGCCAGATTTTTTAGTGGCCCGGTTTGCCCTGACTGCGAAACGGCACCTCCCCCAAGAATTACAAGAAAGTGCCCAACGGTGTTTGCAAGAGTTGGCGCAGCCACTATTAGCGACGGGCGATGGCCAAGCGGCACTGACGGCCTTGCTGCAGACGGCCCAGGGGCGGGTACCCTGGCAGTTTTGGGCGCAAGTCAGTTTGGCGTGGCCCGTTTTAGCAGCTTTTTTGCACCGTGAAGTCCCGGCGGTGCCCCTCAAGCAGCGGGTCGGGTTGGCAAAGCTCCCTAGTGCAGCGGAAGTTGATCAATTAATCGCGGCGCAGCTCAGCCGGCAAGCGGCAGCGTTGACCCTGTTGCAGGCCCAGCAAACGGAACAAACCGAAGCCTTGGCCCGGCAATTGCAACAGCAGTTTTGGCGGGCGGAGCACTTAAATTGGGCCGCCGTGCAAGCGTTATTGGGGCCCTTTCCCTTTGTAGCCGCACCGGCGGCGGATGCGGGGACAGCGGCTTGGCTGCGCCAGGTTGCGGCCTTTGATCCGGTGGCTTTTTCCAGCCACAAGTAAAATGTGTTAAAATTAACAAGTAAATTGCGGGGCCGAGTGGCTCTTGCAGGGGAATGAGGTAATGAAAATGAAGCATTTCTTTACAGTGTTAGGCGGGATGGGAACCTTGGCCACGGAATCCTACGTGCGCTTATTGGATCAACGGACCCCGACGCATGCGGATCAAGATTACTACGATTACATCGTGGTCAACCACGCGACGGTGCCGGATCGGACCAGTTGGATTTTGGATCACAGAAAAGAAGATCCGCGGCCAGCCTTATTGGAAGATATTCGGCAGCAAAGTCTGTTGAAGCCAGACTTTTTTGTGTTGATTTGCAATACGGCCCACTACTTTTATGATGAATTGCAAGCTGCCACGTCAATTCCAATTTTGAACATGATTGAAGAGACGGTCAAAGAAATCAAGCAGGTTACGCCGCAAGCGAAGCGGGTCGGCCTCTTGGCCACACCGGGAACGATTCAATCGGGCTTGTATGATGGGTATTTGACCAAGGCCGGCTATGAGATTGTCAAACCGACGCCGGAATTGCTAGCGGCGACTGAA
>NZ_HE997177.1:39719-105618 GCF_000312405.1 Limosilactobacillus ingluviei str. Autruche 4 | reverse complement strand
TCGTTGATCTACGATGACATCAAGCAAGCGGGCCACTCGGACGGGGCGAAGTATCACCGGTTGGTGCAAGCGATGATTGAAGAGCAAGGCGCCGACGTGGTGATTTTGGGCTGTACGGAGTTATCGTATGCTGAAGAAATGGATCCCGAAACGGAATTTCCGGTTGTGGATTCGCAATCGACGATCATTGACCGGACGATTGAATTAGCTAAACGCCAAAAGTTAGGTCAGGACTAACGGGGCTAAACAGGATCAAGGGAAGAAAAATTCGCTTGATCCTGTTTTTAATTTGGACCATTCCGTTCCCAACGAGGCCAAAAATGCCAATGGGCACTAAAAAAATTGGTAGCCCAATTTGGCAAGTGTTAAAATAGAGGATAAACATCCAACCGACATTTATAAGGAGAGGAGCAATGACGCATGGGATCACCAGTCTACATTCAAATTCATAATGAATTACGCGAAAATATTGAAGCCGGGAAATGGCAAATCGGTGAAAAAATTCCGGCGGAACGGGAATTAGCCGCGGAATTTGGGGTGAGTCGGATGACCTTGCGCCAAGCGATTCAAACCTTAGTCGACGATGGGATCTTAGAGCGCCGCGTGGGCGCCGGGACGTACGTTGCCAATCGCAAGGTCCAAGAGAAAATGGCGGGGGTTACCAGTTTTACGGAATTGATGCAAGCCCTGGGCAAGGAACCATCGAGCAAGACGATTTCGTATCATTTGACCTTTCCATCACAAAATGAGGCCGAAACCCTGCATTTACAACCTGGGGAACGGGTCTTGCGGATGGAACGGATCCGCTATGGCAATCAAATCCCGATTTGCTACGAAGCCGCGACGATTCCAGCGTCGTTAGTCGAAGGGTTCAGTAAAGAAGAGATTACGACCTCCTTTTTCAAGACTTTGGCGGATAAGGCCAACCTTTACCCGGGGCATGCAACCCAAGCCGTTTCAGCGGTAAGTGCCACTGAACGGATTGCCGAATACCTCGGAATTCGCCGGGGGGATGCGTTATTGCGGATGAATCAAGTGTCGTATTTGCAGGATGGCCGGCCGTTTGAATACGTCCACTCGCAATATGTTGGCAACCGGTTTGAATTTGTGTTGGAAAAGTAGCGGGAAATGACTGACGAAGGTTATCAGGGCCTTCAACCAAGAATTGAGATTAGGAGAAAATCATGGAATACTTATACCCCGACGATAGCTTAATTTTGCATACGGATGCTTATGAATTAACGATGATGCAAACCTACTGGAAGCAAGGAATTGGTGATCGGAAGGCGGTCTTTGAAGCGTTCTTTCGGAAGATGCCCTTTAAAAACGGTTATGCCGTTTTTGCGGGTCTGAGCCGGATTATTGAGTACTTGAAAAATTTGCGTTTTACGGCCACCGATATTGAATACTTACGGTCCACGGGCATGTTTGATCCGGCCTTTTTGGATTATCTGGCGGACTTTAAGTTCCAAGGGACGCTCCGGAGCGTTGTGGAAGGGGAATTGGTCTTTAATCACGAACCAATCTTACAAGTAGAAGGGAATTTGCTGGAAACGTCCCTGGTCGAAACGGCCCTGTTAAACGTGATTAACTTCCAAATTATGATTGCCACCAAGGCTTCCCGGGTTAAGTCCGTGGTGGGTGATCAACTGCTGATGGAATTTGGGACCCGGCGCGCCCAGGAATTTGATGCCGCGTTGTGGGGGACCCGGGCGGCCTACATTGGTGGGTTTGATGCCACTAGCAACGTGCGGGCCGGCAAGCTGTTCGGGATTCCGATTTCTGGGACCCATGCCCACGCGTTGGTACAAACTTACCGTGATGAATATACGGCCTTTAAGGCCTATGCCCAAACTCATCACGATTGTGTCTTTTTGGTTGATACCTTCGATACCTTAAAGAGTGGGGTGCCAACGGCAATTCGGGTCGCGAAGGAATTTGGGGACCGGATCAACTTCCAAGGGGTGCGGATTGACAGTGGGGATATGGCCTATCTGTCTAAGCAAGTGCGGAAAATGCTGGATGAAGCGGGCTTCCCGGAGGCCAAAATCTTCGCTTCCAATGATTTGGATGAAAAGACAATTCAAAACCTCAAGATGCAAGGCGCTAAGATTGATGCCTGGGGGGTGGGCACCAAGCTGATTACTTCTTATGATCAACCAACTTTGGGCGCCGTGTACAAGTTAGTTTCGGTTGAAAATGACCAGGGCGAAATGGTCGACACGATGAAGCTCTCCAACAACGTCACTAAGGTATCAACGCCAGGGAAGCACCAGGTTTGGCGGATTACCGACCGGGCCGACGGCAAGAGCGAAGGGGATTACGTGACCCTCGCGGACGAAGATCCGCGGCAATTAGACTCTTTGTACATGTTTGACCCACAATTTACCTTCTTGCACAAGACGGTGAAGGACTTTGTGGCCCGGCCGCTCTTGCAAGATATCTTTGTGGATGGGGAATTGGTCTATGATGAACCAAGCTTGGATGAAATCAAACATTCGCATCAAGAGCGCTTAAACCGCCTGTGGGATGAATATAAGCGGGATCTTAATCCTGAAGTTTACCCAGTTGACCTGTCGCAAAAGTGCTATGACAATAAGATGGCATTGATTGCCCAAATTCATGATTACGTGCAAGCATTAGGGGAAGAACAAGATGACTAAACAAACCGAAATTATCGCGGCCCTCGAGGTACAGGCTAAGATTGATCCGACCGCAGAAATCAAGCGCCGGGTGCAATTTATCCAAGACTACTTACGTCAAACGGGAATGAAAACCTTAGTGTTGGGCATTTCTGGGGGACAAGATTCATCCTTGGCGGGGCGCTTAGCGCAACTGGCGGTAGAAGGCTTGCGAGCCGCAACCAAGGATCCAGCTTACCAATTCATTGCCGTGCGCTTGCCTTATGGCGAACAAGCTGATGAAGCTGATGCGATGAGTGCAATCAATGACTTTATTCACCCCGATCAAACCGTGCGGGTAAATATCAAGCCAGCCACCGACGCCATGTTGGCCAGTCTGGAAGCGGCCGGGGAGACCATCTCGGACTTTAATAAGGGCAACATCAAGGCCCGCCAGCGGATGATCGCCCAATACGCGATTGCGGGGGCCCACCGGGGCGCGGTGATTGGCACGGATCACGCTGCCGAAGCTGTAACGGGCTTTTACACCAAGTTTGGGGATGGTGGGGCCGACCTAACGCCTTTGACGGGTCTGACCAAACGGCAAGGGCGCGCCTTACTAGTCGCCCTAAACGCCCCGGCGCACCTATATGAAAAGACCCCGACGGCGGATCTGGAAGAAGAGCGACCAGCCTTGCCAGATGAACAGGCTTTGGGGGTTACTTACCAACAAATTGATGATTATCTGGAAGGCCAGCCCGTGGCCGCGGCCGCAGCAGCCAAAATCGAAGCTTGGTATCAAAAGACGGGCCATAAGCGCCACTTGCCCGTGGCCCCCCAAGACACGTGGTGGCGCCAGTAGATTAAGAGGTGAAGCATGGAGAACCAACTTGTTAAGCAAGTCGCTTCGGCCTTACCAGCTTACCAAAGCTGGCAGGTCGAAGCGGCTTTGCAGTTAATGGATGAAGGCAATACGATTCCATTTATTGCCCGGTACCGTAAGGAAAAGACCGGGACCTTGGATGAAGTTGCCCTGCAAGAAATTCAAACCAGTTACCACAAGGCCAGTGAGCTGTGGGCCCGCAAGCAAACGGTGCTCAAGGCAATTGAAGAAGCTGGCCAACTGACGCCAAAGTTGACGGCGCAGGTGCAAGCCGCGCCGGACCTGGCTACGGTGGAAGACCTGTACTTACCGTACAAACAAAAACGGCAAACCAAGGCACAGGTGGCCAAACAACAAGGGCTCCAGCCGCTGGCCAATTGGCTGCTGACTTATTCGGCCACTGCACCAGCTCAGGAAGCCGCCAAATACGTCCAGGGAGAAGTGGCTGATGTCGACCAAGCTTTGGCGGGGGCCCATGAGATCCTGGCGGAAGCGATCAGTGAAATGAGCTCGGTCCGGGCCTGGCTGCGGAATTTTGCCCAGCAGCATGGGCAAATTGAAACCGCGGTAAAAAAGGATGGCGCGACGCTGGATGAGCGCGGGGTTTACCAACAATACTATGATTTTAGCGCACCAGTCCAAGAGATGACTTCTTACCGGACCTTAGCGATCAACCGGGGGGAAAGTGAGAAAGTCTTGCGTGTGAAGCTGATCCTGGACGAAGCAACGGTCCAAAACTACCTGAATTTTCGCTTGATCGGCAGTCACGAAGCCAGTCCGGCCGCCGCCTTGGTGAAGCAAGCGGCCTTAGATGCCTACCGGCGATTCTTGTTGCCGGCGACTGAGCGCGAAATTCGGCGGCAATTGACGGACCAAGCCAACAAACAGGCGATTACGGTGTTTGGTGAAAACCTCTACCACTTGTTGATGCAAGCCCCACTCAAGGGCAAGGTCGTCTTAGGCTTTGACCCGGCCTACCGGACCGGATGTAAGTTGGCGGTCTTGGATCAAAACGGGAAGCTGTTGGAAACTGCCGTGATCTATCCCCATGCCCCAGCGCCGGCGGCCAAGCGGGCGCAAGCGGGGCAGCAACTGCGGGACTTAATCGAAAAATACCAAGTGGAAATGGTGGCGATCGGGAACGGGACGGCCAGCCGGGAGTCCGAGCAATTTGTTGCGGCGGAGTTAAAGCAACTGTCACGGCCCGTTTACTATGTGATTGTCAATGAAGCCGGCGCGTCCGTTTATTCGGCCAGCCAAGCGGCCCGCGACGAGTTCCCAGCGTTGACGGTCGAAAAGCGTAGTGCCATCAGTATCGGGCGCCGCTTACAAGATCCGTTGGCCGAACTGGTGAAAATTGATCCCCAAGCAATTGGCGTGGGACAATACCAGCACGATTTACCGACCGGTGAACTTAAGGCCGAGTTGGCGGCGGTGATTGAGCGGGCGGTTAATCAGGTGGGCGTGAACCTGAATACGGCCAGTGCTCAATTATTGACCCATATTTCCGGCCTGTCCGCTGCGATTGCCAAAAATATCGTCAATTACCGGGAACAAAATGGGGCTTACACGGACCGGCAACAATTACTGAAGGTCAGCCGCTTGGGGCCGAAAGCCTTTGAACAGGCCGCTGGCTTCTTGCGGATTACTGATGGGGCCAACCCCCTGGATAATACCGATGTGCACCCGGAAAGCTATCCTTTGGCCCGCCAGGTATTAGCGGCGGCCAACGTCAGTCCTGCGCAACTGGGGAGTGCAGCGGCCAATCAGCGTTTGCAGGCCTTGCCAATTACTCAGTTTACTAGCGAGGCCATTGGGGAGGTCACCGTCAAAGACGTGATTGATGACTTGATGAAGCCCGGCCGGGACCTGCGGGATACGATGCCGGCACCATTGTTGCGACAAGACGTTTTGACATTGGCGGATCTGAAACCGGGGATGCAGCTGCAAGGAACGGTCCGCAATGTGGTGGACTTTGGCGCCTTTGTGGACATTGGGGTAAAACACGATGGGTTAGTCCACATTTCGCGCTTAACGAAGCAATTTGTCAATGATCCGCGGCAGGTGGTAGCCGTTGGTGATATTGTCACGGTCTGGGTCCAATCCGTTGACTTGAAGCGGGAACGGATTCAACTGACCATGCTGGCCCCGAATGACTGATCAAGAGCTCTTGGCCTACACCCAGGCCTGGTCGTTAGCGGCCTTTCAGCGCCCGTTTCGCCACCAGATTTATTTCAACCGACGCCTGAAGACAACCGGGGGGCGCTACCACTTAAGTGACCACCACATTGATATTAATCCCTTGATGTTGGAAGAATTTGATCTGGCCAATCTAAAACGGGTGGTGCTGCACGAGCTGTGTCACTACCATTTACACCTGACCGGGCGCGGCTATCAACACCGGGACCAGGATTTTAAGCAACTCTTGGCGGCGGTTGGTGGGGCCCGGTATGCCCCACGCACCAGCCAGCGACGCCGGGTTCAAGCGCAGCAGCGCTACTGTTACCAATGCCAAGCCTGCGGGATTAGATATTGGCGCAAGCGGCGGGTAAATTTGGCCCGTTACCGTTGTGGCCGGTGCCGGGGGCGGCTGATTCTTAAGAAAATAGAAAAAACTTCACGGTAAGCCTTGCCAACAGCTAAGTTATTTGATAATATATTATCTGTTGACGCGGCAGTGGCGGAACTGGCAGACGCGCAAGATTAAGGATCTTGTGGTCGTTTTAGACCGTGGAGGTTCGAGTCCTCTTTGCCGCACTACTAAGCTCTCATGACGATTTGATCGTTGTGGGAGTTTTTTTGTTGGTTAAATCATGAAGGTTTCCTTAATTTGTTAAAGTCAACCCTTATCATCCTAAAATGAAAGCGCTATACTAGAGTGGTAAACATTTAGTAAAAAACTAAGTGTAAGAGATGTCACCACTAGGTCGCCAGGTGGCCTAAGCGAAAGGGCTTTAGGCTGGCCGCGCTAGGATGAGGAGGTTTTTTGTTGATGGAGGCAGAATTAAAATGGTTGGATGATCCGACCGTCTTTCGGGTTAATCAAATCCCCGCGCACAGTGACCACCAAGCCTTTGCCAGTGAAGCAGAAGCGGCGGGGGCTGCTAGCAGTTTGGTGCAGTCATTAGATGGCAAGTGGCAGTTTATTTTTGCGGCGACGCCGAACGAGCGGCCCGCCAACTTTTGGGCGCCAGCCTTTGAAGGTCCCTTCGATGAAATTACCGTGCCCAGCGAAATTGAATTGAGTGATTATGCCCAGATTCACTATATTAATACTTGGTATCCTTGGGAAGGCCAAATTTACCGGCGGCCCGCTGGGACCGGCGATAATCCGCAAGCCCTGGACGACTTTTCCACGGCGGCCGACAATTCCGTGGGGATTTACCGGCGGACCTTTGACTTAGCTGCCGGTTTGCAAGGGAAGGATGTCCGGATCCGCTTTGAAGGGGCTGAACGCGCCTTGTACGTTTGGCTGAATGGGCACTTCGTTGGGTATGCCGAAGACAGCTTTACCCCGAGCGAATTTGATCTGACGCCTTATTTACAGCCGACGGGCAATGTCTTAGTTGTGGAAGTCTTCAAGCATTCCTCGGCGTCATGGTTAGAAGACCAAGATATGTTCCGTTTTTCGGGGCTGTTCCGCAGCGTTTCCCTGCTGGCCCAACCGGCGATCCACGTTGAAGACTTGCACATCTTGCCAACCGTCAACGATGACTTTACCAGTGGCCAGTTGGCGTTGAAGTTAAAGCTGACGGCCAAGGAAGCGGGTTATTTAACCGTCGATGTTCAAGACGCGAGCCAGACGTCGTTGCTGCACCAGCGCTTGACCAGCGCGGCAACGGTGGAATTAGTGCCAGTAACCTTTGAACAGGTCCACCTGTGGGATACGGATGATCCGTACCTCTACCACTTGGTAATTAAGGTTTATTCCGCCGCGGGGGCCCTCTTGGAAGTCGTGCCATATGACTTTGGCTTCCGGCGGATTGAAATCAATGCCGATCACGTCATTATGCTTAATAACCACCGCCTGATTATTAATGGGGTTAACCGCCACGAGTGGAACGCGAAGACGGGGCGGACGATTACGCTGGCCGATATGCACCAGGATATCGCCACCTTTAAGGAAAACAACATTAATGCCGTGCGGACCTGCCACTACCCTGATCGTTTGGAATGGTATCAATTGTGTGATCAAAACGGGATTTACATGATGGCCGAAAACAACTTGGAAACCCACGGGACCTGGCAAAAGAGTGGGGCGGTTGAACCGTCTTATAACGTGCCAGGCTCCGTTGAATTGTGGCTGCCAGCGGTCTTGGATCGGGCGCGGACGAATTTTGAAACCTTTAAGAACCACCCGGCGATCCTGTTCTGGTCGTTGGGGAATGAATCGTATGCTGGTGATGACATCGCAGCGATGGATCAGTACTATCATGACCACGACAGCAGCCGCTTGACCCACTATGAAGGGGTAATCCGCAATCCGGCCTACCGTGACCGAATCTCCGACGTCGAAAGTTGGATGTATTTGCCGCCGGCCGGGGTTGAAGAATACCTGCAAACCGCGGATAAACCGTTCTTGGAATGCGAATACATGCACTCGATGGGGAATTCCGTTGGGGGGATGGGTTCGTACATTCGCTTGATGCAAAAATACCCGCAATACGCCGGCGGTTTCATCTGGGACTTTATTGATCAAGCCCTCTTAGTGACCGATCCGGTAACCGGCCAAGAAGTAATGCGCTACGGTGGGGACTTTGATGATCGTCACGCTGATTATGAATTCTCGGGGGACGGCATTATGTTTGCCGACCGAACCCCAAAGCCAGTAATGCAGGAGGTTAAGTACTACTATGGATTACCAAAATAAGCTCCACGTGATTTATGGCGACGGTACCCTCGGCCTGCAGGGACCCGATTTCGCCTACCTCTTTTCATACGAACGCGGTGGGTTGGAATCTCTAAAGATCAAAGGTAAAGAATGGCTCTACCGGGAGCCCAAGCCGACCTTTTGGCGGGCAACGACCGATAATGACCGGGGCAATGGCTTTAATGTGAAAGCAGCCCAGTGGTTAGCCGCGGATTATGCCTTACCGTGCCAAGCAATCAGCTTAAAAGTCGATGAGCGCAAATTCAAGCAAGTGCCGGTCGCGCCAGCCACGAATGAATTTACCAACCATGAAGAAGCTGAAAAAGTTAAAATTACTTTTACCTACCAAACGTTGACGGTTCCCGCGACGACGGTGAAGGTGACCTATAAGGTCAAGGCTGATGGGACGCTGAAGGTGACCGCCAAGTACCACGGCCAAGCCGGCTTGCCAGAGCTGCCAGTCTTTGGGATGCGCTTGATCATGCCAACGATGGCCGCCGGCTATGAATATGAAGGTCTGTCGGGCGAAACTTATCCGGACCGGATGGCCGGCGGGCGGCCGGGAACCTACGAAATTCAAGGGTTACCGGTGACTAAGTATTTGGTACCCCAGGAAAATGGGATGCACATGGCTACCAAGTGGGTAAAAATCACCCGGCAGACGACGTTGAACAACGCCGATCATGATGATCAACCCTTTAGCTTGACTTTTAAGGCTGCAAACGGCGATTTTGCCTTTAGTGCCTTGCCATACACCAGTGAAGAATTAGAAAATGCCACCCACCAAGAGGAATTGCCGCCAGCCCGGCGGACCGTACTGGTAATTGCGGGGGCGGTCCGTGGTGTTGGGGGGATCGATAGCTGGGGAGCAGATGTGGAACCGGCTTATCACATTGATGGCACCGTCGATCATAAGGTCAGCTTCGTGATTGATCCAGGGTTGCAAGGAAACGTTCAAACACACTAACAAAGGAAATGAGTAGTATGACGCAAGCACCACTGTTTTTAAAGCCCGTCTTCCATGAAAAAATCTGGGGCGGGCGCCGCTTAGCCAGTGACTTTGGTTACCAAATTCCCGCCGGGCCGATCGGCGAATGTTGGGCAATTTCTGGGCACCCCCATGGGGTCAGTATCGTCGCGAATGGTGAGTTTGCCGGGCAAGATTTGGCCACCCTTTACCAAAGTCAACCGGCGCTCTTTAATTACCCTCAGGGTGATCGCTTCCCGTTATTAACCAAGATTTTAGACGCCAATGCCAAGCTGTCCGTCCAAGTTCACCCTGGCGATGAATATGCTCGCACGCATGAAGGTGAACTGGGCAAGACGGAATGTTGGTACGTCCTAAAGGCCCAGCCGAACGCCTACTTGATTTATGGCCACCAGGCGAAGAGCCGGGCTGAATTGGCCGAGTTGATCGATGCCGGCCAGTGGGACCAATTATTAGGGAAACTGCCAGTCAAGACGGGGGACTTTGTCTACGTGCCCAGCGGGACGATCCACGCCTTGACCGAAGGGATTGAAGTGCTCGAGACCCAGCAGAGTTCTGACGTGACCTATCGCTTATATGATTATGATCGCAAGGGCCCGGATGGCAAGTTGCGAGAGCTCCATTTAGCGCCCGCTAAGGCAGTCATTACGGTTCCCTTTGTTGCTCCCCAATTGCACCAAACCACGCAAACCGTGGGCACCTCAACGGTGACCACCTTGGTGGCGCCACCGACGTCACCATACTTTACGGTCCAAAAGGTGGTCGTCAACGGGGAGTTGCCGCAACAAATGGGCTCGCAAGCCTTTGTTTTGGCCTCGGTAATTGCGGGGCATGGTGAATTGGTGGTGGCGGGCCAAACTTATCCCCTCGCTAAGGGGCAGCACTTTATCTTGCCGCACCCGGTCACGGACTGGACCTTCCGTGGGCAACTGACCTTGATCACGTCGGTGCCGGCTCCAGATAAATATTAAATGACTCTAGAGGAGCTGGTGCGTTTTGCCAGCTCCTTTTCTAATTTTTCTCTCATTTAAGCTGGTCATCCCTTTGAATCCGGCATACAATAATAGGGTTACTTAAGGCGAGTTTCGCTTCGACAAAAACTACACGTAAGAGAGGAAAATTGAATGTTTGCGGTCTTTTTAGCGGCGCTTTCGGGGGTCGGCGTAATTTTGGCGATGGTGGTCATTGGTTTTATCCTGAATGAACGAGGCTGGTTTACCCCCGCTTCGGGCCGGGTGATTTCGCGGCTCGTGACCCAAGTGGCTTTGCCAGCCTACATGATTTCAACGATTACCAAGGAATTTTCCGCCGATCAACTCCATGTTCTGCTGCCGGATTTGCGGTATCCGGTGATTTCGATGTTGATTTTGTTTGCCCTGTCATTAGCGGTGGCCAAAGCCTTAGCGATTAAGCGCGATCACTTGGGCTTGTTTTCATCGATGTTTTTTAATTCCAATACGGTCTTTATTGGGTTGCCGATTAATCTAGCCCTCTTTGGCAGCCCGTCTATTCCGTATGTTTTGGTATATTACATGGCCAACACGACCTTTTTTTGGACCCTGGGGGTGTGGCTGATTCAAAAGGATGGCACTGGCGCAGCCAAATTGGATGTCAAACAGGCGTTGGGCAAGTTGTTTTCTCCGCCGCTGTTGGGGTTTATTGTGGCGGTAATTTTAGTCGTTGCCCACGTTAAGTTGCCCCGCTTTATTTTGTCGACGTGCAATTATTTGGGGGGCTTAACGATCCCGCTGTCCATGCTGTTTATTGGGATTGCCATTTCTAATGCCGGCCTGGCCCGGGTCCGCTTTAATCGCGATGCCTGGGGGATTTTACTCGGCCGCTTTCTGATTGCACCGGCTTTGATGGCCCTGTTGGTTTTGCCAACGGACATGCCGACGTTGATGAAACAAGTCTTTATTATTCAAGCGGCCATGCCGGTGATGACCAATGCGCCGGTCGTTTCAAAGCTTTATCACGCCGATGCTGATTACGCGGCGATTATGGTGACGGAAACGACCGTTTTGTCGGTGATCGTAATTCCAATTTTGATGGTGGTAGTCCAAACTTTAGTAAAGTAGGGAAATCAGCGCCACAATTCACCCGGCAGCGGGCAGATTCGTGATAAGATAAGAACGAGGAAAAGAGGGGGTGAAGTATGGCAAGATTAGTCATTGTTCGCCATGGTCAAAGCCAGGCGAACCTAGCCAATATTTTTACGGGGTGGACGGATTCGCCCTTGACACCCCACGGGATTGCCCAGGCTCAAGCGGTCGGTCGGCTGTTGGCCCAACGAGATTACCAGTATGGAGCGGTGCACACTTCGTACATGCAACGGGCGATCAAGACCGCCAATTTGATTTTGGCGGCCCAGGATCAGTTATATGTTCCCATGTTTAAAACCTGGCGGTTAAATGAACGCCACTATGGGGCTCTAAGTGGGCAGAATAAGGCGGCGGTGAAGGCTAAGGTCGGGGCGGCCCAACTGCAAGCTTGGCGCCGGGGGTATACGGCGGTGCCACCCCAGTTGCCACGCGCCCAGCACGAAGCGCGGTATGATCGCTTGGGGGTGGCCATTCCACGGGCCGAAAGCCTGGCGATGACCGAACGGCGTCTGGTCCCGTATTGGCAGGATCAGATTGCGCCCCGGCTGTTAGCGGGCCAAGATCAGCTGGTGGTTGCGCACGGCAGCTCGTTGCGGGCCTTGATCAAATACCTGGAAGGGATCGGTGATGCAGAAATTGATCGTGTTGAGGTCCCTAATGCTGAGCCGATCGTCTACCAACTTGATACCCGTTTGCAAATTCAAACCAAAGAAATTATTAATCAACCAAGTTAAAGAGGTGCGGAATGCAAATTAAAGAACTTACCAACAATCCAACCTTGGCCGGCCAAGTCCGGTTGATTGAAAACGTAACTTACGCAGCGGCTGATGGGGAAGCTTTGCACCTATCTTTATTGGTCCCGTGGCTGCAACGGCATCGGGTCGCTGAATTAGCGCCCCGGCCCCTGTTGGTCTTTGTGCAGGGCAGCTCCTGGCAACGACCGACCTTGGGGGAAGAAATCCCCCAACTGGTGCAATATGTGCATCAGGGCTTTGTCGTTGCCACGGTTCAACACCGCAACGCGATTGAGGGCCATCCCTTCCCGGCCTTTTTGCAAGATGTCAAGACGGCGATCCGCTACTTGCGGGCGCATGCGGCGCAGTATGCAATCGACCCGCACCAAGTCGTCTTGTGGGGGACGTCATCCGGTGGCAATGCAGCCTTGCTCGCGGCGTTGACTGCCAATGATCCGGCTTACCGGACCGCTGATTATCCGGACCAGTCGGATCAGGTAAATGCAGTGGTGGCTTGCTTTGCTCCTACGGATGTGGCGGATACCTTTGCTTATACGCAGCATGTGCCAGGTTCTGATTTGTTGAAAATCTGCCTATTCGGGCAAGACCCAGCTCAGTGGCCAGCCAAAATGAAGGAAATGAGTCCGTTGTACCGGATCCAACCTGGGCAAACCTACCCAGCCTTTTTATTGTTACATGGGGATGCCGACCAGGTTGTGCCATATCATGAAATGGAAGACATGGCGACGGCCTTGGCTGCTGCCGGGGTAGCGGTGGAAGCGGTCCGGGTCAAGGGCGCGGATCACGAAAAGGACTTTTGGAGTCCCGCCGTTTATCAAACCGTGGCGGACTTCTTGGCCCGCCAAATCAAGCTTGAACCAACGGCAAAGTAGAAAGGAAGCAAGGAAATGACCAAGCAACGCTTGTTAGACCGGTTCGTACCGGCCCATTACGATTTATATTTAGACATTAACCGGGCGACCAAGTCGATTCAAGGTCGGACCACCGTCACTGGGGAAGCTAAGGCAGCGCACATTGCGCTGAACCAAAAATTTTTAAACGTGACGGCGGTGAGCGTCGATGGAGTGGCGGTACCGTTTGACCTCGATGCCGAAAAAGAAACGTTAGAAATTGATTTACCGACGCCGGGGGCGGTTACCGTGGTGATCGATTACAATACGCGTTTGACCGACACGATGATGGGGATTTATCCTTCGTATTACCAAGTCGGCGGGCAAGAAAAGCAATTAATCGGGACCCAATTTGAAACCACCTTTGCCCGGCAAGCCTTCCCGTGTGTGGACGAACCAGCTGCCAAGGCCACCTTTGCGCTGGCGATTAAGTATGATGAACAGCCGGGTGAAACGATCATTGCCAATATGCCGGAAGATCACGAAACCGCGGGCGTGCACTACTTTCAACCGACGGTCAAGATGTCAACGTATCTGGTGGCTTTTGCCTTTGGGGAAATGCAAAAGCAGGTTACGACCACCAAGAGCGGGGTACAAGTCGGCGTCTTTGCAACCCAAGCCCACCAGGCCAAGGAACTGACCTTTGCCTTAGACATTGCCAAGCGGGCAATTGAATTTTACGAAGACTTTTACCAAACGCCGTACCCATTGCCACATTCCTGGCAGTTGGCCTTGCCAGACTTTTCGGCCGGGGCGATGGAAAACTGGGGCTTAGTGACCTACCGGGAAGCCTACCTGTTAGTTGATCCTGATAACACCGCCTTGGAGACCAAGCGGGTGGTGGCAACGGTGATTACCCACGAACTGGCCCACCAATGGTTTGGTGATTTGGTCACCATGAACTGGTGGGATGACTTGTGGTTGAACGAATCCTTTGCCAACATGATGGAATACGTCGCCTTGGATGCCTTGGAACCAACCTGGCACGTTTGGGAAATGTTCCAAACGTCAGAAGCCCCGATGGCCTTACAACGGGATGCCACGGATGGGGTACAATCAGTCCACGTGGCGGTGGAAGACCCGCGCGAAATTGATGCCATCTTTGACGGCGCAATTGTGTACGCCAAGGGGAGTCGCTTGTTAGTGATGGTGCGGGCTTTAATTGGCGATCAAGCTTTACGGACCGGTTTAAAGAATTACTTTGCGACTCACCAGTATGGCAACGCCAAGGGCCAAGACTTATGGCAAGCGCTTGGCGAAGCGGCGGGATTGGATATCGGGGCGATTATGCATGCTTGGCTCGAGCAGCCGGGGTATCCCGTGGTTGAAGCCAAGGTCGTTGACGGGCACTTGCAACTCAGCCAGCAACAATTCTTTATTGGGGATGGCAACGAGCAAGGCCGACGGTGGCCATTACCATTAAACGCGAACTTTACCGCCCCGCAGTTGATGGAGACGGCCAGTTTGGATTTAGGCGATTATGCTGGTTTGCAACAAGCGGCGGGAGCCCCATTGCGCTTGAACGTGGGGAATGCGGCCCACTATATTGTCAAGTACGATCAAACCTTATTGACGGATTTGTTGGACCATTTGACTGAACTGGATGCGATTGCACAGTTGCAACTCTTGCAAGACTTGCGCTTACTGGCGGAAGCCCGGCAAATTTCGTACGCCCAGTTGGCCGGCTGGCTGCCCCGGTTTAAGGCCAGTCAATCCGCGATTGTGATTGATGCGCTGTACCAAATTGCCAACGGCCTAAAGGACTTTGTCACGCCGCAAACGGAGGCCGAAAAGGTGCTGAAAGGCTACTTTGGTCAGCTGAGCCAGCAGCAAGCCACTCGCTTAGGGTGGGTTAAGCAAGCCGGCGAAGGCATTGACGATGAATTGATGCGGCCGACGGTCTTGGCGGCCGCGCTGTATGCGGAAGACCCTATGGCAGTAGCAGCGGCCCACACCCTGTTTACGCAGACCCCGGCCGCGGAATTGCCAGCGGATGTCCGGGCGCTGGTTTTGACCAACGAATTACGCCACTTCGGTGATGAGGCCTTATTCCAAACGTTGTTGGCAGCCTACCGGCAGACCAGCGATCCGGCCTACAAAAAGGATTTGACGGCGGCTTTGACCAAGGTTGACAACCCAACCTGGTTGAAGCAGTTGGTTGACCACTTTGAAGATGCCGCCACGATCAAGCCGCAGGACTTGCGGGCTTGGTACCGGGGCGTGTTGGCCAACCCAGTGGGCCAACAACTGGCCTGGGATTGGCTCCGGCAGGAGTGGGGCTGGTTGGATGCGACCGTTGGTGGGGACATGGAATTTGCCACCTTTATCACGGTGACGGCACGGCTCTTCCATACCCGGCAACGGCAGACAGAATTTTCGGCCTTCTTTGCGCCGAAAGTCAATACCCCTGGTTTAACCCGGGAAATTGAAATGGATATTAAGGTGGTTGATAGCAAGACGGCCTTAGTTGAAGCCGAAGCCACGGCGGTGCAAGCAGCCGTAGCCGCGGTAGTCGATTAATGAAAAAATTGTTAATTACGCTGGTTCTATACAGAGCCAGCGCTTTTTTATTTGGCTTGCGTGTACATTCGCTGAGGGGACCGGTATAATTAACCTGATTGACTTTACACGAAAAAGATTGACAAAACGTTTTTGAGGGAGGACTCTAAGTGCTTCGCCGGAATTTAATACCGATTTATTGTGCCTTATTGGCGGTCATGCTACTGCCAGTCGGGTTGTTTTTTGTTGCCCAGCCTTACCAGGCTAATTTACAAATCGGCCTGGCCTTACAACTGGCGCTGGGTGCCGTGGTAGGATTGTTGCTTCCCAGCTTGATGTTGACCTGGTTGATGATTGGCTTAACGGCCCTAGGAACCGCGATTCTGCTTTTTGGTTATGTAGTGATCCCGATCCCCGCTAAGTTACTGCTATTGGCGGCCTTTCCGTTAATGGCTTCCCTGGCGGCCGTGATTCGGGGGGATTTGTTACAGTACCGCCGGTTAGCGGCTACGCAAGCCGAAATCGAACGTTATCTGCAACACCGTGATCCAGTCGTGACCTTACGGACCACCGCCCTGGCCCAAGCAGTTTACGAGCGGTCACGGGAATTGTTGCAAACGGGCGTTTTTTACGTTCCCTGGATGTGACGATTATTCACTGGGAACACCATCAACAATACGAGCAGTTCCACTTGGAAGAGCACGACGCCTTTTTGCGCGCGCTGGCGCATGAACTACGGACCCACCGTTTGCCAGCTGAACAGTTTTTTTATATTGACGATGCGACTTTTTTAATCTACTCCTATGATTTGAGTGAGCACCAAATGGCCCAATTAACGCAGACGACGCGTCAGCACTTGGCTGCCTTGGCACCGGTTCAGCCAACTGGCCTTAAAATGAGGCAAGCCCACTTGACGCAAGCCTAAGCGGCTAAGTATGATTTTCACCGCTTGCTCCACCACTTGGTCCGCGAGTTGGAAACGGATATTGTGATGGAATACTTACTGGAGGCAGAGCAATGATGACGGGATTTATGTGGGTGGCCCTGGTGATTACCGGGATCTTCTTTGTGTCGTTTGTGATTCTCTTTGTGTGCGCCTGGATAATCTATACCTGGGTCGAACGCGCCGTAATTAGTCCGGGGGTGATAAAAGATGGTCATTAAAGTCGTCTTGATGTTAACTTTGGTCACGATTTGGATCGGCCTGTTAACGTCGTTGATAAACCTCTTTGGGGCCACTAAATTTTGGCTAAAACACGCTAACGAGCGGGCGCACGTGACGCCGTTGCCAACCTATCCGACGGTGACCATTGTCGTTCCCGCGCACAATGAGGAATTGGTGATTGCCCAAACGACCCAGGCGATTTTGAACTTAAATTATCCCCCCGCTCAGGTGGAAGTCCTGCTGTATGCTGATAACTGCAGTGATCAGACGGCTGCGATGATGCACCAGGTGGTGGACCGACCGGAGTATGCCAAGCGCCGGATTCAAGTGATTGAACGAACGGGGACCGGCGGGAAGGCCGGGGTCTTAAACGATGCCCTTAAAATTGCCCAGGGGGAATACTTAGCGGTTTACGATGCGGATGCGATGCCAGAAGAACACGCGCTGTACTTCTTGATCAAACAAACTTGTCGTTTAAGCTGATGTTACAGGGCAAGCAAATTGCCCTGGCTTACCAAGCGGCCAATCGTATATTATATGCATGCGCAAACAAATTAAAAGTGAGGAAACAATGATGAGTAAAAAAATGGTGATTTTAGGGGCCGCGGGATAAATTGCCCGCCAACTGACGGTCCGGCTGTTGGCTGAAACGGATTTAAACTTAGTCTTGTACGGTCGTCACGTAAGTCAACGACTGGCAAGGTGGGCGGCCAATGACCGGGTGACGTTGGTGGATGGTGATTTTCAAGACCAAGCCCGCTTACAAGCCGCACTGGTTGGCACGGACTGGTCTATTTAAATTCAATGTCGGATGCCGCTGACACCGCCAGCTTGCTTCAAGCAATGCAAGCCGCTCACGTTCCGCACGTGATCGCCGCTACGATTGCCGGCATTGAAAATGAAGTTCCCCAAGCCTTGGCGGACTGGACGGCGGCGAACCTGCCGCAAAGTTATTTGCAGGGAGAATTGGCCTCCGCCAAGTTGATGCAGGATTCGGACCTCAATTACCTGTTGTTGAAGCTGACCTGGTTGTTTGACGATGACATTGATCGCGAGTACGAATTGGTGCCGAGCGGGCAACCCTTTGCCGATGCTGAAGTATCCCGCCAAGCCGTCGTGCAAGCCATCTTAGATTTGTTGGCTGATGACGATCATCTGTGGCGGACCAGCTACGGGGTGGGGAAGCCGGGCACCCATTTTGCTCACCCGTCTTTTTATTAAGGGGGATTATGATGACAAGGGCTTTAACTGACTGGTTAAAATTACAAAGTTTAACCCAACAGATTGATCAAGAGCTGACCGCCGCGTTGCAAACGCTGGTCGATCAGATCAGCTTAAATGAATTTTACGTCTTGCACTTTTTGGCGCAAGCCGAGGGACAGCCCCTGCGGGTCAATGATTTAAGTGCCAAATTAGGGCTCAGTCAAAGCGCGACCTCGCGGATGCTGACCCGCTTTGAACGGACCTGTGAGGTCATTGAACGGCAGCCCAGCAGCGTGGATAAGCGAAGCGTCTTGATTCATTTGACGCCAGCGGGCTGGCAGTATTTGCAAAATGCAGAACGGGTGGTGGCACCAATTTTAGCCAAATACCACCCCGTGTTGGAACGGTTAACCGTGCTCAAAGGAGGAGCATGAGTGAACCAAAAGTAATGTTGGTAACGGGCGCATCAAAGGGGATCGGCCTGGCGACGGTAATTCAAGCTTTAAAGGCCGGCTATGCCGTGGCGGCAACGTAGCGGAATGCGGCTCGGTTAACGGCGCAGGTAGCCCAGGCCGCCCCGGATCAGCAAGCCCAGTTTTTACCACTGGAAATGTAATTTGAAGCTCCCAGCATTCAAGCGGCGGTTGCCAAGGTAATGGCGCGGTGGGGCCGCTTAGACGTCCTGGCCAACAACGCGGGGTATGCCATTTTAGGGGCCTTTGAAGAATTTTCCTTGGCCGAAGTCAAGCAAAATTTTGACGTTAACGTCTTTGGGTTAATGCAAATGACCCAAGCCGTCCTGCCGATCATGCACGCCCAACAGCACGGCCGCATTATTAATATTGCTTCCATTTCTGGAACGGTGGCCGGCCCCAGCCAGTCCATTTATTCGGCAACTAAGGCCGCGGTCATCATGATGAGTGAGGCGTTGGCGGCGGAAGTAGCGCCGTTTGGGATTCAAGTTACGGCGGTCGGCCCGAGCGGGGTGCGGACGGACTTTTTAGATGGGCGTTCGATGAAGCGGTCTGCTAAGACGTTGCCCGAGTATCAAGTTGTGGCGCAGACCATGACGGGCTTAGGCCAACTTAATCACCACCAAAGCGGCGATCCGGTCCTGGTCGGCCAAGCGATTGTCAAATTGGCCCAACTGGCCCACGCTCCGCGCCGCTTGTATTTAGGGAATTGGTCGGTTGCCGCGTTGCAAACCAAGATTGAAGAAGTCGTCAATGAGGTTAACCAACACCTGGACTTAACCCAAAGCATCGATCACGAATGATCAAAGAGGATGAGGAAGATGGAAGTATTTGATTTATTGACCCAGCACGTTTCAGTGCGGGATTTTGAAGCGACTCCGCTGTCAGCGGCGATCAAACAACAATTATTAACGGCGGCCCACGCGGGCTCGTCGTCTAATTTTGTGCAGGCCACTTCGATTATTGAAGTGCAAGCTCCGGCGCTGCGGAATGAATTGGCGGAAATTTCCCAAAGTGCGGCCTATGTCAAAAAAAGTGGGGCCTTTTTCGTCTTTGTGGCGGATCTGTACCGCCAGGCCCATTTACTGGAAGCTGCGGGCCAGCCGGTGGTGCCGGTAACGAATTTGGAATCGTTTTTGGTCAGCGTAGTTGATACCACGATTGCTGCGGAAAACATGGCCGTCGCCGCAGAAGCGCAGGGCTTGGGGATTTGCTTTATCGGTGGCCTGCGCAATGACTTGGCCCGGGTGGCGGAATTGTTGCACTTACCCAAGTATACGGTGCCGTTATTTGGGTTGACGATTGGCGTTCCCCGGACGAAAAATGGGGTCAAGCCGCGGTTACCGCTGGCTAACTTTACCGCCGTTGACACCTACCCGGCGGCCCAGTTTACGGAGTTAGGGGATTATGATGAAGTAGTCCGTGACTATTATTTGCACCGGCCCAGCCACCCGAAGGACACGGACTGGACAACGACTCAGCGGGACTTTTTTGCGACCCTGCGCCGGCCAGCCGTCGCCGCCTTTGTAAAGGCGCAGGGGTTTGAGCTTACGCGTTAACTCAGAATTAATTTTACTAAGGGGGAAGAGGAAATAGTAACGTTATTTTTAGCGCCGAGCAGCGGTTCATCCCGTAAAGCGCGGGCGTGGCTCACGGCGCACCAAATTCCGTTTGTAGAGCGCAATCTGGCAGTCGAACCGTTGAGTTTAGCGGAAATTAAGTCGATTTTGAAAATGAGCGAAAATGGGATTGACGATATCATTTCCAAACGTTCCAAGGCTTACCAAGCCCTGGACATTGAGCTGGATGAATTATCATTAAGCCAGCTGACGACTTTGATTCAAACGCACCCCGGCTTGGTGCGCCGGCCGATTATCCTGGATGATAAGCGGATATTGGTGGGTTACAATGAAGATGAGATTCGGCGCTTCTTGCCCCGGCAAGTGCGGCGCTTAGAATTGGCCAAGGCCCAGCAAGCAGCGTTGGGGTAAAAAAACAGGCGGCTTCCGCCCTGATTAATTCGGGGAGGAAGCCGCCTGTTGGCGTTTTAGGCCCGGCGCAATTTTAAGAGGCCGCTGAGCAAGAGCCCTAGGCAGGTGAACGGTAGCCAGGCAAAGCCCAGTGAGTACCACGGCAGCCAGTGACTAGCGGCAGTGACCAGCGCTTGAATCGGTGCAGTGTGCGCCAAAACCGGCGGTAGATCCTTAAAGAGGCTTAAAAAGGCCGGGAGAGCCGTTAGCCCAACGGTTAACCGAAAACTGGTCCGATCTAAGCCCAGCCAGGGGGTTAAAATTCCCAGGACAATTAAGGCAATCACGAGCGGGTACAGGAAGGTCAGGATGGGGGCCGACCAGGCGATGATCAGATCTAACCCGAGGTTAGCGATCAGAAAGGAACCGCCGCAGGCCAAGCGTAAAAAGGTCCGGTAGCTAATACGAGGGAACAGCTGGTTGAGGGCTTGGGCAAAGGCGGCCACTAACCCCATCGCGGTCGTGATACAAGCCAAAATGGTTAAGACCGCCAACAACCCGTCCCCTAAGCTGCCTAAGTAGTGGTGGGCAACTTGCGCCAGGGTGATGCCGCCGTTGGCACCGAGGGCAAATTTTGCCCGGCTGGTAGCACCCAACCAAATCAAGCCGAGGTAGATAATTGCCACACTCCCCATTCCGATCAGCCCACTTTTGATGGTCGCCCACGAGACCGCGGTCCGATCGGTGACCCCTAACTCATGGATGGCGGTAATGATCGTCATCCCAAAGATTAACCCGGCCAGGGCATCCATCGTGTTATAGCCCTGCAAAAAGCCATTGGCAAAGGCCGCTGGGCGGTAGCTCCCTAGGGCGGCCAGGTGGTGCGCTTGACCGAGGGGGTGGCTAAAGGCCAGGGCAAAGATTACGGCTAGAATCAGCAAGAATAAGGGGTTTAAGTATTTCCCGATCAAAGCGGTGATTTTGCTTTCTTGGACCATCGCCAAGTAGGTTAAGCCAAAGAAAAGGCCAGTATACAGCAATAATCCGCCGCCTTGCCAGTGGGCCGGCAAAAACGGGGCGATCCCGATCGTATAAGAAACCGTCGCCGTGCGGGGCGTGGCCAGCAGGGGACCGATCGTCAGTTGTACCAATAAGATCAGCGGCAAGGCGCCCCATTTGCCCAAGGGTTTCGTGAGCTCATACAGGCCGCTGGTTTTGGAAAGGCCCAGGGCTAAAAAGGCCATCAGGGGCAACAAGACCCCCGAAAGCAAGAAGCCGCCGGCGGCCGCCAGCCAGTGTTGCCCCGCCAATTGGCCGAGGTGGACCGGGAAAATCAAATTTCCGGCCCCAAAGAGCATCCCAAAAAAGAGGGAACCTAGCACCAAATAATCTTTCCAGGTGAGTTTTTGAGTCACAATGATAAATCCTTTCTATGGGAGGACGCTGCTGATCCCCCGGTTAGTATTTACTACGTTTTGTTTTGGTTGACACGAAAGGTAATTATACCATATTGGTTTGCCAGCTGGGGCGATCCAAAAGTGTTCATTAAGCACAGCAACCGGCCTGGCCTAGTTTCTAACCACTAGTTGAGGTTAGGGAGCAAAGTAGACCAATATTTTTTTAGGGGTCACTTAGGACGAGTTTGCATTTACTTTCACATGCTCTGAAGGCGGTTCCATTGTCGCTTGGTTGGGAAAACGCCCCCCCTTGATTGGGATATTATTCACAATTATAAACTTAAACAGTGGATAAATACCTATATTTCAAGGTATTAGACTTGTTGACTTTTTCACATTCGTAAGTTAAAGTAAGAACCGTAATCAAGTACAAGCACAGATCAGAGTTCAAGGAGGACTGTTTAGAATGGCTAAGCAGAATGAAACTCAAGTTACCCAAGATCCAAAGGCCCGGGCCGAAGCAATGGTGGACGCCTTAGTTAAAAAGGCCCACGCGGCTTTAGACGTCATGCAAGGTTTTGACCAAAAGACGGTTGACTACATTACCCACCAAATGGTCGAAGCTGGGCAAGACAAGCACATGGAGTTGGCGATTGAAGCCGTAAAGGAAACCGGCCGGGGAGTGGTCGAAGATAAGGCGATCAAGAATATGTTCGCAACCGAAGAAATCTGGCACCACATCCGCAAGCACCACACGGTCGGGGTGATTGAAGACAACAAGGCCGATGAATTGATCACCGTTGCCGAACCACTGGGGGTCTTAGCAGGGATCACGCCGGTGACCAACCCGACGTCGACGACTTTGTTTAAGGCGATCATTGCGATGAAGACGCGTAACCCGATCATCTTTTCCTTCCACCCGCAAGCCTTAGAGTGCTCCCGGCATGCGGCTAAGATCGTCCGCGATGCAGCGATTGCAGCGGGGGCGCCAGAGGGGGCAATTCAATGGATTGACGAACCAAGCCGGGAAACCAGCACGGCCTTGATCAACCACCCTGGGATTGCCTGCACCTTGGCAACTGGGGGTCCAGGGATGGTTAAGGCGGCTTACTCCACGGGGAAGCCAGCCTTAGGGGTCGGTCCTGGGAATGGGCCCGTCTACATTGAAAAGAGTGCCAACCTCGCCCGGGCCATTAACGACCTGGTCTTATCCAAGACCTTTGATAATGGGATGATCTGTGCCACGGAAAACAGTGCCGTGATTGATAAGGAAATCTACGCCGAAGTGAAGGCCGGCTTAGAAGCCAACCGGGTTTACTTCGTGCCAAAGCAAGATCACGCCAAGTTGCGGACGACGATGTTTAATGAAAAGACCGGGGGCGTCAACGGGCCGATTGCCGGGATGTCAGCAATGAAGATTGCCGAAATGGCGGGCATTAAGGTTCCAGCCGACACGCAAGTCTTAGCCGTTGAAGTAGAAGAAATCGGGCCCAAGGAATTGCTGTCCGGTGAAAAGTTAAGCCCAGTCTTGTCAGTTTACCAAGCCCAAAGCAAGGACGATGCCTTTGCCAAGTGTGAAGCCTTGCTCAACTACGGGGGCTTGGGCCACACGGCGGCCATTCAAACGACTGATATGGACCTGGCCCGCGAATATGGGGTCGCTATGAAGGCGTCCCGGGTAATCGTTAACTCCCCATCGGGGCTAGGGGGCATTGGGAACATCTATAACCGGATGACGCCATCGTTAACGTTGGGGACCGGTTCATGGGGGGAAAACTCAATTTCTCACAACGTCACCGATTACGACCTGCTTAACATCAAGACAATTGCCAAGAGGCGGAATAACATGCAATGGATCAAATTACCACGAATTTACTTTGAACGCGACTCCGTTCGTTACCTCAAGGACATGCCAAACATCAACCGGGTCTTCATTGTTACGGGCCCATCGATTTACGCGCACGGCTACGTTGATGTCGTAGTTGATCAATTGAAGTTGCGGCAAAATGATGTTCAATACTTGGTCTTCTCGGACGTCGAAGCTGACCCATCGACCAAGACGGTTGAAAAAGGGGTCGCCTTGATGAAGTCCTTTAAGCCCGACACGATTATCGCCCTCGGGGGTGGTTCGCCATTGGACGCGGCCAAGGGGATGTGGATGTTCTACGAAGACGAGAATGCTTCCTTCTTTGGCGCTAAGCAAAAGTTCTTGAACATCCGTAAGCGGGCCTACCGCTTTGACAAGCCAAGCAAGGCCCAAATGGTCGCTATTCCGACAACGTCCGGGACGGGATCCGAAGTAACGCCATTTGCCGTTATTACTGACTCCGAGACCCACGTTAAGTACCCATTGGCTGACTATGCTTTGACGCCAGACGTGGCCATCGTGGACCCGCAATTTGTCGACACGGTACCAAAGGGCAACATTGCAGCTTCTGGCTTGGACGTCTTGGCCCACGCGATGGAATCCTACGTTTCCTCGATGGCGTCCGATTACACCCGGCCACTGTCCTTGCAAGCCATCAAGCTGGTCTTCCAAAACCTGACTAAGTCTTACAACGGGGATCCGGAAGCCCGGGCGGCGATGCACAATGCTTCGACGTTGGCGGGGATGGCCTTCGGGAATGCCTTCTTAGGGATCAACCACTCGATTGCCCACAAGTTGGGTGGGGAATTTGGTTTGACCCACGGGATCTGCATTGCCATTACCATGCCGCACGTCATCAAGTTCAATGCGACCCTGCCAAAGAAGTTCAGCACGTGGCCGAAGTACGAAGCCTTCCGGGCGGAAGAAGACTACGCGACGATTGCCAAGACAATTGGCCTGACTGGTGACAGCAACCAAGCCTTGATTGACCAACTGTGCGAAAAGGTCAAGGAATTGGCCCACTCCGTTGGGGTCACCTTGAGCTTGAAGGCTTGGGGCGTTGACAAGGCCCACTTCGACCAAGTGGTTGACAAGTTAGCCGCCTTGGCCTACGAAGACCAATGTACGACGGCCAACCCGCAAGAACCACTGATCAGCGACCTGAAGCAAATCATGATTGATGAATACGACGGCAAGGGTGTCGAAACCAAGTAAGCCGTTGGTAATTCACTAGCTAAAAAGCCCTGGTGAGCACTACGCTCGACCAGGGCTTTTCGCGTTGATCGTTACTTGAATTGATCGACGGGGCCGAGGTAATCAGTATCAATCCCCAACCATTTCTTGTTGATTTGGCGCAAGGTCCCATCTTTTTGTAAGACTTTGAGGGCGTAGTTGATTTTCTTAACCAGGGTGCGGTCCTTTTTCCGGATTCCCACGGCGACTTCGTCTTGGGGAAAGACGTCCGAACCAATTAACTTATAGTCATTGGAACCAGCGAGGTGCTTAGCGTAGTAACCACCATAGACCGTCCCGGTTAAGACCCCGTCGATGCGGCCGGCTTTAAGATCCAAGAAGGCCGAGTTGTTGTCTTGGTAGATAATCCGGCCTTTGACGTAGCGCTTCAGCTTAGCGGGGTACTTGTAAAAATCAGTATAAGCGGTCGAACCTTGTTGCAGACCGACCACTTTGCCTTTCATATCAGCAAAGGAATTGATCCCGGCATCCTTGCGCACTACCAAGGATTGGCCGCTGCGCTCATACACCCGGCTGAAGGCTTGCTGTTTGGCCCGGGCGGGGGTGGCGGTGTAGCCATTCCAGATGACATCAATCGTGCCGTTTTTAAGTTCGGTTTCCTTCATCGCCCAATCGATCGACTGGAATTCGGGCTTGAGGCCCAAGACTTTGCAAACGGCGCGGGATAAATCAACGTCGTAGCCGACTAGCGTCCCATTCTTTTGCCGGAAGTCCATCGGCACAAAACTGTCATCGACCCCGATCAGCAGGGTCCCCCGCTTCTTGATTTGGGTCCATTGATCACTTTGGTCCGCCCGTTGGTTGGCCAAGCTGCCGACGGGACTAATCAAGAGACTTACGATTAGGGTTGCAATCAAACTGAAACTGATTAACCAACGCTTTTTTTGCATAAACGCTCCTCCTTTAGTTGTCATTAACGTAAACAAGAATAAAAAAGCACCCCCACCACCAAAAAATGGTGACGGGGGCGCTTGGCGCGGTCCCACCCCGGATCCCTGCTTTTTCACAAAACCAGACTCAGTAGGTTCAATCATTAAACCCGTGGGGATAACGGCCGCCGACCGGCCCACGCTTACTGCCTTCAGCGGGGCAACTGACAGGGGTGATTCACTTTACCGGTTTGGTCGGCTTTCACCAGTTCCGACTCGCTGGACAAATCAAGTCAAGTTACTAGTCTGCTCGTGGTTGTTAATGATAATCTAATCGAATTCTCATTCTTTGTCAAGGGCCGCGAAAAAATTGTGGGCAATTTGTTGGTACACGGCCGGCGCAGCGAGAAATTCCGCGAGGTTCAAATGTTCATTTACCTGGTGCGATTGGGTGTCATCGCCCGGGCCGTATTCCACGAAGGCAAAATCCGGATTGCCCTTAACGTACATCGACGCGTCAGTGGCGCCCTTGGAAATGACGACGGGTGCGTCAACTTGGTTAATTTCCTTCACGGCGGCTTGCACCTGGGTGATAAATGGGTTGGCGGGGTCCGTGACGACCGGAGCAAAGTCGCCGACTACTTCTAGCTCCAAGGCCGCCCCGCCTTGGTTGAGGCGCTCAATAATGGCTTGCAAGCGGGCTTGGGTCGCTTGGTTGTCGCATTCCGGAATGGTGCGGACATTGCCCTTTAAAAAGGCCGCGTCGGGGATCGTATTTAACTGTTCACCCCCGTGCAGGACCGTAATCGAGTGGACCAAGGCGCCTAAGACCGGATTGTCATCGACCTCATCAAACGCCGTTTGTTCGGCGTTGATGAAATCAACCAGGTCCATCAAGGCGTTGTGACCAAGGGCGGGGGTGGAACTGTGGACGGCTTTGCCGCGGGCGTGGACGATGTAATCAAAGGAACCGCAGTGGGCGTATTCGATCGTTTGGGAAGAAGCTTCGGCCATGACCAAGGCCCTAACGCCCGCTAAGTAACCGCGTTGGGTCAAGGCCGTGGCGCCCGTACCGCTGCCTTCTTCGTCACCAGATAGCAGGAGCCGAATCGTGCCCGTCTTGGGCAGTCCAGCGGCATGCAACTCGATCAAGGCAATGACGGTTGCAATCAGCCCGCCCTTCATGTCAACGGCGCCCCGTCCGTAGATGGCACCATCATGGATTGCCGCCGCAAAGGGGTCCGTTTGCCAGGCGCCGGCTGCATTGGGCGCGACCGTATCGAGGTGGCCAGCAAAGGCCAGAATTGGTTCTTGGCCCGTCCCAATTTCGGCGACCAGGCCCGCCCGGTGGGGGGCGAATTCGACCAGTTCACTTTGAATGCCGTGTTCAGCCAGGACTTGCTGGAGCCACTGGGCCAGGGGGGCTTCGTTGCCGTTGGCGGTATTAAATTGGATCGCCTTTTTTAATAAGGCGAGGCGCGCGTTGTCTTCCATCTCGATCAGCCTTTCTCATTTATTTTTAATCTACTCTCATCATACGAGAGCCGGAAAGAAAAGTAAAGTTAGTTGGCATGCAAAAAGTGGAATTGACCGTGGCGCTCAAAGCGGGCAGCGATTTGCAGCAGTTGCAGTTCTTGGCCCTTGCCGGCGATAAATTGAATCCCGAGGGGTAGCCCGGCGTCAGTCACGTAGGTTGGTAAGCTGATCGCCGGTTCCCCTGTTAAGTTGGCTTGCTGGGTAAAGGGCGAGCGGGTCAAAGCGGCCAGCCACTGGTCCCAAATGAACTGTTGTTGCTCCGCCGGGTTTAGTTCGGTAATGTGGGCCATGGTGGCCAACTCAGCAGGGGTATTCAAGGGCTGGTCGATGCGTGGGGCGATCGTGGCCGTGGTCGGCGTCAGCAAAAGGTCGTATTGCTCGTGGAAACGGGCCATTTGTTCACCAGCCAAATCCCAGGCACTTAAGGCCCGGCTGTACTGACTGGCCGAGACGTGGGTCCCGGTTTGATACAGGGCCCAGGTGAGCGGTTCCATGTCGGCTGGGGTAACCGGCCGCCCCAACCCAGCGGCAATTTGGTCAAACATTGCCGCCGTTTCGCCCTCATTCATCAGGTAGTAGGTCTCCATTAATTGGCGACCGTTGGTGGGCCAGTCGACTTCTTCAACGGTTAAACCTTGCCCTTGTAAAAAGGTCACGGCTTGTTGGACGGCTTGCACGGCTTCATCGTCAACCGGAGTGCCAACTGGTGAGGTGGTTAAATAACCAATTTTAAGGGGTGGTAATTCGTTTAAACGGTCAGTAAAACTGGCGGCTAAGGGAACCTGGAAGACGGCCGCTGGCTGCAACGCTTGGAGAGCTTCCAAGAGCCGGGCCGTGTCGGTGACGGAGCGGGTAATGGCAAAACTGCCGGCCGCTCCTTGCCAAGAACGCCAGTCGGTCGGACCGGTCACGATTCGTCCGCGGGTCGGTTTTAAGCCGATGGTTCCGGTCCAAGAGGCTGGAATCCGGATGGAGCCGCCGCCATCGCTAGCAGCGGCCAGGGGGAGGAGTCCGGCAGCGACCGCCGCCCCGGCCCCCCCGGACGAACCACCCGGGTAGTAAGCAAGATTCCACGGGTTATGCGCATCACCGTACATTTGGGAATCAGTTACGTTTTTGAAGCCAAATTCGGGATAATTGGTTTGACCGATAATTACAAACCCGGCTGCTTCCAAGGCCTTGGTAAAATTGCTGGATTGGTGAGCAATTTGGTCGGCAAAGAGGCGGTTGGCGTTGGTCGCAGGCAAGCCGGCTTTGGCTTGTCCCAGACCCTTGAGTAACAGCGGGACTCCCAAGAAGGGTTGCCCGTGATCGACCAGGCGGTCAGCATCCTGTTCGGCTTGGGCGCGCCGTTCGCTGATCACGGCGTTAAGCTGGGGATTTTGCCGTTCAATTTGGTCAAAAGCGGCCGCAATCAGCTCCCGGGCACTGACTTGCTTGGTGCGCACCAAGTGGGCTAAATGCGTTGCCGACTGTAACATCAGATTTTCACTCATCGCAAGCATCCTTTCCAAAAAAACAAATTTTAGTGGCTAATTGGTTCTTATCTTACCACTTATTTCTTGTAAGCGCTTGAATTTAGTGGTTAAATTATATACGATTTGAGGGTAAATGTTAATAATTCTTAAAAGGTGGGATGCAAAATGGAAGCTTTGTTGCAACAGCTCTCGATTCCGGGCTATTTTGATGCGCCATTGGCCGTGTCGTCCTTGCCAACGATTCTAAGTGGGTTGCCGATGTCGTTGTTGTTGTTGGTGATTTGCTTTAGTTTGGCAAACGTCTTGGGCTTTGTCATCATGTTGATGCGGATCAGTCGTTTTAAAATCTTGCAGTGGCCGGCCCGGTTTTATATTTCCTTTTTCCGGGGGGTGCCGATGCTGGTCGTTTTGTTTTTGACTTACTTTGGGTTGAACCTGGATGCGATTCCAGCGGCCATTTTATCGCTGACGATTGTGCCAGCGGCCTTTATTGCTGAATATTACCGGTCCGCCTTTATTGCCATTGACCCGGGCCAGTTAGAAGCGGGGTTGTCATTGGGCTTTTCCTACCTTGGGGTGGTCTACCACATTCTCCTGCCCCAGGCCTTTCGGATTGCAATTCCGTCCTTGGGGAACGTCTTGTTGGATTTGTTTAAGGGCACCTCATTGGTAGCGATGATCACGGTTTCCGAAATGTTTATGCAGGCCAAAATCGTGGCCGGGGCCAACCAGGATTACATGACGATCTATATCGTGATTGCCATCATTTACTGGTTGGTTTGCTGTTTGATGTCCTTTGGCCAAGATGTCTTAGAACGCTACTTAAATCGTCATTTTGCGCAATAAAGCACAAATGGGAGCGCTTGCTTTTTTGGTAAAATCACTTATCATGTAACCATCAACTTTAGGAGGCAGTACTATGTTTTTCAAATCACGTCGGATGAAATTAGCGGCGGTCGCGGCAGCGGCCTTGTTGGTCGTTGGGGGCTTGACAGCGTGTGGTAAAAAGTCAACCGCCACGCCAAAAACTTTAACCGTTGCGACTTCCGGGACGCTGTATCCAACCTCATATCATGACTCCAAGACCAAGAAGCTGACGGGTTACGACATTGAAGTTGTCCGGGCCGTGGCCAAGGATTTGGGGATGAAAGTCAAGTTTAAGGAATACAACGTCGATGGGCAATTGGCCGCGGTTAAATCCGGGAAGGCCGACTTAGCCGTGAATGATTTTGCCATCTCACCAGCCCGGCAAAAGCAATTCTTAATGTCAACGCCATTTAAGCACTCCTTTAACAGTATCGTGGTGCGGGCCAGCGATGACTCTGGGATCCATTCTTGGGCCGATATTAAGGGCAAGAAAGCGGCCGGAGAAGCCGGGACGGGTTACCAACGCTTAGCCCAACAATTGGGGGCCCAATTGGTCAACTACGATAATGTTTCAAATGACGTCTACTTAAAGGACGTCAAGAACGGCAAGACGGACTTGATTATGAATGACTACTACCTGCAAAAATTAGCCCTAAAGGCAGTGCCGGACAGTGGTTTGAAGATTTTGCCAAACATGTACTTTACCACCAACCTCGATGGCGCTGGGGAAGGGATGATTATTAACAAGCAGGATAAGGCCCTGCAAAAGAAGATTAATAAGTCCTTAAAGAAGCTGCTCAAGGATGGAACGATCAAGAAGATTGCCGAAAAGTACTACGGAGCGGACGTTACCAAGCAACCACAGGTCCACATCTCCAAGCACTTTACGATTTCTGACCAATACACTGGCCGCAATTAGATAGAATGCACAAAGTCCCGCACGCTGCGATCGTGCGGGACTTTTTCTTACATAATTTAAAATTAAACCGGCAAAAACTTAAAAAATCAAGATTATTTAAGCGTTTGTGCTGGTGTGAGCAAATTAATTATTCAGGGGCAAGGTGGGGGCGCCTAATTGGGCAATCAAAGCCGGATCGTGCTCCACTAATAGCATGGTCGGGCGGACTTGCTTTAACAGCGCCAAGATTTGATCCTGATTAATTAGATCGAGATAGTTAAAGGGTTCGTCTAAGAAGTAGAGGTTGGCGGGGGTCAGCAGACAGGTTGCCAGGGCCAATTTGCGTTGCTGCCCGAAACTGAGTTCATCGGTGGCGTGGGTAAATTCAGCGCGGGCCATCCCGAGCTTGAAGAGAAAGTTGAGTAAGGCAGGATAATCAAGCTGGTGATCCTTGGCGTATTCGCGGAGGGATTGGTGGGCAAAGTGGACTTGCTGGGGGAGGGTGGCCAGCTTTAGCTCCGGGGTAAACTGCAGGGTGGTCGTCGGGGTGTGGTGGTCAATTGCGTGCTGTAAAGATCTTAAGAGGCTGGTTTTGCCGCAGCCATTGGGACCGGTAATGATTAATTGCTCGCCGCGTTTAAGGGTAAAATCGAGCGGCCCCAGTGAGTGAGTAGGCAGCGCCAGGGTCAGGTGGCGGGCCGTCAAGACCGTCGCGTGGTGGCCCGCTTGCCAGGCCATTGTCAGCGGCGCACTGGTTTCGAGGTTGGCTAGCAGACCCTGGCGCTGGGCGGCTTGGTCGTTTAAGCGCTTGACCAGGCTTTGCGAACGTTTCATGGCCCGGGCGGCTTTGGCGCCCAAAAAGCCCTTGTCACCGTGACTGGCCCGCTCCTTTTTGCGCTCAGCCTGTTGGGCCCAGTGGCGGCGTTGCTCGGCGGCTTGGTGGAGGCTGACAATTTCTTTTTTGAGGCGCTGGTTTTGCGCGGCGTTAGTCTGATCGCGCCGGGCCTTTTGCTGGCGGTAATTGGTGGCGTTGCCCTGTTGCAGGGTCAGCTGGGTGGCCTCGATTGCCAAGACATGGTCAATGACTTGATCCAAAAAACGCCGGTCGTGGCTGGTGACGATGTAGCCCTGCTTTTTGTGGCGGAGGTAATTGGCAACGACCGCCCGGGTCGGGGCATCGAGGTGGTTGGTCGGTTCGTCCAGTAAGACAAACCGGCGGGGATCAGCAAAGGCGAGGGCCAGCAGGGCTTTGGTTTGTTCACCGCCGGACAGCGTGGCAAACGGCTGCCAGAGAATCGTTGGCTCACAATTCAGCTGGGCTAATTCCCGCTCGATTTCCCACTGTTCGGCCGGACTGGTGGCCTGCAGGGCAAAGAGGGTTAATTGGTCGGAATCAGCGACTGGGTGGGGGTAATATTCAAAAGCCACCGGGGCGGTGATGGTCCCCTGGGCCTTCAGCTGGCCCAACAGCAATTTTAAGAGGGTCGTTTTCCCCCGGCCGTTGCGCCCGAGCAAGCCGAGTCGCCAATTGGTGTCAAGGGTTAAGTTGACGTGGTCGAAGAGGGGCGCTTGGCCCGGGTAGGCAAAGGTTAAGTTTTTCATGGTTAAGGTTGGCATTCAATCAATCCTTTCAAGGGGACTGACGACCAATTAAAAAAGTCCTGTCGGGATGACAGGACTTTGGCGGTGGCCCAAAAAGACCGCCCACTGAGGGGCTCTCCACACGATAGTCTAATCTTGTCATCGCCAAATCAGCCGTCGTAAGGGACGGGAAACTTGGTTGGTCTGGACAAGATTAGTTCAACAAGGGCGGATGCCACCTTTCGTAAAATGATAGGTTGATTGTAACAAGCTTGGCCAATCGTGTCAACGAAATAGCAGCAAAAAAGGGGCTAAGAACGCGGACGCTCCTTAGCTCCTGATGAAATTATTCCTTCGCGTCGGCGTCTTTGCCGGCGTTTGGGCTGGCAACGTGGTAATCGCTGTCGCGCATGGCTTCTACAGCCCCGAGCCGGTAGCCGTTACCGACTTGGGAGAAAAAGTCGTGGTTGGAAGTCGTGGTTGAAATCCCGTTCATAACCACTGGGTTGACGTCTTCATCGGTGTCCGGGAAGAGCGGATCTTGCCCGAGGTTCATCAACGCCTTGTTGGCATTGTAGCGAATAAAGGTTAAGACATCATCGGTCCACCCGACTTGATCATAAAGCAAGTGGGTGTACTTTTCTTCGTTGTCGTAGAGGTCGTACAAGAACGTGTACATCCAATCTTTGATTTCTTGTTGGCGCTTGGTGCTTAATTGCCGCATCCCAACTTGGAACTTGTAACCGACGTAAGTCCCGTGCACGGATTCATCCCGTAAAATCAGTTTGATAATTTCAGCCACGTTGTTCAGTTTGTTGTGACCTAAGTAATACAGCGGGGTGTAGAAACCAGAGTAGAAGAGGAAGGTTTCTAAGAACACGTTGGCAATCTTCTTTTTCAGCGGATCTTCTTCGGGGTCTAAGTAGAGATTTCCGATCCGGATGGCCTTGCTTTGCAAGAATTCTTCGGTATCGGACCACTTGAAGATTTCTTCAATTTCGTCGGGCGTATTCAAAGTCGTAAAGATGGTGGAATACGATTTGGCGTGGACGGATTCCATAAACTGAATGTTGTTTAAAACCGCCGTTTCGTGTTGGGTCTTGACGTCTTGCTTTAAGGCCGTCATCCCGGCTTCAGATTGCAAGGTGTCTAACAGGGTCAACCCCCCAAAGACGTGCCCAACCACCCAGCGGTGATCGTCATCCAGTTCGCGCCAGTCATCCAGGTCGTTGGAGACCGGGATCCGGGTATCAAGCCAGAATTGCTCCGTGAGCTTTTCCCAGGTTGCTTTGTCAATCATGTCGGAAACTTGGTTCCAATTGATCGCTTCATAGTTTTTGATTGCCATGGTGTTTGCCTCTCTGTCTGCTAGTTTCTTTGAAAATCGGGCTGGTAAAACCACGTTTTCGATTATATCACGTTGGTACGATGCTTGTGCAGTCGCTTAAATGACACAGGATTCACATTGGTTCGCACCGATTTCGGCACTGTCATCCGTAAAGGTCCGGATGTAGTAGATTGATTTGATGCCCCGTTGGTGGGCGTAGTGACGCAAGATGTTTAAGTCCCGGGTCGTCATCTTGTCGGTGCCGCCGTCCTTCCATTCGTACATCCCGGCCGGAATGGTCGAACGCATGAAAAGCGTCATCGATAAGGACTGGTCGACGTGTTCTTGGGCCGCCGCATAAGTTTCAATGACCGAACGCATATCAGTATCGTACGCAGACTTGTAGTATGGCATTGTATCATTGTTTAAGTATGGGGCCGGGTAGTAAATCTTGCCGATCATCTTTTCTTGCCGTTCTTCGATGCGGTTGATGATTGGGTGCAGGCTGGAAGTGGAATCGCCGATGTAAGAAGTCGAACCATTCGGGGCGACCGCTAGCCGGTAGGCATTGTAAAGTCCATCGGCTTGAATTTTGGCTTTTAATTTCGCCCAATCCGCGGGACCGGGGATAAAGAAGCCTTGGAAGAGTTTCTTGACGGCCGCCGTCTTTGGCCCCCAGTCTTGGCTGAGGTACTTGTCAAAGTAGGAACCATCGGCGTAGGCACTCTTTTCGAATTCATAGAAGCTTTCGCCCTTTTCCTTGGCGATTTCGTTGGAAGCCACCAACGTCCAGTAGTTTAACAACATGAAGTAAACCCCGGTAAATTCGATGGCCACTGGACTGCCGTATTGGATGTGGTGCTTGGCCAAGTAGCCGTGCAGCCCCATCGCGCCCAGCCCGACGGAGTGGTAGAGGTCATTGCCCTTGCGAATGGATGGGACAACGGTCAGGCTTTCCGCGTCTGAAATGTGGGTCAAGGCCCGCATCATGGCCCGGATCGACCGGCCCAGGTCTGGGCTTTCCATCAGGTTAGCGACGTTGGTTGAGCCTAAATTACAAGAAACGTCGGTCCCTAACGTTTCATAGGATTGGTCATCGGCAACCACGGATGGCGATTGGACTTGGGCGATTTCGGAGCACAAGTTGCTCATCGTGATCTTCCCAAAGACCGGGTTGGCCCGGTTTTCGGTGTCTAAATTGACAATGTAAGGATAACCAGATTCTTGTTGCAACTTGGAAATTTCATCTTCCAATTCCCGGGCATCAATCCACTTCTTGGTAATTTCCGGGTTGTTGACCAGGTTGTCATATTCCTTGGTAATGTCAACGTAAGCAAAGGGTTCGCCGTAGACCCGTTCGACGTCGTAAGGGCTAAAGAGGGCCATTTGCGCGCCGGCTTCAACCAGTTCATAGAACTTATCCGGGACGGTAATCCCTAAGGAGAGGGTCTTAAGCCGGATTTTTTCGTCGGCGTTTTCTTTCTTGGCCGATAAAAAAGCGACAATGTCGGGGTGGAAGACCGACAGGTACACGACCCCGGCCCCTTGGCGTTGGCCTAATTGGTTTGAGTAGGAGAAGGCGTCTTCCAATAACTTCATGACCGGGACGACCCCACTGGCTGCACCCTTGATCTTCTTGATTGGGGCCCCGGCTTCCCGTAAGTTGGTCAGGTTGATCCCCACGCCGCCCCCAATCTTAGACAGTTGCAAGGCGGAGTTGATCGTCCGGCCGATCGTGTTCATGTTGTCGGTCGCTTGAATTTCAAAGCAGGAAACAAATTCCCCGCGCCGCTTGCGCCCGACATTTAAGAAGGTCGGGGTGGCCGGTTGGTAGCGTTGGTGGATCAATTCATCGGCCAGATCCATGGCTAAATCTTCATCCCCGCCAGCCAGGAATAAAGCGTTCATTGCGACGCGATCGATGTAATTTTCCAAGTAGTATTCCTTATCGTCGGTCCGCAGGGCGTATTGGGCATAAAATTTGTAAGCGGCCATAAAGGAATGGAACTGGAAGCCGGCACCCTTGAGGTAATCGTACAGCCGGGTAATGAAGGTCATTGAATATTGTTCAATAAAGTCCCGTTCGATGTAGTCGTGATCCATCAACCAGTTCAACCGTTCGGCCACGGAACCAAATTGCTTGGTGTTGGGTTTAACATTCGTAGCCAAGAAATCTTGCAAGGCTTCTTGATCCTTGTTTAATTGAATTTGGCCATTTTTGGGAATGTTGATTTCATTGTTTAAGTCAAAGTATTTAACTTGGGTCAGGTCGATATCAGAGAGTGCCATGGTGTTAAATTCTCCTTCAAGTCAAATTTGTTACATAAAAAAAGAGTGGTGGTCAATTTTCAAACCTCCCACTCGACATGGTTGGGCTGCCGGGGGCACGCCCCAGCCTTATTTCTGGGGGGACCCTAGGCCAATTGCTTGAGCATATCCGGCCGGAAACCGGTAAAAGCTGACCCGTTCGGTAACTTAACTACCGGTGTAGCCTTAAATCCTTCTTGCTTTAATGCATCAACGAATTCGGGTTGTTCATCAATGTTGTGTTCAATAAAGTTGACGTGGTGTTGTTCTAAGAAACGCTTGGTCATCGTGCATTGGATGCAGTTATTTTTGGAAAAGACAGTTACCATCATTAAGTCCCCCTGTTACGAATTTGTTGAATTAAAGTATAGCGGATTTTGCGGAAAAAGCAATTTAAAAACCACCATATCTCGTGGTCGATAAAAAATCGAATACAAGATATGGTGGATAAAAACGGACTTTGATTCGCTTTCAATCACCAGAAAAAAAGATTTGAAAATGATTTTTAAGTCATTTGAACCGTGGTGATCAACGAGAATTTATTATACACTGGTTCAGAGAAAAAAACAGTAAAATGCGCGGAGGAAAAATGAGTCAAGATGAAAAATACATGCGTGCAGCCTTAGCTGAAGCGCGCCAAGCCGAATTGTTGGGGGAAGTGCCAATTGGGGCGGTGGTCGTGTACCAGGGCCAAATCGTGGGGCGTGGCCACAACATGCGGGAAAAATTTCAAGATGCTACCTATCATGCTGAGATGTTGGCCATTATGGAAGCCTGCCAAACCTTGGGGAGCTGGCGCTTGGAAGATTGTGATCTGTACGTCACGCTCGAGCCTTGCATTATGTGCAGCGGGGCGATTATCAATGCCCGGGTCAAGCGGGTGATTTACGCGGCGCCTGACCCCAAAGCCGGGGCCGTGGCGTCACTTTACCATTTATTGAATGATGAGCGGTTGAACCACCAAGTTGAAGTCGTAGCCGGGGTGTTGGCAGCGGAAGGCGGTGAATTGCTGCGGCAATTTTTCCGGGGGATTCGCCGCCGGAAAAAGTTGGCTAAGCAAGCGGCCAAACAAAATAATTGAGAAAAGACTGGTAATTTGGGGGTAAATACGGTAAAGTAGTACTTGCCGTTATGGCCGTAAAGCAAGGTTGGACTCGCGAACCGTGTCAGGACCGGAAGGTAGCAGCACTAAGGATGCTCCGGCTTGTGCTTTATGTACATATTTTGGAATGCCACTGGCGCAGGAGGATAATTCTGCCCGGTGGCTTTTTTCGTTGATCCAAGCATGGTGGCCACAAGGTCAGTCCCAACCGCCTTTTCCCGATAAAAAAACAAATGAGTGAATTGGTTAACAAACGTGACGGGGTTATCTACAATAAGTGTGTAAGGGTTTTCTTAATGATTGACAGAAAGGGGAAATTTACATGCGTGGATTTGCAATGTTGGGACCAAACAAGACCGGGTTTATTGAAAAACCAGATCCGAAAGTTGGCCCGCGCGATGCCTTGGTAAAGCCACTGGCCGTGGCGCCATGTACGTCTGATATTCACACCGTCTTTGAAGATGCGATTGGCCCGCGTGAAGACATGATTTTGGGGCACGAAGCCTGCGGGGAAATCGTTGAAGTCGGCTCCGAGGTGCAGGACTTTAAGGTGGGTGACCGGGTTTTAGTTCCAGCCATCACCCCCGATTGGTCGAAGGTGGAATCGCAAGCTGGCTACGCGGTCCACTCCGGCGGGATGCTGGCCGGCTGGAAGTTCTCCAATATTAAGGACGGGGTCTTTGCGACCCGCTTCCACGTTAACGACGCCGACGGCAACTTGGCCTTATTGCCAAAGGAAATCGACCCGGCCGTTGCGACAATGCTATCGGACATGATCCCGACGGGCTTGCACGCTTCAGAATTGGCCGGGGTCGAGTTTGGGGACACCGTAGCCGTAATCGGGGTGGGCCCAGTTGGCTTAATGGCCGTGCGCGGTGCCGTCTTACACGGCGCGGGCCGTTTGATTGCCGTGGGTTCTAACGACCGGCCGATTACTTTTGAAGTCGCTAAGAAGTATGGCGCCACGGATCTGGTTGATTACCACGCTGGTGATTTAGCAGACCAAATCTTGAAGTTAACCGATGGCAAGGGCGTGGACAAAGTTTTGATTGCCGGTGGGGATGCTGCCCACACCTTTGATCAAGCGATGCGGATCCTCAAGCCCGGTGGCGCGATCGGGAACGTTAACTACTTGAACGGACACGATGATGTGGTCTTCAATGCCGCCAACTGGGGAGTCGGGATGAGTCACAAGACCCTGCACGGTGGCCTGATGCCTGGTGGCCGGCTGCGGATGGAAAAGCTGGCCTCCTTGGTCGTTAACGGCCGGATTGACCCATCTTTGATGATTACCCAACGGTTTGAAGGCTTTGAACACATTGCCGATGCGGTTGAATTAATGCACAAGAAGCCAGCCGACGTGATCAAACCGGTGGTCATTTGCAACGATATCGATTAAGGCCGTAACTGTGGTTAGCAGTGGGGAAACGAAATTTCTCCACTGTTTTTTTATTCGCTGATCAAAGGCGCAGCGAAGGCGAGTTATTAGTTTCAATTGCATATTGATCATGTTAAAATGGATTTTGTGAATTTTAAATTAGAATGGAAAAATACCGGTTATTTTAGGTAACTACGGCCGGCAAATCTGATGAGGAAGGACAGGACGCATTAATGGCGAACATACTCAGAAAGTGGATTGAAAGTGACCGGCGGGAATTGCGCCGGATCAATAAAATCGCAAATAAAGTGGAAAGCTATGCCGATCAGATGGCAGCGCTCTCTGATGACCAGTTGAAAGCGAAGACAACGGAATTTAAAAAGCGGGTTCAAGAACAAGGAGAAGATCTGGATCACTTGTTGCCCGAAGCCTTTGCGGTGGCCCGGGAAGGGGCCAAGCGGGTCTTGGGGCTGTACCCATTCCACGTGCAAATCATGGGGGGCATTGTCCTGCATGAGGGGAACATCGCGGAAATGAAGACCGGGGAAGGGAAGACCCTAACGGCCACAATGCCGGTCTACTTAAACGCCCTGAGTGGGAAAGGGGTACACGTAATCACGGTTAACGAATACCTGTCAGAGCGGGACGCCGAAGAAATGGGGCAACTGTACAACTGGCTGGGATGCTCGGTCGGGGTCAATGGGACCGAAAAGACGCCGGATGAAAAGCGGGCAGCTTACCAAGCCGATATTATGTACTCGACTAACAGTGAAATCGGGTTTGACTACTTGCGTGACAACATGGCAGTCTACCAAGAAGATCAGGTGCAACGGGGGTTAAACTTTGCCTTGGTCGATGAAGTGGACTCCATTTTAATTGACGAAGCGCGGACGCCTTTGATTATTTCCGGTCCCGGGACGGGGACGTCCAAGCTCTACCAACAAACGGACCGTTTCGTTAAGAAACTGCAAGAGGAGCAGGATTACAAGATCGACTTGGAATCCAAGACGGTTGCTTTGACGGACGAAGGGATCCAAAAGGCTGAAAAATACTTTAACTTGAAGAACCTCTATGATCCCGACAACACCGCCTTGACTCACCACTTGGATCAAGCCTTGCGGGCCAATTACATCATGTTAAAGGATAAGGATTACGTGGTTTCCAACGGTGAAGTCTTGATCGTGGACTCCTTTACCGGGCGGGTAATGGAAGGCCGGCGCTTCTCCGATGGTTTGCACCAAGCCATCGAAGCCAAGGAACACGTGGAAATCCAGGAAGAAAACAAGACGATGGCCAACATCACCTACCAAAACCTGTTCCGGATGTACAGCAAACTGGCGGGGATGACTGGGACGGCCCGGACCGAAATGGAAGAATTCCGAGAAATCTACAACATGGAAACGATCTCGATTCCGACTAACCGGCCGGTTGCCCGGCAAGACGAACCCGACTTGCTGTACCCGACGTTGGAAAGCAAGTTTACGGCGGTGGTCAAGCGGATCAAGGCCTTGCATGAAAAAGGGCAGCCCGTCTTAGTCGGGACGGTGGCCGTTGAAACGTCGGAATACCTGTCGCACCTGTTAGACCAAGAAAAGATTCCCCACGTGGTCTTAAACGCGAAGAACCACGCGAAGGAAGCCGAAATTGTTAAGAACGCCGGGCAAGTGGGCGCCGTCACGATTGCGACCAACATGGCCGGGCGGGGGACTGACATCAAGCTCGGACCAGGGGTCAAGGAACTCGGCGGGCTGGCGGTGATCGGGACCGAACGGCACGAATCGCGCCGGATTGATAACCAACTGCGGGGCCGTTCCGGTCGGCAGGGGGACCCAGGTTTATCCCAGTTCTACCTTTCCCTGGAAGACGACTTAATGAAGCGGTTCGGGGGTGAACGGATCAAGGCCTTCTTGGAACGGATGAAGGTGGACGGTGAAGACGCCGTCATCAAGAGCCGCTTTTTGACCCGCCAGGTTGAATCCGCGCAAAAGCGGGTCGAAGGGAACAACTACGACTCGCGGAAAAATGTGTTGCAATACGATGACGTAATGCGCGAACAGCGGGAAATCATCTACAAAGAACGGCAACAAGTGATTACGGAAAAGCAATCATTGAAGTGGGTCTTGATGCCGATGGTCAAGCGGACGATCCAACGCGAAGTCGACCAACACACCTTAGGGAACCCAGAAGACTGGCAATTACAAGGGATCTTGGACTTTGCCACCGAGGTCTTGGTCAAGCCCGACCAGATCAGTATGCGCGATTTAGTCGGCAAGGATGCCGATCAAATCGTTGATTACTTGATGAGCCTGGCCGAAGGGGTTTACAAGGATAAGCAGCGGCAGCTCTACGACGCAGCCCAAATGCTGGAATTTGAAAAAGTCGTCATCTTGCGGGTGGTGGATTCACACTGGACTGATCACATTGACGTTATGGACCAATTCCGGCAGTCGGTGGGGCTGCGGGGATACGGCCAGTTGAATCCGCTGGTCGAATACCAAACCGCGGGTTACCACATGTTTGAACAGATGATTGCCGACATTGAATACGAAACGACCCGGCTCTTTATGAAGTCGGAAATTCGGCAAAATGTCACCCGTTAAAGTCTAACGTTAACGATCGGGGCGTTCCCAATCGCAAGGGGAACTTTGCATTGGGGCGCCCATTTTGGTTTAAACGACGCTTTGCCAGGCCAAAAATAAAGGAGTAATTATGGAATTAAGTGAAGCAAAAAAGCAGTTAGAAGCCATGCAATCACAGATTGCGCGCTTCGGGAGGTCTCTTTGACTTAGATGCCTTAAATGAAAGCATCGCCTTAAACGAACACCGGATGGCCGAACCGGACTTTTGGCAAGACCAACAAGCGGCCCAAAAATTGATCGCCCAAAATAATGAATTGAAGGAGCGCCGGGATACTTTTACGGACCTCCAAGCCGCGGTGCGGGATTTAGCCGACACGATTGAATTATTGGAGTTAGAAGCCGATCCGGCTTTGGCCGCGGAGTTAGCCACCAACCTGAAAACGACCCAAGCGCAACTGGAAGCCTACCGGTTGAGTCAGCTCTTAAGTGAACCTTATGACGCCAAGGATGCCATTTTAGAAATTCACCCGGGAGCCGGGGGGACGGAAGCCCAGGACTGGGGCGAAATGTTGTTGCGGATGTACACGCGGTGGGCGGACCAGCACCACTTTACGGTTGAAGTGGCGAACTATGAAGCTGGTGAAGAAGCCGGGATTAAGAGCGTAACCCTCTTGATCAAGGGGCACAATGCTTATGGTTACCTGCATCCGGAAAAAGGGGTGCACCGCTTGGTGCGGATCTCGCCATTTGATTCGGCTAACCGGCGGCATACTTCCTTTGCTTCAGTCGACGTCATGCCGGAATTGGATGATGACGTGGAGGTCAACATTGATCCCACCGACTTACGGATTGATACCTTCCGTTCGAGTGGGGCCGGGGGCCAACACATCAACAAGACGGAATCGGCGGTGCGGATTACCCACTTGCCAACCGGGATCGTCACGGCGTCCCAGGCGGAACGTTCCCAGCTGCAAAACCGGGTGACGGCGATGAACATGCTGAAGTCGAAGTTGTACGAATTGGAACAGGAAAAAAAGGCCCAGGAACGGGCGCAACTGGAAGGGGAACAAGCGGAAATTGGCTGGGGGTCGCAAATTCGCTCGTACGTCTTTCACCCGTATTCCCTGGTTAAAGACAACCGGACCAGTTACGAGACCCACGATGTTCAAGGGGTCATGGACGGAAACCTGGATCCGTTCATCAATGCCTTCTTACAATGGAAGTTAAGTCAAAAGACCCAGGATTAATTGCGTTCTGCTAACGGAGAAAGTAAGATTAAGACAATTAAGACAACTGACTTTGGAAAGGAGAAGGTAACGATGGCAAGTCGACATGGCCAGTCCCGGCGGTTAACGCGTTCGGCAACCGACCGGCGGTTAAGTGGCGTTTGTGGGGGCTTAGGTGCTTATTTCGGGGTCAAGCCCTTGATTTTTCGGTTAGGGTTTGTGGTGTTTACCTTGGTGACGCAAATTGTCCCCGGGTTAATCATCTACTTGTTAATGACCTTAGCGATGCCCGCTGATCCCCACGCCCCGGCTTGGTCCAACTTCTTTGGCCCGGGGGCGGCGCCCAAAGCTGCCCCGAACAAGCGCAAAGAATTGCATGATGTTGAAGAAAACGACATTGAGCCAAAGGAGTAGCAGGTCATGAATTTTTTAAAAGAGATTTTGCTCAACACCATTTTGTTTGTCGCCTTGGCTGGCCTGTTTGCTCAAACGGGGGCCTTTTACGTCAGCAGTTTTGGCGTGGCGATTTTGGCGAGTTTGGTCCTGGCCCTGTTGAACCTGCTGGTCAAACCAATTTTGTTCATCTTGTCGTTTCCCATTCACCTTTTGACGTTGGGCTTATTCAGTTTTGTGTTAAACGGCATTATGTTGATGCTGACTTCTTATGTGCTGGGGGAAGATTATTTTCGCTTTTCCTCGCTGTGGTCGGCAATCTTGATTGCCTTATTGATGTCTGTTTGCAACGCCATCTTGAGCAGCCACTTTTTAGACTAGTGGGGCTCAAGGGATTTTTGAAAGGAGGCAGCTATGCCTGATTCAGTTACGGTCGCCGATTTGGCCAAAAACGTGCGCTTGTCCGTCTTGCAGGGGGAAGAGTACTTGGACCGGCCGATTACGACCAGTGATATTTGTCGCCCGGCCCTCGAGTTTGCGGGGTACTTTAAGCACTACCCGGCGATGCGGATTCAATTGTTGGGAATTACGGAAACATCCTTTGCCAAGGAGATTGGCCACGAAAAGCGCAAGGAGTACTTAGAGCGGATGTGTATGCCCGCCACGCCGTGTTTTGTGGTTTCAACCGATCTGCCGGTAATGCCAGAACTAAAGGCGGCCGCTAAAGCCGCCCACATTCCGATTCTAGGCACGCCGCTGACTTCATCGCGGATCTTGGGGAACATGACCTCTTACTTGGTGGCGCGGCTTGCCAAGCGTCAATCCCTGCACGGGGTGTTGGTCGACATTGCCGGGGTCGGGGTCTTGATCACTGGTGACTCCGGGGTCGGCAAGAGTGAAACGGCCTTAGAATTGGTCCGGCGGGGGCACCGCTTGGTCGCCGACGACCGGGTTGAAGTCTACGCGCGTGATGAACAGACCTTAGTCGGCGAAGCTCCGATGATTTTGGAACACCTGATGGAAATTCGGGGGATTGGGATCATCAACGTTATGACCCTGTATGGTTCTGGGGCCGTGATGCCGCAAGATACGATTGATTTGATTGTGCACTTGGAGACTTGGACGCCGGATACCCATTTTGATCGCTTGGGTGACCGTGGCGATACCCAAATGATTTTGGATGTTGAAGTGCCAAAGGTTTCCGTACCAGTTAAAACGGGGCGGAACCTGGCGATCATCATCGAATCCGCAGCGATGAACTACCGGGCGGAAACGATGGGGTACGATGCGACCAAGACCTTTGACGAGAACCTAAACCGGTTGATCAAACAAAACTCCCAGGCCAACCAAACTGGGGGCAGCCATGATTAAAGCTGCGCTTAATCCGATCGCTTGGCAGTGGGGCGCTTTGCAGGTCCACTGGTACGGGGTGATTATTGCTACTGGCGTGGTTTTGGCCCTAGTCTTATCAATTCGGGAAGGAAGACGCCAAGGCATTGAAGAAGACGCCTTTTATGATTTCTTGTTGTATGCCTTGCCTGTCGCCTTGGTTTGTGCCCGCTTGTACTACGTGATTTTTCAATGGTCGTATTACCGGTTGCACCCGAGTGAAATTATTGCCATTTGGGACGGCGGGATCGCCATCTATGGGGGCTTGCTCGGGGGCGCTGCCGTGCTATGGTGGTATTGTCGCCGCCAGCGGCGCTCAGCCTGGCAGTTCTTGGATATTATCGCCCCGACGGTTATCATGGCCCAAGGCCTGGGCCGGTGGGGAAATTTCTTTAACCAGGAAGCCTTTGGGGGAATTACCACCAAAGCGGCCTTAATGGCCCAACACTTACCAGCCTGGTTGATTAACCAAATGTATATCGGCGGGGCTTACCGGGTACCGACCTTCTTGTATGAATCGAGTTGGGATCTGACCGGTTTTGTCCTGTTGATGTTGTTGCGGCACCGGCGCCACTTCTTTAAGCGGGGCGAGGTGTTCTTAGCTTACGTGGCCTGGTATGCCTTTGGCCGCTTCTTTATTGAAGGGATGCGGACGGACAGTTTAATGTTGGGGCCGGTGCGCTTTTCGCAGGGCTTGTCCGTGCTTTTGTTTGTCATTGCGTTGGGCGCCGTTGTTTACCGGCGGCGCCAGCGTACGTTGCCATGGTACGCCGCTTAAGCGGAATTGGAGGAAAGAATGATGAAAAAACAGATTGCCGTCTTAGGGGCAGGCTCCTGGGGGAGCGTTTTAGCCAATGTGTTAGCAGAAAATGGCCATCAAGTCCAGTTGTGGTCCCGGAACCCGGATCAGGTGGCTGAATTAAATGAGCACCACACGAACCAAAAGTATTTAGCGGACTTTACCTATCAGCCGGCTTTACACGCGACGACAGACATGGCCGCCGCCGTTACGGGGGCCCAAGTGGTCTTAGTGGTAATCCCAACCAAGGGCTTGCGCCAAGTCAGCCATCAATTAGCCCAAGTATTGGCGGCTAGTGGGGACCAACCGGTAATTGCCCACGCGACGAAGGGGTTGGAACAAGCGACCTACAAGCGGCCGTCAGAAATTTTAGCGGAAGAAATTCCGGCTGCCAACCGGCAAGCGATCGTGGTCCTGTCGGGGCCAAGCCATGCCGAAAGTGTGGCCATTCATGACATGACGGCGGTCACGGCGGCCAGTGAAGACTTGGCCAGTGCCGAATTGTTGCAAAGCCTCTTTAGTAACCAATATTTCCGGGTTTACACCAATGACGATGTGATCGGGGCGGAATTTGGGGCCGCGCTGAAAAACATTATTTCGATTGGGGCGGGCGCCTTGCAAGGGTTGGGCTACCATGACAATGCCCGGGCGGCCTTGATTACCCGGGGCTTGGCGGAAATTCGGCGCTTAGGGGTGGCCTTTGGGGCCAACCCGCTGACCTTCATTGGGTTATCCGGTGTGGGGGACTTGGTGGTGACCGCCACTAGCAAGAACTCGCGCAACTGGCGCGCGGGTTACCAACTGGGTCAGGGCAAGCCGCTCAAGGACGTGATTGAACAAATGGGGATGGTGATTGAAGGGGTCTACACCACCAAGGCGGCCTTCGAATTAGCTCAAAAACGGCACGTTAAAATGCCGATTACCGAAGCGATCTACCGGGTCTTATACGAAGACGAAAACGTCGAAACGGCGATTAAAAACCTGATGAGCCGAGAAGTTACGTCCGAAGTCGAGTAAATATGGTAAAATGGTAGCGCATGCAAATAGATTTACGGAGGGTTAGTTAAATTATGAAACAAGTACGGAAAGCAATTATTCCAGCCGCGGGCTTGGGGACCCGCTTCTTACCAGCCACCAAGGCCTTAGCCAAGGAAATGCTGCCGATCGTGGATAAGCCAACGATCCAATTTATCGTCGAAGAAGCCCGCCAATCCGGGATTGAAGATATCGTCGTGGTCGACGGCAAGAACAAGCGCTCAATCGAAGACCACTTCGACTCCAATCCAGAATTGGAAGACAACCTGCGTTCCAAGCACAAGGACGAAATGCTGAAGTTGGTGGAAGAAACGACCGACATCAACATCTACTTCATTCGTCAATCCCACCCACGGGGCTTGGGGGACGCCGTTTTGACGGCGCGGGCCTTCATTGGCGACGAACCATTCGTGGTGATGCTCGGTGACGACTTGAACAACATCAACGGCAATGGCAACCCGCTGACCAAGGAACTGATTACCAGCTACCAAGAAACCGGGGCTTCTACTTTGGCCGTAATGCGGGTCCCACACGAAGACACCGCTAAGTACGGGGTGATCAACCCAAGTGCTGAAGTTAAGCCGGGGCTTTACAACGTTACCAACTTCGTGGAAAAGCCAGACCCCAAGGATGCCCCATCCGATCTGGCGATCATCGGCCGGTACGTCTTCACGCCGGAAATCTTTGACGTCTTGGAAAACACCAAGCCGGGCAAGGGGAATGAAATCCAATTAACCGATGCGATCAACACTTTGAACAAGACGCAACGGGTCTTTGCCCACGAATATAAGGGGGACCGCTACGACACCGGGAACAAGTTTGGCTGGCTGGAAACCAACATTGAATACGGCTTGAACCATCCGCAAACCAAGGACGAATTGCGCGAATACATTAAGACTTTAGGGGCGAAGTTAGCCGCTGAAGACAAGGCCAAGAAGAAGTAATTAACTAGAAAGCCAACGCTGATTAGGTTCGGCGTTGGCTTTTTTGGAGGAATCAAGCATGTTGTTTACCCAAATTGCCCAAAATAAGCGCAATACCCGTTGGGTGCTGGTCGGCTATGGGCTGCTTTTAATCGCGATCACGATTTTGTTTGCTCAGGTTAGCTGGCAAGTGGCCCTGGGCTTTGCCCTCTTTGGCCTCGGCTATGTTTGGTACTTTTACTACCACGCGACCCGCTATTTAATGCGGGTCACCAATGCCCAGGCGGTCAGCCGCGCGGACGCCCCCGTCTTGTACGAACTCGTTGAAGAACTCTGCTTGGCGGGCGGGCTGCCAATGCCAGCCTTGTACGTTACGCCCGACGAAGAGCCGAATGCCTTTGCGACCGGCCGCGATCCGGAGCACGCTAGCTTAGCGGTCACGGCCGGGCTCTTGGCCATGATGGATCAAGAAGAACTGCGCGGGGTGCTCGGCCACGAATTAGCCCACATCCGTAATTATGACATTCGGGTGACGACGTTGACGGCGGCCTTGGTTCAGCTCGTCTTGTTGACGGGGGTAACGCTGGTCGCCTTTGGCTGGGGGATATTTGCCAGCCGGGTTGGCGGCTGGCTGAAATTGGTTTTGGTGATCTTCGGGGTAGCGGTGATGGGCTTGGGGCTACCCTTGCTGGTGCTGGGCTTTCCCTTAGCCAAGCTGATGTTTTTTGCCCTGTCGCGGCAACGTGAATACTTGGCGGATGCCGGCTCAGCGGACTTAACCCGGGACCCGCGGGGCTTAATTTCTGCTTTGCAAAAGTTGGCGGCCCTGCCCGCCCCGGGAGAGGCAACCAACCTCGTGGTCAACAGCCTGGCCTTTAACGCGGCCCCACCGCAACGTTGGTGGGCCAACTTACTGGCGGATCATCCCGCGCTGGAGAAGCGGATTGCGCGGTTGAAGGCGAGTGCCCAATAGGCTTTTTGAAGACGATAAAAAACGGCTGGCGTGCCGAAATGGTACGTCAGCCGTTTTTAAATTCCCGGATTACTTGAGGCTGTTGCTGTCCATGATCCCGTCTAACAGACCATAGTCAACCGCTTCTTGGGCCGTCATAAAGTTGTCCCGTTCCGTATCTTGTTGGACCTTTTCAAAGGTTTGCCCGGAGTTGGCCGCCAAGATTTCGTTCAGCATCTTGCGGGTCTTCAGGATTTCTTCGGCGGCAATTTGAATTTCGGTTTGTTGCCCTTGGGCCCCACCAGATGGTTGGTGGATCATTACCGTGGAGTGTGGCAGCCCAAAGCGCTTGCCCTTGGCCCCAGAGGAGACCAATACACTGGCCATGGAAGCAGCCATCCCGATCACGATCGTTTGGACATCGGACTTGATGAAGTTCATCGTGTCGTAAATTGCCATCCCGGCCGTAACCACCCCACCTGGGGAGTTAATGTACATGTAAATGTCCTTGGTGGAGTCTTGAGCGTCCAAGAAGAGCAGTTGGGCGACAATCGAGTTGGCCATGTTGTCTTCGATTGGGCCGGATACCATGATGATCCGGTCCTTTAACAGGCGTGAGTAAATGTCATAAGCGCGTTCCCCGCGGGAGGATTGCTCGATGACAGTAGGTACAAGATTCATTTTCTAACCTCCTAATTAGCAGTGGTTAGCGTAGTTTGCTAACTGATAGGAATAGTTTACTCTGTAGGTCAGCAAAGGTCAAATTATTTGGTCAAAAAGCTGACCCCCAATCTTATATTAACCGGTTGACATACGCTGGGAAGTAAAGTATATTATAGGCGTCACCAAAAGAAACCGCTTCCACAAATTTTCAATTGACCATTAGGGCGGTAAGGGCGACGAAAAATTCGTTTTGCGTATTGAAAACGGGTTCACAAACGCATATGATCGTATTATGTAGAAATAAACCCAACTGATTTTGGAAGAAAGAGGTTTTGTATTCATGGCTCACGTATCATTTGACAGTTCAGCGTTGAAGCAATTTGTTCACGATAACGAATTGGGCGAAATGCAAGCAATGGTCAACGCCGCGGACCAACAATTGCGGCAAGGCACGGGTGCCGGGGCGGACTTCCGCGACTGGCTGCACTTGCCAACCGACTACGACAAGGAAGAATTTGCCCGGATTAAGGCGGCCGCTAAAAAGATCCAAAGCGACTCCGAAGTCCTGGTCGTTATCGGGATCGGGGGTTCGTACTTGGGTGCCCGGATGGCCATTGACTTCTTGCACAACAGCTTCTATCAAGCGCAAGCGCCAGCTGCCCGTAAGGCTCCGCTGGTGGTCTTTGCCGGGAACTCCTTATCCAGTTCTTACGTTCATGATCTGATTGAACTGATTGGCGACAAGGACTTCTCGATCAACGTGATTTCCAAGTCCGGGACGACGACGGAACCATCGATTGCCTTCCGGATCTTTAAGGAACTGCTGGTCAACAAGTACGGGGAAGAAGAAGCCAACCACCGGATTTACGCCACGACGGACCGCCAACGCGGCGCTTTGAAGACCGAAGCCGATGCGGCCGGCTGGGAAACCTTTGTGATTCCGGATGGGGTCGGCGGTCGCTACTCCGTTTTGACGGCGGTGGGGCTCTTGCCAATTGCCGCTTCGGGGGCCGACATCGACCAACTGATGGCTGGGGCCAAGGCCGCCGAAGACACCTACGTGGATCCGGATCTGACCAAGAACGAGGCCTACCAATACGCAGCTTACCGCAACATCTTGTACCGGAAGGGCTTTACCACCGAACTGCTGGAAAACTATGAACCAAACATGACGATGTTTGCCGAATGGTGGAAGCAATTAGCCGGTGAATCCGAAGGGAAGGACCAAAAGGGGATCTACCCATCCAGTGCCAACTTTACGACCGATCTGCACTCCTTGGGCCAATACATCCAAGAAGGGCTGCGGAATTTGATGGAAACGGTCGTTAAATTGGATACGCCAAACCATGATCAAGTCATCCCAGCGACCGAATCCAACCTCGACGGGTTGGCTTACCTGGAAGGCAAGAACATGGATTGGGTCAACACCAAGGCTTACGAAGCCGTCGTGGCGGCTCACGTGGCTGGTGGGGTACCGGTCATGACTGTCCACATCGAGAAGGAAGATGCCTTCACCTTGGGCTACTTAATCTACTTCTTTGAAGTGGCCATTGCAATCTCAGGCTACTTAAACGGGATCAACCCGTTCAACCAACCAGGGGTCGAAGCCTACAAGACCAACATGTTTGGTCTGTTGGGCAAGCCGGGCTACGAAGAAGTCGGGGCCAAGTTACGCCAAGAAATGGCTGACAACCAATAATTTAATCACTATGGTTACCGTCTGGGCGACCAGGCGGTAATTTTTCCCAGTTTATGTTAAGCGGTTGCAACACCAGACCAACCGTGAACATGACCCAAGTTAAAGGAGGAAATACTATGTTACTCGGAAGTGTAGAAGCAGGGGGCACCAAGTTTGTTTGCGCGGTCGGCAATGAAGATTACCGGATCCAAGATACGACCCAATTCCCCACCACCACCCCAGAAGAAACCTTGCAAAAGACGATTGACTACTTTAAGCAATTCCCAGACTTAAAGGCAATCTCAGTCGCGTCCTTTGGGCCGATTGAAATCCGCCACAATTCGCCTAAGTACGGCTACATCACCGATACGCCCAAGCCGGGGTGGTCAAACGTCGATTTTGTCGGTACCTTAAAGCAAGCCTTTGATTTACCGATCTACTGGACGACGGACGTGAATGGTTCGGCCTACGGGGAATATGTCCTTTCAACCCTCTTTAACCAAAAGATCAATTCCCTGGTTTACTACACGATCGGGACTGGGGTCGGCGCCGGGGCAGTGATTGACGGTAAGTTTGTCGGGGAGGTTGGCCACACGGAAATGGGCCACATCCGGTTGAAGCGCCACACCGCTGACCTGGACTTTAAGGGGATCTGTCCGTTCCACGGCGACTGCTTGGAAGGGTTGGTCGCCGGGCCGACCTTTGAAGCTCGGACCGGCAAGAAGGGCAAGGACGTACCGCTGACTGATCCCGTTTGGGACATCATGGCGTACTACGTGGCCCAAGCGGCCTTGGATACGACCTTGATGTTCCGGCCAGCCAAGATTATCTTTGGTGGTGGCGTGGTCAGCGAAGCCTTCTTGAAGAAGGTGCGGGCCCAATTCAAGGACTTGTTAAATGATTACGTGGAAGTCGGCGACCTCGACCAATACATCGTGATGCCGCTGGCTAAACACAACGGCTCGGCGACGGTCGGCAACTTTGCGTTAGCCTTGAAGACCTACTTGAATTAAAGACCAGGACGTTAAAAAGGCGTCGGAACCATCAAGTTTGATGCTTCCGGCGCCTTTCAGCTTATTTTTTCATCATTTTGGCGTTGCTTTTAAAGATCAACCACTTCGAGAAGACGTAGTTGGCAATCACTACTAGGACATTGTCAATGACCTTCACAATAAATTGCCCCAACGAGGACGTAAAGCCCAACCACGAGACCCCGATAAAGACAATCGCCATGTCTAATAATAAGGTCAACCCACGGTAGAAGAAGAACTGCACCAGTTCGTCCCAGAAGGCCCGCCAGGTGGTGTATGGGGAGTTAAAGACCCAGACCTTATTGGTAAAGTAAGCCACCAAGACGGATAAGAACCAGGCAATCACGGTCGCCACTTCAAAGTGCCAGTGCAAACCAGTACTCAACCACTGGTAGGAAGCGAGGTTGACGATCGTCGTCACCACGCCCCAAAAGAGGTAGGCGATGATGCTTTTGTACTTCTGCCACAGGGCAGTCAGGGCGGCCATTACTTGCCCGCCGCCTTTTCAACCAGGCTGGCGGCAAAGGCGTCCAGCGTGTCGACGTCGTCACCCTCCGGGGCGAGGTCGATGTGGACGTATTCGGCCCCTTTGGTGGCCCCGGCGCTTTCAAAGGCGGCGCCGAAGTCGTCAACGGCCCGGCAGTAATCATCGGCGTAGAAGGTATCGCCCGAACCGGCGACCCCGTAAATTTTGCCGCTTAAGTCGGCTTCCTTTAGGTCGTCATAAAAGTCCAAGCCTTCTTCTGGCAGGGCCCCTTCGTCGTAAGTGTAGGGGCAGACCACGCAGATGTCGGCGTCCTCAAAATCGGCGACGTCGGCCATCGTGATTTCCTTTTCGTCAACGTCAACGCCGAGGTTTTCCAGGGCGTCGGTGATCAGGTCGGCAACGTCTTCGTTGTTGCCAGTAATTGTAGCAAACACTACCACTGCTTTTGTCATGTTCTTCACCTGTTTCTTTCTTATTCGTAATCAAAGAAAGTATATCACACTCCTTTTTTGGATTCTGGTGATATACTTAAGATTGAAGTTTTATTTTATCTCGTTGGTTGAAAACGGGAATCAAAGGAGTAAGCATTTAGAATGATTAGTTTAAAATCACCGCGCGAAATTCGGGCGATGGAAAAATCTGGGGCTGTCCTGGCCGGGATGCACCTGGGGATGCGCCAAATCATCAAGCCGGGCATTTCCAGCTGGGTCTTAGAAGAATTTGCCCGCAAGTACTTTAAGCAGGCTGGCGCGATTGCCGCCCAAATCGGTTTTGAAGGCTACAAGTACGCCACCTGTGTCAGTGTTAACGACGAAATCTGCCACGGTTTCCCCCGCAAGAAGCTGCTCTTAAAGGAGGGCGACCTGGTCAAGGTTGATACGGTCGTCAACCTCGACGGGGCCTATTCTGATTCTTGCTGGTCATACGTAGTGGGCCAAGCGAGTCCTGAAGTTGCCAAACTGATGGACGTCACCAAAAAAGCCCTCTACTTGGGGATCGACCAGTGCCAAGTAGGCAATCGGCTTGGTGACATCGGGGCGGCAATCCAGCACTACACGGAAGATGAACACGGCTACGGCGACGTGCGCGAATTTGTCGGCCACGGGATCGGCCCGACGATGCACGAAGACCCGATGGTTCCCCACTACGGGGAAGCCGGCCACGGCTTGCGCTTGCGCAAGGGGATGACGATTACCGTCGAACCGATGATTAACACCGGGACGTGGAAAGCCGATACGTCCGACCCGAGTGGTTGGCTGGCTAAGACGGCCGATGGGGGCTTGTCGTGCCAATACGAACATACCCTGGTGATCACCGATGACGGGCCGAAGATCTTGACTTCCCAAGATCCAAAAGCCGACCGGGATTACCTCTATGATGACGAATACGCCGGCTTTTTAGCCCACTACGGGGCAATTGCCACGGACGTGGTCAAAAAGCACTTTGCTTAAAATAAATGCGCGGTTGGGAAACAGAGGGTTTCTCAGCCGCGCATTTTCTTTTGCTTACGTAGGTTATTCGGAAGGCGGCGCTTTGGGATAACGGCGCCGGGCAATTTGGCCCCCCAGGAGGCCGATTAAAATCACGAGGCTGCCAATTACGCCCCATTGCCAAAGGGGCTGGTCGTGTGGCGGCGCTACGGGGGTACTGTTCAGGGGTAACTGCCGGGTCAGCGCCGGGGCACTCACGGGTTCCTTAGCAAGGTTCGGCTTGAGAGGGTGGTGGCCCCGCGCTAGTAAAGGCTGGGGTGGCGCGGGGGCGATGTTGCGCTGGTTGGTCAGCGGCGGGACCAAGGGCGCGCCCGCCGTGGAGGAGGAGGCCGGTGAGACCGGACTTAGTACAGCGGGCGGCGGACTAGGCTTAGCAGAGCTTGGCGCTAGTGCGGCGGTTGATTTCACCGGTTGAACTGCGGCCACTGGCGTTGGCTGGTCGGCGGCCGGGGTGTCGGTCGTCAGCTGGGCCGGGGCAGCGGGGCTGATTAGCAGCGAAGTTCGGCTGCGCGGGGGCGCTACCGGAGCCGGGGGCGCTGCCATGACGGGTAGCACCACGGTTGGATTACTGGCGGTAAGGGAAGCTGGCGTTGCGTTCACGGCCGGCGTTGCGGGGGCGGTTAGCGACGTTGGGGTGGACGTTTCCAGCTCAACAGCGTGAGTCGTCGGGCCGCCACCCCAGGCTCCCAGGCTGAGGGCAAGGCTGGTTAAGACCGTTAACCACCACTTTTTAATCACACTTCACTCCCCCTTTCTTAACGATTTCTTCAAAAATGAGTATAACAGAAATGAGGGCGGTGCGCCGGTTACAAAAGCATTACCGTTTGCTGCTTACTAAAAATAACCTTACAAAAAGTAAGCAAGAGAATGGACAGAACGTCCAAAAACAAGTATGATAAGCTTAAAATCGTGTCACAGATAAAAGGAGCAAAAAAAGATGGCAGAAACAAAGCAGACAAACTATGATGTAATCGTAATCGGGGCCGGTCCCGGGGGCATGACGGCAGCCATGTACGCGTCCCGGGCCAACCTGTCCGTCTTGATGCTTGACCGCGGGATTTACGGCGGGAACTTAAACAACACCGCCGAAATCGAAAACTACACCGGCTTTAAGTCGATCATGGGCCCAGATCTGGCCAAGGAAATGTACGAAGGGGCGACCCAATTCGGCGCGGACTACGCTTATGGCGCGGTGGAAAAGGTTGAAGTCGTCGGGGAGGTTAAGCAGATCACGACCGACATGGGCGACGTCTTTACCGCCAAGGCAGTCGTGATTGCCACCGGGTCGAGCCAACGCAAGCTCGGCGTGCCAGGCGAAGCAGAATTTTCCGGCCGGGGGGTTTCTTACTGCGCGGTCTGCGATGGGGCCTTCTTTAAGAACAAGCACCTGATCGTGGTCGGCGGGGGGGACTCGGCCGTCGAAGAAGGGGCCTTCTTGACCCAACTGGCGGATAAGGTAACGGTCCTGGTCCGGCGCGACCAACTGCGGGCCCAACCGATTGTCCAAGATAAGGCAATGCAAAACCCAAAGATGGAATTTATCTTTAACACCAGCGTGACCGAAATTGTCGGCGATGACATGAAGGTCACCGGGGTCAAGACCGTTAACAACGTGACCGGGGAAACCGGTGAACTGGCCGCCGACGGGGTCTTTATCTACGTCGGCAGCGATCCGATGACGGCCCCGTTTAAGGACCTCGGGATCTTAAATGCCAAGGGCTGGGTCGAAACCGACGCGACGATGGCAACCAAGATTCCGGGCATCTTTGCGGTCGGCGACGTCCGCGACACCCTCTTGCGCCAAGTGGCCACGGCCGTTGGCGACGGGGCGATTGCCGGCCAACAAGTTTTTAAGTACTTAGACGAACAAAAGTAATTGAGGGGCGGTTGCGGTGAGCAGCTGCTTTTTTACCAATGAAGTATTTGATTTCTGATTTAGATCACACCCTGTTAAATGAAGCTGGCCAGCTTAGCGCAGTCACGCGCCAAGTGATCCGCCAGCAGCCGGCTTGGCAAGTAATGCTGGCCTCAGCCCGCTTGCCTGCTCAGATGGTGAGCTTGATTGACGCCCTGGACTTAACCGGTCTCCAGGTGGGGTTGAACGGGGCGATTGTTTTTGAGGTTAACGGTGGGCAGGTGCGGACGCTGACCACGACCCCGTTGGCAGTGCCAGTTGCCCAGGAACTGTTTGACCTGGTGCACACCCAGTGGGGCTTGCCGATTCAGTGGCTGACCGCCAGCACTTTTTTTGCGACGGAGCTGACGCCCCAGGTCCAGCTCGAAATTGACTATACTGGCGTAACGGTGACTTACGCGCCGAAGTTACCGGCGGTGCCAGTGCTGGCCTTTTTATTAATCTTACCGGACCGCCGGACCTTTAATCGGATCCAGGCCCAGCTGGCCGCGCGTTGGCCCGACTTGACCCTGGCCGATTCGGGGGATGGCTATTTGATGATTACCGCCCCCGGGGTCGATAAAAGTCAGGCCGCGCGTTACCTCTTGGCCCAGGGGGTCGCTCAGGTGGACCTGTACGGGGTCGGCGACGACTTAAACGATTTGCCGCTCTTAAAAGCCGTCGGCCACCCCTTGGCGGTGGCCAACGCCCAGCCGGCCGTCCGCGCTTGCGCCGGGCAAATCCTGACCAGCAACCAAGCCGATGGGGTGGCGCACTTTTTGGCCCAATCCTGATTTGTGTGTTTTCTCACCATCGCCCATGCGGTATACTATGGAAAGTGAGAAATTAGTTAACCAATGAAGAGGAGATGTTTCTTTGAGCTGGAAGGAAACTTACCAAGCGTGGGCCGATGAACCACGCCTGGCTGCTGATTTAAAGCAGGAATTAACCACGATGACGGACGAAGAAAAAGAAGACGCCTTTTACGGGCCGCTCTCCTTTGGAACGGCTGGGATGCGGGGCTTGATGGGCCCGGGGACCAACCGGATGAACGTCTACACGGTCCGGCAAGCCACGGCCGGGTTGGCGGCCTTGATGGAATCCTTGGGCGATGAAATCAAGCAGCGCGGGGTGGCAATTGGCTATGATTCCCGCCACCACTCAGCCGAATTTGCCCACGACTGTGCCCGGGTCTTAGGGGCGCACCAAATTCCGGTCTTTATCTACGACAACGTGCGGCCGACGCCGGAACTGTCCTTTGCCGTGCGCTACAATCACGCTTACGCCGGGATCATGATCACGGCCTCCCACAACCCCAAGGAATACAATGGTTACAAGATCTACGGGGAAGACGGCGGCCAATTGCCACCGAAGGAATCCGATCAGATGACGGCCTTCATTCGCCAAATCGACGATGTCTTTGGGATCGAATTGGCCGACGAACAGGCGATGCTTAACAGCGGTTTGGAACAAGTGATGGGCGAAGACGTCGACTTTGCCTACTTGGAAGAAGCCAAGGCGGTTACGATCAACCGCGAACTGGCCGCTGAATACGGCCGCGACATGAAGTTTGTCTTCACCCCGTTGTGCGGGGTCGGGCGGATGCTGGGGGAACGGGCCCTGCGCCAAGCCGGTTTCTTCAACTTCGTGATTGAACCCTTGGAAGCCCAACCCAACGGGGACTTCCCGGGCTTAAAGAATCCGAACCCGGAATTTGCGGAAGCCTTCACCCGCTCGATTGCCCTCGGCAAGCAGGTTGATGCCGACGTCTTGATCGCTACCGACCCGGATGCCGACCGGATGGGCTGTGCGGTCCGGCAACCCAATGGTGAATACCAACTGCTGACTGGGAACCAAATTGCTTCCTTGATGTTGCACTACATCTTGGAAGCCCACAAGCAAGCCGGCACCCTGCCAGCCAACGCGGCGGCCGTTAAGTCGATTGTCTCCACTGACTTTGCCACTAAGATTGCGGCCAGCTACGGGGTGGAAATGATCAACGTCTTGACCGGGTTCAAGTGGATCGCCGATCAAATTCACCAGTACGAAACCAAGCACAACCACACCTTCATGTTTGGGTTTGAAGAAAGCTACGGCTACCTGGTTCAACCATTTGTCCGCGACAAGGATGCCATCCAAGCCTTGACCCTCTTGGCCGAAGTGGCAGCCTACTACCGGAGCCGGAACATGACCCTCTACGATGGGGTGCAAGAATTGTTTAAGACCTACGGCTACTTCAAGGAAAAGACGATTGCCAACGTCTACGCTGGCGTTGATGGCCCGGCGAAGATCAAGGCCTTGATGAAGAAGTTCCGCGAAGAATCACCAACTGATTTTGCCGGGCACCAAGTCGTGGCCTTAGAAGACTTTGCCCAGGGTACCAAGACCCTGGCTGACGGAACGGTCGAAGCCTTGACAATGCCGACTTCCAATGTCTTACGGTACGTCTTAGATGATGAAACTTGGATTGCGATCCGGCCATCCGGAACGGAACCGAAGTTGAAATACTACATCGGTACATCGGCCCCAACCGAAGCGGCCGCTACTGCCAAATTGGCGGAATTTGAAGCCGCATTGGCCGAATTTTAATTTAATCAACTGTACGGGAGCGGGGTGACTGACACCCTGCTCCCGTTTGGTAAAAGAGAGGAAATTGACCATGGGAATGCACGAATACCTAAAGAGTTTGAGTGATCTGGAAATGATCAACCGGGCGCCGGGTTATTTCAAGTTTGAAGAACACAACGTGGCGGCCCATTCGTTTAAGGTGACCCAAGCGGCCCAGATGCTGGGCGACATCGAAGAGCAGGCTGGCCATGAGGTCGACTGGCGCTCCTTGTACGAAAAGGCGCTTAACCATGATTACACCGAAAAATTCATTGGCGATATCAAGACCCCGGTCAAGTACGCGACGCCGGAATTGCGCAAGCTGTTGGCCAAGGTCGATGAATCCTTGACCGAGAATTTTATCCAAACCGAAATCCCGGTTGAATTCCGGGCCGCTTACGAGCGCCGCTTTGCCGAGGGCAAGGACGAGACCTTGGAAGGCAAGATCCTCTCGGTGGCCGATAAGGTTGACTTGATGTATGAATCTTTTGGGGAAATTCAAAAGGGGAATCCTGAGCCGGTTTACATGGATATTTACAAATCAAGTCTGGAAGCGATCATGGATTTCCGCGAACTGACCAGTGTGCAATACTTCTTAAAGAAGATCTTGCCAGAACTCCTCAAGGACAACGCCAATGTCAACAGTCAGCAATTAGCAATTGCCACGACCCAAATTTTGCAAAAGTAGGGGAAAATAATGAAATACGACGGGGTAATTATCATGATGGCGGTCGCCAACTTGGCGATGTTTGCCGCCGGCGCCTGCTTGATTCTCAAGGCCTGGGTACTGTTTGTGGTTTGCTTAGGCCTTTTTTTGGCCTTTACCTGCGTGCACGCCTGGTACTTGGCGACCTTGCGCCAGCGGGTGAAAAAGGAATTGACGCTGCACCAGTCAGAAACAAAAGATTAAGGGAATGCAAAGCGATTGTCGACTGACGATCGCTTTTTTACTTGCGAGCAATTCAGAAAGCGTTCACAATGAAAAGAAAAGGGGGTCAGCACATGCCACTAATCGAAGTCAAACACAATACGAAGACCTACCAGAGCGGGACGACGCAAATCGACGCCAACCACGATATCAGTTTTACCATTGACGCTGGCGAGTTGGTGATCATCCTTGGGGCTTCCGGGGCTGGCAAGTCGACCTTGCTCAATATCCTCGGCGGGATGGACACCAACACCAGCGGGGTAGTAATCATCAACGGCCACGATATCGCCCAGTACACGCCTAAGCAACTGACGGCCTACCGGCGGGAAGTGGTCGGTTTTGTCTTTCAGTTCTATAATTTGATCCCGAACCTGACCGCCAAGGAAAACGTCGAACTGGCGGCTGAATTGGTCGACCACGCGATGGACGCGACGACGGCGTTAGCGGCCGTTGGGTTGGCCGACCACGTCGACAAATTCCCGGCTCAACTGTCTGGCGGGGAGCAACAGCGGGTTGCGATTGCCCGGGCGCTCGCTAAGCAGCCCCAGCTCCTCTTGTGCGATGAGCCGACCGGGGCCTTGGATTACCAGACGGGCAAGCAGGTCCTGCAGATTTTGCAGGACATGAGTAGGCAACACCAGACGACGGTCGTGATCGTGACCCACAACGCGGCCTTGGCGCCGATCGGTGATCAGGTCCTCCACATTCACGACGGCCGCCTGCAAAAAAGCGAGCGCCACGCCCACCCGGCTGACATTGCGACCTTAGAATGGTAGGTGACAGAGATGAAAAAGCAGCTTCTCTGGCGGGACGCCTGGCAGGCGATTGGCCGCACCAAGGGTCGTTTTATCGCCATCTTCTTGTTAATGGCGGTCGCGTCCTTAACCCTGGTTGGGTTGAAAATGACCGGGCCGGACATGCGCCAGACCGCCCGCCACTTTTACGCCCAGACCCACTTGGCCGATCTGACGGTCACCAGCCCGGCGGGGTTAACCCCGGCGCTTCAGACGACCTTGCGGCAGGAAGCCGGGGTCAAGCGGGTCGAATTTGTCCATACCGCCGATGCTGTAATTAAAGGCGATCAGACGGCCATTCGGCTCACGAGCCTGGGCGGGCAATTGTCTAAAGCCCAGCTGGTCAGCGGGCGCTTACCGCAGCACCGTCACGAAATTGCCCTGTCGTACTTGCTGGCGAAGCATTACCACCGCGGCCAGTGGCTGACCTTGACGGCCGCCCCAGGTCTGAAGGTTCACCGGGTCAAGGTGGTGGGCTTTATTCGCTCCAGTGAGTATTTGGATCGCAACCAAATTGGCAATACCACCGTCGGCAGCGGCCAGCTGCGTGGGATGGCAGTGCTGCCCAAGGCGGCCTTTCGGGCCGAAAAGCCCCAGCTGGCCCGCTTGACTTTGACGGCGACGGCTGGTCAAGATCCCTACGCGACCAGCTACCAAGCGACGGTGGCCGCCAAGCAGCGCCACTTGCAAACGACCTTGCGCCACCAACTGACGACCCAAAGTCAAGCCCAGGTGGCCCAATTGACGGCCCAACTGCCCGGCTTACGGCAAGCGGCGGCCACCAACCCGGTAGCGGCGGCCGCCTTGCAAACGGCCCAGCGCCAAATGGCCCAGTTGAAAGCCGCACCGTCGCAACTCACTGTCCAAACCCGGGAAAGCAACCCGGGCTATGCCGTCTACCGGTCGAATTCGGCGCGGATTGACCTGGTGGCCAACGTCTTTCCGGTCTTTATGTTTGCCGTGGCGATCCTGGTGGCGCTGACGACGATGGCCCGCTTCGTGGCCGAAGAGCGGCAAAAGATCGGGACTTTCAAAGCGTTGGGTTATTCGAATTTTGACGTCGCCAAGAAGTTCTTGCTTTACAGCACCCTGGCGGCGACGGGCGGCACCCTGGTCGGGGCGGCCGGGGGTTTTTGGCTCCTGGCGCGCTTGATTTTTTCGGCTTACGCGGCCAATTCGACCATCAGCGGCCTGCAGCTGGGCTTTTCCTGGGGCTGGTTGCTGACCACGTGGGGGTTGGCCGTGGGCGCGACTGGTTTGGCCGCCGGCTGGGTCCTCGCCCAAGACGCCCGGGAAATCCCGGCCCAGCTGCTCTTGCCACCGACCCCTAAGGGGGGAGCACGGCTGTGGCTGGAGCACGTGACGCCCGTGTGGCGGCGCTTGGCCTTTAAGCACAAGGCGACCCTGCGCAACCTCTGGCGCTACAAGAGCCGGATGCTGATGACGATCCTCGGGGTGGCCGGCTGCACCGGGCTCTTGGTGATGGGCTTTGGGATCCGCGATTCGCTGGGCGGGATTGTGCACCGCCAGTACAGCCAGCTGATCAAATATGACTTGCTGGCGGTCCAAAAACCGACCGTCACCTCCGCATCAGCTGAGCGCCTTCACACGGCTCTGGCCCAGCCGGCGGTGGCTGAGCACACGGAGATTCATTATGAAACGTTGACCCGGCGCTTTGCCGCCGATCCGGCCCCGCAGACGATTACCCTGCTGGTTCCGCGCAATGCCCAGCAATTCCGCCACTTTATGACTCTCCGGACGCGCACCAGTCAAAAGCAGCTGGACTTAAACGCCGGCGTGATCATCTCGGAAAAATTAGCGACCCTCGCCCAGGTCAAGGTCGGCGAGCGCCTGCGCCTCCAGGACACCCAGGGCCAGTGGCGGTCGGTTAAAGTCGGCGCGATCACCGAAATGTACATGAGTCACTTTATGGTGATGAGTCCGGCGACGTACCAGCACTACTTTGCTCAGCCCTACCGGACCAACGCCCAGCTCCTGAAGCTGGCTGCGGGGGCGAAGGTCAATCCCGTGGCCCGCCAGCTGATGGCAACCGGGGCCGTGGCTGGGGTAAACGAAAACCGCAGTAACCAGCAGATGATTAATAACCTGCTGAACTCGATGGATCGGGTGATGGTGATTTTAATCGGCCTGGCGACCGTCTTGGCGGCGGTGGTGATTTACAATCTGACCAACATCAACGTCGAAGAACGAAGCCGCGAACTGGCGACGCTCAAAGTCTTGGGGTATGATGAAGGCGAAGCGACACTGTACATCTACCGTGAGACGATTATTTTATCGGTAGTTGGGATTTTAGTTGGCTTCTTGCTCGGGCACTGGCTGCACGGCTTTATTATTACCAATCTGCCGCCGGTCGATGCGATGTTTGATCCGCAAATGCGAGTCACCAACTTCCTGTTGTCGGCGGCGATCCCGCTGGTGATTACCGCGCTGGTGGCGATGGTGATGCAAAAAAAGATCCAAAAAATTTCGATGCTGGCGGCCCTGCAAGCCCGTGAATAATCAATGAGGTGATCCAAATGGCAAATGAAACGCAACGTGCCCACGTGTTACAAATCGCAAATACCCGCTTTGCGACCAAGCAGTTTGACCCGACTCGCCATATTCCGGCCCAGGATTGGCAAACGATTTTAGAGGTCGGCCGCCTGGCGCCGAGTTCCTTTGGCTACGAACCCTGGCGCTTTGTCTTGCTCAAAGATCCCCAGCTTAAGGAAGCCATCAAGCCCTTTGCTTGGGGAGCACTCAACAGCCTGGCCGGCGCCGATAAAATCTTATTGATCTTGGCGCGGACCGACGTGACCTATGATGCGCCCTACATCCAGCACTTGGTGGAAGACGTCAAGCACAAGGCCTATTCGCCGACCAGCCCGCAGTCCCAGCACTTTAAGGTTTTCCAGGAGCGCGACTTGGCCCTGAAAGATGCCCACGACCGCTTTGAATGGGCTTGCCGTCAGGCCTACATCGCCATGGCCAACATGATGTTCGCAGCGACCGAACTGGGGATTGATTCCTGCCCGATCGAGGGCTTTAATTACGCCCAGATGAACCAATTCCTGGCTAACCAGCAAATTATCGATCCGGCCCACTGGCAGATCGCGGTGATGGTCAGCTTTGGCTACCGGGCCCAACCGATCAAGCCGAAGGTCCGCCAACCGCTGGGGGACTTGTATGAAGAAGTGTAGCTAATAAAAGCCGCCCTTTGCGCTGGTTTGGGAGCGAAAAGGGCGGTTTGGGGTTAACCTCAGATACTTATGAAGCGAGGTGGGCTGAGATGAATGGAAAATATTATCTAATCAGAAAGATCGGGACCAAGTACAAATTTTACTGGGCCCCCCTTTCTCCGCATCCTGAAAATGATTTTGAAGATTGGGGTGTCGCGGTGATTGATTTTTCGTGGCCAACTTCGGATCCCCGTCTCAAGCATTTAAGGGCAGCTCCTTTAGGGTATAAATTAAAACCGCGCTACCAAGTTTTGCGAGATCCCAAAGTCGAGGGGGTCAGAGATGACACTTATCGCTATATGTGCCTAGAAACCTTTCATGTCTATCAGTGCTTGCCCCATATGGACGAAAAGCATCGGTACGCTAGTTGGGCATCGGGATAGTGAAAAAAACTTTTAGAACAGCAAAACCGCCGTCTTCCAACTCCCGGAAGACGGCGGTTTTAGGGTTTGATTACGGCTTAAAAGAAGGTCTTAGACAAAGTTGCGACCAGGGCCAAGAGCAACACCGAAGAAATTCCGGCGGCCACGAGGGCGTTCTTGCCGCGGGTGAAGAGTACGGAGAAGTTCACGTTCATCCCCAAGGCAGCCATCGCCATCCCTAAGAGCAGGTAGGCTAACTTGACCAGACTTGGTACCAACGCGGCCAGGCCCGGGATAAAGGTGCCGGCCACACTGGCCAGGATAAAGCCGAGCATGAACCACGGAATCGGCACCGGCTGCTTTTCACCGGTCGGGTTCGCTTGCCGGGTCGCTTTTTGGTACCAGATCCCGACGAGGATCGCGACTGGGGCCAAGAGCAGAACCCGCGAAAGCTTGGTGATGATCGCCGTATCAAGGCTGACCGGGCCCCCGGCGCTCCCAGCGGCGACGGCGTGGGCGATTTCGTGCAGGCTGCCCCCGGTCATCACCCCAAATTGCAGGGCAGTCATGTGCAAGAGCGGCTTGAGCCCGATTTCGATCAGGGTAAAGAGGGTCCCGAGGATCGCTACGATCGCCACGGCAACCACCTCATTTTCTTGGTGGCGCAACTTGGTGGCCGGATCGTCATCGCTGGTTAATTGCGATGAAATCCCCATCACGGCCGCGGCCCCGCAGATCCCGGTCCCGCTGGCGGTCAGGATCGCTAAGTGGCGGTCGACCCCAAAGCGGCGGGCGAGCTGGTAAGTCACCAGGATCGTGAAGGTCACGACCACGACGGCCAGGGCAATCGTCTTGATTCCGGCTTGGGCCAGGGCAATCAAATTGAGCTTAAAGCCCAGCAGGATGATCCCGAGGCGCAGGAACTTGTTGGCAATCAGGCCAATCCCCGGCCGGCTGTAATCCAGGACCGGGCGACCGACTTGCATCACCATCCCTAACAAGAGGGCAATCACTAAGGCGCCAATCACCTTGAGGTAGGGCAGGGTGGCCAGGTAGCTGCCGGCCAGCGAACAAATTAAGGTTAAGAGCGCGGCGCAGGCAAAAGGCCAGCTAAATATCTTCTTGAGCATTCTTCTTTCTCCTTTCCGAATTGGGATCCGGATTTTTTTACATTCTTAATGTACCATGCTAGACTGATAAATAAAAATTATGATTTCTTTCTTGTAAGTTAATTTTCCTTATGAAAGGGGCAGGGCGATGGAAAATTTACTGGATCACCGGCTGACGACCTTAATGGTGGTGGCGCAGACCGGCTCGTTGACCGCCGCCGCCCAGCAGCTCTTTATCACCCAGCCGGCCGTCTCCCAGCAGCTGGCCAGCTTAGAGGCTGACCTGGGCGTGCCGCTCTTGGTTTACCATGGGCGGCGGGTCAAATTAACGGCGGCGGCGACGGAACTGGTGGCCTACGCCCAGCGGCTCGGCCAGGATAATCAGGCGGTCTTGAAGCGGCTCCGCTTGGCCCAGACCCCGCCGTTGCGCTTAGGGGCGACCCGCTCGCTGGGGGCCTTTTTGCTGCCGCAGCTGCTGGCCAAGGTAATCGCGGCCGGCTACCAGCTGGAAGTGACGATTGAAAATACCGCCGCTCTCTCCCGACAACTCTTGGCCGGCCAGCTCGATGCGGCCTTGATCGAGGGCAATTATTCGCGGCAGGACTTTGCCGCTGCCCCACTGGGTAGTGCCCCCTTTATCGGCGTGGCCGCCCAGCCTGGGGCGCCAGCGACGTTGCCAGCCTTGTTTGACCAGCTTTTGATCGTCCGGGAAGTGGGCTCGGGGACCCGCGAGATTTTGACCACCTGGCTGGCGGCGCACAACGCCCAGCTGAGTGACTTTCGTCAGACCCTGGCCTTAAGCAGTCCGACGGCGATCATTGAATTACTTAAGCAGGGGGTCGGGATCAGCTTTATGTACCGGGCCCTGGTGGCCAACGAATTGGCCCGGGGCGATTTATTTGAATTGCCGCTGGCTGGCTTTCCGCTCGAGCATCCCTTGAATTTGATTTATTTAAAGGAAAGCTCCTTTGCGGCCGAATTTGGCCCCCTGGTGGCGACCGCCCGGGAAGTGCTGGGAAATTAAGTTCTGGTTAAGCTTGGGGACCAACGGTGGTCAGGTCCGGTTGCGTTCGGTAAGCTAGAACTATTTACAAAAGGGGGCAATTTGATGTTGCAGACACGGTGGTTGACGTTTGGGGTGGCCTGGCTAATTTTGCTGGCGGGGTATTACCGGCTACTGGCGGTGCCAAACCGGACGCCGGCCCAGCGGGTGACGGTCTTGACCAGCCTAGGCTATTTAATGGTGGTGGCCTGGCTGGTCTTTGCGCCGGTCGGGCTGGTCCTGCCAGATTCTTACAAGGCCCTGTCGTATTTTTATATGGTGCCGTATAACCTCCACCCGTTGGTTCACGTCGACCCGGAATTTTTGGCCAATATTTTGCTGACCGGGCCGCTAGGGGTGTACTGCTACCTTTGGCGACCGCACTGGGCGTGGTGGCAAGTCGCTTTGGCCGGGCTCGTGCCGGGGCTGGTGATTGAAAGTACCCAATTTGCCTCGGACTGGCTGGTCCACACGTTGCGGGTGGTCGATATTGACGACGTGATTACCAACTGGGCCGGCCTGGTGCTGGGCTACGCAGTAGTCTGGGGGCTGGCCCACACCCCACTGCAGGCCCTGGTTAAGCCCTTCCGTCTGCGCTAGGCCATAACCGGGCGCGCAAGTCAAGAAGCCAAGGGATGAAACCGTTTTAAATAAAATCGGGGAAGTTATTGACAAATCCATGTGTAAACGCTAACATATAGTCACAAGGTATTAAGTATTTACCTTCTAATCAATTCTCTTTCTCTCTTATGCCGATCACCGTCCTTGTTGGCGGTGATTTTTGGTTTTGCAGATTATTTGGTTCTAAGCAAGCAGCGATTGACGAAATTTTGCAAAGCCTGGCCGACTGACCGGTCGAAGCATCAAGTGAATGAAGTACAGCTGGCAGGGTCCCAAACCAGGGCGCTGCTTTTTTGCATTTGTAACTTTGCCGCGCGCTAGCGAAATTGAAAAGCAATTTTCCCTAATCTGCCAATTGACATACGACATATCTAAAAA
>NZ_HE997177.1:21357-37530 GCF_000312405.1 Limosilactobacillus ingluviei str. Autruche 4 | reverse complement strand
TATGTAATTGGTCATGAGCATTTTAATAAGTCATTGACGTTGGATATTGAAAATCGGTTAATGAAGTATTTAGCAAGCGTTGAGGCGGTAACATATTTAAACAATCGCCGGGAGAATGCTCAAAATGATTACTATCCAGCTAATGAGATGGAGCCTATCTTTAATAAGATTTGGCGTAAACTGCATAAAGTTAACCCCAATCTATTTCCGGCTCAACGTTTACTAGAAAATTCAGCACTTTTTAAGGCTTCGCCATTTAATAAATTGACTTTAGAACAATTAAACGCCAGAGAAGAGATTCTTCAAGCGGTAGACGAGGCTTTACAAAAAGGTAAAACTCAGCAATTGGTGAAGGTGACTGGAGAAGCTGGGGCAGGAAAAACAGTTTTAATGAGTAATATTTTCTACGAATTGTCTCAAAAACCGAAAGTCAAAAAAGTAGCCATGATGGTTAACCACGCACAGCAAGAAAAGGTTTATCAACAAATCGTTGAGAAATTAGGGATGGGAAAAACTGCGGAAGTGATAAAAGCTTCAACGTTTATCAAAAATTATTCACCAGAAAAGCCTATTGATGTAGCGTTTGTTGATGAGGCTCACCTACTTTTAACTCAACGCAATCAATCTTACAATGGCTACGGTACTAACGAATTAATTGATATTATTAAGCGTGCTAAAGTAACGTTAATCGTTTATGACGAACACCAAGTTTTGCAAGCTACTCAGATTGTAGAAGATGATGATCGAGACAAGTTGAAGGAATTTGACACCACGGAAATTCCTTTGCACAATCAGATGCGGATTGATGCTAACACCAAAACCATTCAATGGCTTCGTAATCTGATTGACCAAGGGATTATTGGGGCAGTTCCTTTTGATGATAAGTATGATTTACAGCTATTTGATTCACCAAAAGATATGGAAATCGCAATTAGACAGAAAAACGAGCAGGATGGAGGAAATGGCCTTAGCCGAATGGTGGCGACGTTTGATTGGTCGTATTCTTCAACACCGAAAAAGAATGGTGAGGGATATTGGGAAGTTTCAGAAGGCGATTGGCACATGCCGTGGAACTTGCAGTTAAAATCACCCGCAAAAGGCCATCGAAATGTTCAGTATAAGAATCTGGCTTGGCCAGAACAGCCCCATACAATTAATGAAATTGGATCTACTTATACTGTTCAAGGGCTAGATCTTAACTACGTTGGTGTTGAAATTGGACCGTCAGTAAAATATCGAGATGGAAAAATTGTGTTTGATCCAACTGCTAGCAAAAATAAGAAGGCTGTCCAGAAACGAACCATGCATGACGGAAAGAAAGTTAGTCATGGTGCGCAACTTTTGAAAAATGAACTAAATGTGTTGTTGACCAGAGGTGTTCATGGTTTGTACCTTCACGCGGTTGATCCTGCGCTTCAAGCGGCACTAAAAAAAGCCTTTAAGACAAAAAGTAGTAATGAATTTTAAATGTTATCGGATTTAGTATTTTTTCTGTTGCAGAATGCGCTGACAATAGATGTATTGACACAGAAAATGTAAAATGGCATTGGTAAATGTTGTCTCCGCTTGATTTGTTGTTCTTTTGCTACACTAAAATAATTATCAAACATGATTAGGAAACTAAAAGTCTTATTTTAAATAATCAAAACTCTTGATAATTGGTTTCTGTGGTGATGGTTGGCACTTATTCAGCAGGGTGTCAAGGGCGGTTTCTTTATGTGGTATTTTACAATCTGCTATTTTTATTTATGATTAATTACGCATAAATTAATACAATTGTGACTTAGAACTCAGAATTAGCAGATGCTTATTTGTAACTCTAGGTTTTAAAGCACTTAAAATACTAGTGATTTGTAATTTTTTTATTAGTTTATAAAATCTTGCGGAAAGTGAAGGAAACTGGTGTTTATAATTCTAGTACCTAAATAATAAGGATAAAGAAAAAATATAATTGCGATGTTTGGCGAAAGTAAGTATGTCAACAGCCACAGCGTGGTAGAATTTTATCGGGATTGAAAATTATTATTTTTATAATGTCAGGAGTGGAATGATGAAGAATATAAAATTAAAGCTAGGTGACATAATATATCCTTACAAAATTGAAGGCGATAAACATGAGGTCCCAAAATGTAACTTGTTATTAATTAATGTAAGAGGGAGTTATTCACAAATTGAAGGATTCTATTGTGATATATGCAAAAAAGCTTATGTTAATAATTTAAAGTATTTAGAAAAGAAATTTTCAGGTTATAGATATGATTCTATGTCTAGTTCAAAAGATAGTGGTTCAGAGAGAATATTCAATTTAAATGGAAAATTTATTACAAGATTAGGTAGTTTAAATGCCCGGTCTCATGATTTTATAGATATACTTGCTCTAGTTCCTGTGTTAACTTTGGATAAAAAAATAGAAAATATACAAGTACCAGCTTTGTTTTGTAAACAGTGTCAGCGTTTTTATATTTTTGAGACTGAAATGGAACATTTAGAACGTAGCGGCAAAATTTTATGTAGAGTAGTAACCGAGGATTATTGGGTATCAGAAAAAAATGAAGAAAGTCAGTTTAATTTAAAAAGTGAATCTATTCTTCACAAAATGGGGTATAACGTTAACAGTCGTGATAATTTAAGGGATGATGAAAGGCAAAAAATTCTTAGTGATATCATTAGTAATGGTGTCTTAACAAGAGGAGAAGTTTGTTCGCATATAGATTATCTGATTAGACGAAGCGAAGGACGGCCTATGTTAAGTGATGCCATAAGAAAATGGAAACGAGATAGGAAGTTTGCTTCAAATATTGACTTGGATTTACAGGAAGTTAGCGCAACAGAAATAAAGATTAGGAGACGACATGTTTAAGTATTCAAGCACAGCAATTGAGCATGATTTGGAACTAGAGAAATGTTTTGGAATTTCTGAGCTTCAAGTTTATGCATATAGATATGATGATACATTGAGAGTTGTTGGAACGATTGAAGCTTCAAAGATAAATAATCCATTTACTTTAGCATTAGTAGCTTATGATAAAAATGGGGATATAGTTTTAACTGAAGAAAATGAATACTATGGCTCCGGGATTGTCGATAATACAATTTTTCCTAAGTTATTTTTCGATGGTTATCCATTTTTGTTCTCGTGTTGGGAATCTCAAGTAGCAAGTATTACTAGGTTGAAAGTTTATCCTGTAGGTGAATGACAATATGAAGATAGATAAAATAGCGCAAAACATTGCTGAATACCCATTCATGGAGTGGGGGAGCCTACAAAGGCTTTTAAATAATATTGAATTAGAAACATTGGAAAGAAATTTGATTAATACGTGTTTTTTAGCGGGCATGTTTCAAGACAAAGAATTCCAAGAGGATGAAGTTCAACAAACGTTGAAAAATAATTTTGGATTAACTGATGATTCAATTCAATGGTGTTATCAGTTGGTGATTGCTATCTTGAGATATCGTAAAAAGTTGTCTAAAAAGAAAGTAACAGCAATTCAAGAGTCTGTTAACTTCAAAAGTTATCCTATGGATACAAATTTACCAAAGTCGATTATTGTTAGGATTGACAAGGATGAAGATAGATTTGGAATTAAAGATATTAATTGTACTATTAGAAAGATAACTTCATATACCACTGGTTTAGGAGAAGTAAAATTATTTTGTGAAATAACACATAAAAAAATTACTAAGAAGGTTCTTCTGTATGTTATTGTTTATAATGATAAAGGAGAAGCTATAGAATTTAATGGGGAAACCATATTAACTACAAAAAGTGGGAGTGAGGTAATTAACCTCACTCTACGCTTCCCAATTGATGAAAGTATTTCAGCAATTTATTTAAAACCAGCATTGGATCCTGCTGATATTTAATTAAAAATTTAAATCTAGAAGAAAAGTAATTGCTTAGCAGTAACGTAGGACATGAATAGCCTGTAGGTGCAATAGTCCAATGTGTTCCGCTTACTCATTAGCTAGATAATAAATTTATCGGGAAGATTGCGAAGATTTAAGTATTTTGTCCAACTGTTGCGGTGTAGACTGTCGAGGATCTCATTACGATTTTGAGGATGTTGACCTCGGCAAAGCAAGTTTGAGTGTTAGCATTAATTAATGCCGTGCAATCCATTTTCCATTGTCAAAGATGATAGATTTGAAATGTGGTGTAAAGAAGCTGGTTTAAGTAGTAATTAAAATACGCGATTTGCTAGTTCGTAACATTTAACAAAAAAAGCCTAACAAGGTTAGACTCAAAGTAGACTAAAAAAGGAGTCTTTGCCTTGTTAAGCTACTTTAAGTCTAGTTATGATCGCCATGATTTTCAAGTGGTTTTTGCCCACACTTGTTCTGAATTACAGCAGTTGATGCAAGATTTTGTCCCACGAAAATTTATGGAACGGCGCAATATTGAACACGTCAAACTATCTGACGCTGAGATAATGGCCCTAATGCTCCTCAAAACGCAATATCATGTTTCAACTTGGACGGCCTTTTACGATTTAGTGCAAGCTACGATCCCTTCGTTACCCTTGTTGGAGTATTCCCGCCTAATCCGTCGGATTAACCAGGTCACACCAGTTTTTCAAGCAATTCGCCGAGGCTTGTTAACGTGGACTACGCCTTCCCAAACAGCCATTATCGATAGTTATCCGCTCCCGCTTTGTCAAGGGGTTCGTAATGCTCGAGCTCGCTTGTTTACTAGGATTGCTGACATTGGCTATAACGCTACGAAACAGCTGTACTTCTATGGTTTCAAAGTTCACATGATCGTAGAACCTAGCGGCCTGATTCTCGATTATGAAGTGACACCAGCGTCAATCCATGACGTTAAGGCTGCTCCAGAATTGATTCAAAACTGCCCTTATCCACAAATTCTAGCTGACGTCGGCTACGTCGGTAAAGACTTACGAAGTAAGGTTAAGCAACAAGGTCACGACATCTGGACGCCGTATCGTTCAAATATGAAAGGTGCAAAACAGCATAATAGGTCAGCCCGTAAGCGGACGCGTCGCCTTATTGAGACTGCATTTGCTAAATTGAAACTCTTGAGAAGCGAACAGACTTATGCTCGTAGTTTGGTGGGATTGCAAGCACAGATCGAGGCACTTGTCATGACGAATAATCTAGCAAAATTTGGAATGTTACAAACTAGCAATTGACGTAATTAAAATAGATAAAATTGATATAATACTTCTTAGTTACTAAAATCAAAATTTTATCTAATGAAAGATGATTTGAGAAGCCAATTGGCATGTTTCTCAAGCATGCTAAATTGACCTCTTTTCTTTTTGGAGATATTTTGGGAGGAGCTTATTATGAGTTTATATATTATTAGTAATATGTTACTTTTGATTACGTTGGTTTGTGCAACAGCAACCTACCTTTTTTTCAAGAAACAAGGAAAAAACAACTTTGTATACGGACTAGGTATTGTGACGATTATTGTTTTGGTTGTCTTTGGTTGCGTTGGCTTAACCGTCCATCAAAAAAATTCTAAGTATATTAATGCTTACAATGACCTAAAAAAGCATGCTAAAAAAATTAACGATATTGGTGAATATGGGTATAGTCGGGGAACACAGAAAGACCGTCAAGAAGGGATTGAATATAGATTCAAGGATATGGACCGAGATATTGATACTATGAAGAACAATGATACAGGGAAATACGATCTTTTAGGGAAAGCAAAAGATAAGCAGAATGATGCTAATGAAAATTTTGAAAATAGCGAAATGCCAATGGAATCACCATTTTCTACTGGTAATTTTTAATTCACGAGCCTTTATTTAGACTAATTAGGGAGCGCAAACGCCCCGGCAGTTGGTGCTGAAACCAGCACTGGTTGCCGGGGCGGTTTGGCAAGGTGAAGATTTGCTTAAATTGCTTCTTGTTCCTTCAGTCACATCAAACCGGCAGCGCCGGCGCAAGCACCTACTTAAAGATTTCTTTGATGGCTGAAACCAATAGCTTCAAAACTAATTTCAGGCTGCCAGCCGCGATCAATAAAAACGGCAAGGCAAACAGCAAGATAGCAAGGACCAGCGATTCGACAACCAGTAAATGGCTGCTGATAGCATAAGCCAAGCAATTACAAGCCAAGTAAGTTGCCGCGTTTCTTTGTCTGTCTTCAGTGATTGCCAATATCGCTTTAACATTGCCGCGCCCCCTTTTTTGCTTAATTATATCACTAGGGGTGATGGCGCTTTCAGTTTCCCCGGCTGTTTTGCTATAATCAAGGAAAACGAATTTCTTCGGAGGAACTACCATGGAAAACTTTACCTACTACGCCCCGACCAAGGTCGTCTTTGGCCGCGGGGTGGAAACCCAAGCTGGCAACCTAGCCAAGGCGGCCGGGGCCCACACCGTTTTGGTCCACTACGGCAGCGACCGGATTCAAAAGACCGGCCTGCTTGACCGGGTGGTGACCGCGCTAAAAGCCGCCGACCTGAAAGTAGTCACGCTAGGCGGGGTGGTCCCGAACCCGGAATTGGGCCTGATTCGCCAGGGGATCGCCCTGGCGCGCGAACAGCAAGTTGACTTTATCTTGGCAATCGGTGGCGGGAGTGTGATCGATTCGGCCAAGGCAATTGCCCTGGGCGCGCTCGATGATGGCGACGTCTGGGAACTTTACCGCCACGAACGCCGCGTCGACCGTGCTTTGCCGGTCGGTAGTGTCTTGACGATTGCGGCGGCTGGTAGTGAAATGAGCGGTGGCTCGGTGGTCACCAATGAAGTCACCCACGAAAAGTGTGATTACGGCGGCGACGTGATCCGGCCCAAGTTCGCCCTCCTAAACCCGGAATTGACCACCAGTCTGCCCTGGTACCAAACGGCGGCCGGCTGTACTGACATTTTGATGCACACGATGGAACGTTACTTTACGCCGAGCTCAATGGCAACGACCGATGGGATTGCCGAAGCCCTGATGAGGACGGTGATTGAGCAGACCAAAACGCTCAAGGCTGACCCGACCAACTACGAAGCGCGGGCTGAAGTGATGTGGGCCGGTAGTCTCTCGCACAACGACCTGACCGGGGTCGGCGACCTCAACGGCGGGGATTGGTCGACCCACATGCTCGAACACGAAGTCAGCGGGATGTTTGGGGTCACCCACGGGGCCGGTCTGGCCGCCATCTGGGGTTCCTGGGCCCGGCTGGTCTACCAAAATTGCCTCCCACGCTTCGTCCGCTTTGCCCGCGAAGTCTGGGGGATTGAAGGGACCGATGACGAGGCTGTCGCTTTGGCGGGGATCGAAGCGATGGAAGCCTTCTACCGCAAAATCGGCATGCCGACCAGCTTGGGTGAGCTCGGCGTGCACCCGACGCCGGCCCAGATCGACCAGATGGTCACCCAGTGCCTGCGCGCCACCGGCGGCCAAAGCGGGACGGCCCGGGTTCTCAAGCGGCCAGAAATGACCAAGATTTACGAAATGGCGAACCACTAGTTGCGGGTAGAAATTACCTAGGCTTGATGTTTTTAGTCATCTTGTTGGCTCCACTCTTTAATCTTTTCGGGAGTGTTTAGTTCAACGGTTGACCAGTCGGTGGTTAACTGGTGAATGGCGAGCTCATCTTTTTCCCGTTGGGTAAGCTCTGGAACAAAAGGCAAGCCACCGGTGGCTACTAAGCGCTTGTAAAACATGGTAATAGCGGTGGTTGGTGTTAACCCCAATGATTGTAGGATGGCATCGCCTTGGTTAGCTAAGTTGCGGTCAACTTGGACTTGAATTCTTTTCTTTAGGGCTTGAGCCATTCCAATCACTCCTTTTTGATTTTATACTCAAAATATACTACTTTTTGAGTATAAAATTAAATTAAGAACCGCTAATTAGCGATTAATCCTCCTAGCTGAGGCAACTATTAACTCAGCTGATATTTTTTCGCCGCTCTTTTCCCCGCGCCAATTGCAATTCCGCAAGCGACCTTGTATAATGTTAGGCGTTTGGGACATGGTTTTACCAAGTGTTTGGCACAAGCGACCCGCGGGTGGTGAAAAGCGGGGTCAGGCCGGTAAGATTGCTACCCAGCTGAATTTTGTAAATAATTGCTTTAAAGCGGCATGCGAAATCCATCGTTTGCAAGCAGAGTGGTACCGCGCTATCGGCGTCTCTGTTGCAAGCGGTGGATTTTGTCGTTTCAAGCCAAGAAAGGACTAAGCTGATGAAAGAATTAAAGAAGCTTAACAGTGCCCAGGTGCGGCGGATGTTTTTGGATTTCTTCATCCAACACGGCCACCAAGAAATGCCAAGTGCTTCCCTCGTGCCGGTCGATGACCCGACCTTGCTCTGGATCAACTCCGGGGTGGCAACGATGAAGAAGTACTTCGACGGGCAAGTCGTACCAAACAACCCGCGGATGACCTCTTCGCAAAAGAGTATCCGGACCAACGACATTGAAAACGTCGGCAAGACGGCCCGCCACCACACGATGTTTGAAATGCTGGGGAACTTCTCGGTCGGCGACTACTTCAAGGACGAAGTAATTCCGTGGGCCTGGGAACTCTTAACCAGCGACGAATGGTTTGGCTTTGACCCGGACCGCCTCTACATCACCTACTACCCGAAGGATTTGGAAGCCAAGAAGAATTGGCTCAAGGTTGGGGTCAAAGAAGACCACCTCTTGGCCGACCAGGACAACTTCTGGGACATTGGCCAAGGACCATCTGGACCGGACACGGAAATCTTCTACGACCGCGGTCAGGAAATGAACAACTTGCCAGAAGATGATCCGGAATCCTACCCGGGCGGGGAAAACGAACGCTACTTGGAAATCTGGAACATCGTCTTCTCCCAGTTCAACCACACGCCCGAAGACACCTACGAACCGCTGCCCCACAAGAACATTGATACGGGGATGGGGCTGGAACGGGTCGTTTCTATCTTTGAAAACGCCCCGACCAACTTTGAAACCGACCTCTTCTTGCCGCTGATCAAGCAAACCGAAACCTTCAGTGCCGACAAGCACTACGGCGCTGACAAGGCCGACGACATCCAATTTAAGATCATCGCCGACCACATCCGCTCGATCACCTTTGCGATCAACGACGGCGCCCTGCCTTCCAACATGGGTCGTGGCTACGTGATCCGGCGGCTCTTGCGGCGCTCGGTCGTGGCCGGCAAGAAGCTCGGGATTGACGAACCCTTCCTGGCTAAGCTGGTCCCAACGGTCGGCGAAATCATGAAGGACTACTACCCAGCCGTCTTGGACAACGCTGACTACATCGCCAAGGTCATCAAGTCCGAAGAAGACCGCTTCAGCGCGACCTTAAACGGTGGGCTGGCCCTCTTAAACGAAGTGATCGAAGAAGCCAAGGCCGCTGGCACCAACCAAATCGACGGGCCAACCGCCTTCAAGCTCTATGACACCTACGGCTTCCCGGTTGAATTGACCGAAGAATACGCTGCCGACGAAGGGCTGACCGTGGACGACAAGGGATTTGCTGCGGCGATGACCGAACAACAAAACCGGGCTCGCAACGCCCGCGACATGGACAACGGGATGGGCGTGCAAACCGACCTCTGGACCGACTTTAAGGACGCCAGCACCTACGTGGGCTACACTGACCTGGAAGTCGCCGATGCCAAGGTAATTGGCCTGGCCGTTGACGGGACCCACGTCGAAACCGCTGACCCAAGTGCTGACGACATCGAAGTGATCTTTGATCGGACGCCGTTCTACGCCGAAATGGGGGGCCAAGTGGCCGACACCGGGGTGATCATCAACAACTACGGCCGCGTGATCGGGCGGGTCGTTGACGTCCAACACGCCCCGAACCAACAAAACCTGCACCGGGTGCAATTGGAACAACCGCTCAAGCTTGGCGCCCGCTACAAGCTGGTCGTGGATGCGGCCCGGCACTTAAAGATCGAAAAGAACCACACCGCGACCCACTTGCTGGACCAAGCCTTACGCAACGTCTTAGGCGGCCACACCCAACAAGCCGGTTCGCTGGTCGAAGCCGACTACTTGCGCTTTGACTTCAACCACTTCGGCCAAGTGACGGCGGAAGACTTAAAGAAGGTTGAAATGATGGTCAACGAACAGATTTGGCAAGAAATTCCGGTCACGACGGTCGAAACCGACATCGAATCGGCCAAGCAAATGGGGGCAATCGCCCTCTTTGCCGATAAGTACGGCGACAAGGTCCGGGTCGTAAAGATCGGCGACTTCAACACCGAATTCTGTGGTGGGGACCACGTCAAGAACACCAACGAACTCGGTCTCTTCAAGATCGTTTCGGAAGGTGGGGTCGGCGCCGGGGTACGGCGGATCGAGGCCGTGACGTCCGAAGCGGCCTTCAAGTTCATGCAAGAACGCCTGAGTCTGCTGGATCAAGCGGCGGCCGGCGTCAAGGCGGTCCAAGTCAAGGACGTGCCACGGCGGATCGACGAACTGCAAGCCGAATTAAAGGACGTCAAGAAGGCCAACGAAGCTCTGCAAGCCAAAGTTGCTGCTCAACAAGCCGGTGCGGTCTTTGACAACGTGCAAACAACGGCCAAGGGGAGTTTGATTGCTGCGGTTGTAAAGGTCGCGGGGATGGACCAGCTGCGCCAAATGGCCGACGAATGGCGGCAAAAGGCCCTGTCCGACGTCTTAGTCTTAGGGACAGCGGCCGGCGACAAGGCCAACTTGCTGGTGGCGGTTAGCGATGAACTGAGCAAGACCGTCAAGGCCGGTGACTTGATCAAGGCGATTGCGCCCGCCATCAACGGGGGCGGGGGCGGTCGCCCAACCCTGGCCCAAGCCGGGGGGAAGAATCCAGCTGGATTAAACACGGCGATTGAACAAGCCGCTGACTTTATGAACAACTAAGTTTCCTGCCAAGCGCGAAGGAGCCACGGAAAGCCTGCCTTTCTGGGGCTCTTTTTTGGTGCCGCCAAGCCCGGGAATTGTACTTTCCCCGTGATTATAGTAAAATGAGAAGTCGATAATAAGTAAAGAGGTGACCAAAATGGCTAGCGATGAAACAATGTTTTTTGATTTTGGTCAAAAGCATGAAGAAAACGTCAAAGACACCCTCAAGACGGTCTACGAAGCCTTAGAAGAAAAGGGCTACAACCCGATTAACCAAATCGTCGGGTACTTGCTGTCCGGGGACCCGGCTTACATTCCGCGGCTCAACAACGCGCGGAACTTGATTCGGGCCCACGAACGCGATGAAATCATTGAAGAACTCGTCAAGCACTACTTGACCAGCGAGGACAAGTAATGCGACTGTTAGGATTAGACGTGGGTTCCAAGACGGTCGGGGTGGCCGAAAGCGATCCGTTGGGCTGGACGGCTCAGGGGGTTGAGATCATCCCGATCGATGAAGAAGCGGAAGTCTTTGGCCTCGAGCGGATGGCCGAATTGGTTCAGGCCCGTCAGGTAGCTGGCTTTGTCGTCGGCTTGCCTAAGAACATGAACAATACCGAGGGCCCGCGGGTCGAAGCCGCCCGCCGCTACGGGGCGATGCTAGAAGCCAAGTTTAACTTGCCGGTCGACTACCAAGACGAGCGCTTAACGACGGTGCAGGCGCACCGGATGTTGGTCGAAGAGGCCGACATTTCGCGGCGCAAGCAAAAGCAGGTCATTGATGAACTGGCCGCCAGCTTGATTTTACAAAATTACCTGGATCGCAAGGGGCAATTAACCGCCCGCTTATAGGAGGAAATGATGGCAGAACAACACATCCAAGACGAAGGCGAAATCTTTACCCTGGTCGACGAAAAGGGCAACGAAGAGCTCTACAAGGAAGCGATGCGCTTCCAAAACCCAGAAAGCGGCAAGTGGTACATTTGCCTCTACCCCGTCGAACAAGAAAACGACGAAGAAGTCGACATCCAAGCCTTTGCCTTTAACGAACCCAAGGACGAAGCCGAAGAATTGCAACTGTTGCCAATTGAAAGCGACGCCGAATGGGCCATGGTCCAAGAAGTCATGAATACCTTCATTGATGACGACGGGAACTTAAACCTGTAAGGCAGGTCAGAATAAAAAAGAGTGGGTAATAACCTGCTCGGCAAGCCGGATGGATAAGCTAGGACGAAGGTTGGCGCGGTACGCGTCGTTCTTCGTTCGTACTTATCCACTAGGCTTGCGGTTATTTCCCACGTGATCTGTGTAATATTCGAAGAACCAACAGAGGCTGGGAGAAAACACAGTTTTCTCCCAGCCTCTCTTTTAAATCAAAATTATTTTCTTAGTTGGGCATAGACCTTCTTGGTGTTGGCGAAGTGGAGTTTGGCGAAGTGATCGAGGTCCAAGCCCTTTTGGACCAATTTAACGGCGACGTCATCGACGGCTTGCCCCGCCCCAATCGGCAGGCTCAGCCCGGCCTCATCCGCCAAGCGCGCCATCGTTTGCAGGGAGTAGGCCCGCGCCACGATCGACGCGGCCGCTACGGCGACGTGGTAGCTTTCGCCCTTTTCCTTGAAGTAGACCTGGTCGTTGACGATCGTTGGCTGGCCGGCCAAGTACTTAAAGTAGGTCGCCGGCTGGACGAACTGGTCGATCAAAATCGCCGCTGGTTTAACCGGGGCGATTTTGGCTAAGACCCGCTGCAAGACGAAGTTGTGACACAGGGCCTTGAGCTGGGCCTGATTGTATTGGTTGATCAAGCGGTTGTAGTCGTGGGGGGCCAGGTCCAAGACGTGGTAAGGACAGCGGGCCGCAATTTCCTTGGCCAGCTGGCTGATCGTCGGGTCGCTGAGCTGCTTAGAGTCCTTGACGCCGAGCTGGGCTAAGGCTTCAATTTGCTCGGTCGGCACAAAGACCGCCGCCGTCGTCAGCGGGCCAAAATACGAGCCGGTCCCGACTTCATCGGAACCTAAGACGGCCAGCTGGGCAAAATTAGCTGGTAGATCGCTCGCGGTCTTCGTCGCGGGAGCGGGCGTCACCGTCCCCCAGCGGGCGGCCTCTGCTTCGGCCAGCTTCCCTTGGAACAAGACCTTGCCGGATTTGTAACCGGTGATCGTGACGTTGGTGATTTTGCTGGCGAAGACGGCCCCGGTGGGGAGCTTGCGATTAGCGGGGTAGGTGGCGGCCATTTGTTGCAGTTGTTCGGCCGAAACTTTTAACACGACTGACATAGTGGGCTTCCTTTCAAAGTAGTAAGTCCCTTTATCATAACAAAAAAATCGGGTGGGGTGGGCGACAATTCCCACGGCCATTCGGAAGGGAAAGTAGCAATGATTCTTTCAACCGCCATTTTAGTCCTTTTATTGGGCTGTTTTCTCCACGGCAAGGAGCGGGGCTTGATTAATATTTTGTTGAGCACGCTAACCTACTTTTGCGGCTGGTTTCTTGCCCGCTTGGCGGCCCAGCCACTGGGGGAAGCCCTGGCCAAGATCTTGCCAACGATCGGCGAGCACACCACCACGACCACTGAGGCGACCAACTTAGCAGCGACGAGTGCCAACGCGGTCTTTTACCACGGGATCGCCTTCATGATTATCTTTTGGGCAACCAGTTTTTTGGGCCGTTGGTTGATGCGCAACCTCAGTTTTATCAAAAAGGTGCCGGTCCTCGGCACGGCCAACCGGCTGGCTGGCGCGGCACTCAACGTCCTCGTTGGCTACGCAATTATTTTCTTGTTGCTGCTGATTGGTCAGTACCTGCCCTGGGTTTGGTGGCAAGGTCAGTTAGCTGAATCGGGCTTGGCCCAATTAATTATTGAACGCACCCCCGGCCTGGCCCAAGCGGCTTTGCAGTGGTTTGGGGTCGCAACCACCCAGTAAAAATAAAAGTAAAGGAGCTTAGCATGAACGAAAAGATTTTGGCAACCCTCGAATTTGACAAGATCAAGGGCCAACTGGTGCCCTTTTTAGCCTCGGCGGCTGGGCAACGCGAAGTGGCGGCCCTCTTGCCCGCCAGCGATTTGACCACGATCAACCACTGGCTGCAAGAAACCGAAGACGGCGCCGACCTTTTGCGCTTAGAAGGTGGGATCCCGCTGCCGAGCCTGGCTGACGTGACGCCGCAACTCAAGCGGCTGAAACTTCAGGCCAGCTTAAACGGGACCGAATTGGCCCAGATCGGCCAGGTCCTGCGGGCCAGCATGGCGGTGCAGAACTTTTTTGACCAACTGGTGGAAAAAAAGGTTCGCCTGCGCACGATTGACCGGGCGGTCGGCCGTTTAGTCACGATTCCCAACATCACCAAGCGACTCTTGGTGGCGATCGATCCCGACGGCCGGGTGACCGACGAAGCCTCCAGCAAATTGCACGGGCTGCGTCAGTTGATCACCCAGACCGAGGGCGAAATCCGCCACGAACTGGAGCGCTACACCCGCGGTAAGGCGGCCAAGCACCTGTCTGAGCCGATCATCACCGTCCGGGATGAACGCTACGTGATTCCGGTCCTGGCCAAGTACCGCAGTCAATTTGGCGGGGTGGTCCACGACCAATCAGCGACCGGGCAGACCCTCTACATCGAACCGGCCAGTGTGATGGAATTAAACAACCGCCTGCGCTCGGCCCAGATCGAAGAGCGCCAAGAAGTTCGGCGGGTCTTAGCCGAATTATCAGCCCTGATTGCCCCCTACCGGCAAGAAATTGCCCAAAATGAGGCGATCCTGGGCCACCTCGACTTTATTAACGCCAAGGCCAAGCTGGCAGCGCAGACCAAGGCCAGCCTGCCCTTGGTCAATGACGAAGGGATTGTTTATTTGCGCGGCGCGCGGCATCCTTTGATTGACCCGGCCAAGGTGGTGGCCAACGACATCATCCTCGGCCAAGACTACCAAGCAATTGTGATCACCGGGCCCAACACCGGGGGGAAGACGATTACCTTAAAGACCCTGGGGACCTTGCAATTAATGGCCCAAGCTGGGCTGTTTATCACCGCCAAGGAAAATTCGCAAGTGACGGTCTATGACAACATCTTTGCCGACATCGGTGATGAACAGTCCTTAGAACAAAACCTATCGACTTTCTCGGGGCACATGGCCAACGTCAAGCAGATCCTGGCGGCGATGACGGCTAAATCCCTGGTCCTGCTCGACGAGCTGGGGGCCGGGACCGACCCGAAGGAAGGGGCGGCCCTGGCGATGGCGATCCTCGATCAAATCGGCACCGTCGGCAGCCAGGTCGTCGTCACCACGCACTATCCCGAACTCAAGGTCTATGGCTACGACCGGGAGCGGACGATCAACGCCAGCATGGAATTTGACCAGGAGACCCTCCAGCCGACCTACCGGCTGCTCTTGGGGATTCCCGGGCAGTCCAACGGGATTGCGATCGCCAAACGCCTGGGCTTGCCAACCAGCGTTACGGCGGTGGCCCAATCCTTAGTGGCCGATGACAGCCAGGAATTAAACGCGATGATCGGTGACTTGGTTGAACAGCGCAAGCAGGTCCGCGAAAAGAATGAGGCGCTGGAAAAGACCCTGGCCGATGCCAAGGCGAAGGACGCCACCCTGACCGCCAAGCTGGACCGCTTCAACGAGCAGCGCGACAAGCTCTACGAAGACGCCCGCAACAAGGCCAACCACCAAGTAGCCCAAGCCAAGAAGAAGGCTGACGCGATCATCCACCACCTCCGCCAACTGCAAGTCAAGCAGGGGACGGCCGTTAAGGAACACGAACTGATTGATGCTCAGGGGGCCTTAAACGCCCTCCACCAGGATCCGCGCCTCAAACGCAATCCGGTCTTGCAACGGGCCAAGGCCAAGCATAACCTCAAGGTCGGCGACGCGGTGCTGGTCAAGTCTTACGGCCAGCAAGGGGAATTGATGAGCAAGCGTGGTCAGCACAAGTGGGAAGTCCAGCTTGGGATTTTGAAGATGGAAATCGACGAGGCCGACCTCGAAAAGCTGGATAAAAAGCAACTCAACCGCCAGGATGAAAAGGCGCCGAAGCGGATGCGGGTGCGCACGATTCAGACCCGCCGGACTGGGGCGCGGCTGGATTTGCGGGGTCACCGCTACGAACAAGCGCAGGGTGAATTATCCGATTTCATTGATCACGCCCTCTTAAACAACTTGCCAAGCGTCACGATTATCCACGGGAAGGGGACCGGTGCTTTGCGCAAGATGACCCAGGAATACCTGCGCAGCAACCCCCGGGTCAAATCCTTCTCCTACGCTTCGCCAAGCAACGGGGGCGATGGGGCGACGATTGCTTACTTTGAATAAGTATTTCTGACAAAAAGTAAGCAAAATCGTTGGTGCCCCCGGTAAAATCTGATACAATCAAAGCAA
>NZ_HE997177.1:14368-19940 GCF_000312405.1 Limosilactobacillus ingluviei str. Autruche 4 | reverse complement strand
ACCGGGTTGGGGCGCGACCGCTTTTCAATTATTTAGCTTTCTCCTGGCGTTTGGCTTCCTTCGCGGCGCGCTTGGCCGCTTTTTTGGCCTCCTTGGCGGCCAATTTTTCGGCCCGGCGTTGGGCGCGGGGCGACTTGGCTGCCTTAGGGGTCGGGGCCGGTTGGGCCGCCGCCGGAGTGGCCGCGGCTTGGGGCTGGATAAAGGTGACCAGTTCGACTTCGCCTTCTTCGGTCACCGCCTGGCTTTCGGTCAGGATCACCACGGTGTCCTTTTTCTTTTCGAGGACGGTGGCTTCCGTCACCTTACTGGTCTGAAATTCAACTTGCTTGGCCAAAAAGCCGGCTTCCAGGGTAAAGGAGGTGGCTTCTTTTTGCAGGGCCAGCCGTTCCGCAATTACCGGGCCGCTTAATTCCCAGGTCATGGTGGTATTGTGGCTGCTGGTTAAGCGCAAATCCCCCAGGCCAAGTTGGTGGGTGAGGAGGCTTAAGTCACCCGGGGTGGCGACGGGGAATTGCCGGGCCAAGTCTTTACCGATCCAGTATAAAATGCCATCGGTCTCCTGGCCTAAAATCAAGGGCAACAAGACATCGCGCATTGCTGCCGTGCTCATGCCGCGCGGGCTGTTGATGAGTTGGTCGTATAATTTTTGCGTCATGGTTCGTACTTCCTTATTTCTCAATCGCCATCAATTATACAAAAAACCAGCCGCTAAACCTAGTCAATTTACCAAAACTTGCAAACTGGGCGGGAAAAGTTGATAATGAAGTTTCAAGGATCGATTAGAAAAGAGTGTAATCGCATGGATAAACGACCAATTGGCGTGATGGATTCCGGGCTGGGGGGCCTTTCGGTGGCCCGGGTGCTCCAAGAACGCCTGCCAAATGAATCAATTATTTTTGTTGGCGACCAGGGGCACTTCCCGTACGGGACCAAGTCGGCCGCCGAAGTGCGGCGCTTAGCGTTGCGGATTGGCCGCTTTTTGGTGGCCCAGGACGTCAAGTTGATGGTAGTGGCGTGCAATACCGCGACGGCTGCCGCGCTGCCGGCCTTACAAGCCGCCCTGCCGATTCCAGTCATCGGGGTTATCAAGCCGGGGGTGAAGGCGGCCCTGGCTGAAGAACCGCACGCGGTGATTGGGGTCATTGCCACGACGGCCACCACCAAAGCCCAGGCCTACGAGCATGAGCTGCACCGCCAAGCGCCCGAAGTCCGGGTCCAGGCCCAAGCGGCCCAGGCGCTGGTCAGCGTGGTGGAACACCACCAGACCGGGACGGCCGCGGCCCAAGCGGCGGTCAACGCCGCCCTGGCACCGTATCGAGTTCAGCCGGTAGATGCCTTGATTTTAGGTTGCACCCACTTCCCGTTTTTGGCGCCGGAGATTCGCCACTGCCTCGGGCCCGCGGTCCGCTTGGTGGATCCGGCCGCGGAGACGGTGGCCGCCGTTGCCAATGAGTTGACGGTCCATGACCAATTGAATCCGGCCGGGGGCGCCTTGCGCTTATGTACGACCGGTCAGCTCAGCGACCTCCAGGAGGGGGCCAAACAATGGCTACCGTTGTTACCGGCGGCGACAACTTATGAAACGCTCACTTTGCCGATGGAAGCTGACCAAGCAGAAAGGGGTTAATGATGGCAACACTGGTAATCGCAACCAAGAACCCGGGAAAGGCCCGGGAATTTAAGGAGATGTTGGCGCCCGCCGGGATTGAAGTAAAGACCCTGGCGGATTTTGCGCCCTTTGAAATTGTCGAAGATGGTACCAGTTTTGAGGAAAATGCGACGATTAAGGCCCAAACGGCCAGTGCCCACTTGCATTTGCCGGTCTTGGCCGATGATTCGGGGTTGATGGTCGACGCCTTGGATGGCGAACCCGGGGTGCGGTCGGCCCGGTACGCGGGCGACCATGATGATGCGGCCAATAACGCCAAGCTCTTGGCCAAGTTGGCGGGGGTGCCAGATCAACAGCGGACCGCCCATTTCCACACCACGATTGTTGGCATCAAGCCCGACGGCAGTAAATTGGTGGCCCACGGTCAAGTCCACGGTCACATTTTACACGAGTTGACCGGGACCCACGGCTTTGGTTATGATCCGCTCTTCTTCGTCGATGAACTGCAGACTTCGATGGGCAATTTAACCGACACCCAAAAGAATCAGATTAGCCACCGCGGGCGGGCCCTGCGGGAATTCATGGCGCACTTTAACGAATGGTGGGGTGAATAACATGAAGCTGCTGTTTGTCAGTGATAACCACGGTGACGCCGCCATTTTGACGCGAATTAAGGCACAGTTTGGCCCCGCAGTAGCGGCCCTGTTTCACTGCGGGGATTCTAATTTACCGGAAAGTGACCCGGCAATGGCGGGGTATTTAACGGTGATTGGCAATACCGACTGGGGGTTAAATTATCTCCCCGTCATCAGCCGGACCTTAGAAAAGGTTAAGGTCGTCGTCACCCACGGCCACGAATACCAAGTTAATACGACTTTGACGCCGCTGATGCTCTTGGCCAAAGAGCAGGCCGCGGCCATTATGGCCTTTGGTCACACCCACCAGCTGGGCTGTGAGGTCATCAAGGGCACCTTGTATCTGAATCCGGGCAGCATCAGCCAGCCGCGGGGCCAATACGCTTATTTGGGCGGGACCTTTGCGGTGGTCGAAGTGACTGCGAGCGCCTTTAACGTTCAATATTATGATCGCAACCTGACCCCGGTGCCGGAACTGAGTTTTCACCTCGCCCGCTAGCCAGAGAAAAGGAAAGCGACCCGCCAGCCAAGTTGATTGGCCCGCGGGTCGCTTTTGCTTATTTGAGTAATTTGATAATTTCGTTGAGCACCCCGTCGTGGTTGTTGTCAAATTCGGTCACGTTGGCGGCTTGCATTTTGATCAGGGGGGCGGCGTTTGCCATCGCATAGCTAAACGGCGTCATTGCCAGCATCCCGAGGTCGTTTTCGTTGTCCCCAAAGGTGGCAATTTCGTCGGGGGCAATCTGATCACGGGCCAGGAGTTGGGCGATCGCATTGGCCTTGGTGGCCCCGGCCTGGCCGATTAGTTCGGTGTTGAAGCCCGACGTTTCCATTAAGAGGTGGTTGGGTAATTGCCCGTCCATGATCCGTTTGAACTGGGTCGGCGAGACCGGATCCGTGTAGCGGACTGCCACTTTAGTAAAGGCTTCGTGGGGCCGGAGGGTCGTCAACTGAGTCAAATCGGGGACCACTTCCACTTGTTCGTAGAAGATTTTGGTATCAGCCAGGCTGGCCGGGCTCATGGTTTGATCGACATAGGCCGTGTCCACCCCGGCGACAATCAGCTCACTGATGTGTTCGGCCGGGAAGGACTTGTGCACCGAGCGGATAATATGGTCGATATCGGGATGGCTGATCGGTACGACGTTGGTTAAGCTCGTGCCCGCGTGGCTGACCGAGCCATTTTGGGAAATGAAATCGAGCTGGGCTTCGTAGCCAGCAAACTCCCGGACCAGGCGCGGGTACGAGGAACCAGAGGCCAGGACAAATTTAACGCCGCGCTTTTGCATCAGGTGTAACGCTTGGGCAAACCGGGCGTGATTATAAGTGTGGGCATCGTTTAAAAAGGTGCCATCCATATCGGTAACAATCATTTTAATTGGCATTGCGTAACCTTCTTTCTATGACTGGGGCGCTGAGGGATTAGCACTGACTTGGGGCGCAAAAGGAATAGCGGCCTCATTTAACGCGGTCAGGCAGTTGTTCAGCAGTTCACTGGCCAAAGTTGCCACAACGGAGGTGTCGGCGGTGACCAGCAACCGGTAGTATAATTGACCGTTGACCGTGACCGGCCCGAGGACTTGAGGCGTGACGTGTTGCCAATCCGGGCGGTGGCTGACGGCTTGGATTTCTTGATCAATAATCGTGCCGACTTGCTCCAACGGCGCGGCCGGGTTGAGGGGAATATCAACGGTTTGGGTCAGTTGGTGACGGGAGAAGTTTTTGACGGTGGTGATGTTACGGTTGGGAATGAAGGTCAGGGTCCCATCGGCGCTTAAGACCTTGGTAGTTCGTAAGCCCAAGGCGGTCAGTTCCCCTTTGACCTGGCCGATTTCAACGACATCTCCCACGTCTAATTGCTGCTCTAATAATAAGAAGAGCCCGTTGACCACGTCGGACACAAAGCCCTGCGCGCCGAGCCCCAAGGCGATGGAGAAGATCCCGGCCCCGGCAATCAGTGTCCCGACCGGGACCCCGATCGTCGATAAAATCGCATACAGGTAAAAGAGGTAGCAGGTATAGCGGAAAATGTTGAGGCTTAAGGCGTGGAAAGTTTTCGCCCGCCGGTTGCCGCCGAGAATTTCGATCCGCCGGGTCTTTTTAAAGAAGGAATTGATGACCAACCGGCCAATCCAAAGGATCACCAGGAAGATCACGGTCGCAAAGATAATGGTCGCCAGTCGGTCGATAAAGTTGCTCAAGAGGGTTTGCCACTTGAGGTGGGTGAGGGAGCCAGCCAGCTCATTGATTTGTTGTTTAACTTGTGGTGGCATAGTAAAAATCCTTTCTCAAAATGCGGCCGCCACCGTTTTTGGCGGCGGCCAAGTCCCTTACTAATGTAGCGAACGGGGCGCCAGAATGCAAATCCAATTGCGAGGGCGCCGCTTCCATGCTATCCTAAAATTAGTTAATCAATTCGGCGGCGGGTCCAAGGGGACGTTAATGTCGCCATGAAGTTTAAAAGGGGGTCAAACAGATGACAGTTGGACAATTGGCGGGGATGATTGCCGCCGTAGCATTGGTAGTCTTGGTAATTGCCTTAATCTGGTTCTTGGTACAAGTGGTGAAAGCCTTGCGCGAAGCGATTACCAACCTGGCAGCGTTGACGCAAGAAGCGACGACCCTCTCGCACCAAGCGGACGGGATTTTGCAAAATACCAATGAATTATTAGCGGACTTAAATCACAAGGCCGAAAAAGTCGATCCAGCCTTTGTGGCGATGGGCGAAGTCGGGCAAAGTGTCAGTGACTTAAACACGGCCACCCGGCAATTTGCCAGTCACGTGGCTGAGCAACGCGCCAAGCGCAACAAGTGGACGACCAAGCTGGGTCAAGCTGCCGCAATGGGGATTTTGGCCCGCTTAAAGAATCGTAAGAAAGCCTAAGCGAAAGGAGAATTATTGATGGCACATAAATTATTAGCCGGCACCTTGGTAGGGGGACTAGCCGCCGTTGTCGCTTGGCAAGCCTTAAAGGCCGACCAAAAGCAGGCCGTTACGGCCAAGGTGCAAAAGGTGGCCACGGGGGCGTTGGACGCCGCCACCGACTACGCCTTAGAGGTCTTAGATATTACCGACGGGCTGGCTGCCGATTACGGCCAACGGTTAAGTGAGCGTTGGGCCGCAGTCAAGCACCAGACCCAAGATCAAACGGCCAGTTTAGCCAAGGCCGTGATGAAAAAGGACTTTAATGCCAAGACGGCGGACCTGCGGGAACAATTAGCCCAGGCCCGGGAAGAAGACGGGGCGGCCGATATCGTTATTGACCAAACCCAAGCCTAAGCGCCATTATCTGGCCGCGGACAGTAAAAAACGCTAAAGCTCAGCGTA
>NZ_HE997177.1:0-13857 GCF_000312405.1 Limosilactobacillus ingluviei str. Autruche 4 | reverse complement strand
CGCTAAAGCTCAGCGTAGCCGCTGAAGCTTTAGCGTTTTTTGGTTGGACTGGTAATTATAGGGTCTGAAGTGCTTTGGTGGTGTGGGTAAAGGGTTCACAGCCGGTTGGGGTAATGTGGACGCAGTCTTCAATCCGCACCCCAGCGATCCCCGGCATGTAAATCCCCGGTTCGATTGAGAAGCACATGCCAGGTTGGAGTTGGAGGTCGTTGCCTTCCATAATGGATGGAAATTCGTGCTCACTCATCCCCATCCCGTGACCGAGCCGGTGGATAAAGTATTCGCCGTAGCCGGCCTTTTCAATCACTTGGCGGGCAATGGCGTCCAGTTCGGCCGCGGTCATCCCCGGCTTAGCGGCGGCCTGGGCGGTTAATTGGGCTTCCAAGCAGACCTGATAAATTTCTTGTTGTTGCTTGGTAATTTCGCCGACGGCCACCGTCCGCGAGACGTCGCTGATGTAGCCATCGTAGACCGTCCCTAAATCAAAGAGGACCAAGTCGCCTTCTTTGATCAAGCGATCGGAAGTGGCACCGTGGGGTTCAGCCGCGTGGGCACCGGCTTGAATCAGGGTGTCAAAGCTCATGTTCATGATCCCGTGTTGCTTCAGGGCGTATTCCAAGTCGGCCGCCACGGCTTGTTCGCTGACGCCAGGGTGGACGGCTTTAAAACCGACTTCCAGCGCGAAATCCGCCCACTTGCCGGCTTCTTTGAGGGTAGCAATTTCTTGGTCATCCTTGAGCAGGCGCATCTGTTCAATGGCCGGCGTCAGGTCAAAGTCAAACTTGGCGTGCGGGAAATTTTCTTGGAGGGCGCGCAGCCGGGCGACGGTTAAAAAGCCCAGTTCGGCGCCCCAATTTTGGGGGTCGGCGACGCGGCGCTTGACCTGATCGGCAATCATTTGATAAGGCTGTTCGTGGTCTAAGTAGCCGTAGACCGGGTACGCCCAGCCCGATTGCTTGATGGCTTCGACCTCTAAGGCCGGTGCAAAGAGGAAGGGATCGTGATCGGCAAAGACGAGTAAGGCCAAGACCCGCTCAACCGGATCACTGTAAAAGCCGGTCAGGTACTTGATCGTCATCGGATCACTGATGTAAGCGACCGCTAACCCTTGATCGGTAATTGTTTGACGAAGTTGGTGTAGTTTGTTCATTAAAGCGCAGCCTCCTAACGTTTTGATTAAAGAAAAATGAACATTTGGTAACAATTATACCACTTCAGAGTTTTGATTTGCGCTTTCACAGGAACTTTGATATATTGATTGTTGCGAAATGAAAGAAGCATGAAAACACACCAGACTAAGCAGAAAGGGGCGCTAAGAAATGAAGAAGCAGTCAGTAACGATCTACACAGTGGCGCGCGAAGCCCGGGTTTCAATGGCGACGGTTTCCCGGGTCGTGAACGGGAATCCGAATGTGAAACCTGAAACACGTAAAAAAGTTTTAGAAGTAATTAAGGAACTCAACTACCGGCCCAACGCCGTAGCCCGGGGGTTAGCCAGCAAGAAGACTACCACGGTGGGGGTAGTGATTCCTTCGGTTACCAACGACTACTTTGCCCGCTTGGCCTTGGGGATTGATGACATCGCCTCAATGTACAAGTACAATATGATTTTGACCAACTCCGATGCTGATGACGGGAAGGCTTTGCAAGTTGTGCGCAGCATGATGGCCAAGCAAGTCGACGGGATCATTTTTATGGGGCACGACATTACGCCGGAACTGCAAACTGAATTTGAAAATTCAACGATTCCGGTCGTCGTCGCCGGTTCCATGACTAACGACGCCGATTTGGCGACGGTACGCATCGACTACCGCAAGGCGACCCAAGAAGCCACGACCTACTTGCTCGAACACGAAGCTAAGAAGGTCGCCTTGGTAATTGGCTCGCAATTAACGACGGTCAACAAGGACTTCCGGATTCCAGGTTACCAAGCCGCGTTGGAAGCAGCTGGCGTGGCCTTTGATGATGGGTTGATCTTTGAAGCCCATGATTCATACAGTGAGGGCTACGAATTAGCTGAAACGATCAAAAACGCTGGGGTCGACGCCGCCTTTGTCAGTGATGATGGGATTGCGGCAGGGCTATTAAACGGGTTAACGGACCTGGGCGTTGACGTGCCGGGCGAATTCCAGTTGATTACCGGGAACGACACCAAGCTGGCCGAAGTGACCCGGCCGATGCTGACGTCGATTACCCAACCGCTGTACGATATTGGGGCTGTCTCGATGCGGCTGTTGACCAAGCTGATGAACGGTGACCAAGAAGAAAGCCAAGAAGCTACGACGATCGAAGGGTCCAGCATTATCTTGAACCACGGCTTCGTCAAGCGGCAAACGACGCACTAGACCGATGACAACTGAACTTTCGCGTGAAGCGTTACGGCGACAACGATCGACGCCAAGGATGCCCCAGCCGGGTGCTTCAAAGCGCCCCAAGCATGTGGGGTTGCACTTAGTGGCGGTCCTTGCCGCTGTTTTCTTCCTGGGCAGTTGGTGGGCCCAGCAGACGGTCTTAAGTGAGCAAACGGCCAAAACGACGCTGACGACGCCGACGGTCGTGGCAACGGTCCAAAGTGAGCTGAACAGTGGTTTAACCCAGTATGGGCTGACGAATTTGATTACCGCGACCGATACCAAGGCGGTCTTGCGGCAGTTGATTACGGAGGTCTACCAGGATCAGCCCCTGGCCTTGGATCTCTCAGCAGTGACCGAGCGGGCCAGTCGGCGGGCGGATAACGCCCTGTCGGTCTATGGGGTACAGGTCCCAACGGAACTGACGGCGGGGGTTGCCGCAACGGTCAATACCGCCGTTAACGCTCAGCTAAATACCAGTGAGCTAAAAACGGTCCAGCAGAATTTGCAGGTCGCCAAGCAAGTGGCCAGTGTGACCTTGGTGGTGAGTGGCTTGCTGGTGGTCCTTGGCGCAGTGCGGGAATTTTTCAACCACGCCTTGGGGCGGTACTTGGCGGTGGTCGGGTTGGTCAGCGGGAGTTTGCTCTGGCTGTTAACCTGGCTGTTGCAAAGCCAAGCGGCCACCTTTAACTTCAGCGCCGCGATTGCCAATAGCCTGATGACCGCGGTAGTCAACCAGGTCGTAACGACGGGCTGGCAACTGGGCGGGTGGGCCATTGGGCTCGGCGCCTTGGCGCTGGTGGGCCGGTGGCTGTGGCGACTTTGGCGGCACCGGTAAGTTTTGCTTGAATTTATCGGCAGGAACTGCTAAAATTTTAGTGTTTTGTTATCAATTAAAGAAAAGAGGAGTTAATTATGTCAGGACACTCAAAATGGCATAACATCCAAGGGCGTAAGAATGCGCAGGATGCTAAGCGTGGTAAGATTTTCCAAAAGATTTCCCGTGACTTGTACCAAGCTGCTAAGGCGGGCGACCCGAATCCCGACAACAACCCTCAACTCCGGCTGGTTATGGAAAAGGCCCGGGCGGCTAACATGCCAAAGCAAAACGTGCAACGGGCCATCGACAAGGCTACTGGTGCCGGTGGGGCCAACTTCGAAGAAATCACTTACGAAGGCTACGGTCCTGGTGGGGTTGCCGTGATGGTCTTCTGCTTGACGGACAACAAGAACCGGACGGCCGCTGCCATTCGGTCTGCCTTCACGCACTCTGGTGGTTCCTTAGGGGCCAACGGGTCGGTTTCCTACATGTTTAACCGACTGGGCTTGATCGAAATCTTGCGTGATGGGTTGGACAAGGATGAAGATGAAGTCTTGATGGATGCTTTGGAAGCCGGGGCCGACGACATGAAGGCAACCGACGACAAGTTCCAAATCTTTACGGATCCTAGTGCCATGACGGCAGTACGGGATGCCTTGCAAGAACAAGGTTACGAACTGGACACGGCCGAAGTGACGATGATCCCAGAAAACAAGACGCAAGTGCCAGCCGACAAGGTTGGTCAATACCAACACTTGATCGATGAATTAGAAAACAACGACGACGTGGCCGACGTTTACGAAGCGGCTTACATCGCCGAATAATTTGCCGACAGGTCTCCATACGGGGGCCTGTTTTTTTACGCCCCAAATTAATTAGACAAATTTGATAAATTCGTCCTGAATAATTTTAGCCATGAGGAGCGGTTAAATCACGCTCACGAGGCTTTGAAAATATTTTTAAATAAATAATTAAAAATCCGCCCGTTTGACGTATCTATAAAGTAAAAGGGGGGATTTTTTTTGGATTTAGAACGCAATTTTACGAAGACCCTGGCCACGGCGATTGACCAGCGGGCTTCGGACCTGTACCTGTTGCCCCGTGAGCGGGCCTACCAGTTGTTGACCCTGACCAGTGGCAAGCTGGAGCTGATCGCCCAGTATTCACTGGTAGCGGGGCAGCAGTTGATTTCGTATTTGAAGTACCAAGCCGATATGGCGGTCAGTGAACACCGCCGGCCCCAAACCGGGGCGCTCCGCTGGCCCCATCATCAGGGGGCGCCGATTGATTTGCGCTTATCGACGGTGGGGGATTACCGGGGGCAAGAATCCTTGGTGGTGCGCTTTATTTACCGTTTAACTGAGCAATACCAGTTGATGGTGCCCGATCAGTGGACCACCTTGCAGGCGGCGTGTCAAAAGCGGGGCTTGATCTTATTTGCCGGGCCAATGGGGTCGGGCAAGACCACGACGATGTACCGGCTGGCCCGCGAGTTGAAGGAGGATCACGTCATTATGACGATTGAAGATCCCGTCGAAATTGACGAACCGGCCTTTATCCAGCTGCAAGTCAATGAGTTGGCCCAGATGGGCTACCAAGATTTGTTACGGGTTGGGCTGCGCCACCGTCCTGATATCTTTATCATTGGCGAGATTCGTGATCCGGAAACGGCGCAGATTGCCACCCGGGCGGCGCTTAGTGGCCATTTAGTCCTGGCGACGGTCCACGCCCGTTCGGCGGCGGGGGTGCTGGCCCGCCTCAAGCAGCTTGGAGTGAGCGAGCACTACCTGGACCAAACCGTCAGTCTGGTTTGCTACCAACGGTTGATTGAACAAGCCGCTGGGGGGATGGCCGTGTTGTTTGACTTGTTAACGGCTGCGGCCCTGCCGTTGGTCTTGGCGGAACCACCGAAAGGAGGAATGAGCGATGCTTGGCAAACGAGGTTGGCGCAGGCCCAAGCCACGGGCCAAATTACGGCCGCTACGGCCACGCGCTATTCGGCGGGCTAGATTGAGCGAGCGGCAGTTGGCCCAGTGGTTCAGCTTGCTGGTCGATATGTTAAAGGTTGGCTTTCCCCTGCGCCGGGCGTTGAGTTTTGCCAAGGTAATCATGCCTAAGCAAGCGCCGGTAATTGATTACGTGGCGACCAACTTAAGCCAGGGGATCAGCTTTGCGACGGCGGTCCGACCGTGGGTAACGGCTGATCAAGCCGTCCAATTGCAATTGGCAGAACGCCACGGGGAATTGACCCAGGCCCTCGGGGAATTAAGCACTTATTTGACGCTGCGAACGAAGGAAAAGCAAAAGTTGCGAGCCCTCTTGCAGTACCCCGTGCTCTTGTTAGCCTTATTGGTCGGGCTCGGGGTGGTCTTGCGGCTGTATGTTTACCCGGAATTGCAGTCCTGGCAAGCCTGGCAGCTGCCGACAGGCCTGGTGATGGCGCTGCAAGCCCTGTTGGGGGCGCTGGGGGCCTTGGGACTGCTGGGGGGCTGGCGGTATCTGGCCTGGCGCCGCCAACCGCGGTTAAACCAAGTCAACGCCCTGTGTCGCTTACCCGGGGTGGGGCGGCTGGTCCAGTTGTACTTTAGCTACTATTTGGTGAGCAACTTAGCGCTGTTAGTGCGCCAGGGGCTGTCGCTCAAAGAGATTTGTGCCCTTTTGCAACAAGCGGAGCCGACCACCTTGCTCTATCAATTAGGCCAGCAGCTCCAGGTGCAGGGGAGCAGTGGCGCCGCCCTACCGGCGTTGATTCAAAGTCAGCCCTGTTTGCCCGATGAACTCGTTGCCCTGCTGGGGCGGGGGTGGACCAATCAGCAGCTTGGCCAAGAATTGGCGGTCTTTGCCCGGCTCCAGTTTCAGCGCTTAACCCGCCAGGTGGAAAGCTGGTTGACCCTGGTGCAGCCGGTCTTGTTTTTGATCGTCGCCCTGGGGATTTTGGGGATGTATTTAAGTTTGTTGTTGCCAATTTATCAATCAATTGCGGTGGTGAAATAAATGAAAAATTTTTTAGTTAAAATGCGTAAACGTAGCGCTTTCACATTAGTTGAGATGGCAACTGTCTTGTTTATTATTGCCTTGTTGATTCTGATTATTTTGCCTAATTTGGCGGCCCAGCGCAAGCACGCCACCCGGGTCCACGAAGACGCCATGGTCAACGTCGTCCAAACCCAGATCGACCTGTATGAAAATAATACCGGCCAAAGCGTCAATAGTTATGCCGACTTGGAAGGGGGCGATTATTTAACGGCGGCCCAGGTAGCGAAAGCCCAGAAAGAAAAGATCGTCATCCAAGGGGGAAAGGCGGTTAAACAATGAGACGGCCGGCTTTTACCCTGGTCGAAATGCTTTTGGTTTTGGGGATCGTGGCAGCCAGTTTCTGGCTGGTGACGCCCCGCGCGATTCGCGGCTACCAGGTCTGGGAGCAGCAACGCTTTTTTAAGCAGCTCGAGCAACAGTGGCAGGCGGCGGCAGTCCACGCCCGGGTGAGTCAGCGGGCCAGTTCGGTGAAGGTCTTATTCGATTCACGTCAGATCTGTTTTATCTGGCATAGTGCCCACCACACGCAACGCAAGGATTTAGCGGTGCCCGGAAGTTTAACGTTGGTTACGCCGGGGAAAACCGGCTGGAATTTGCAAACTGATGGCTACACAACCCCGGGCACGATCGGCTTTATCGATCGGCAGACTGGCGCGCGTTATGAAGTACGGATTCAAATGGGAGGAGCGTATAAATTTGTTCAAACGACACCGGGCCGGCTTTCTGACGGCCAATAACTTAATTGCCCTGACAATTTTAACGGTGGCCTTGACCTTTTTGATGGTTAATGTCGCCGCCATCAAAGAGCAACGCCAGCAAATGGACCAGGCCTTGACTGTCGCCCGCTTGGCCAAGGAGGTCAGCACCCAAGTCGCCACTGGCCAGCCTGAGGCTACCATCAGCCGGCAAGGGTTGCGCGCCGAGGCGACGCCTAATTACGTCCGGGTTTGGAAACAACAAACCTTACTCAAGGAGTGGCGCCCATGAAACGCCGCGCCTTTACCCTTGCAGATGCCTTATTGGGGCTGATCGTTTTGGCTGTGACGGTACTGCTGATTGAAATGACCGTTCAGACCTTAAACCGCCAGACCAAGCTGACCTTATCGTCAGAAACTGACTGGTACGAAGCCGTCGCCCTCTTAGAAGGGGACCGCTACGCCTTTACCTTAGTCGAAGCGGGCCAGACCGGCCTTATCTTGCGGGATCGGCGGGGGCGCTTGTTTAAGGTCACAGCCGATCCCCGGCCAATCGGGCCCTTAGCCCTCAAGGGGAGCAGCGGGGGTTACATTCCCTTGCTGATTAAGGTCCAATCGTCCACGGTGGCCTGGCGAATGCTCAATGACCATGAAGTCGCCCTGAGTTTGACGACGACCGATCAAAGGAGGCATGAAGCAATTGTTCAATTTCAACCACCCGCGCCCAGCCGGCCACGCGCTATTGACCGTGATTCTCCTGCTGAGCGCGATTGCGACGGTGACCCTCTTCAACGTGCAGTACCTGGCCCAACAACGGCAGATCAACCAGCAATTGGTGCGCCAGTTCGACCGACAGACCCAAACTAACCTGACCAAGGCGCACCAAATGGGGGCCGCCACGGGGAAAAAGACGAATGATTATCCAAGTCCCGGCCCGTAAGTGCTTGAATTTAGTGGTAAAAATCAGTAAACTAGTGGTGTTGCAAAAGAATGCAGAAGGGAGCGACTTAGACTGGTACCACAAACTCCAGAACAACTCTTTACCCCATTTGATGAGGCGACTGGCCTGCTTCAGGGGGCCTTGCGCAGTTCGCGGATGGATGCCTTCCTGGAAAATGCGGAGAACCTGGTGGATGGCGGCAAGGTGCGGATTGAAGACGGTGTGCCTGACCAGGCGACGGCGGATCAAGTAAGCGCTTTATATGCTAAAATAGATTTAGCCAGCGCGGATCCCGAAACGATCCGGAAGTTCTTACAGCTCGCTTTGTTAAAGGTGATGCGGCAAGACCAATTCCAAGCCAACCATCAAATGACCCCGGACACCTTGGGGCTGTTGATGGCCGCGTTAGTGGAACGGTTAGCGCGCCACCAAACGCCGCAGTCCGTGTTGGACTTGGCTGTTGGGGTGGGCAACCTCTTATACACGGTGATGAACCGGTTAAAGCAGGATTTGGGCCAACCTTTGCAGGGCTTTGGGATTGATAACGACGAGACGATGCTCGCGGCCGCCAGCGTCAGCGCGGAATTGCAAAAGCAACCGGTGACCCTGTTGCACCAAGATGCGATCCAAGCTTTGGACGTGCCGTTGGTGGACCTGGTGGTCAGCGACTTGCCGGTCGGCTACTATCCCTTGGACGCCAACACGACTAACTACCGGACCCGGGCTCAGGAAGGCCATTCCTACGTTCATCATTTAATGATTGAGCAGGCGACTAATTACCTGGCCCCCGGTGGGTTTGGCTTGTTCTTGGTCCCAAGCAGTTTGTTTAAGACGAAAGAGACCAAGGGGTTGGTGGAATGGATCCAGTCGGTTGCTTACTTGCAAGGGTTGGTGAACTTACCATCCGAACTCTTTGCCAGTCCCCAAGCGGCCAAGTCGATTCTGTTGTTGCAACGTCACGGAGCTGATAGTCACCAGGCAGCCAAGGTGTTGTTGGGGACGTTCCCATCGTTTAAGGATCAAGTCGGTTTTAAGAAGTTTATGGCCGAAGTTGACCAGTGGATGGCCACGAACCTGACGCACGAAAGTTAAAGGAGAGTATTACGTATGTCAAAGTCACTTGCAGTTAATGCCGGAAGTTCTACCGTTAAGTTTAAGTTGTTCGATATGCCAAGCGAAGAAGTCCTTGCCGAAGGGCTGATCGAACGGATCGGTTTGGAAATGGGTCACGCCAAGATCAAGTACGGGGATGGCCAAGTTCACGATGAAGAAACCCCCTTTAAGGATCACGGGGTGGCCGTAGAATACTTGCTCAAGCAATTAACCAACTTGGGGATTGTTAAGGAATTCAACGAAATTACGGCCGTTGGTCACCGGATCGTGGCCGGGGGTGAATTCTTCAAAGATTCCGCGGTGATTGATGATGATGTGATGGCTAAGATTGATGCCTTGGCCGAATATGCACCACTGCACAACCCAGCGGAATTAATCGGGATCAAGGCCTTCAAGCAAGTCTTGCCGGATGCCTTTGCCATTGCGGTCTTTGACACGTCCTTCCACACGTCGATGCCAAAGATGAATGCTTTGTACAGCTTGCCATACGAATGGTATGAAAAGTACGGGGCCCGCAAGTACGGGGCCCACGGGACCAGCCACCGTTACGTTGCCAGCCGGGCCGCTGCTTTGTTGGGCAAGCCATTAGAAGAATTAAATCTGATCACTTGCCACATTGGGGCCGGGGCTTCCATTACGGCAATCAAGAACGGGAAGTCTTATGACACGTCAATGGGCTTCACGCCATTGGCCGGGATTACCATGGCCACCCGGTCCGGGGATGTGGCCCCATCCTTGGTTAACTTCATGGAAAACAAGCTGGGGATTTCCAGCGACGAAATGGTTGACATTTTGAACCACAAGTCCGGCTTGCTGGGCTTATCCGGGATTTCCAGTGACATGCGCGACGTTCAAGCAGCCGCAGAAGAAGGCAACGAACAAGCCCAACTGGCCTTGGACATCTTTGAAAACCGGATTGTGCGCTACATCGGTTCTTACATGGCAGAATTGGGCCACACGGATGCGATTGTCTTTACGGCCGGGGTCGGCGAAAACGACATTGAATTCCGGCAAGCGGTGGCGGACCAGTTGAAGAGCTTTGGGCTGGGGATTGATCCAGAAAAGAACAACGTCCGGGGCGAAGAACGCGACATTTCCAGCGCAGACGCGACGGTGAAGTCCTTCTTGATTCCAACCGACGAAGAATTGATGATCGTTCGTGATATCGAACGCCTCAAGCAAGCTTAAGCCTTAAGGAGACTAGTTAAAAAAGGGAGTGGGAGGCCATGCTTCCACTCCCTTTGTACATAATTGGAAAGGGTGGTTAGATGCAATATGTAATTTCCGATACCCATTTAATGGACGAAAATTTATTGGGCATGGATGAGTTTGCGCCCCGGCCCTTTGCGACCACGGCAGCGATGGATCAAGCCATTATCGACCACTGGAACGCGCGGGTAAAACCGACCGATGTGGTTTATCATTTGGGCGACATTGCCGTGGATCTTCACCGCCCCGAAAAAGTGGTTAACGCGGCGATTTATGAACGCTTAATGGCGCTAAATGGCCGCTTGGTCCTGCTCAAGGGAAACCACGACCGCCGGAGTTTGTTCAAGTATTTGGCCGCCCACAATGTGACCGTGGCGGGGCAGGCAAAGTTTGAGCTGCACGATGTGGGGAAACTGATCAAGTATAATCACCGCCAGTATTATTTGACCCACTATCCCCTCTTATTGGGCATTGCGCCCCAAATTCGCAATTTACATGGCCATATCCATCATTACCAATTGCCGTACGCAACCAATCTCAACGTGGGAGTGGATGCGCCAGAATTAAATTTCTTGGCCCAGCCAGTGCCCTTCGGGACGCCCTTATCGATGGCTGAAGTTGAAACCATCGCGGCAAAGAAAGCGACCTGGTTGGCTGCGCAACAACAGGGAAAGGAATAACGGTATGAATCGAACGCAATTTACTTTGTATAGTGAAAAGCGCCGGGCGGAACGGGCCGGTGCCTTTGTGATTGAACGTCAAGACGCGACCCACTTCACCCTTAACCAGCATCCGTACGTATTAGTGGCTGACCACCGGGGGGCCTTTGATCCGGCGGCCCTGGCGGATCGGTTTAGCACCGTGTTGAGCAAATACGATTATATTGTGGGGGATTGGGGCTTTGATCAACTGCGCTTGCGCGGTTTTTATGCGCCCGAAAACCGGCTGTACACTCCCGAGCGCGGGGTAGCGACGATTCAGGATTACTTGGTGGAAGATTGCAACTTTGGCTGTGCGTATTTTGTGATTCAAAATGAGGATGTTCAGATTCCGCGCTATTTGAATCGGAGCAAAAAACGCGCCGGCAATAAGGATCACACCGCTAATTCCCGAAATCATGAAAAGGGACGCCCCAAGCGGCGGGTCCGGCGGATTAAAAGTGGTAAGCGCACCCACCGGGTGACAGAAAGGAAGTAAGGATGTATCAAGGGTATTTTATTGACTTAGATGGCACGATGTACAAGGGGAAGGAAAAAATTCCTGCGGCCCCCCGCTTTATTGACCGGTTACGGGCTGCGGGGAAACAGATCCTGTTTGTCACTAACAATAGTACGAAGGCACCGGAGGCGGTTGCCCAAAATTTAAGCCGCAACCACGGGATTGAGGCTTACGCCACGGAAATTTATACGACGGCGCTAGCGACGGCTGATTATCTTAAGGCGACGGTGACTGACCGGCCGAAGACGGCCTACGTGGTGGGGGAAGTGGGGCTAAAGACGGCCATTCAAGCGGCGGGCTTTACCCTGACAGCGGACCACCCCAGCTATGTGGTGGTGGGGCTGGATACCCAGGTGACCTATGCCAAATTGGAAACGGCGGTATTAAATATCTTAGCTGGGAGCACTTTTATTGGCACCAATGCTGACAGCAACCTCCCGAACGAAAAGGGCCTGACCCCGGGGGCGGGGGCCTTAATCCAGTTAGTGGCCTATGCGACGGCCGTTAAAGGAATCAAACCAATCATGATCGGCAAGCCCGAGCCATTGATTATGGAGTTGGCCTTGCAAAAGAGCGGCCTGGCTAAAGCCGATGTAGTGATGGTGGGGGATAACTACCAGACCGACATTTTAGCTGGGATCCACACCGGAATTGATACCCTCCTGGTCTATACGGGGGTTTCGACGCCCGCCCAAGTGGCCAAACAAGCGCAGCAACCGACCCATACGGTACCGACCCTTGATGAATGGCACCTCATTTAAAGAAACCAGTTTGGCGCTGCTAACGCTCCTCTTGTTGGGGTTAACGATCTTAGGCAGCGCCTTTTTGGTAACCTTGTTGGTGTCACCCTTGTTATTGGCCCACCCCACTCATTTTTATGGTTTAACGTGGCACCAGCAGCTTCGCGAATACGGGCGGATTATTCATTTTTTGCTTTCAGCGACGCCGCGTTTGACTTTTCGGTGGCTGCCCTTGGCCCCGGCCGGGCAGCATCATTTTCAAGAGGTGCGGATGCTAGTGAGGGGTGGCTTGCTGTTAACGGTTAGTGCCGGGGTGGGGAGTGGCTGGTTATTAAGGCGGGCTTCTCGCACTTATCAATTATGGCGCCTGCCCAGCTTATTGCGGTGGCTGTTACCGTGGTTGGGGACACTGGCGGGCCTATTGATTTTGAACTTTGGGACCGGGTTTTGGCGGTTTCATGAATTGATCTTTGCTAACCGGGATTGGGTGTTTACACCAAAAAAGGAGCCGATTATTCGACTCCTGACCAGTGGTTTCTTTTGGCGTTATTTTGTCGTGTGGGTAATGTTGACGGGCTTGGGGTTATGGGCAAGCTTGCGGCGCCTTGAACACCAGTTAGTCCGTTTCCTTCGTGCTGCTCAACCGGGCCTTGATGCCACCGACGATCGCGGGAATCAGGGTGACGACGATGATCGCTAGGATGATTAAGGAGAAGTGCTCTTGTACAAAGGGCAGATTGCCAAAGAAGTAGCCCCCGCCACAGCAGAGAACAACCCAAGTAACGCAGCCAATTAAACTAAAGCGGATGAACTTGCGATACGGGAAGCCCGAACCAGCGGCCGCAAACGGGGCAAAGGTCCGGATAATTGGCATGAAGCGGGCGAGGATAATGGCCGGTGCGCCTTGCCGTTCAAAGAATTGCTCAGCTTTCGCCAGACTTTGCTTATCGATTAAACGGCCAAACCAGGAGTGGCTGGACAGGGAACGACCGACTTTTTGCCCCAAGTAGAAGTTAAGCGAGTCCCCACTAATGCAAGCGATTAAAAAGAGGAGGGCGAACAGCCAAATGTTTAAGCCATACCGGGGATCGGCAGCCAAGGCACTGGCGGCAAACAGGAGCGAGTCGCCGGGCAAGAAGGGCATGATGACGGCCCCGGTTTCGATAAAGATGATTAAAAAGAGGATGAGGTAGCTCCAATCACCAAAGGCATTGACGATTTGAATCAGGTGGACATCGATGTGAAGAATAAAATCAATTAATGTGGTCATGGTTACTCCTTACGAATTAATGGTAGTTACCGCTAAATTCTAGCAGTCTCGTCTAGAAAAGTGAAGTTTCCTTAGTTGACTTTAAGTATCCTTATAAATTCGTCGCCGCGTTGCTTAGAAAAAATCGAATTACGCGGGATTTTTAAGATTTTATTATTCGCTTTTTATGGGTTATTGAGGAGAAGATTAGCAATAATGTTCATCAACTTAAAAAAGCAGGATTTATTTTACAAAACCCTTTGACAATCCAAGGGAAACCCGGTATATTAGATATCGTTGTCACGGCAGTTAAATAAATCACTGCTGGTCAGCTCTAAATAATTTAAAAAAAGTTGTTGACAGTGAGTTGATGATTTGATAACATATAAGAGTTGCTGATGCAGCTAATCAATCGAGAGCTTCGAAAATTAATTAAAAAAGTTCTTGACATCGAAATGAATCGATGATATAATAATTAAGCGCTAA
>NZ_HE997176.1:70555-137684 GCF_000312405.1 Limosilactobacillus ingluviei str. Autruche 4 | reverse complement strand
CATCTGTTTTAGCATTATCCAACTCAGCGGCTTTTTCAAAATTTTCATACGCAGAAACTGAACCGTACTTGTCTAATGTATCAATTACATCTTTCATTTTTTCTACGTTGTATATATTTTCTAATGTAACTTGATTTTTTGCTTCATTTAATTTATCAATGGCATTCTTTACGTCTTTGCTATTTGGGTATTGTTGCTGCAGCTCTGTAAGCTTCGTAAGCTGCTCATCAATTTTACTGTTTACTGACGTTACCAGTTTATTCCCATTAGTTGTAATGAGCTCATCAACAATTTTATCTTTAAAAGTCGTTGCGACTGCAATTTTCTTATTCAGGGCTTGATCTACCCAAGCTTCCCCGTAGTCAGCAGCACTTAAATCTAAAATAGCCGTAACGCTACTTAAATTATTCTTATAATCTATTAAATTCTGAATTCTTTGCTTAGATATAGTACTGCCCTTGCTGCTGTAATAATTATAGATATCATTCACATCATAATTAGTCGTATCCGGGGCAGCTGCAGCTCTTATTACACGTACAACATTATTATTCGAATCGCCACTTGTAACTGAACTATCTGTTGTACTTTTAGTATCAGAATTCGATTCTAACACCGGTGCTGCTTCATTTCGATAATTGCTACTCGTTGAACCGTCTGACGGTTGGGATGATTGGCTAGCTAAATTTTCAGTTGAAGTACTACTCAAGGCCACCGACGAGGCTAAATTCCCCCCCCATTTTGGGTACTTGTACTACTATCAGCCTTAGCCACAGTGTCCGTACCAACCAGGTTTACCCCAAATAAGGTTACCCCAAGTAAAACTGAAACGACCCCGACACTTAATTTTCGTAAGGCAAAGCGTTGATGACATTTTTCTGCTTGTATTTTGCGTAACATTTTTCTCTCCTAAACAAATTTTTTAGCGCTAGACTACCTAAACTCATAATTAAATTGTATTTTATATATGATAAAAGATTATCACAACTTAAACAAGTATACAAAAAATCCATTTTTATTCCAAGCAATTCATACGCTTAATCAGAATAAAATCACATTTTAAACTAACTTACCGCTTAATAAGTGCTAGTAGACTCGTAACTATCCAATCTTAAGAACGATAATAAACTCCCGCTATTTAAAGTTTAACTTACTTAGTTAACATTGATTGAACAATAATTCAACCATTCAAGTCTCTCAAATTATCAAACTATTCGTTCTAACCTTGATTACCCACAGCCAACTTTTTCTTTGATCACCGACAACATGATCATTCCCACTCGTAATCACCACCAATTTAGCCGGAAGTTAACGATCAGGCGATTCTTTTCATCTACATTTGGCAACTTCAGCACATATCTTCTCGATAAGGTTCGTTTTATCACCGCCCTAAAAGGTGTAAATTCCATTCCTGAAGAACTCACCCTTGGTGCGGTTAACCATTCTCTTGTCTGGAATTAGTCTTCCTTTCTTACGCTTACCGTCAAGCCCGAGCAACAGCATACCCAAACCACTGGCCGCTACCAGGGAACCCTGTTCATTCCTGGTTTGTGGCAGTGTCTTGGTTTTCGACTTTGCCGGTGGCGTCGTCAGCTTGGTTGGGCTCGTCCGACCAGCTGGACCGTTAGCGTGGCCTGCCCATTTTGGGTTGCCCGATTGCCATCCGTCGTGACTGCCATCGTCTTATCACCCGCTACTAGGTAGCTCCCAGCCAAAGTGGTCACGGAGCCATCGGGGTAAGTAATGGTTACCGTTCCATCATCAGCAACCGTCACCGTCACTTCGCTGGTCATATCACCATACTTCGTCGTGTCCGGCTGCTTACTCCACGTGTACGTTGTGCCCGTTGGTAAGTCGCCGTTGTTGATAATTGCGGTCTTGGCCTGATCATCCGTCAAGGTCGTGTTTTCATTCGTCTTGACGGGAGTAGTAACCGGCGTTGACGTGTATTGATTCTTGTTTGCCTTCACATTAACTGTAACTGGTACGTCCTCACTTGACCCATCTGGGTAAGCCACCCCCCGATATTCAACTTTCTTAAGCCAAACCGTTGCTTCTTACGTAAAGTTTGGAATTTCTTATTCATCCAATCCCCCTTACTTTTGAGCAAGCCGTTCAAATTGACTTATCATCAAATAATTTTAGATCATTATACTCCCGTTTCGTCATTTATGTTTAATAGTTAGCTCAAAAATACTTATTTTTTGATTTTTATTATGAACCAAAGTCCAAAATATTAATTATAAGGTTTTACTTTAGGAAATTATAAAAAGGTGGATTCCCCATTCTCAAGGAACCTGCAGTTAACTATTCACTTGTCCGGAATTAGTCTTTCTTCTTGCGCTTGCCACCAAGCCCGAGCATCCCGAGTAGCAACATGTCCAAGCCACTAGCGGCTAACAGAGAACCTTGTTCATTCCCGGTTTGTGGCAGCGTCTTAACTTGATCCACCTTGTCTTAGCCAGCTAGCGCACCTTGAACGTTCGTCGTGGTCGTGCCAGTGCCGTTGGCTTCGTGATCAGGTTCGGATTGGCATCCTTAATAGCTTCTTCAACCTGACCCTTTTTGCTGTCCGTCAATTTGGTTGGGGCGTCGACCTTCACCTTGCCATCTTCGCTTGGCACGTTCGATTCTTTCTTGTCAGCGTCGGTCTTGCCTTCAACCCGGAATCGTGTCTTCTGACCCGTCTGGGTAGGTTACCGTTACATCACCGTTGTCGCCAACTTCGATTTCCGTGCCGTCTGTCAAGCTTGAGTTGTTCTCACGGATATCGTCTTCAACAGCCCGCTTTTCATCCGGCGTCAGGTGATCCTTGTCTTCAACTGGTACCTTTTCGTCTACCTGTGGGTCGTATTTGTTGGCGTCGACCTTTTTCTGCAACCAGTTCGTCACCCAGGATTTCATCCTTAGTGCCATCTGGGTACTTGATCGTTGTCTTACCATCATCACCAATTTCAACCTGCGTGTTCGGTGGGAAGTTGTCCTTATTAGCCTCTTCAACCTTCTGCTTGACTTCGGCCTTTTCGTCGTCCGTCAAGTTGGTCTTGGCGTTAACCTTGGTTGCTTCACCTGGCACGATTGGCGTGATGTCAGTCGTGTAGTCACTGACGATGACCTGCACCTCTACGGTATCATGGGTGCAATCTGGGTACGTTACCACTACCTTGGCGTCTTTGACGCCTGGAGTGGTGGTATCTGGCGTCGTTTTCCAACTGTATTGAGTGCCTACTGGCAAACCGGCCATATTGCTAATTGCTTCACCGGCCCAGCCACTGACATCTTCACCCTGCTTAGCTGTAATGTTTTGTCCTTCGGCTTCGTACTGTTCTTTTTGACTGTTGACGTTCACCGTCACGTCAACTAGGTCTCTGGTCCCATCTTGATAAGTTACGGTGATTTAGCCCGTTGGTGCCGTTCCACCTTTACTGGTACAACGTCGCCAGCCCAAGTGTAGGTCGCGTCGGTTGATAATCCGCCGCGGTTAGTGATTAACTCATCCAATTTAGTTGGGGCAACGGTATTACCCTTCTTAATGCTCGTGAATAGGTCGACAGTGGTGATTCCACCTTTGGGGTTGTATTGTTCAGCCCGGGTATTGACCTGTACCTTGACCGGTTCATACATGCCATCCAGATAAACGACCCGGACTTGGTAACCAGCGATCCCTGCTGTGGTCGTGCTTGGCATTTGCACCCAGCGGAATTGAGTGCTATCTGGCAGGTCAGCTACGTTAGTAATCGCCTCCTTGGCATCCCGGTGGTCAATTGGGTCCCCCAGGTTCTTCACCTCCAGGCCCCCTTCTGGCTGGTACTTATCACTCAGCTTGGTCGTCTTGAACGTCACGGAGACTTCTTCACCCGAACCATCGATGCAATGCACGATTACCGTGCCCGACAGTTCCCTGCCCTCCTTGGAAGTATCGATGGTGCCCTTCCAAGTGTAGCTTGCGTCTGCCGGCAGTTCCTGAACGTTGCTGATGGCTGCTTCAGCATCCTCAGCGTTTAATTGGTGGCCAGATTCCACAGTAATGCTGCCCCCTTGCGGCCGGTAAACATCCGCGTCCTGTTTTACGACCCGGATCGTGACCGGCACGTCCCACCAACCGGAACCAAACGGAATGGTGAGAATCCCTTCCACATCAACGGATTTCGCCCCGACCGGGAAGTCCGGCGTAGTATCTGGGGCAACCTGCCACCACGGCGTGCCGGCCCGGTGTTCAAGGCCCGTACTTTTTTCGGTATCAATACTCTTTTCCACGTCGATCTCGCCGACCGGGGTCCCAAAGGCCACCTCTTGGACCTTGGTAACGACGTTGGCGTTAGTCGCGTTGGTATTGGTATTGTTGTACTGCACGTTGGCCGTGACGGTCACGACTTCGCTCGAGCCATCTGGATAGGTCACCAAAAGTTGGCCGACCCGGGTCCCGGTGTGGAAGGTATCAATCACCCCGGCGTTCCCGTTCCATTCCACCCGCGTCCCCGCTGGCAGCTCATTCAAGTTCGTCACGAAATCCTTCGGCCGAATGGTATCTTCTTGATTGTAAGTTTTTTCTTGGACGGCCGGGTCGTAAATCTTGGCTTGGGCGTTAACGACCACGTTGACCGCTACGTCCCGGCTGGAGCCATCCGAGAAGCGGACCGTCACCATCGATGGCACGCTCTTTTCCATCAGGCCCGTCATGTCCGGCTTGGTATCCGGTGTCGTCTTCCAATCAATTGCCGTGACCGTGGTCCCCAGCGGCGGTTCGACCGTTACCCCCTGGCTGGCGGCTGGCGCTGGGGCTCCCCAGTTGACTTCCAACTCGTGGGTTGTGTACTTGGCGTTGTCCGCGGCCTGCTTGGAATCACTCGGCTTGACCCCATCCAAGGCCGCCCACGCCGCGTTGACTTGGGCGGTTAAGTCCTGCGTTGCTTGTAAGCCTAGGTACTCGCCAGTCTTGCGGTTTAAGTGTTCAAAAGCAGTCAGCGCCACGCGATCGTAGTTATCCTTATCCGTTTGGTTGTCGTAGATGTACTTATCGGCATTTTGGGTATTGTAAATCGTGTGGTCGCTGTCCCCGCCGTAGATCCCGATACTTTGGCCGAGGGATTTCATCGCGTCATCCAATTCATACCCCGCGGCCACCGCGGCGTCCAGTTCCCCTTGGGACGTCGCCGCCGCCATCTGTTGCTTGACACTGTTGATTTGGGCCTCATTCAGGTACTTCGGACTGAATTCGCGAATCGCCTGATCCGGGTTGATAAAGTCCGGAATGACTTCCTCCGCGGTCACCGGCCGCCACTTACCCTCACTATTCGGTGTCCCCAGCCGTTGTTCCCCGACGGCCAGGAAACCATCGTAAAAGCCCGCGTTTTGCGAAGAAGCAAACCCGGCTAATACCCCGGAGAACTGGGCACCATGCTCGGCATACTTATGGCTGCCATCGAGATAGCGCCCGGTGTTTTCCTTGTTCTTGGCCTGGTCATCGTCGCTGTGGACGGTATCAAATTCAACCCGAAAAGACGCGTGTTGGGCGTAGTCACTATTTTGGGTCCCACCCCAGGTCCCCCACGATTTCAAGGAAATGGTCGTCCCAAAGTCCAAACTCGAAAAGGCCCCGACGTAAGAGTTGAAGTCGGAATCGGCAAAGAAATTATCATTGATCAGCTTGTCGCCCTGCTTCCCCCCTTGGACGTCGCCGCCGCGAATCCACATGTCGTTGTTCCCGTAGATACTCCGGTCGTTCCCGTTATATTTATAACCATCGCTCCCCTTATCAGAGGCCATCCCTTTTTCGTAAAAGAAAACGTTTTCAATATCACGCCGGCTCTTGAATTGGTCGGTCGTCAGGTAGTAGACCCCCTGCAGATACTCATTTTCTTGGGACGGCTTCAGGCTGGCTGAAGTGACCAAGCCCATCCCGTCCAAGTCGGTCTTGGGGTTGAAGCTTTGCACCTCGTGTTCGTTAACGTGGATTCCCTTCCCATAATTATCCCGGTCCGTCGCGTAGGCATCGTAGCGATTCTGGCTGAGGTCTTGGTCAATCGTAATCGTCACGTTGCTAGTGATCTGGTAGTCCTTGGTCAGCATCAGGGCAAACTTGGCATTTTGCAGCCCCTCGGCACTCCCGTTGGTTGAAGTCCCCTTGTTTGGGAAGAAAACGACAACCCAGTGGCTCTTCCCATTGCCCAAGTCTTCCCGGTTAATCACCAAGTTTTCTCGTACAAAGGAATCCGACAATCCTTTGTTGGCTGAAGCCGTAATATCCGCTTGTTTGTAGACCTTGTTTTCACCGTTTTCGTAGACGACCTTATACCAGTTGCCGTCCTGCCCTTGGTAAATGTTGGACCCGTGGTTGTCGGCCGACGTGTAGCCGTGTTGTTGAGCCAACTGGTTGTTGCGCTCTGACGAATCAGTGGCCGTTGCCGCCCGCATGACCGCCGGGGCCGGAGCAGCTGGCTGAGTCGCCGGGGTCGGCGTCGGGGCCGTTGGTTCCGCCGGCTCATTAGTTGTGGTCCCGGCGTCCGCCGTTGGAGCGGACAGCGTGACGGTTTGCCCCGCTAAGGCCGACTGGTCCGTGTCACTTGGCGCTGTTGGTTGCCCTGGTTCGGCGGTGGTATCCGCTAAAACCTCTTCGCCTTGATAAACCATAAAGGTGACCCCGAGCAAGACCGAGACCACCCCAATTGAAAGTTTCCGTAAGGTAAAATGTTCCTGGTGCGGCACCAACTTGGCGTTTTGCACCTGGCGATTCTTTCTTGATACCATATTTCGTCCTCCCTTTCATTTTGTGAAAAAAGATTGAAGATTTCCCCAAAACGTTAATCGTTTTATAAATAATTCTTTGTCTTAATCGTACCTGAAAGAAAGCGTTTTGGCAGTGTACATTTTCGGTTATCAGTCTCTTACCAATACCCGTTTCGCTTTTTGTTTCGCCGTTCAAACGATTAAAGTTAATCACCTAATTAAAATGAGAAAAGGATGAAAACTTCTTGCCTCGGGCTCAAGAATCTGTTAGGATTGACTCATCTAAATGCCAAGGGAGGTTTTGCTTATGATTCCATACCAATTCAATATCAGCAGCTCTTCCTCCTCAACCAGCGCCCTTGTTGGTTGAGTGATTTGGCATTGATTAAAAAGCAACGTCAAATAACCGGATTCACTTAACCACCAAGGTTTGCTTGGTGGGGGTGAATCCGGTTTTTTCATTTGCGAATGGAGGGAATACGATGCAAACACCAAAGGAAGAAATGAAGCGTTCGCTCGGGCTGGGCTCGGCGCTGTCGATTGTGGTCGGGACGATCATTGGCTCGGGGATCTTCTTTAAGCAGGGCTCGGTCCTCGACAGTGCCGGAAATTCCACCATGGCGATCCTCGCCTGGGTCGTCGGCGGGATTTTGACCTTGACCGCCGGGCTGACGATTGCCGAAATCGGCGCCCAAATGCCCTACACGGGGGGATTGTACGTCTACATTGAAGATTTATACGGCCGGTTGTGGGGCTTTTTAGCCGGCTGGATGCAAGTGATCGTCTATGGTCCAGCGATCATCGCGTCGGTCGCTGGCTTTATGAGTATTTTGATGACCAACTTTTTCGGGCTCGGGGCCAACTGGCGGATCCCGCTAGCCTTGGTTACCATCCTCGCGATTGGGCTGATGAACATGTTTGAAAACCGGGTCGGGGCCGCCTTTTCGGTCATTACCACGATTGGTAAACTGGTGCCGATTGCTGCGATCATCATCTTTGGCCTCTTCTGGGGTCACCATAACGCCCTGGGCCAAACGGTCGGGGAAATCCACGCCGCCTCAGGCAACTTCGGGGTCGCCGTCTTAGCCACCCTCTTTGGTTATGACGGCTGGATTTTGATCGCCAACCTCGGGGGCGAAATCAAACACCCCCAAAAGATCCTGCCCCAGGCCATCATCATCGGGATCACGGCTGTCTTGGTCATCTACACCTTAATTACCGTGGCCGTCCTGCGCTTTTTACCGGCCAGCCAGATCCACACCCTGGGCGAAAACACCACCGCCTACCTGGCGACGGCCGCCTTTGGCCCGATCGGCGGGAAGCTCTTGTCGGCCGGGATCATCATTTCCATGATGGGAACGATCAACGGGAAGATGCTGACCTTCCCGCGGATCGTCTACGCGATGGCCAAGCGGCGCGATTTGCCCTTCTCCCGTTACCTGGCTTACCTGACGCCCAAGGCCAAGGCCCCGGTCGTAGCAACGGTCTTCATCATTGTCTTGGCGACCGTGATGATGATCTTCTTTAACCCCGACCGGCTCTCTGATTTGTGTGTCTTTACCGTCTACTGCTTCTACACGCTGGCCTTCTTTGGCATCTTTATCCTCCGCAAGCGCAATGACGCCAGCGCCCGTCCCTTCTCGACGCCGCTGTACCCGTGGATCCCGATTCTGGCAATTGTCGGCGGGCTCTTCGTCTTGGTCAGCGAAGTGATCAACGATCCAGCCGGCGTCTTGCTCTTCATCGGGGTCGTGATCGTCGGCCTGCCCGTCTTGTACCTGGTGAAAAAGCTCGACCAACGCCGGGTGGATAAGGCCATGAACATTGAGCACTCCTTGGATAACGACAAAGACCAATAAATTCTGGCGGCGACCGGCAACGGTGGCCGCTTTTTTGTGAATCTAGTTGCGTGGCTAAATCTTAAACGCCGTTAACACTGCGGTTGACTCCTGTGGCCAAAAAAGTTTGTGAAATAAAGTTAAGATTTGCCCTGTTTCGCGTATATATAAGATAAGGGGGATTTTCCATTAACAAAAGGGAGGATACATGATGAAGCAAACTTTTCCAGCTTTCCAGTCTGAAATGAAGCAACGCTGGCAGGCTTGGCAGGCCAAAACGATCACTAGTGATCTGATTTTCGAAATGGTGATGCAACAACCCCAGCTATGCCAAGAACTGCTGCGCCGGGCCCTACCAGAATTAACGATTAACACCTTGCGGTTCGTTAATCCACAACAGGATGTACACACCGGCTTACTGACCCGCGGGGTGCGCTACGACATTTACACCCAAGATGACCAAGGGCGAACTTTTATCCTAGAAATGCAGGTCAAGGATCAACATGATCTGGCCCAGCGAATTCGGTACTATCAAGGCATGATGGACCAGCAATTGCTACATGCCGGCGAACAGTACCGGCGCTTAGCTCAGTTACCAACTTACGTGATCTTCTTTTGCAGTTTCGACTATTATGGCGAAGGTAAAATTCGCTACTGCTTTGAGGACCGCGAGGCTACTCAGCCGGGCTTAACCGCCCAAGATGGTCAACACAGTATTGTGTACAATGCCACGGCAGACCGGCGGCAAAGCCAATTGCCTCTCCGCTCATTTCTTGACCTGATGAACGGGAAAGTCGATAATGAAGATGCTTTTATTCAGGCCGTGCAAGCAGAAATTACAAAAGTTAAAGCTAGTCGGGAAAGGTGGTTACAAAACATGATCTATGAATGGAAGCTACAAGAACAATATGATGAAGGAAAAACCGAAGCAACCCTCAAGTTGTTGCAGACATTGGAGAAGCGCGGGATGAGTGTGCAAGAAGTCGTAGCCACCTTAGCGGAAACGGAGGGGCTTTCCCGCCAAGCTGCGCAAGCTTACTATGATCAACTAATGGCGGTCAAATAACTGAACTTTCGTCAGCGACATTGTCAATTTGGTGATTGTTAGCGTACCCGGTCAACTACCTCGCTTTTGACCCTTGCGGGCAGGACCGGCGCTTGTACCAGTTTCACTACTACGAGGATGACGACCGGCAGTTGCGCCTGTCGACCAACTCGCACGTGATTCTGATCAATGCTTTGGGAACCAAGGGTCAAATCACCCCGGCGTTGGCAGCGGTCCTGGACGTCATGAACCGGCGGCGGGATAACGCCAACCCGTTGGCGGTCAGGTTGGTGAAGGAAATCGATGACTATAATCGGGATAAGAAACGGAGGCGAGCACTGATGAATTTAAAAATGCGACTGAAGGATGAACGCAGACTTGGGTTGAGTGAAGGTCGTGCAGAAGGCCGCGATGAAATGGCGCTTGGCTTGATTCATGCTTTGCAGGCCCAAGGGATGCCACAAAAACAAATCGTAGAAGCTCTGGCCTTAGCTCGGAAAATCTCATTAGCAGAAGCGCAACGTTATTATGAGCAGGTGGCGCGAGCTAACAGCGGAGGCGCGCACTGATGAATCTACAACTGTGGCTGAACTTACAATTGGCCAGGTTGCACCTTTACTCAACCAAAGCCAATAACCACTATTCTGCTTAAGCCACTTTTAACGTTAAAAAATTAATCCCCCGGCTGACCTGATCATCAGCCGGGGGATTTTCTTATGCTAATTTCGTCAACACCACACCAATAAACATGATGATCAAGCCCAACACCTTTTGCCGGGCGACCGGCGCTTTGATGCTGCCTAAGAAGCCAAAGTGTTCGATCACTGCACTGGTGGTCAGTTGACCAAACAAGACCAACACCACAATCTGGCCGGTCCCCAGTAACGTCACCAACCAGGCTGAGCCAAAGACGTACACCGCCCCAAAGAGGCCACCCAGCCAGATCCACCAGGCCCGCGGCCCTTGCTGCGTTGCCGCCTTGATCGCCGTCAAGGGGACCCGCTTCCCCAAGCACAGCAACCAAAGCAGGGCCGCCCCGGAGGCAAAGGAGTAGGTCGCCGCGGCCAAGGCCGAGTGCTGCACCGTCCCGAGGTGGCCATTAATCGCAATCTGGCTGGCCATTAACATCCCAGCCCCAATCCCGCCGAGCTGCCACCACAAGCGGTGTGGCACCGGCGTCCGGGTCAAATTGGTTGGCCCCATGACCGTCGTGAGCACCCCGACTACAACCAAGACCAAGCCGCCGCCTTTGACCAGGGTCAAGGGGTGGACCGGCGCAAAGAAAGCGCCCAGCTGGTCAATGAGCGCACTGGCGACAATCTGCCCAAAAATTGGCAGCACCGCGGTCTGGACACTGCCCAGCTTCGGAAAGAGCAAAATATTCATCGTCAGCCCGATCGTCCCAAACAGCCCGCCGAGCCATAACCACCACGGTCCCGTCCAGTGAAATCCCGCCAATGCGCCTTGACTGAACGCGACGATTGCCAAGGCCGCGGTCCCAATCGTAAACGAAATTGCCGAGGCCAGGTACGGTGACCCGACCAAGCCCCGTAACTTGGCGTTAATCGCCGTTTGCGCCCCCAGTAAGGCCCCCATTCCAATCGGCAGTAAAGCTAGCAACCACATGTTGTTTTCCCCCGCTTCAATTAATTTGCTTTTAATTATGCACCCCCGGGAAGCGCCCCGGCAAGCAGAAATCCTGAGGAAAAGTAAGCTCAAAGTTGAAAAACCGGTTCCAATTAGGTAAGCTATTGATAAACCAAGAGAGAGAGGTAATCAAAATGGAAAAAGCAGCCATTCGCCAACAGATTTTGCACGATTTAAACCGTCGCTACGCTACTAAGAAATATGATCCCAGCAAGCACCTGGCTCCCGCCGATTGGGAAACGATTCTGACCGCCGGCCGCTTATCACCAAGTTCGTATGGTTACGAACCTTGGAAGTTTGTCCTCTTAGATCAGCAAGCCCGCCAAGACATCCAACCCTTCGCTTGGGGTGCGGTCGCCAGTGCCAAGGGGGCCGATAAATTAATTGCGATTCTGGTCCGCAAGGATGTCACTTATAACAGCCCTTATGTTCAACACTTAGTGCGCGACATCAAGCACAAAGAATTTTCCGAAACGGATCCCCGGACCCTGAACTTCAAGAACTTCCAGGAAAACGACCTGCAGTTAAAAACCGACCAGGACCGCTACAACTGGGCTAGTCGCCAAGCCTACCTGGCTCTAGCCAACATGCTGATGGCCGCCGCCCGCTTGGACGTTGACTCCTGCCCGATCGAAGGATTTAACTACGCGCAGATGAACCAGTACCTAGCCGACCGGGGCGTGATGGATCCCGCACACTGGGGCGTGGCTGTGATGGCCAGCTTCGGCTACCGCGATCAGGAAATCACCCCGAAGGTGCGCCAACTCCTGACGGATATTTACGAAGAAATGTAATTTTTAGCGACCAAGCCCCGCGCGTGGTCGCTTTTAGTTTGTGAAAAAATTTTTCCGCAAACTTGACCAACGGACCCAAACGGTTGTCCTCACTGGCCTTGCGTCCCACCCGTTTTTCTCATCAAAATTTTACCGTTCACAAAAATAATTTTCGGGCCAAAAAACGTATATATAAGTTAGGGGGAGTTTTCCCTACTATTGATTTTCAGGAGGTCATGTTATGACAACCAGTCTGGCCCAATTCCAAGCCACCACCCGCCAAATCTGGCAGGCTTGGCAAGCCAAAACGATCACCAGCGATCTGATCTTTGAGATGGTGATGCAAAATCCGACCCTGTGTACCGAACTCGTCCAGCGGGCCCTCCCCGAACTGGCGGTAGGCCCATTGCACTTGGTCAATCCCCAACAAGACGTCCACAGCGCCCTCTTGGCCCGGGCAGTCCGCTACGACATCTACGCCCAAGACGAAGCGGGGCGGACCTTTGTCTTAGAGATGCAGGTCAAAGATGAACGCGACTTAGCCGAGCGGATTCGCTATTACCAGGGGATGATGGACCAGTTGCTGCTGCGCTCTGGCGACAGTTACCGCCAATTAGCGACTTTTCCGACCTACGTCATCTTTTTCTGCCAGTTTGACTACTACGGCCGCGGCTGGGCGCGCTACCGCTTTGAAGACCGGGAAATTACCGATCCAAAGATGTCCGCGCACAACGGCCAACACAGCGTGATCTTTAACGCTACGGCCAGCGATTACCGCCGCGCCGGCGCCCTGGGCCCCTTCCTTGACCTGATGGCCGGGAACGTGAATAATAAGGATAAGTTTATCGCACAAATTCAAGCCGAAATCAAATCGATCAAAATGAACCAAGAAAGGTGGCTGGAGAATATGCTTTATGAATTGAAGATGCAGGAACGCTTTGATGCTGGGGAAGAACAAGGGTTGAACACCGAACGCAATCGGACAATTCTCAAACTGATCACCCGGGCTCAACAACGCGGTGCTGATCATACCGCCGTCATTGCCGATCTCGCTGATTTTTACGATATTTCAAAGTCAGAAGCCCAACGGTACTACGATCAAGCCCAGCTTACTAACAGCCACTAAGCTAACAATGGCCCCGACCATGTGTCCATCACACCGGCCGGGGCCATTGTCTTACTATGCTTATTTCAAGCTCCGCAAATAAAGCGTTACTTGTTGACCAGCTTGGCGCCCAAAGACGACCGTTTCGGCAATCGAATTGCCGCCCACCCGGTTGTTGCCATGCAGGCCTCCGGCAACTTCCCCGGCCGCAAAGAGCCCGGGAATTACTTGCCCGTTGCCGTCCAAGACCTGTGTTTTTGGGGTGATGTGAATGCCCCCCATCGTGTAGTGGATGGCGGGGGCCACGTGGATGGCAAAGAAGCCGGGCTGTTCAATGCCGCGTTCCATCCCCGTCGTCCGGTGGAAAGCCTCATCGTGGTGGGCTTGCACCGCGGCATTCCATTTCGTCACCGTCGCTTGCAAATTGCCCGGGTCAATCCGCAGTTTGGCCGCCAATTCGGCTAAGGTCGCCCCATGGACGACCAGCCCAACTTGGTCGTAGAATTCCAACGCCTTAACGTGGTCGCGAATGCCCTGATCTAGGATCAAATACGCACTATGGGCTGGCAAAGCCGTGATGGCATTGGACACGATCTTGCGGGTCGCTAATTCATTCACGAAGCGTTGCCCCTGGTCATTGACCAAAATCGCCCCTTCCCCACGCACCGCTTCCCCAATCAAGTAAACGTGAGGATGATCTTGTTGAACGGTCGGGTGAATTTGGATCAAATCCATTTGCATTAATTCCGCCCCGACGGCTTCGGCCAACTGCAGGCCATCGCCCGTCGCCCCGGGCTGATTGGTCGTCTTGTAGTTGGCCAGGTCCGGCCGGAAGCGGGAAATGTATTCTTTAGACGCCCCAAAGCCCCCGGTAGCCAAGATCACGGCCTTGGCCGTCACCCTCCGCTCAGTGCCGGCCGCGAGCACCTGCACCCCGCTGATCGCGCCGCTGGCATCCTTTAAGAGCTGGGTAACCTTAACCGGGGCAAAGACCGGGATTTCAGCTTCCCGAACCACGTGGAGCAACCGCTGGATCAAAAAGCTCCCAATCGGCGCTAGCGAAGCCGGCCGGTGGGTCCGCTTGCGCGACATCCCCCCGGTAATCGTCAAGTCCGTCAATGGAATGCCGTGGTCGGCCAGCCAGTCAAGGGCCGGGGCGGTGTGGTAGACAAAGTAGCCCAACAAATCCTTGTCGTTGAGCCGGCCGCCGTCCTGGTAAGTTTCGTGGAAAAAGTCCGCCACGTTGTCAATCACCCCGTGCTTTAATTGCACGTTGGTCTCCGCCGCATTCATCCCCGAGGACGCCCGGTTGGTGTTACCACCCAGCTGGGACTCTTTTTCCAAGACCACGACCTCGAGTCCCAATTCCCGCGCCTGAATCGCTGCCGTCAAACCGGTTGCCCCGGAGCCAATTACAATTACGTCATACTGGTCAGCCAGCTGGCCGGCTGGCAAGGGTTGAAAGTCTGCCATGCTTCTGTCCTTTCTAGTCGTTGCCATCAACATTCGTCATCTTGAGCAGGTCCATCCACTCATCGTATTGCGCGGCCGTCACCTGGCCGGACGCCAGCGCCGCTTCCCGCAGGGTCGTCCCGTTTTGGGCCGCGGCTTGGGCAATCTTGGCACTGGCGTGGTAGCCTAGGTGGGGCGACAGGGCGGTCACGGTCATCAAGGAGTTGGCCAGCAATTCCTTCATCCGCGCTTCATTCACCGTCAGCCCATGGACCAACTTGTCCGCAAAGCCGGTGATCGTCCCGGTCAAGAGGTCGGTTGATTCCAAGAAGGCCGCAACTAAGACCGGCTTGAAGACGTTCATTTCAAAGTTGCCTTGGGAGCTGGCCATTGAGACGACCACGTCATTGCCAAACACCCGCATCACCGCCATCGTCACCGCCTCCGCTTGGGTCGGGTTAACCTTGCCGGGCATGATTGAGGAACCCGGTTCATTCGCCGGGAGGTTTAATTCCCCGTACCCCGCCCGGGGTCCTGAAGCCAAGAAGCGCAGATCCTGGGCAATCTTGAACAGATCGGCGGCCAGGGTCTTGAGCACCCCGTGGACTACCGCCAACCCTGAGTGATGGGCGAGCCCATAGAATTTGTTGGTTTGGGCGGTGAAATGGTGCCCGTAAATAGCACTCATTTTGGCCGCAATCTGGTCGGCCATCCCCGGCGCCGCATTCAGCCCAGTCCCCACCGCCGTCCCGCCGATCGCCAGTTCCAAGAGGGTCGGCGCTAGAGTTTGCAAGTAGGCTAAATCGTGTTCCAAGGCCGCGACGTAACCGGAAATTTCTTGGCCAAAGGTCAGCGGCGTCGCGTCTTGCAGGTGGGTCCGCCCGACTTTGACGGTATGCCAGTACCGGTCCTGCTTGACCTTTAATTCATCAATCAAGTGTTGGACGGCCGGCAGCAGCTGATCGAGGGCTTCGACGGCGACGATGTTCATCGCCGTGGGAAACGTATCGTTGGAGCTTTGCCCCCGGTTAACATCGTCGTTTGGCAAAATGGTCAACTCCGGCTGCAGCTGCTTGCATTTATTCGCCACCACTTCGTTGACGTTCATATTGGTCTGAGTCCCCGACCCCGTTTGATAGACCTTGAGCGGAAAGTCCTGGCGCAAGGCTTCATCATCCAGCGCCAGCAGTTCATCAATGGCTTGGACAATCAATTGGCCCTTGGCAGGAGTGAGTTGGCCCGTGGCCAGGTTGGCTTGGGCCGCGGCTTTCTTGATGTTGAGCAGGGCCCGGATGATTGCTAAGGGCATGAATTGCCCGGTCGGAAAATTATGACGACTCCGTTCCGTTTGCGGCCCCCACAAAGCGGCCGCTGGGATTTGCACGGGACCTAAGGTATCGGCTTCAGTACGAAATGCTGGCATCTTGCTTTCCTCCGTTTAACTGGTTTTGTGAATCGTTACACGTTTCGGGTTGGCTCTATCCTACCCGCCCCGGTCCAGATAGTCAAATTTAACTGGCGCCATTAATTTTATTTATCCTCCGCTCTTCCTTAACGTCCCTACGCAAAAAGGCCGGCCGTCAAACTGACGGTCAGCCCCCTTATTTTTTCTGCAATAAATCATTTAATTCGCCCACGGCTTCGATTGGCCCAATCACCGTCAGCTTATCGTGCTGGTGAATCCGGTCGCTGCCCTGGGGCAGTTGGTTGATTTGATCATCCTTATCCACGCACAAAATCACGTTCACGTGGTAACGGTTCCGAAAGTCCATTTCATCCAGGGTCTTGTCATAAAAAGCCGGGTTGTTGACTTCGATTTCCGCCAAGGTCACATTTTTGCTGATCCGGACGTAATCCAAAACCGACGGGTGCAGCTGGGAAAAGACCAGCCGTTCCGCCAAATCGTGTTCTGGCCGAACGACCATATCAGCCCCGATCCGTTCCAAGACCCGGGCGTGGTTGCGGTTTTCCGCCCGGCACACCACATCCTTAACCCCCAGATCCTTGGCAATCAGCGTTGCCATGATGCTGGTTTCAACGTGCTTGCCAATCGAGATGTAGACATGATCAAAATGCCCGAGGTCTAATTCGCGCATCGCGTCTTCATCTTGGGCATCAGCAATCACCGCCCGCATCACCAGATCGGCAAAATCGTTGACAACGGCTTCATTAACATCAATCGCCATGACTTCCTGGCCGGCCCGCACTAAGGCCTTGCAAATTGCCGAGCCAAATTGGCCCAGCCCAATCACCGCAAAACTTTCCTTCTTAGCCAATTAAAACACCTTCCTCTGGATACCGATAACTTGGTTGCTTCGGTTGGGCATTAAAAATCGAGAACATCACCGTGTAGATGCCGACCCGCCCAATGAACATCAAGGCCATGATCACCAATTTGCCCAGTAAATTCAGCTTCGCCGTGACCCCCAGGGAAATCCCAGTGGTCCCAAAGGCCGCCATCACCTCAAAGGTCAAATAAGTTAAGGGATTGCGCTCCGGTAAGACCTGGGTCTCCGCTAAAATCAAGATCGCCACGGCAATAATGATCAAAGCGACAAAGAGCAGGGTCAAGGCCCGAAAGACGTTGTCCTGGCGGAAGCGCCGGTGGGCCAGGGTCGGATCGCGGTGCCCGCGCAAGGTCGCCACCGCTTGTAAGGTCAACAGGCCGACCGTCGTCGTCTTGATCCCCCCGGCCGTCGACCCTGGTGTCCCCCCGATAAACATCAATAGCATCGTATACGACAAGCCGGCCGCCGACAGGTCGGTATAAGAAAAGGTCGTCAACCCAGCCGTGCGGGGCGTGATCGCCATAAAAATTGAGTTAACCAACCGCATCCCCCAGCCCATTTGGCCCTCAAACTGGCTGAGGTTTTTTTCAGTAATCAAGTAGACGATGACCGATAGCACCATGATCGTCGCTCCGGTCTTTAAGGCCAGGTGGGTATGCAAGGACATCCGGTGAGCCTTTTTAAATTGCAATAAGTCTTGCCAGACCAAGAACCCAAAGGAGCCGGCAATGATCAAGACCGCAAAGATCACCAGCAGGTACGGGTCGTTGCGGAAATTGGCCAAGGAATTGCCAAAGAGGTCAAACCCCCCGTTACAAAAAGCCGAAATCGAATGGAAGAAACTGTACCACAGGCCCTTGCCCCAACCATAGCGGGGCCCAAAGTCCGCGTACAACAGGGCGGTCCCCAGCAACTGGATCAACAGTGACAATTTAATGATCAGGGTCACGACTTGGATTTGCGAAACATTATCCAAGTTCAGGGACTCCTGAACCAAAAACCGGGTTGACATCTTCAAGCGGCGCCGAATCAAGAGGGAGGTCATAACGGCAAAGGTCATAAACCCCAGCCCGCCGATTTCCATCAAAAAGGCAATCACCAGCTGGCCAAAGGGGGTCCAGTGCGTCGCGGTGTCGACCAGGGTCAGCCCGGTGACACACGTGGCACTGGTGGAGGTAAACAGCGCCGTCATCACCCCCGTCTGGCTACCCGGCCGGGTCGCAAAGGGCAACAGCAACAAGATCGTCCCGACCGCAATCACCGCCAGAAAGCCCAAGGTCAGCAGTTTGGGAAAGGAATACCGGTGGTGATTAATTTCGATCATCTTACTTGCCTCCAATCAACAGTCATTCTCGTTTATTATACCATGCTAGTAAAGAAAAACAGGGATCCGAGCAACCTCAAATCCCTGTCTGTGATTATTAATAGCTTAACGCCCGTTGTGCGTCCTGGTTCCAATGTTGGTAGAACTCAGCCACGCTCATGCTTTCCTTGCGGGCGGTCCATGGGTTGTTAAAGTAAAGGCGATCGTTTTGATAACCGGTCAAAGCAATGGCGTGGTTGACAAAACCATTGACGTTGGCCACCCACGCGACAACCAAGTGCCCTAAAATCAACTTAGTCTTGATCGCCGCCAAGCTGGCACCCGTCATCACTTCACTGTGGCCGAGGTGGTGATTGACCACTGGGGCAACCCCAGTGGGGAAGATCCACCAACCGGTCACACTAAAGGGATCGCCAACGAAGCCCTTATTGCCGTCGTTACTGCGGGGCATTTCGCGGGCAAGTTGAATCTTATTGACGTCCTTACCAGCGTAACGCAGCATCATCGTAACGGCCGTAATTTCACACCCGGTCGGCAGTTCTGGATTTTGACCAATTACTTCCGCATCATTATAGACCCCTTCGATCGCACCGGATGCCCGGTTCGTGAAGTAGGTAATCCGGCCGGCTTGGACCCGGCCGTATTGCATTTGCCCGTTGGCTGCATAGTAGACGTAACGCCCGTCTGGCAGCTGGGTTAACCCCGTGCTGCGGTGGCCATCCACGGGGTTAAAGTAATACCAATGCCCCGCCAGGTAGCGTTCACCTTTTACCATTGCGGCCGTTGCCGGATCATAGTAGACGGTTCGATTGCCAGCAATTACCTGCCAGCCCGTCAAGAGCCGTCCCGCTGCTGAGACGAGGTACCAGTTGGTGCCGACTAAGTTTTCCCCCAGCTTTAAGGCTAAGTAACCCAGCTCGTCGGCTTGGTACTGCCCCTCGGCCCGGACAGTTTGGCGCCTCGCCAATTTACCATCGCTGCCGTAGTACTGAAGCTTACCGACCTTGGCCAGGTAGTGGGCGTAGTTGGTGTGCAAGGCCCCATTCCAGTCATTAAAGTAATAAATTTGGTCCCCTAGTTGCTGCTGGCCGTGTAACATCCCACGGCCTTGACCATTGGCCTGCAAGTCATAGTAGACCTTACGCCGGTCTGGCAGGTTAAACCAGCCACGGGCCATCTCTCCAGACTGCGGATTGAAATAATACCACTGGTGGTTAATCGCTTGTTCGCCATACTGCATCTCACCGGCACCGTTGTAGTAAACCGTCCGCCCGTCCTTGAGCTGAACAAAGCCGGTCTGCATCATCCCGTCAGCCCCAAAGTAACGCCAGTGCCCGTTGGCGTAGGCTTCTCCGTTTTTTACCATTGCCGGGGCATAGTAATAGGTCTTGCCCTGAACTTGTTTCAAGCCCGTCACTTGAGCCCCATTCCAGTCGTCAAAATAGTAGGTCGCCTGACCCACATCCTGTTGGCCGTGCAGCATCCCACGGCCTTGACCATTGGCCTGCAAGTCATAGTAGACCTTACGCTTATCCGGCAGGGTAAACCAGCCCCGCTTCATTGCTCCATTCACCGGGTCAAAGTAGTACCAGCGATGATTGATGGCTTGCTCGCCATAGCGCATCTCACCAGCGCCATTGTAGTAAACCGTCCGCCCGTCCTTGAGTTGAACAAAGCCGGTCTGCATCGTCCCGTCAGCCCCAAAGTAGCGCCAGTGCCCGTTGGCGTAGGCTTCTCTGTTTTTTACCATTGCCGGGGCATAGTAATAGGTCTTGCCCTGAACTTGTTTCAAGCCCGTCACTTGAGCCCCATTCCAGTCGTCAAAATAGTAGGTCGCCTGACCCACGTCCTGTTGGCCGTGCAACATCCCGCGCCCACTTACTTGGTGGTCACCTTTGGTCACGTCGTAATAAACTTGTCGCCCGTCCGGTAGCTTATACCAGCCAGTTTTGACGTCCCCATTTTGCTGATCCAAGAAATACCACTGGCCGGCCACGTTTTGTTCCCCGTATTGCATCTGCTTGGTCGTCGGATGATAGTAAGCCAGCCGCTGATCAGACAGGTTTTGCCACGCACTCAGTGATTGATTCTGGGCATCTTTTAAGTACCAGTGCCCATTTTCGTACACTTCGTGACCCGCAATCGTTGGTGCCTTCGGTTGGGTGGCCACCTGCTTTGGCGTCGTTGCTTGAGGCGTCTGTTGCGGGGCCGGCAGCGGCCCCTCATCCGCGTGAGCCAACACCGGCCAGCTAACGCCCATCACCACGATCCCACTCAACAACCACCGTTTGGTGAAACGAGTAACGGAGTCCCTGCGCAATCGTTTCATCACTTTTTCCTCCTTAAAAATTCACATTTATCTGTTTATTGTACCAAATGCGCAGCAAGCCGGCGACCACTTCGCCAAAAAAAATACCAAAAGCCGCGGCCCCCTAACTTTGCTTAAGAGGCAACGGCTTTGCATCATTTTAATCCTTATTCACTTTAGTTGAGCGCGATTAACCTCCTTCACCTTCATCCCGTCGTTTCCGCTTCAAGCCTAGCAGGGTCAGCAGACCCAAGAGGCTCCAGCCGAGGACACCAGCTGAATTGGTTTGGTCCCCGGTTTGCGGTAAGCGGGCCGGCTGGTCAGTTGGGTGGGTCCCCGCTGAGTCCAGTCCTACGACGTCCTGCAGCTTACCACCAGCCGGGGTTGACTTGACCACCGGTGGTTGCGCCAGCTGATTGCCCTTTGCGGCTTGCTCCCGCGCGTACGTAATCATAACCGTTTGGTCCAGGGTCGCCGCGTCAACCATTGCGCTAGCCACAGCTGCCCGGGACGGCGTGTAGCCTGGGACGCTTGGCACCACATAACTTGGCCATTCCCCGGTCGACCAAGCACTGTAAGTAACTGCTCCCGTCACCTCGTCGACATCCGCCGTCCGAGTCAATGTAGCAGTTTGGCGGACCGACGTTACCGCACCAGTTAGCTTAGGCCGCGTTTCACTTTCCATAAATTTATTACCAATAGGATTCAGCACTTGCCACCAACTTAACTTTTTAAATCACACAAATTATAAAGTATATTATAAGAAACTAAAGAAATCCTCCGCGTCAAACACGCAAAAACCTTACGTTAGACTAATTTTTCGCATACTTCACGTAGACAATTACGATAATAACTATTGAATATCCAATGACGAATGCGAGCACGATGTTGGCTAGCCTTGACAATTCAAAAGCATAAAACAGTAAGGCTATCCTTGGTGTAATGATTGCTGGACTGACAATCTTGCCCATTTTTTTGGCTGCTTCAGAATTGACATTGTTGTTTTCATCACCCCAAAGATTACCAGCTAGTAATCTTAAACTTTTCCCCCGCAGAAAATTTATTCCTAATCCGATAAACAAGACTCCGAAAATAAAAAGAAGCTCTTTCATGCGACTCTCCTGCTATGTAAAACATGGAACAACTCTGGACGAAAGGAAAGCCCAATGTCGACGTTTCAAGCGCTGACGCTGATGATTGCCTTGCTGAATTTTGATTACAGAATCGGCCAAATCTCATTACAGAATCTATTACAGAATTTACCCGGCGAAATGAAACCGGGTGAATTTTGGTGCAATCTCAAGAACGCAAAAAAGGCTTCACCACAAGGATTTAACCTTGGGTGAAGCCCCCTTAATAGCTCAAATCGGAAATACACGATTTGAACGTGCGACCCCTACGTCCCGAACGTAGTGCTCTACCAAGCTGAGCTAATTTCCGAGAAAAAATGCACCCAGAAGGAGTCGAACCTTCAACCTTCTGATTCGTAGTCAGACACTCTATCCAATTGCGCTATGGGTGCGTAATAATTAAAAAGCGGAAGACGGGATTCGAACCCGCGACCCCCACCATGGCAAGGTGATGTTCTACCACTGAACTACTTCCGCAAATGTTTAACTTAGCTTTGAGAAGTTATCCTCTCAACAGTTATATATATTACCGGATCACCCCTGAAGTGTCAACACTATTTCAAAAGTTTTTTGCGAAAATTTGGCCCGTTACGTTTGCCGCTTGATTATCGCTTGCGGGACACTACTTTTATCGTAACTTCGGGGCTGATTCTTCGTTACAAACAGAAAAGCCGGTGGTCTCCCACCGGCTCGCCGATATGCGGATAAGAGGATTCGAACCTCCACGCCACAAGGGACACAAGAACCTAAATCTTGCGCGTCTGCCAGTTCCGCCATATCCGCATAAATAAAAAATGGAGGATACAGGGCTCGAACCTGTGACCCTCTGCTTGTAAGGCAGACGCTCTCCCAACTGAGCTAATCCTCCATGTGTTGAACTCAAACAACTTCTATAGTTTAAGCCCAACGGTGAGATTTTGCAACCCCTATTTCAAATTTAATTCCGTTAATTTTTGATCAACCATCGCCAAGACTTGCTTGGCCGCGGCGGGACTCTCGACAAAATTGTACTTGTCGCCGTCAATCATCATCTTCGGACTTTCGTCGTAGTGCGTATACCAGTCCACGTAGCGCTGATTCAATTCTTCATAATATTGATACAAGCTCGGGTCAGCATCAATTTGTTCGTAAGCTCGGCCCCGCTTTTTAATCCGTTCCAACATCGTCGGGAAAGAAACCTTGATGTGAATCAAGAGGCTCGGCTTCTTGGCTAATGGTTGGTTCGGTAGTTCTTCCAACATATTCCCCAGCAGTGAGGAGTAAATATCGGCTTCCGTCCCCGTCGCCCGGCCCAAATCAGCATTCAAGCGGAACAACAAGTTGTCTTCAAAAATCGACCGATCCAGCACGCTTAACTTGTGTTGGGCCGCTTCCTTGATTTCATCCAAGCGGCGGTTTAAGAAGTAAATTTGCAAGAGGAAGCCGTACTTTTGCGGATCCTGGTAAAAGAGGGGCAAAATCGGGTTGTCATCAACCGATTCATAGTAGGCCTTTGTCCCCAAGTGCTCAGCTAACATTTGCGTCAGACTGGTTTTTCCCGCTCCAATCGTTCCGGCAAGTACAATCATGAATATCCCTCACTTAATTTTTTTGATCCAAAAGTGCAACGCAATCTATTATAACTTTTTCCGACAAAAAAACCACGGGGAAGTCCCCGCGGTTCCAAATTTTTTATGCTTCGTGGTGCGCTTCATCCTCAAAGCTTTCGCCCTTGGTCTTGCGTGACAAGTCGACTTGGTCGAGCGGAATCAACTTTGAACCATAGCGGAACTTGTAGTAGAAGAAGAGAATCAAGACCAGCGGCAAACTCATGTAACTGATCAAAATGTTAGACCAATCCAGCTTTAAGAAAGCATCGATGTTTTGCCCGGCAATTACGACAATGCACAAAATAAAAGCAAAGATCGGCCCAAATGGGAAGAGCAAGGCATGATACTTTAATTCCTTCACGTCATGCCCTTGGGCAATGAAGGCCCGACGGAAGCGGTAGTGGCTGATCGCAATCCCAAACCAAGCGATGAACCCACACAAGCCCGAGGCCGCGACTAAGTAATTGTAGGCTTCCGGTCCGATAAACTGGGTCAACCAAACCAAGACCCCGACCACCGTGGTCCCTAACAAACCGTAGATTGGAATCCCCCGCTTGTTGACAATCCCGAAGATCTTCCACGCGTAGCCTTCTCGCGCTTGGGAGTACAACATCCGCGTTGAAGCATACATCCAGGAGTTGGCCGCCGACAGGACCGCGACTAAGATCACGGCGTTCATCACACTGGCCGCCGCCGCCAACCCGGCCCGTTGGAAGACCAGGGTAAACGGACTCGTCACAATGTCTTGGACGTCGGCACTCAAGAGGTTCTTATTCGTGTACGGCAAGATTACGGCAATCACAAAAATCGTCAAAATGTAGAACAAGAGGATCCGCCAGAAGGTCGACTTGATCGCTTCAGGCACGCTCTTTTCAGGATTGGCCGATTCTCCGGCCGCAATCCCGATCATTTCCGTCCCTTGGAAGGAGAATCCGGCTACTAAGAAGACCGAGATAATCCCGGGCACCCCGTGGACAAACGGCGCATCCTTATAGGTAAAGTTGCGCATACCAATCGGCGCTTGGCCCCCCATAATCCCAAAGATTACTAAGACCCCGACGATTAAGAAGGCCACTACGGCTAGGACCTTGATCAAGGCCAGCCAAAATTCGGTTTCCCCGTAGGAGCGGACCGACAGGTAATTGATAATGAAGATGACTAAGAAGATCACCCCACTAAACATCCAGGCCGGTACGTGCGGGAACCAGAAGTTCATCACCAGCCCGACGGTCGTAATTTCCACCGGCACAGTAATCGCGGCGTTAAACCAGTAGTTCCACCCGAGGGCAAAGCCCAAGGCCGGACTGACAAACTTACCGGCATACGCCGCAAACGAACCGGTCAGGGGGATGTAGGTTGCCATTTCGGCCAAACTGGTCATCAAGAAGTAGACCATAATCCCCATCACCCCGTACGCAATCAACGCCCCCCCGGGACCGGCGGTGGTAATTGCCGAACCCGAAGCGATGAACAACCCGGTCCCAATTGAGCCCCCGAGGGCAATCATCGACAGGTGCCGAGTTTGAAGGGAGCGCTTAATCTGCCCTTCATTCTTTGTATCCATTTCAATTTCCTCCTAAGCTGAAATTATTGCAGCTAATTTTAAAGCTAAGAAAAAAGGGATTGACCGCAAAACGCCCGGTCAATCCCACTATTCCAGCGATGAATTGGAAGCGCCCCGCGATATTCGCGACAGTCCGTGACCTCTTAAGCCACGACCCAACCAAAACAGCCACAAGCCTATTTTGATTTCGGCACCCCGCCCTTTCCTTTCCGTTCCCAGCCGCTTGCTCGGCTCCCACAAAGTACTGATGAAGGGTGCAACCTCTTCTCTTAAACTTTTTTCATTATAACGACCCGGTTGGCAGAATGCAAGATTTAATCTCGTCCGCGTCGGTACGTTAAGACGGCCCCCTGCGTTTGGCGCTGGAAGTCATTGTGTTCCAACACCCGCTGGGAAGCCTGGTTGGTAGCTGTTACTTCCGCCACCAACGCTAACGTCGGGTTGGCCCGCAAAAAAGTAGCCACTGCCGCTGTCATCAAACCGTGGCCTTGCCAAGCCGGTGCTAACAGGTAACCCAACGCCCACTCAGCTTCCGCTTGCGGAAAGGTCGCAATCATCCCCACTAATTGTTCTCCGGCCCACAAGCCCCATAAATACCGCTCTTGCAGCCAATTGATGACAGCCCACTGACGCAAGGCTGGATCTGGCGCCAAGGTCAAACCGGCCGCCCGCGTCAGGGCGTCATCCGCTAGCAAAGCCATCACCGCTGGCAAATCAGCCGACGTCAGCCAACGACCCTTTAACTTTGCTTGTTGAGCATTTTGCATTACAATTACCCCCAGACGACACAATTGAGAAAGAAGTTGATGACGATGCAAGTCCAAACGTATTCACTAACGACCGCCCACCGGACCACACCGGCGACTTTGACGGCCTACCTGCAGACCCCGACCCCTGGTAGTACGGTTCAGCAATTTGCGCCGCTCTTAATTATTCCAGGCGGCTCGATGACCCATATTCCAGTTGAAGAAACCGAAAAGACGGCCCTCGCCTTTGCCAGCCGGGGCTTTCAAGTTTTCATTCTACGCTATTCCTTTGTCAGTGACCAGACCCCGCTCTATCCGGCGCCCCTGTATGATTTGGCCCAAGCCGTCGCCATGATCAACGCCCACCGGGCCCCTTGGCACCTTAATGACCAACTCCACCTCCTCGGCTTTTCGGCCGGCGGCCAAGTCACGGCCCTCTTTAATGATTACTGGGACGCCCCGTGGCTAGCCCAGGGCGCCGGCGTTTCGACTGCTGAGTTGGCCTTTACCGATCTAATTTTGGGCTACCCCGTGATCGATCTGGACGCAGGTTTCCCAACTGACGCGCCGACCCAGGCCCAGTGGACCGATACCCCGGCCCAGTACAATGCCAGCCAGCACGTGACTGCCACCAACCGCCCGACCTTTTTATGGGCCACGCTGGACGACCCGATCGTCCCGGTGCAAAATACGATCAATTATTTCCTGGCCCAACAAGCCGCGGGTATTTCCCAGGAAATTCACCTCTTTGAACACGGCCCGCACGGCATGGACCTGGCCAATGCCCTGGTCGCCCATCATCCAGCGGGCAACCAGCCCCACGTGGCGCACTGGGTCGACTTAGCAGTTGAATGGCTCCAGTCTGACCATCACCAATTCTAAGAGGCTGAGAAGAAACTATCTTTTCGGCTAAATCTTAGCAAGTAGCGACAACAAAAAGCGCTAGAAATCAACGTTTTCAGTAACGTGGTTTCTAGCGCTTTTGAACTTTTAAGACTTTTTCCCAACTTCTTATTCACCTAAGGCTGCTCGCAAGTTAGCCAGGCTAACCTGGGCGGTATCGGTAAACTTCACAGCGGCAGCACTCAATTGGTCACCAATCCCAATTGACAGCTCACCCGCTCCGTTGATTGATTGGATCCCCGCCGCGGAGTCTTCCAACCCGGCGACTTGATCAGCCGGCAGGTTCATTACTTCGGCCGCCCGGGCAAAGATTTCCGGGTCCGGCTTACCGGCGTGCAGGGTCGCTGGGTCGACAATCCCGACAAAGTAATCGGTCAAGCCCAGGTACTTGAGAATCTTTGGTGCATTCTTCGACGCTGAAGCCAGGGCCATTTGGTAGCCCCCGGCGCGTAATTCATCCAAGAACGCCTGCATCCCCGGCAGGATGTCAGCCGGCGTCAAAGTGGCAATCAGCTTGCCATAGTTGTCATTCTTTTCCGCCGCCAGGGCTTCCTTTTCGGCTAAAGAGTAGTCATTTTTGTGCCCCCCGGCCTTGAGAATCATTTCCAAGGAGTCCATCCGGCTGACCCCTTTTAAGGCTTCTTGCAATTCGGGGGTCCATTCGGTGCCGACTTTAGTGGCCGTCTGGTGCCAAGCCTGACTGTGGAACTTGGCCGTGTCCGCAATTACCCCATCTAAATCGAAGGCAAATCCTTTTATGTCTGCAAATTTCATGAATAATTCCTCCCGGTTAAAGCCAAGGGGGCGGGGTTACCCCCGCCCCCTTAGCGATCGTCTATGCCTACAGCGTGTTTTATTTCAACTTAATTACTTTAATTCTAACTTTTCACCAGCCAGGTCAATCGTCAGTGGTTCCCCACTGATCAATTCAGCCTTGGCCCCGTCTTTATCAACCGTGACTTCAATTACCCGGCCGCGGAATTGTTGACGGAATTGGTAGGAATCCCACTTCTTTGGCAGGAATGGGGCGTAATGCAATTGGCCATCCCGAACCCGCATGCCCGCGAAGCCTTGCACGATGTCGATCCAACTCCCGGTCATGGACGTAATGTGCAGTCCATCGGCCGTGTCGTTGTTGTAGTTGTCCAAGTCTAAGCGGGCAGAGCGTTCATACATTTCGACCGCCTTATCTTCGTAACCAATATCAGCGGCAATGACCGAGTACACGGATGCCGACAGACTGGATTCGTGGACCGTAAATTGTTCGTAGAAGTCGAAGTTGCGCTTCTTTTCTTCCGGCGTAAAGTCATCCATGAAGTCCCAGATCCCTTGGATGACGTCCCCTTGCTTCACGTACGGGGAACGCAGGATCTTGTCCCACGACCAATTTTGGTTCAGTGGCAATTGGTCACTTGGAATCTCACCCACTGGGATCAGATCCTTGTCCATAAAGCCGTCATTTTCTGGGAAGATCCGCCGTTCTTCATCGTACGGCAGGTACATATTATCCACGATTGACTTCCAGTGGCGCTTTTCGTCTTCAGTGACCGCTAAGTCAGCCGCTACCTCGGCGTCCACTTCGGCCAAGACTTCTAAGGTGTACTTGAGCGTCCATTGGCACAGCAGGTTGGTGTACCAGTCGTTATTGACGTTGTTGTCGTATTCGTCTGGTCCCGTGACCCCGTGAAGCATGTACTTGTTGGCCCGTTGGGAGTAGTGGACCCGGTCGGCCCAGAAGCGCGAAATTTCGGTTAAGACCTTGGCCCCTTCGTGCAAGACGTAGGACTTGTCGCCGGTGTAGTTGGTGTAGTTATAAATGGCGTAGGCAACGTCGCCGTTCCGGTGAATTTCTTCAAAGGTAATTTCCCATTCGTTGTGGCATTCGATCCCGTTGAAGGTCACCATCGGGTATAAGGCCCCCTTAAGCCCTTGTTCTTGGGCATTGATGTAGGCCCCGTCCAATTGGTTGTAGCGGTACATCAAAAGGTTGCGCGAAATTTCTGGATCAGCAACCCCTAGGTACACTGGCAAGCAGTAGGCTTCCGTATCCCAGTAGGTCGCCCCACCGTACTTTTCCCCCGTGAAGCCCTTCGGACTGATGTTTAGGCGGTAATCATTGCCGTAGTAAGTCGAGAAGAGTTGGAAGAGGTTAAACCGAATCCCTTGTTGGGCCCCCTCATCCCCGTTGATCTTCACGTCCGACTTGTCCCAGCGGGCTTGCCATTCGGCTTCGTGGGCCTTCAATAAGTCCGCAAAACTTTGGTCCGCTAAGCTGGTCGTTAATTCATCGACCCGCGCTAACAGTTCGGCTTCGGTCGCAAAGTCGCGGGAAGTCGCCACAACCGTCCGCTTTTCTACCGTCAAGCTGGCTTGCGGGGCCAATTCCCCGGCAAAAACGTTGGCGACTTCCTTATCGGCAACGTGGTCCGTCGTGTGTGGCAAGGCCGTCAGCGTCGTCGTCTTCATCGCAACCGTAAATTGCGGCGTTCCAAAGTCGTTGGGTTTGGTCTTAGAAACCAACAATGCGTGTTGACCACTGGCTTGCCGGTCTAAAACATCCCAGAATTGTTCATCGTAGTTCGCATCTTCATTGTAGACGTCACCATCAATGGCACTGGTAACTTCAAGTTGCACGGCTTGGTCACTCAAGTTGGTCAAGGTTACTTGTTGCCCCACCAGTTCCTTTTGGACCGCCGAAACAAAGCGGACAAATTCGAATCGCATCTTTGCGCCCCCGACCGTAGCCGTAAAGGTCCGGGTAAAGGTCCCGCGTTGCATGTCCAAATCAAGGCTGAAGTCACTTGGCGTTTGCTTGGCTAAGTCCAGGGCTTCGCCGTTAACGGTAATTGGCAACTTCAAGAAGTTGACCGCGTTGATCATCTTCCCAAAGTACTTGGGATAACCATTCTTCCACCAGCCGACCCGGGTCTTGTCGGGGAACCAAACCCCACCTAAGTAGACCCCTTCCATCTTGTCGGCGGAGTAACCTTCTTCAAAGAAGCCCCGCATCCCCAGGTTTTCATTGGCCAAACTGGTCATTGATTCTTGGAGGCGCTTGTCTTCAGGTGACCACTTGGTCGTCTTGACGTGCCAAGGTGCAATATCAAAAGTTTGTTTCATTGGTAAAATTCCTTTCTCAACTTAACGCATGAATTATTCGGCAAACGTTTCCTTAATGGCGCCAACGCTTAGGGCCCCACAAGCTAATACCAACCCCGCCAACAAGAACATGTTGACTTGCGAGTTGCCCAGCAGTGGGAAGAGGGCGAAGCTGGCGAGGGAAGCCACGATCTGTGGCAAACAAATTGAACCGTTAAACAGCCCTAAGTAAGTCCCCATGTGCTTCCCAGACAAGGCGTTGGTGACAATCGTCAGCGGGTAGGTGTTCATCCCGGCCCAAGCAACCCCGACGAGTGTGTATGAAACAATCAAGGCCCCTTGGCTGTGAATAAAGAAGACGGAGATAAAGCCCAGCGCCCCTAACAATAAGGTCGTCGCGTAGCCAGCCTTGTGGTACTTATTTGGCACCTTAGCCAAAATGTAGGAGCAAACCACCGCGGCGATTGATTGGACCGCCGCCAAGACCCCGTACCAGTTCCCGGCCGCTTGGTAAGCCGCCGACGTAGCATTGGTCGTGTGCCATACGTTCTTGGCAATTGCCCCGGCCGAGTAAGTCCACATGTATTGGAAGGCAAACCAGCAGAAGAATTGAACTAAAGTTACCGTCCAGAAGGCCTTTGGCGCGTGCTTCAACAGGGTCAGCCAGTTGCCACCTTCCTTATTGTCATTTTCCGTAATCCCGTGGTAACGAGCGTAGGTCGCCGGATCATATTCCTTCACCCGGAACACCGTAAAGGCACTCGTTACGATCAACAAGACCGCCCCAACGTAGAAGGAAATGACCACGGATTGTGGGACGACCCCCTTCTTAGCCGTGTTGGCAACCCCAAAAAACGTCAACAGGAAGGGGAAGATCGCCGCTAAGACCGCCCCGGTGTTGGACAAGAAGCTTTGAATCCCGTAGGCGTAGCTCTTTTGATCGTCGTTGACCATGTCCCCGACCATCATCTTAAAGGGCTGCATGGCAATGTTGGATGACAAATCCAAGAAGGCCACGGTAATCGCCCCAAACCAGAGGGCCGCGAGAGAACCGTACCCGAAGCCGAAGCTCCCGGAATTTGGCAGCAACATCATGACAATTACGGCCACCAAGGTCCCTAAAATCAGGTACGGCAACCGCCGACCGCCCAGCTTTGGCGCCCAGGTCCGGTCAGAATAGTACCCCACAATTGGTTGGACAATCAGCCCGGCCAACGGCGGCAAGATGAAGAACCAGCCCAAGTTATTCGGGTCAGCCCCAATCGTTTGGAAGATCCGCGACATTTGCGAACTTTGTAAGGTAAAAGCGGTCTGTACCCCCAAGAAACCAAAGTTGATCATCCAGATCATGTTTCTCGAGAGGGTTGGCAACCCCGCACTCGTAGCTTTTTCACTCATAATGACAACAGTCTCCTTCAAATAAGAACAGGTCCAATAATTGCAAGAGATTTGTGGAAGCGCTTCATAAATCTTTTTCGAATAATAATATATCAGCTCCACCAATTTTGTGCAACCGTTTGCGCAAAAATTATGCAAACGGTGGCCTAAGTTTGGGAAGCCAAAAATCGGTTCTCCCCTTGTCCCACTTAGGCCTAGGATAAACCGATTTCAAAGAAAAATTATTTTTCATTTGCGCTCACGATCCGAAAGCCAACCAACTGGTGCGTCCGGTGCTTATCAAACAACAAATTGATCGCCTTGGCCCCCAATTGGCGGGGCATCATATCGACTTTAATCACCGCCGGACTGGCGAGACTCAACAGGCGACTGCGGTTAAAACAAATCGCCGGCAATTGTTTGGGCCACGTGACCGTTTGCAATTGATTATAAAAACTCAACAGACTGATATCATCAACGGCAATAATCCCATCCACACTCGGATGAGCCGCAAAAAAAGCGGCGGGTTCATCTTTTTGCAAATCATAGCTCAGCGCGGTGCCCCCCTGGGCCGCTAAAGCAGCTTGATAACCAGCCTGCCGATCCGCTTCATAGGCCCAGTGATGACCCGAGCACACTAACAGCGGCTGGCGAACCCCCTCTTCAATTAGTAAATGGTGGGTCGCCTTTTGCCCCGCCAGTTGATTGTCGTTGTTAAGGTAGCGGTCCCCCGGTTGGCTGGGATGGCCGATAATCACAAAATTTTGTGCCTTTTCGCGGAGGTAAGCCGTGACCGGATCGTCGGCTTTCGTATACAGCACCAAGAAGTTATGAATTTGCGATTGCTCAACCATCGCCTGGACATTTTTTAGCAAACTGGCCTCATCTTGACAGATCGCCGTTGCCAACACGTAATTTTTCGCTACCAGTTCCGTATTGGCCCCCCGAATAATGTCGAGTTGGAAGGGATTGGCCGGGGCGTGTTCATCCGTGACCGGAAAAATCACTCCCACCACGCTGGCTTCCCCCTTGGACAAGGTCTTCGCAGGACCACTGGGGCGGTAATCCAAGGCCGCCGCGACTTGTTTGACTTTGGCAATCGTCGCCGCACTAATGCGCGGATTGTCATTCAACGCGCGCGAAGCCGTCGAAACCGAAACCTGCGCGGCTTTGGCGACATCCTTAATCGTACTCATTGTTTCCCCCTTCAGTTATCCCCCGGTCCTAATTTCCCGGGAAATAACTTCACCTATCAAATTCACTTCCTCAATTATACCAAAAAAGCCGGGGCCTGCCGCCCCAGCCTTGTTAAGCTTAATACTGTGAATTGGCCACTAACTGCCAATGGCTCAGCCGCGGCGCGATAATCACGTACAGGTATTCCGCTACTTGCAGCCACGTGTAGGCTAACAACATCGCGCCGACCGTGTCCATTGGGAAATGAGCGTATAAGTAGACCCGGGAAATGGCCAACAGCACCACGTAAAAGATCAGTAACAATTGGCAAATTACCCGCACGGCGGCCCGTTGAATCAGTGGAATCACAACCAACATCAAGATTCCTGCCACCAAAAAGGCCCCTAAAACGTGTCCACTCGGGAAGGAGTAGCCATTATCCGCCGCCATGTGTTGCGCAGGCCGTGCCCGCTTAACCAGGTGCTTGGCAATCGTGCCCAAAGCATCCCCACCGATGATTACCCCTAGCGACCACAGGGCCGGAATCTTGTACTTAAAGCCCCACAGCAAAAAGGCAATTAAAAAGGCCCAGACCAAGTCCAGCTTGGGTTCACCCAAAAAGGAAATCAACGTCATCAAAGTCTTCATTCCCCCGGTAGCATTCGGGTGGTTATTGGTAAACAGCGCTTGTAAGACCGAATCAAGGGTCCCGATCAGCATCGTATTTTTGTAAACCATCGCGCCCACCACGACAAACAGCACCCCACTGACCAGGAGGCGTTGCCAACGGTTGGCATCATTTTCAATCAACATATTTTTCTCCTCAAAATTAATTTATCTTGGTAAGTGTATCACACTTGGGCCGCCTTTATCAGGAAGCCCCCAATTTTGGTTAATTTTTAAGCTTCGGGCGCTTCATTGATAAATAAGTTGTGCGCCGCCTTGTAAGAAATACTGATAGGATCCCCACCAGCAACGGGCTGGACAACCACCGGTCCTTCAAACGGTTCGTGTTTAACAATCGTCAAGCGATCGTAGAGGTGGACCCCCAGTTCGGACAGGTAGGTCAGCAATTCGTGGTTGTCCAAAAAGCGTTCCACAACGACCGTTTCGCCATCCGCGGCATCCGCTAACAAGCGGTGGCTGACCGCCCGAAATTCCCCCGCCGCACTCGGAATTACCCCGCCGTGGGGACAATTTTGGGGATGGGCCAAAAAGGCATCCAACGCAGTCGCCAATCGATCACTGGTTTCGTGTTCTAAGACTTCTGCTTCCGGGTGCACATCGGCGACGTTGTAACCCAGCTTATCAACCAAAAAGGTTTCCCATAACCGGTGCTTACGAACCAGTTCGGCCGCATACTTAATCCCCTTTGGCGTCAGCTGAATTCCGGCGTATGGCTGGTGAGTCACCAAACCTTCGTCATCCAATTTCGTAATCATTTCCGTGACTGAGCCCGCAGCAATCCCCAGCCCCAAGGAAATTTGCTTGTTGCTAACCTGTTGCTTTCCGCCTCCCAGTTCAAAAATAATTTTCAGATAGTCTTCTTTCATCGGCGTCATTTTCTCGCCCGAAACCCTCTTTCTGTATTGGTTAAATGCATAGTTGGTAAAGTTAAACGAATTATATCATAACATCAAACCCTGTTGTTTGGAGAACCTAACTTTAATTTTTTAGTACCGCTGAGCAAAATCATTGTCCACCATTTACTTACTTTTTATAATTAAACGCAAACATTACCAAATCCAGAAAGGATGCTAACCATGGAACATTTTACTAACATTGTGATCGGCTTTGGTAAGGGCGGCAAGACCCTAGCGAAATACTTAGCAACCCACGGTCAGGACGTCTTAGTCATCGAACGTTCGGCCCAAATGTACGGGGGAACCTGCATCAACGTCGGCTGCTTGCCATCGAAAAACTTGATCTTAAACGGGCAAAAGGGAGTGCCCTTTGCCCAAGCAACCCAAAAACGGGCCGAAATGACCGCCCAACTACGCCAAAAAAACTACCATTTAGTGGCCGATGAACCACGCGCCCAGGTAGTTAACGCCACCGCGCAATTTTTAAACGACCATAGCTTATTGCTGACCGCGCCGGATGGACAAACCGAACAGGTCAGTGGCGAACGGATCTTTATCAATACTGGTGCCACTCCAAGGATCCCGGCCATTCCGGGCTTAAAGTTAGGGGAGCGGGTCCTAGATTCACAGCGGGCGATGGAACTGCCCCAGCAGCCACACCGGTTAGCTATCTTGGGCGGTGGCCCCATCGGCTTGGAATTTGCAGCAATGTTTGCCAGTTACGGCAGTCAGGTGACCTTATTTGATCCACATGAGCAACTGTTACATGGCTTTGAGCCCGAAGTCCAAACCGCCGTCACCGCCGATTTACAAGCCAGTGGCTTAACTTTACAACTAGCTAGTCAGGTCAGCCAAGTCACCATCACCACTGATACCGTGACCTTAACCTACCATCAGGCTGGCCAAACCCAAACGGCCCAATTTGATTACTTACTGGTAGCCACTGGTCGCCAACCTAATACCGCTGAACTGGGCTTATCAAATACCACCATCGCCACGACCCCGACCGGGGCAATAAAAGTCGATGAGCATCTCCGCACAACCGCCCCAAATGTTTGGGCCTTAGGGGACGTTAACGGCGGTCCCCAATTTACCTACATTTCCCTGGACGATTTTCGGATCGTAAAGGACCAGCTCTTCGGATCGGGAACCCGGTCTACGGCGGATCGGCACTTCATTCCTACAACCACGTTCTTGACACCGCCGCTAGCAACGATTGGTTTGACGCAAGCGGCCGCCCAAGCCGCTGGACATCAGGTCTTAGTCTTCCAATTAAAGACCCAAGCAATTCCAAAGGCCCGGGTAATGGAAGACCAGCGGGGACTGTACAAAGTCATCGTTGATCAACACAGTCATGAAATCTTAGGCGCCACACTGTACGCCCAAGAAGCCCACGAGGTGATCAACTTAATCGCCCTGGCCATGAACGGCCACTTAAAATACGAACTGTTAAGAGACATGCTCTACACTCACCCGACGATGGCCGAAGCTCTGAACGATCTTTTTCAAACCCCACTTCAGCAATAGCTCAAAAAGGCTGGGTCCCAATTGGCCCAGCCTTTTTGATTGCCGCTTAATCACGACGCAGTTGCATTTTCATAAAGAAGCAGTAGTTTAACGCCACCATCACCGCTAACCAGAGGAAGATCCCAATCATGACCGCCGTGTGGGTGGCCAAGAATTGCAAGCTACCAAAGACAGTTGCTGGATCTAAGTGTAAGGTGACAAAGAGGAAGCGCACCAGGGAAACCATGATAAAGATCAAGACAATTGGTCCTCCGATCCCAACGATCCACTTCCAGAGCCGATTCAAGAGGGCAAAGCCAGCCCCAATCGTCGCCACGGTCACCACCCCGACTAAAATCGTCAGCAAGGTCCAACCGGCCCCATCCGCAAAGTGACTCAAGTGGTGAGTTGAATAAAGGAACAGGTTCTTGAGTAAGGCCAAGCCCCACGAAGTAACTACTAACACCAAGAGCAGGCAGGAATTAGCCAGCCAAGTATGGCGCCGGGTAATGTTGTACTGCAGGCCCCACTTAAAGATCGTATACGGAAAACACAGGGCAAAAATCAGGACGGCCATATTCCACGCCACATAAACTTCCCCGGCCAAGAAATCGCCAAAGTCAAATAAACTCATCCGACTGCTGCCGATCAAAGCAATCAAGCCACTCACCAAGTGCAGCCCCACCAAGACGACAACCATTACCCCAAAGGCCCACGCGACCATCCGCAATCCCCATTTCACTAGGGCTAACGTTTGTTTACTCATGTTTTTCTCCCCCGTTCGTTAATGCCGTAAAGGTTTTTTGTAAATCCAAATGTGCTAATTTAACCTGATCCGGCAAGACACGGTGGTCATCCAAGGCGGCTACCACCGTCACCGCTTGAATCTTGCCTAACTGTCGACTGGTCAGGATTTGCATGCCGGCCGTGTATTCGGCCACTAAATCAGCAGGCCCGCTGATTTCATACGCATTCGCCAATAAATCAGTAACTGCTTCGTTCTTAATGATTGTAGCGTGATCCAAAATAATCACATCTTCTAACAATTGTTGCACTTCGCTGATCAAGTGGGTTGAAATTACAAAGGTCCGCGGCCGTTCTTCGTAGGTCCGCATCAGTTCTTGATAGAAAAGTTCCCGGTGGTTGGCGTCCAACCCGAGGGTCGGTTCATCCAGGAAAATGTAGTTGGCATTAACGTTCAGCGCCACCGTTAATTTGGCGGCGGTTCGCAGCCCCGTTGACAGTTTAGCCAAAGTATCTTTTTCACTAATCCCAAACGCGTTTAACATCCGGGTTGCATTGGCAAAGTCAAATTGACCATAAGCATCTTCGGCCATCGCGAAGGTATCCTTAACTTTGGTGTGCTTCATCAACAAGTCAACTTCACTCATCAAGTACAGCTCACTCAGGGCCGCCTGATTATTGGCAACCGGAGTTTGGCCCAACAAGACCTGCCCCTGGTTGGCAAAGATTCGGTTGGTCATAATATTAAGCAAAGTACTCTTACCAGCCCCGTTGCGCCCCAGCAAACCATAGATCTTGGCTGGCGCTAACTCAAAACTGACGTCATTTAAAATTTGCTTGCGCCCAAAGCGCTTCTTAACGTGTTGGATCGTTAACTTATTCATGATCGTACCCCCGTTTAATCAATTCCAATAGGTGTGCTTCCTCAATCCCTAATTTCTTGGCTTCGGCCACTAAACTAGCGACGTAGGCCTGATAAAAGGCTTCTTTGCGTTGGGCGACCAAGCGCTGATGGGCACCAGCCTTGACAAACATCCCCCGGCCCCGCCGCTTTTCTAAAAGTTGTAAGTCCACCAGCTGGTTCATTCCCTTTAAGACTGTCGCTGGATTAATGTGCAATTCCTGTGATAGTTGCGTTGTTGATGGCACTTGCTCGCCCTCCTCAAAAATCCCGGTAAAAATAATTTCTGCGAGTTGGTCCGCAATTTGCTGATAGAGCGGTGCGGATTGATCAAATTCAAATTGCATTTTTTCACCACCTTAACCTGATTGGTTCATCGGTTAATTACTTGTGTAACTAACTATATAACTAATTAACGATTTTGGCAAGGGCGGCGGCCACTTTTTTTGCGTAAAAAAAAGCGCGCCCCCGGGAACCCCCGGCTGACGCGCTATCCAGCAATTTAATTTTTAGAAGAGTTTGCCGACCCCATAGTGAATCGTGATCGTAATCAAGCCAATGATAATGTTGCGAATCACCGCTCGTTTGACCAAACCGTCGCCCAACTTCGCGGAAATCAACCCGGTTAAAGCTGAGGCCAAGGCCACCGCTAAGATCGTCGCCCCCCACTTTAGGGGCCCCGTAACAAAAGTCATCGCCATCAGCGGCAACAAACCGCCCAAAGCGGCCGCAAACAAAGAAGCGTAGGCAGCATCCCAGGGATTTAAGTAGTGCCCCAGTTCAATATCGTACTTGATCCGCACCACCGTCGCCAACGGCTTCTTTTGCATTAAGTCCGCCGCAATCGCCGCCGCCGTTTGTTCGTGAACCCCCTTGGCAACATAGTGCGCTTTGACCGCCGCAACTTGCTCGGTCCAGGCCGTCTTTAGCAGTTTTGCTTCCTTAGCCACGGCCGCTTTTTCGGTCTCCTTTTGGGCTGACACCGACGCATACTCGCCCGCCGCCATCGAAAAGGCACAGGCTAAAAGATCGGACAGGCCGGCGATAAAAATCGTAAATTCATTGCTGGTCGCCGCAGCCACGGAGACCAAGACCCCCACGACGGTCAAGATCCCATCGTTGGAGCCTAAGACCCCCGCCCGCAAGGTGTTCAACTTTTCTTCCATCGTTTGGGCTGTTTTGTCGATTGTTCTTACTTTCGCATTTGTCATTTCTGCTGCCCCCTAAGCATGAAAAAGCTGACCAATCACAAAGGTCACCACCATCGTCAATAAGCCAGCAGCCACATTGCGCAAGACTGCCTTGCCCCGGGCCGGGTCATCCCCCAACACCGCCGCTAAATAACCGGTCAGCACTAACGCCACTAACACCGCCACCATCGTGACCCCAATCCGGAGGGCCGGTGGCGCCATCGTCACGGCCACCATCGGCAGAATCGATCCCAACGGAAAAGCAATGAAGGACGCAATCGCCGCTGCATAGGGACTGGTAAAGTCCTGCGGGTTAAAGCCATAACGTTCCTGGACCACCGTGGTTAACGGATCATTGCTCATCAATTCTTGTGTTGCTTGCTGGGCTAACGCCGGATCAATTTCTTGGGCTAAGTATTTTTGCTTGACGTAATCAAACTCCGCTTGAAAATTATTGGCCAGCCGCTTTTGCTCATCGAGAATCGCCCGTTGTTGCGAGTCCTTTTGGGTACTGACCGAAACGTATTCCCCCATACACATCGAGATCATCCCCGCTAAACTCCCCGACAACCCCGCGATTAAAATCGCGTAGGCATCAGCCGTCGCGGCCGCCACCCCGATGACGATGCCGGCGACGGAAATAATCCCATCGTTGGCGCCCATCACGCTGGCCCGTAAAACATTGATTTTCTGTGCTAATGACATTTGCTTTGCCATTTTCTCTTCCTCCCACCTTTGTTTATAATCATTATAAACTAGAAAAAATGCAATGCAACCATAATATTGAAATATTCCATTATTATTTAGACACAATCTAAAAACCGCAAATCCACCAACGGGAATTTGCGGTTGCCGGCCTCAAATGGCCACCGGGGTTATTCAGCTGCGTCTTGGTTCGTCCGAATCACAAAGACTGACGTCCCAGCGTGCTTAACCATATAGGAAGCTTGGGAACCCACCGTCTTGCGACTGCCAGATTTCCCAATCGAGCCGACAATCAACAGGTCGGGTTCAAATTCAGGAATCACGTGGTTGCAAATCCGTTCCGCGGGCCGCTCACCTTGATCGACAATCGCGGTAATCTTCTTGGGATCCACTCCGTAATCAATCGCTGCTTGCACGTATTGATCGATCCGCTTCTCCATTTCTTCCCGACTGGAGTGCGTGAAGTCCTTGTCTAAGAACTGGTACACGTTCACTCCACTGGTTTCGTAAATCGAAACAATCCCTAACTCTGAATTGTCGCGCACCGCCTTATCAACGGCGTAAGCAAACGCCGCGCGGGCGTCCGGGGCGTCGTCAACCCCGACTAAAATCCGGTGGAACCGTTTGGGTTTGATTTCAAACATGCCTGTCCTACTCCTCTCTTATGGAACTATTGCTAGTTCCGCTCGGCTTAGTTCCTATGTTACTACTCATTTTGTAATTGTAAACAATATTTTTTAGTTTTGCCTAAAATTATTTTACCCGCGTTTGAGAATTCCTGAAGTTAAAAAAACGCGCGGTCAAGCACCACGCGTCCATTAGCCACTATTCAAACGTTAACCGATAGCCAAAGCGTTGATTTTCACCAGTCAGCCGCCGGGCGTGACGTTCCATTACCTGGTAGCGATCACCTAAGAACATCCAAATCGTAATCCCGGTAAAGAAGAGCACTTCGACCGCCAACAAATACCAATCCGCCAAGGTCGGATTACCCATCATCGCGGTCGAACCCGACGTGGAAAAGGCCAGCCAATCCAACAAGAAGTGCAGCAGCATCGCTAACCATAATTGGCCCGTATAAAGGTAGACGACCGCAAAGTACAAGCCCATCCCAAAAGCCGAAATGGTTTGTAAAATGGTAATGGCCAGGGGCTGCTCCACCAAATTCCCTAAATGCAGGGCCCCAAACAAGGCGGAAGTCAACAAGACCGCCCCGAGAATTTGCCAGCGGAAGTTGCGCAGGGCATACAAGCAAACCCCCAAAAAGCCGAACCGACACAACGTTTCCTCGGCCACGCCGGCTTCAAACGCTGTCAGTAGATATTCCCGGTTCGGATGAAAATTAGCAAAAGAATAACTGGTCAGGATATTTTTCACACTATCACCACTGGAAAAAGCATTGATAAAGATAAATATTCCTCCGAGCCCCAATAAAATTGCCAAGGATAACCAACTAAAGCCGCGCCCAAACTGCGGGTTAATCCCCGGCCACGACAAGTGCCAAGCCCGCATGGCCGCCACCATCATCAAAAACAGCGCTAAAGCGCCCAACGCCCCCGTCTGCAAAATTAAAGCAAACAAGTGTGGCCCAGCAAACTTGGCGGGGTAAATAACCCCAACAATGCCCGTGACGATCGTAAACCACCAGAAGGGGTAGAAGAGCCGGGCGACGGTCCACTGCAATTGACCACCGATAATTCCCGCCATGGGGGCAAACATCACCACATAATAAGTCATGGTAATTACCATGACTCCGCGCGGCGGCAACTGCAAGCGCACAATTATTTCCCGGGTCATAATCGCCCAAACCACAACTAAAATAATCGGTTGTAGCAAACATTGGATCCACCGGTTGACCGCTTGCAGCCAGCGGGGCAAATCATAAGCTTCGGCCACCAGCGCCAGCACTAAAATCACTGCCATGATGATCATCCACGGGACAAATGGCAAGTGATGATAAAATTCCCATCCCCCGATTACCGCCACGCAAAATAAAGCAATTGACACTTGCGCCCGGTACCAAATACGGAGATAGTCCGTTCCAGACATTGAAAGTCCCCCCGTCCAAAATTAATTCTTCTTAATGGTAACAAAGACCCCGAGCCAAAAAAAGGGCGGGCCCCCAGTTTTTCCAAAATCAATCAAAAAAGACCAGCTAACGCCACAGGCTTCAGCCAGTCTAAGGTGATTTCAATTATTCCGCGGCGGCTGGTTGCCGCTTGGCGCGGTTATTTCGGTTGCGCCGGGGCCGGGCAGGCTTGGTCGACGCAGCCGGCTTATCTTCCGTGGTAGATTGGGCATCCGCATTTAAGATCGTCACCATGGGAATGATCACTGGGCGCCGCCCCGTCCGTTCATACAATAAGCGTTGCAAGCGCGAAACAATCGTCCGGTTAATCGCCCGGCGGTCCACCTTCTTGTGGTTTTTAAAGGTATTTAAGATCGCCCAGAAGACTTCGTGGTTGGCGGCCTTAATCAATTCTTGGGATTCATGCATGTACACAAAGCCCCGCGAAACGATATCTGGCCCCGCCACAATCTGGAAGTCCTTTAGATCAACCACCGCAATCGCCGTAACGACCCCTTCTTCGGAAAGGAGCCGCCGTTCGCGAATTTCGGGACTGCCAACGGCATCATCGACATCACGGCCGTCAATATAAACGTCGCCCATCGAATCAATGTGATCAGCCAACCGACAAGTATCCTTGGTTAAGGCTAAGACATCCCCATTGGCCAAAATAAAGGAATTTTCCCGAGGTACCCCGGTTAATTCGGCCAACTTGGTGTGGATCTTTTGCATCCGGTATTCCCCGTGGACCGGGGCAAAGAACTTCGGCTTCATCAAGCGCAACATTAATTCTTCGTCAATCTGGCCCCCGTGACCCGAAGTGTGGATATTGTTGACGTAGCCGTGGATGACTTCTGCGCCACCTTCTTCGAGTTTATTGATCAAAGCGTTAACGCTGGTCGTATTCCCTGGAATCGGGTTGGAGGAGAAGACAACCGTGTCCCCTGGTTGAATACTGATTTGCCGGTGGGTCCCGTTAGCAATCCGCGACAGGGCCGCCATTGGTTCCCCCTGCGAACCAGTACACATGATCATCACTTGTTCGGGTGGGTAGGAATTGATTTCATTCGGGTCAATCAAGGAGTCTTCGGGAATCTTTAAGTACCCCAAGGCTTGGCCAGCCGTAATCGCATTTTCCATACTCCGGCCAAAGACCGCAATCTTGCGGCCCTGCTTAATCGCCGCATCGCTGGCTTCCCGCAGGCGGTAGACGTTAGACGCAAAGGAAGCAAAAATGATCCGGCCCTTAATCCGTTCAAAAATCCGCCGGATGTGAATATCAACCCACCGTTCCGACTTCGTAAACTCCGGTCGTTCCGCGTTCGTCGAATCCGAGGTCAATAACAAGACCCCTTCCTCACCCAACTTGGCCATTTGCTGGAAATTTGGGGCCGGTAAGTTGCCCACCGGCGTGAGGTCGAACTTAAAGTCCCCGGTTTGTACAATCGTCCCTTGCGGCGTGTGGACCGCAACCCCCAGGGTATCCGGGATCGAGTGGGTCGTCCGGAAGAAGCTGACCCACAGCTTCTTAAAGTGGACGGTATCAAATTCATTGATTTCATGCAACTCTGCATCCCGCAAGAGGTGCTTTTCATCCAACTTCCCCTTAATCAACGACATCGCAAACGGTCCGGCATAAATTGGCACCTTGACCTTTTGCAAGAAGAAGGGCAGCCCCCCAATATGGTCTTCGTGCCCGTGAGTGATAAAGAGGCCCTTGATCTTATCCTTATTTTCAATTAAGTAGTCATAATTTTGGATAACATAATCAACCCCCAGCAAATCATCTTCTGGGAAGAGGACCCCACAATCAATAATGATGATTTCGTCTTGGAATTGGACACAGTACATGTTCTTCCCGATTTCGCCAAGGCCCCCGACTGCGTAAAAGGCCACTTCGTTATTTTTGATATTTAACTTTGTCATAAGTCCCTTTCTAATCCTTTATCGTTATGATGTTGATAACGTCCCCCACCATCAGGACGCGCCGATCGCGATAATTGGCCAATTACAGCCCATCATTTAACTCCTTGACCGGTCACCTGCGACTGGTTGATTGTCCCCGTAACTGGACCGGGGTGCGTTATTTTTCCGTTCAGAATAATCTGAAAATATTTTATCACAATCGAAAAGTGAATGGTAGTCATCGCCCTTGGCTGCGCCGTTCGGCTTCACTAGCGCTAAATAAAAAACGACCAGTGAGCCAATAACCTGCTCACTAGTCGTAATCACCAACCGACCGGGCTTTAGAAGGTCCGCAAGGTGGCATGGCGCTCGGCCAACCACGTTTCCCAAGGCAACGCGGCGTTACCAAAATCATCAAATTCCATCGCTGATTTTGCCAACAAAGCAGCAAAGAGGTGCTTAGTCAACGGTAAACTGACCGTTACCAATTGCTCCACGGTCATAAAGCCATTCGTGCGCAACACCCGGTTAATCATTGCTTGCTGGCTGTCAGAAGCCAATTCCGTCAAAACCTCTAAATCATCGCGCTTAAAGTGTCGAATGTAAAAAGCCATGAATTCGCGTTCCGCTACCGTTTGGGCCGCTGGCGTCAAATCTTGAAATGCTACCATCTTTCATCCATCCTCTATATTTTTCTTACTTCTTTAGAATAGCACTTAGGAAGCGATTTCGTTAATCGATTGGTTGATGTTTTTTCAAAATTAATTTCACTGGCTGCCCAGCCTTAACTTGAGCCACTACGATCTTGGTCTCATCATTATCCAAGGGCCCTAAATTAATTTCGACCCCTTCTTGATAGGCGGCCACTTCTTCCACCCCTAACAGTCGCTCGCTAATCAAGCGCCGCACGCTACGCAAAATATTTTGCCGTTCGCGTTGCTTTTCGACCGCCGCTTGCAAAGTGTAGCCTTCATCCAAGAACTCTTTGATCTCCATTACCTTTAATAAGGAAAAAAAGTTAAATTTATGGTTCTGATTTTTTTGGGCTTGGTGAGAAGTAATATAGCCCTTCTTTTCCCAATACCGAATTTGCCGGGCTGAGACCCCCGCGACCCGGGCCATTTCCGATAAGGGCAATTGAGCCTTTTCCATTGCCGTCTTAAAGACTTTGGGAAAGATTCGCATGATTTTCCCCCCTGTGTAATTTGCCAAAACTTGGGGAACTGACCAGCGTAACATACCGGCAACTCCCCGCCAACAAAGAGTAGTGTCACACTTTTCGCTAATTTTGTCAAATTATTTGACAATAATAGTGGAAAGAGTTACATTAGTTGCTGTTGATTTTTACTAATAAAAAGAAAGAAGGGTTTGCCATGTCTGCCAATCATACGGCAATGGATATCAACGGGAAGCCATACAACCGGACCGTGCTCGTCGCGGTCTTGACGATGGGTTCCTTCTTTACCATGTTAACTGGGACCTTCTTAGCGACTGCCTACCCCGCAATTATGAAGTCCTTTGACGTTTCGACTTCGACGGTGCAGTGGCTAACGACGGCCTTTATGCTGACTAACGGGATCATGATCCCGGTTTCTGCTTGGTTAATCAATAAATTTAACTCCCGGACCATGTACCTGGGGGCCATGGCAACTTTCCTGCTCGGGACGGTGATTGCCTTTGTCGCTCCCAACTTCCAGATCTTAATTGTGGCCCGGATCATCCAAGCCCTGGCCGTGGGGGTAACCATGCCCCTTAACCAAACGATCATGCTGTCAGTCTTTCCTCCTGAACAGCGGGGGAGTGCCATGGGCATGGTCGGTATCGCCATGGGATTAGCCCCGGCCGTGGGACCAACCATGTCCGGGATCATTGTTGACAACTATTCCTGGCGGGATCTCTTTGGCGTTATCATTCCCTTTATCATCATCATTTTGATTATCGCCTTCTTTGTGATGAAGCCGGTCTTACGGGTTCACCAACAGCCCCTCGATTTCTGGTCGGTCGTCACCTCAACGATCGGGTTTGGGGGCCTATTATACGGGGTCTCGGAAGCTTCCAGCCGCGGGTGGGGCGACCGCTTAGTGCTGGGCTTTATCATTGTCGGGCTGATCTTTATCGCCCTCTTTATTCACCGGCAGCTGAAGTTAAAGGATCCGTTCCTGGAAATGCGGGTCTTTAAGCACCCTGAATTCGCCTTGGCCGCCGTCTTGTCCAGTGCGGTCAACCTGGCCATGATCGGGGTTGAAATGCTGTTGCCAACTTACATCCAAACGATCCGGGGGGAAACGGCCTTTCACTCTGGCTTAATGTTATTGCCCGGGGCTTTGATGATGGGGTTCATGCAACCAATTACCGGACGCCTCTTTGATAAGTACGGGGCCCGGCGCTTGGCAATTGTTGGTTTAACGATGCTCTTGATTGGGACGGTGCCCTTTATGACCCTGACCGATAAGACGCCGGTCCTTTCCATTATTGTCTTCTACGCCATTCGGCTCTTTGGGGTGTCGATGGTCTTCATGCCAGTCACAACTTCCGGGATGAACGTATTGCCGATTGCCGAGATGTCCCACGGGACGGCCGTTAACAATACTTTCCGGCAAACGATGAGTTCGATTGGGACTGCCATCATGACGACCGTCTTAACCAACGTTCAAGATGCCACCAAGCCTGCGCACAGCTTGTTGACCTCGGCGCCCCTGGTTTACAAGGGCCATGCCATCAACGCGGCCTTAAATGGGTTCCGGGCAGCCTTCGGGGTGTCCGCCATTTTTGCCGTCGCCGCCTTGGTCTTAGCCTTCTTCTTAAAGAAGGAAAATACCGTGCGTTCTATTGATGTCACCGATTTACCAAAGGAGGGTTAAGCGATGATTATTTTACTGGTTATTCTCAGTGCCCTGAGCTTTTACCTCTTTGGGGCCGTATGGGTCGAAAAAGCCAGTCACTTACTGTGGGCTGGGCTGTCCTTAATCATTTTGGTGGCTTCCGTAACGGTCTTTGCCCTCCATGATGTCAACCACTTGGGGATGAAGACGGTCACCACCACGCAGACGGTTTCCCTGGCTTCGGTCAATCCGCAAGCTAATTTGCTGGTGTACAAGCAATTGGGGACCGGCAATGAAAAAGTCTACGTTTATAAGACCGACATTCACCAAAAAAAGACCAAGCACACCTGGGTCGACAGCAAGGCCACCACGAAGCTGACGCAGACCACCGGGGACGCCAAAGTGGTAATCAAAACGCAAAAGTACGTCTATGCCAACGGCTTTGCCAAGGCCATGTTTGGGATTTTAGGGGATAACAACGAAACCAAGCACCGCAGCTACGATTTCCAAGTCAACCCAACCTGGGCGGTCATCAATACGCACCAGGCGGCCCAACTTACCAAGCAGCTTAAGCAGCCTGCCGCCCAAGCGCAAATGAAAACGGTGATTGCCAGCCAAGTTAAGCAACGCATGGCCCAAGCCCTGCAACAAAATCCACACTTAACGCCGGCCCAACAAGGGGCCTTACAGCTGCAATTCACGAATGAAGCTAAGGCGCAAGCCATTCAACAGTTAGTCAAATAGCAAGGCTAGGAACTCCGGGACCCCAGCGGCTCCGCGGTTCCTTTTTTCTTACTTTTAATCAGTTTAAAAGCGCGGTAAGATAGGGATAATGATATGTTTCTACCTATTAATAGTTTGGAGGGAAAATTATGACCCAGTTGCAAGCTCAATGGTTAACCTTGGCGGATGGCCACCGTATGCCCCAAGAAGGCTTTGGCGTCTATAAACTGACCGACCAGGCCAGCATGACGACCGCCATCAAAAGTGCCTACCAAACCGGCTACCGGCTGTTTGATACCGCCCAACTCTATGAAAACGAAGCCTTGCTGGGGGTAGCCTTAAAGGAATTAGCCGTCCCCCGGGATAATTATTTTGTAACCACGAAAGTCGCGGAACAAAACCAAGGTTACCAGACCACTATCCAGTCGGTTAAGGAATCCTTGCGCCGCTTGCAGTTAGATTACGTCGACTTGCTGCTGGTGCACTGGCCGATGCAAGCCCACTTCTTTGCGACCTGGCAAGCCTTAGAAGACTTGCAGGCCCAAGGTTTGACCAAATCAATTGGGGTCTCTAACTTTGGGATCGTTCACTTGCAGCTGTTAGCCACGCAAGCCCACCAACGGCCGGTCGTCAACCAAGTCGAACGGCACCCGGGCTTAAACCAAGCGGCCTTAATCAAGTACCACCAAGCCCACGGGATCGTAACCCAAGCCTGGTCACCCCTGGCCCGGGGCAAGTACTTACAGGATCCGGTACTGACTAAAATCGCGGCGGCCCACCAGAAATCAGTCGCCCAAGTAATTTTAAAGTGGCATTTACAAGGCGGGGTGGCCATCATTCCAAAATCGGCGCACCCGCAACGGATCGCCGAAAACGCCGCGTTGACTGATTTTACCCTCAGCGCTGCGGAAATGGCCCAAATTGACGCCCTGAATCGCTTTGCCCGGGATGGGCGCGAACCCGAATTGGTTTATGAAAATAACGTGCAATACCCCCGGTAAGCAAAATTTGATTATCGTCCTGGCCTTGCTGGCCAGGACTTTTTTTGGTTCCCCGCCCTTTATGACAAAAGATTACAAAGCGCGCAAGGCTTGTCCTGACTGGGTTTGGTCCTTGTGCTTACCTAACTTGGCTCGCTAAAATGACGATCGCAACCTTTCTGTAATAAACCAGGCAAATTTGAAGCTTTTTCCCCCGTTTATCGCTGGGAAGCAAAAAAAGTTGACCTTTTTCGAATTTTTTCCGAGATTTTTTCGCTCTTTCCGCCGGCAAAGTTTGGTCGGCCAAAAAAGCGATCAGAACAGTCATGCTTCCCCTTACATTCAAGTTAGGTAAATCGTTATATTACAAAAGATTACGAAATCCCCCCGTTTTCCCCGTCCTTCGCAATTCGCTTGTTATCTGTTCGTAACCTTGAGCGGTTATGATAGTAACCGTCGAAAATATGAACGAACAAAGAAAAGGATGGTTAAATTACCCTATGTTAAAGAAAAGCATGTTAACTACTGCAGCAACTCTTGGCATCGCCGCTTTTGGGATCGCAGCCGGCTCCACGGTTGCCAGCGCGGACACGACGTACACCGTACAAGCCGGTGACACCCTGTCTTCAATTTCCCAAAAGTTTGCCAACAGCTCCGTTGACAAGCTGGCCCAAGACAACAACATCCAAAACGTCAACTTGATCTACGTTGGCCAACAACTCTTGATCAAGGACAACGGCGAAACGACCCAAGCGCCAGCTCAAACGGCAGCCCAAGCTGCGCCAGTCCAAACGACGCAAAGTCAAGCTCCGGTTTACTACGCGCAACAACCAGCTGCGCAAAGCAACTACGGCTACCAAGCTCAAGCTACCAGCTCATACACGGCGAACCTGGGCGGGAACGAAGCCGCAGCCCAAGCTTGGATTGCCCAACGCGAATCTGGTGGAAGCTACACGGCCCGGAACGGCCAATACATCGGGAAGTACCAACTTTCCGCTGCTTACTTAAACGGTGACTACTCCGCTGCCAACCAAGAACGGGTTGCCCAACAATACGTGGCTTCCCGTTACGGTTCTTGGACCAACGCCCAAGCCTTCTGGCAACAACACGGTTGGTACTAAAAATTACTTTAACTGAATGTAAAAAAAGGAATGGCGCTTTCATGCCATTCCTTTTTTGCGTTAGCGCCACCTTTGTTGTTCGTAGGCCATCTGCCAAAATTGTTCCTCATAATAACAAGATTTTACAAAGGCCTGGCGCATCTGCTCGTGGGCCGCTTCGTCCAGTGGTGCCGCCAATTCGTCGACGATCGCCCGCATCTGGTTGGTACTACTGGAAAAATCATCACTGGCGTAACTGTCGAAAAACTCCTGGTAAAGCGGGTTGGGACTGTGTTTTTGCGCCAACCGTCGGCCAACCTCATTGTAGAGCCAGTAGCACGGCAAGAGGCCGGCCGCCAGGGCCGCCTTGCCGTGGGCCTGGTTTTGGTAGGCCATGTGAGTCTGATAGGCATAATTGGTCGGCGCCGGTTTGGTGGCCGCCAATTCGACCGCCGAAAGCTTCAACTCAGCGTGGAGGCGCTGACGGGCCAGGTCTTCCCCCTCACCGAGGCTGGTCAAAATTTGGGCCAGCGCCGTATTAAGCTGGGCGGCCAGGACCTCGTGCAAGCGACCAAACATTTCTAGGTACTGGTGATCTTGGCGCAAGTAGTAGCGAAAGGTCGCCAACGGCAGGGTCCCGTCACTCAGGCCAACGATAAAGGGGTGAGCCAGGCTGCGGGCCGTGGCAACCTCAATCACGGGAGTCAAAGTAGCGGTAAACTGTGTCTCTTTCATAACTTCCTTTCCGGACGTTGCCCCGCCCCGCCGGAAAAGGGACGAAAAAAGCGCCACTTCTCCCGAAACAGCGCTAAGCGTAACGTCCCTTCGCGAGGATTAACTCACAGGTTCAAGGGATCCGTCCGTTTGCGGACATCTCAGCTCGGCACACGAGCACTCCCGGTTACAATGGTTGTTTTTATTATAAGCCCAACGTCTCCCTAAGCCAACTGGTCCCACAAAGTTTGCAGGGCCGCCGGCAGGGGACTGGTCAGAGCCACGGGGGCCTGGGTAAAGGGATCGGTGAAGGCCAAGCTGGTCGCATGCAGGGCCTGGTGATCACTGCGGCTCAGGTCACCGCCGTAGAGGTGATCGCCCACCAAAGGATTACCCAGCCAACTCAAGTGGACCCGGATCTGATGGGTGCGGCCCGAGTGCAGGCGCAGACGCACCAGGCTATAGCCGGCCTTTTCTTGTTCGACCCAGTACTCGGTCTTGGCGGGCTGGCCGGCCGGATCAATCACCCGGGCCGCCTGGCCGGCTACCCGCAGAATCGGTTGGTCAATCACGCCGTGCGCGGCCGGTAAGTGCCCACTCACGATTGCCCGGTACTCTTTTTTAACCGCGTGGCTTTCCACCTGGGTGCTGATCATGCTGGAAGCGACCCGATGCTTGGCCACCAGCAACAAACCGCTGGTAAACCGATCCAAGCGGGTAATCAAATGGGGCCGCAAATCGACACTCTTTTGGGCCACTAAGTACCCCTTGACCCGGTTTAAAGCGGTATCGGCTTGTTCCGTGGGTCCCGGGACTGAAGCCAGCCCCGCGGGTTTGTCAATCACCAGCCAGTTGGCATCCTCATAGGCAATCTGTAAGGGGCCATGACTGACTTGGACGGTGGGATCCGCCATTTCTGGTGCCACCTTAATCGTCAGCGGCTGGTTGGGTAAAATTTTGGTCGTCGGGCGGACCGGCCGGTGATCAACCAAGAGCTCTCCGGCCCCATTTTTAATATCATTGAATAAGCGGTGTCCCATCCCCAACGACTGGAGGTAACGCTTAATTTTAATCGGCTCTGTGCCACGGTACTGCCAAGTATTTTCCATGCTTTCATCCTTTCTTTGCCAAGAAAAAAGAGGCCGGGAATTTCCCGACCTCTTACACATACGGTCCATACGAGACTCGAACTCGTGATCTCATCCGTGACAGGGATGCGTCCTAACCAAAACTAGACCAATGGACCATTTCCTTAAGCACAAATAATAATATACCGGAAGTCCCGGCCGCCGTCAACATTTTTCCATGAATTCTTGCGAAATTCCCGAAAAAAATGTAGGTTAGTAACAGAAGTTATCTTTCGTGAGGGGGAACTATGCAAAAAATTATCCAAACCAGCCAAGCCCTGTGGCAACGCTACGCGAAGGGCTTGAAGCTGGTCTTCGTTACTTCCGTGGTGTTATTTGTCATCATCAGCTTAGGAAACTTTTTTAAGACGGTCAATTGGGACCAAGTCACAACCGAACTGACCCGGCAGTCGTGGACCACTTTAGTGCTCTTAAGTCTGGGGGGCCTCGTCGCCGTCTTGCCGATGACTGGCTACGACATTGCCATCACGCACCTGTTACCTGGTAAATTTAAGCCCTTTTACATCTTTCGCAGCGGCTGGATTACCAATACATTGACCAACGTGGCTGGTTTTGGGGGCTTGCTGGGCGCAACCTTACGGGCCCATTTTTACGGCCAACAAGCCAGCCGCAACCAAATCCTCGCTGCGATTGCTAAAATTGCAATCTTCTTGTTGGCCGGGCTGTCCTTGCTTTGTTGGCTGGCCTTGGTGATGATGTTTGGCTTCCATCAGGGCGGACACTTTAACCGGTACGCGATCTGGTTAGTCGGAGGTGGGCTGTACTTCCCGGTCGTCCTGCTTTTGACCCGCCAAAATAACGGCCTGCTCTTTAAGGAAATGTCCTTTAAATTTAAAGCCTGGGTAACCTTCACCTCCACTTTGGAATGGTTGCTGGTCGCTGGTTTCTTCATTTTAATTGGGGCCAGCCTGGGGATCCACACCAACTTAGCGGCAGTCTTTCCCCTCTACGTGGTCGCCCAAGTCCTCGGGGTGGTGTCGATGTTGCCGGGGGCGATCGGGTCCTTTGACGTCATGATGCTGATTGAATTGACCCTCCTGGGCGTGCCCCGTTCGACTGCCGTCGTGTGGCTGCTATTGTTCCGGGTCTTTTACTACCTGCTGCCCTTGGTGTTAGGGTTAATCTTTTTTGTTCACTACCTCGCCGTTCGGATTAACGCCTTTTTTGACGGCATTCCCGCCACAATGGTGCGCCAAGCCGCCCAGGTGGTAATTACCGTTTTCATGTACGTTTCGGGGATCTTTATGCTGCTGGCCGCTTCGGTCCCGGATCTGACGGCCTCCAACCGGCTCTTACAACGCCTCTACCCTTTTAGTTTCTTTTTCTTGCACCAACTGACGACCATCCTGTTTGCCATTGCGATGCTGGCTTGTGCCCGGGGGATTCAAGCCAAGGTCAAAAAAGCCTACTGGCCGACCCTGTTGTTATTGTTAGTCGGTATTGTTAATACGTGGCTGAACCTGGGAACGCCGTCCTTAACGATTTACCTGGCGGTGTTGCTCTTGTTGGTGATTTTAATGCGCAACACCGTCTACCGGGAAAAACTCCAATACTCCCTCGGTAAATTTATCGTTGATGGTTCCATTTTCGCCGGCAGCTTGATTCTTTATTCGCTTGTCGGCTTGGTGAATTCCCCCACCTACACGGCCAAGCACAAGGTCCCGAGCTTTTTCCTCTTCCCCGGGGAAAAAATTTGGCTTTCCGGCTTCTTTGGCATGTTGTTGGGGCTGTTGATCATGGTCCTGATTTTCCGCTACTTTATGCATGGCGCTGACCCCTTTGGGATCAAACAACCCCTGGCGGCTGACCGCGTCCGGGCGATCATCGCTGAATTTGGGGGCAATGAGACCAGTCACCTCGCCTTTTTGGGTGATAAAAATATCTATTACTATACCGTCGACGGCAAGGACCAACTCTTCTTTATGTACCAAGCCCGCAATGGGCGCCTCGTCGTGATGGGGGATCCGGTCGGTAATCACGCGGTCTGGCAAGAAGCGGTCTACCAATTCATGACCACCGCTGATCGCTATGGCTACCAACTGGTCTTCTATGAAGTTGGCGAAGAAATGACCTTACTCTTGCACGAGTATGGCTTTGACTTTTTAAAAACGGGTGAAGATGGCCTGGTCAAATTAGCCGACTTTACCCTGGCCGGGAAAAAGCAGCGGTCCCAGCGGGCCTTAATGCATAAGTTTGACCGGGAAGGCTACCAGTTTTCAATTATTCAGCCCCCCTTTGACGACCAGTTCATGCGCGAACTCAAGGCCGTGTCCGACGAGTGGCTCGGCCATCAAGTCGAAAAGGGCTTTTCGTTAGGCTATTTTGATCCTGCCTACCTCAATACCGCTCCAATCGGCATCGTCACCGACGCTCACGATAAAATCGTCGCCTTTGCCACCTTTATGCCAACCGGGGGCAAAAAAATTCTGACGATCGACTTGATGCGCCACACCCACGACGCGCCGTCTGGCATCATGGACAAAATTTTTATCGCGATGTTTGAATACGGCCAACAACACGGTTACACCTACTTTGACCTCGGAATGGCCCCCTTGGCCAACGTTGGTCACTCCCAGTTTGCCTTTAACGCCGAAAAAATTGCCCACTTCATTTATGAATACGGGGCTGACCTGTATAGTTTTCAAGGCTTGCGGCGCTATAAGGAAAAATATGCCTCCCTGTGGCGGCCGCGTTATACCGTCTACTTTAAGCAGGGATCCCTGGTTGCAGCCATGATTGCCGTCGTGGCCGTGGTCAACCAACGGATCGACCAACGCCCGCTGCCCGCCACCTTCAAATCCTCATGGTTGTTATGGTGGAAGCATTAAGGCCAACTTGAAGCTAGCAAGAAACTAGCTTTTCGACTAAAACTTAGCAAGTAACAACCAAAAAGCGCTAACAACCAACGTTTTCAGTAACGTGGTTGCTAGCGCTTTTGAAAGCTTAAGCCTTTTTCCAGCCGCTTCGTTAAGTTAAATTTCTTGTTTCAAATAGGTGTACAGCATCTCATCTTGCATTGTCGTCGTCGCAATCCCCAAGACCTGGGCAATTTTAAAGGCAAAGGCCAACGCCGTCGCCGGGCCCCGGCTGGTAACCAAGTGACCAGCTTCATCAACCACGGTAATCGCCGGTGAAAAGACGGCAGTTGGGTTGGTTTGCCCAATCGCTTTTTCAACCCCCGGGTAACAGGTATAACGGCGGCCGTCTAAAAGGCCATACCGCGCAAACGCCAACGGCGCCGCACACATCGCCGCATTCCACTGGCCAGCTGCTTGGCGGGCTTGCATCAAGGCCATTAATTCATCACTGGCCCGCAAGTTTTCCGCCCCCGTCGAACCCCCGGGGAAGACCACGCAATCATAATCCGCTAACGCCGCACTTAACGTCGTATCTGCGGTCAGTTCAATTCCGTGGGCCCCTTGGATTTTCAATCCGGCTAACCCCACCATCGTTACCTCCGCCCCGAGGCGGCGAAGGACATCCACCGGCGTTAGGGCTTCGATTTCTTCACAACCATCGGCTAATACCACTGCGACACTAGTCATGTTTAACTTCCCCCTTAATGGTCTTTGCCATTGCCAACAACGCGGCTTGCCCCTCCGGCGTTGCATGCAGCGGATAGGCATGGTACAAGCCCCGCCCGATGACTAATTGGGCGGGCACGTCCTCACTCGCCAAGCGGTTGGCAAATTCAATCGTATCTAAACACATCAATTCCTTGGTCCCCACAAACAGTTGGACGTCGCGCATCCCATTTAACGGGCCCCGTAACGGTGCAACCCGGTAATCCACCGCCGACCGGCCCCCCGCAAACTTTGCGCCCAACGCTTGCAAGCCCGCTTGGTCCAACAACACATCGCGCCGTGCGTAAGCGGGCAAGGCTGGGTTGGTCAAGTGCAAATCCAACCACGGTGATAACAACACCAAGTGCCCGGGAACCGGCAACCCTTGGGTCACCAACTCCTCGGTGAGACTGGCCGCCAACCCGCCACCAGCCGAATCCCCCAAAAGGGTAATTTGACTGACCGGGGTCTGATCATACAAAGCTGCATAGAGGCGGTGCAGATACGCCAAGGCTTGATCAACCGTGGCCCCCGGTAAGTGCGGATAGTCCGGTACCCAGACTTGGGCTCCGCTGGTTTGCGCCAAGCGGTCGTAGAATTGCCAGTGCACCTTCGTTGGGGCCAATACATAAGCCCCCCCGTAGAGCGCCAGGACCACTGGTTGGGGGCCCGGTTGAGCGTTAAGCACCATCACTGGCCGACCAGCAAAGCGCTTCTTGGTCACCGAACTGGTCAAATGGACGGAACGCGGCAACCCAAAGGGGGGCCGGCCCGCTGTCTGGAGCAATTTCGCCCGCCCCGTAGAAGTGCTTAGTTGCCGCTTTAAGCCCGACAACTGCAAACTCAAGCTGACCAGCATTGCTTGCCGAGAAAGGTGCTCCCCGCATTGAGTCAATTCCACCACACTGTCTTTTAAATTGCCAGCCATCGCCTTGAGGGTTTGCTGGTCAATTCCGTATCCTTTGTTCATTGTTTTTTACCATTCCTTTGCCCTAATCCTATCACGACTCCGGCAAACTTGCACCTTGCTTTCCTAAACGCTGGCGACGGACTAAGACCAGTAAAATTACTACGGCACTGCAAATCAAAGTAAAGGCCGCCACAACAATGTGGTGATACCCAGTATATAAAATCTGCCGCAGCAAGGGCAGCTCGGTCGCCGGCAGCTGGGCAGCTGTTTTGGCATTGCTTAGCTGATTTAGCATCTTTAAGTTGATTTTAGGATGCCCTGCCACCCCCCGGACCAAGGCTAAATTCAAGATTACGCCGTACACCGCCGACATGAGGGTTTGACTTAAAATCCGAACTAGGTAGGCCAGCGAAGTCGCAATCGGGACATCGGGCAAGGCTACGTCCGTTTGAACACTGACTTGCAAGACATTAAAGACCATCCCAACCCCAAAGCCTTCAAAAGCACCAAGGATCAACAACAACCAAAACGGGGTCTGCTGGCCGCCCAGCAGTAAGCCCGCAAAGGCCAGCAGAATGGTCAACGCCCCAATCAAAACCAAGCCATACTTACTAATTTTGTGTTGAACGTAAGGAACCAATTCGGAACCGATAAAATTCGTTGCCGCGCCGGGAATCTGGGTTAAGCCCCCCACTAAGGCCGACAAACCCAAAATTCCCTGCGCCCACATCGGAATATAAGTAATAAAGGCAATAAACGAACCCCAAATCATCACAAACAGCAATAAATCGACCATTAACTCCCGGTTAGTAAACAAACGACTGGGAATAATTGGATCGACGGCCCGCTGGTCAAGCCGGTACATTAAAAGGAGGCAGATTACCCCCACGCCTAACATCACGCCGACTACCCCAAAGGTCAGTTGGCCAATCAATTGAATGCCAAATAAAATCCAGGCCAGCCCACTGATTAAAAGCAGACCACCCCCAAAGTCAAAGGGCCGCCCCGCTGCTTGCGGCTTGGGGCTGCGGTAGATTAAACCGATAATGGCAATTGCAATCGCCGCAACCGGCAAGTTCACGTAAAAGACCCAGTGCCACGTTAGATTATCAACAATCCAGCCTCCCAGCAAGGGCCCGACAATGGAAGCCGTCCCAAAGCAGGCACTGGCCAGCCCGACAACTTGTGAGCGTTGCTTTAAATTCGGGTAAAGATGGGCAAAGACAATAAAGGGAATCGTGTTCATCCCGCCGGCCCCAATTCCCATCACGGTCCGGGCCGCAATAAACCAAATGATCGAGGGGGCTTGGGCTTGTAAAATGGCCCCGAGCGCAAACAACGTCGTGGCCGCCACGTAAGCCCAACGGTTGCCCTTGTGCTCCCCCAACTTACTCCAAAATGGCGTAGCCACTGACATCCCAAATAAAAAGGTTGCGACAATCCAGCCGGTATACTGAAGGCCATGCAGGTCACTGGTAATGGCCGGCAAGGCCGTGTTGACAATCGTCCCGTCCATCCCGGCCATAATATTGGATAACAATAAGGCAAAGGTAATCAGACGGCGGTGGGTAATTTTCATCTTTTCCTCCCAAACTGCTTTAATGATCTGTGTACTGCGCTTGCAACCAGGCCCCCAATTGCGCCCAATCGTTGCGGACCGTTGCTTCGAGGCGCCGGGCGTACAAGTAGGCGGCGGGGTGATACATCGGCACCACCCAGACTGGTTTATTTCCCGGGGAATATTGGTCGTCTTGCCAGGTTAAGACTGGGGTTTTTAACACTTGGCCGTGCAAGGTCCCAATCGTTGCCTGCGGTCCGACCAAGCGCTGCAGGGCTGTGTTGCCTAAAGGAATCACGATTTCCGGGGCAACCGTGGCAATTTCCCAGTCAAACAGGGGCGCAAAGGCCGCCACTTCACGCTTGGTCGGGGTACGATTCGGGCGTTTAACCACAGCTCGGCCGGCCCGATCTTGCCCGTGGCGCAGGTGGTAGGGGCGGCTGCGGACCACACTGGTAATATAAACTGCCGACCGTTGTAACCCCGCCAAGGCCAGCAACTTGGTTAGTTCTTGCCCCGAAGCGCCCACGAACGGGTGCCCCGTTTCAATCTCTTGGCGGCCGGGGGCTTCGCCAACTACCATCACCCGCGTCGGGAATGGCCCCTCTCCCGGCACAAAGCCTTCTAAGGGCCGCCCTTGGACCGCTCGTTGCACTTGGGCCACCAACGTCGGCGGGTAGGTCAGCCGCCGGGTCAACTTTTGTACCGCCATTTCGGGTCCGCAATGATCCGGGCGGCAATCAGGCCCAACGGCAAGAAGACAACAATCAACGCCGCCTTAGCCGCCCACGTGCCGGCCACACTCAGCGAGTTCAGCCCTAAGTTATAAACCGCTGAATACATGTACAGCCCCGGAACCATAATCACAATTGAGGGTACGGTAATCGCAATCCGCGGATAGCCAACCCGCCGGCGCGCTAAGGAAGCTAACAACCCGGCCAACAGCGCCCCCGCAAAGGCTGCGGGGCCAGCCGGCACGTGGGCTAAATCAACCATTTCCAAGCGAAGTGTGTTGGCACAGGCCCCGATCACACCGGCCGTTGCCGCCATTTTTAAGCTGCTGTTAAACATAATCGAAAAGCCAAAGACCCCGCAAAAGCTAAAGACCAGGCGCAAAACCAAATACAGGGCCGGCGAAAGGGCCAGGGGAATGAAATTTTCGGGCTGCAGATCCATCGCCATGGCCACCACCCAGCCGACCAAAGTCGCGACCGTGATGACCATCAAAGCAAAGGCCCCCCGCTCCAACCCAGAGCGCATATCCAACTTGGAAAGGTCCAAACCACTAGTGATGAACGGAAAGCCCGGAATCACAAACAGCATCGCCCCGATATAGCCTGCTTCATGGTGTGAATTAACGTGCAAAAAGTACTGCACCACGTTAAACGAAACATCATAAGCCACACAAGCGACCGCCACGGCCACCGTTAAGCCCGCAAAGAGGGTTAGTTTGCGATCGCCCATCTTACGCCGGACGTAATTGCCAATGCCGGCCCCAAAAAAGCAACACAACATTTCTACTGGGCCCCCACCCAGCAAAAAAACGAAGGCTGAACAAGCCAAGGCCGCGGCTAAGCCCACCATCCACGGCGCGTACAAACCGCCGATGCTTTCAATCCGATTTAGGGCGTGGTGAATTTCCCCGGTTGTCCAATTTTGCCCTTGCTGCTCAAATTCGCGAATATAATTTTCCAACGCATTCAGCCGGGCGGTATTAACCCCCGTACTAGGGAGGGCCAGGGCCTGGGTATAACTGCGGTGGTTATCCATGCACGTATATTCAATTGACACCAAGCCAATATCCGCTGAACAAGTCATACCCAAGGTCTCGGCGGCGACATTCATTGAATTGCGAACCCGCCACGCTCCTGTACCGCAGGCTAACATCATCAACCCGATTCGCCCGACGATCGTGGCGCGTTCCACCAGGTTAGCCTCTTTAGCCGGCGTGACATTATCATCCGTGACAAAATCATGCCAGGGAATGGCCATGTGGTGTTGATAGCCACTCTCCGTTGGTGTTTGTTTCTCCATTCTCAAATCCCCTTTATTGCCAAAAACTCCCTTTTATTATACGAGGAATTTTGGCTGATAACAGAAAACATTTCTGTGGAATCGCTTTATCTTGCCGACGAAAAAAAACGTGCTGAAGCCCCCATTTGCTTCAGCACGTTTAATTAATACTTGGCTTGCCACCGTAAAGTCGCTACGGCTTGCTTTGCATCAGTAATCGTCGGGTCCGCCAACCCTTGGTCAAGTGCCGTTTGGGCCACCACTTCGGCTACTTTGGCCGTAAAGGCCGGCAATTGGGCGACTGGTGGCAGGACCGCCGCGCCGGCTTGGTTTACGTCGACAATATCAGCTAAGGCGTGGGCGGCCGCCGCTAACATTGCTTCATTGATCCGCTTGGCTTTGACCGCGATCGCCCCAAAGCCAACCCCCGGGTAAACCAAGGCGTTATTGGCTTGGCCAATCCGGTAGGTTTGACCATTGAGCGTCACATCCGGGACCGGAATCCCGGCCGCGACCAGGGCCCGGCCGGCCGTCCACTTCAGCAAGTCGGCTGGCATGGCTTCAATCAGCTTCGTGGGATTAGAAATCGGGAAGATGATCGGGCGAGCGACGTGGGCCGCCATTTCCTTGACCACCGCTTCGCTAAAGGCGCCCGGTTGCTTGGAAGTGCCAATCATTACCGTTGGCTGAACGGCTTTGACGACCGCCAACAGATCGGTCAGTTCATCCGCATTCGCAAACTCAGCGCGTTGCCGGGTAAATTCCCGTTGCTCCGGGGTCAGGTTGGGCGTGTCATCAAAGAGCAACCCCTGAACGTCTACTAAGTAGAAGTGCCGCTTGGCTTCTGCTGGCGCCATTCCCTGACGGACCATTTCATCAAAGAGCATCTTGGCAATCCCCATGCCAGCCGTCCCGGCGCCAAAGGTCAAGAACTTTTGGTCGGCCAGTCGTTGCCCTGATAGCTTCAGCGCCCCGAGCACGCCGGCTAGCGCAATCATCCCGGTTCCTTGGATATCGTCGTTAAAGATTGGAAATTGATCCTGGTAGCGCCGCAAAATCTTGGCGGCATTGGCCCGGCCAAAATCTTCAAAGTGCAACAAAGCCGTCGGGAACAATTCGTGCGCCGCGGTCACGAAACCATCGATTAACTGATCGTAAGCCACTCCCGTAACGCGCCGGTGCTTAAGCCCCAGGTAGGCGGGATCGTTAAGTAAGCTTTCGTTGTTCGTACCGACATCCAAGCCGACCGCTAAAACGGACGCTGGATCAATCCCAGCCGCCGCCGTGTAGACCATCAGCTTGCCGACTGCAATGTCGACCCCGTTGATCCCCCAGTCACCGATCCCGAGGATCCCTTCCCCATCGGTCACGACAATCAGCTTGATGTCACGACCGGCCGCTGCATTTTGCAGTCGCTGACGAATCGTTGCGGGATCGTCAATCGACAAAAAGGCCGCTTGTTGGGGTTGCAAGAAGCGCTGGCTGTAATTTTCAATCGAATCGGCAATTACTGGATCATAAACGATGGGCATCATTTCTTCCAAGTGCTGGCCCATCAGATAAAAGAACAGGGTCCGATTGGTGTTGAAAATCGCCATCAAGAAGTCGCGTTGTTCAATGCCGGCCTGTTTAGTTTGAAATTGGGCATAGACTTCCGTCGCTTGTTCCTCAATCGTCCGGACCTTAGGCGGCAACGTCCCTAATAACCCGAATTTTTGCCGTTCAGCCAAGCTAAAGGCCGTGCCCTTGTTTAAGTACGGATTGGCTAAAATTATGCTTGCCTTTGTCATGATCATTCCTCATTTCGCTGCTCTTTGCTTGCCAATGTTCACGGCCCACCGTGGTCCACGAACTAAACAAGGCCAGTGTAAAACCGGGTTTGCTTTATAGTCAAATCAACGATATAGTATGATTTAATTTTATATGAGCCGGCTAATTTATGAACAAGAAGGGATTTTAAATGAACATTAAAGATATTAAATATTATTGCGCCCTGGTTAAAACCAAAAATTTTTCGAAGGTGGCCGAACAATTCAACGTCAGCCAGCCCACCATTACGCTGGCCATCAAACGCCTGGAAAAAGCATTTGACACAACGTTTTTCATTCGGGACCAATCCCACCGTGAATTACGGATTACGGAAGCCGGCCAGCAATTTTTCCTGCACGCTCAGGTGATCCTCAATGAATTAACGGTCGCCCGGCAAGAAATCGCCCATGCCAATGACCGTCAAATTCGCTTTGGCCTGCCCCCGATTATTGGCAATTTCTACTTTCCCCCGCTGACGCCGCAACTGATGCAAGCCGGTTTAATGGCCCAGTTAGAGCCATATGAATACGGGTCGGCCCACCTCTTAAAAATGGTCCAAAACGGGGAGCTTGATTTAGCCCTGCTCGGCTCCCTGACCCCGATCAGTTCCCCGCAGTTGCGCACCCAAGTTCTGGCCCGCTACCCGATTAAAATTATCGTCGCTAAAAGCCACCCCCTCGCTGCACGGCAATCCAACGGGGTCGCCTTTCACGAGTTGCAAAATCAAACGTTTATTACCCTGGCCCGCGAAAATGAATTTGTCCACCAGCACGCCTTTCGCCACCTCGCCCAAATCAATCACTTCCGCCCCAAAGTCCTCTACCAAACCAACGACGTCCACATTCTTAAATCAATGGTCGCCAGCAACCTAGGCATTGCCTACCTGACCGACCTGGCCCTGTCACCATCGGACAACGTCGTCCCCATCCCCCTCACCGACGCCGACCAACCCACCTTCTTGGTTTCGGCCGTCATGCGGACGACGACCCCGTTAACCGCAGCCATCCAAGCCCTTTGGCATGGTTTAGCTGCTGGTAAATAAAAACTGCGGCAAGCGCGCCGAGCGTGTGCCGCAGTTTTTTGGTTATTCTGTAATTTCAATCGCTTTAATTAATACGGCTTCTTCTGGGCGATCTTCAAAGTTACGTTTGACTTGACTGATCTTGATTGCCACGTCCAACCCGCTAACGACTTGACCAAACACCGTGTGATGGAAATCCAACCATGGGGTCCCCCCATTTTGGTAGGCTTCAATCACTTCAGCTGGGTAGCCCGCGGCTTCCATCTGCCCAATCAGGTTCGTGGACAAATTCCGGTTCGTCACGATAAAAAATTGGCTACCGTTGGTGTTCGGCCCCGCATTTGCCATTGAAACGGCCCCCTTCAAATTGAACAGTTCAGGGGAAAATTCATCTGCAAAGGGGTGCCCATAAATACTTTCGCCACCGGCCCCGGTCGCCGTTGGGTCCCCGGTTTGGATCATAAAGTCTGGAATCACCCGGTGGAAAGTAACGTCGTTGTAGTAGCCTTGCTTAGCCAATTCAACAAAGTTCTTTACCGTTTTAGGTGCTTGGTCCGGGAACAATTGTAAGCTAATGTCCCCCAAGGACGTCTTAATCGTTGCTTTGGGCCCTTTTACTTGGTCCAACGCTAATTGTGGAAATGCCATCCCGCATTCCTCCTCTTCTAAAGTCTGCCAATTATTTTACCACGGTCACCCGCCGACTAACAGCAAAGGGCTGCCGATTGGCGGCAGCCCTTTTACTGGCGTTATTTTTGTCTGTCGTTAGTTGTCTTTACTTAGGAGGTCGCTTTTAAAGAAAGCTGGCCGCCCGCGCCGGTCGTTCTTGATAAGCTGGCAGGACACTGGCCGCCCCCAATTGACGTACCCCGGCCAATTGCTTAAAGGTCGCTGCCACGTGGCTTGGCGTAAAGCCAAAGGCCGTCGCCAATTCGTGGCCGTCCCCGCTTAACCCAAAGCGGTCCACGCCAATAACCTGGCCGCGCAAGCCCACGTACTTGTACCAAGGGGCACTGGCGCCCATCTCGAGGGCTACCCGGTTTTCAATTTGGGGCGGCAGGACTTGGTCACGGTACGCTTGGGGTTGTTCGTCAAACCGGTTCAAACACGGCATTGAAACGACCCGGACGTCAAGCCCCTCCTCAGCGAGTAAGGCCTTGGCATCCATTGCTAAACTGACTTCAGAACCAGCGGCGATTAAGATCCCATCGGGGACTTGCTTAGTTGAATCAGCTAAAATATAGCCCCCGCGTTCTACTGGCGCCCCAACCGTTTCTGCCAACACCGGTAGGGCTTGCCGGGAAGTCACCAACAGTGATGGCCGGTTCGTAGTCTTGGCAATCATTTGCCAAGCCGCGGCCGTTTCATTGGCATCAGCCGGCCGAATTACGTCTAGATTCGGCATCGCCCGGAAGCCCGCCAATTGTTCAATCGGTTCATGGGTGGGACCGTCTTCTCCGACCGCAATTGAATCGTGTGAACCCACAAACACGGTTGGCAAATTCATCAACGCCGCTTGGCGCACCGCCGACTTTAAGTAATCGGTAAAGACCAGGAAGGTACTCCCAAAGGCCCGGTTGCCACCGTGCAGGTTCATCCCATTCAGCGCCGCGGCCATGCCGAACTCGCGCACCCCAAAGTTCACGTTGCGTCCCGCCGGCGTCGCGGGACTAAAGCGCCCCAAATCATTCAAGAAGGTTTTGTTTGATGAGGCTAAATCTGCCGCTCCACCCCAGAATTGTGGATTGGCGGCCGCGACTTTTTGTAAGATTTCGGCGCTGGCTTGCCGCGTTGCCACCTTGTCACCTGGTTGGTAAGCGGTCTTGACCCCGGCCACACTCAGTGGGGCGTGGGTTAATTCCGCCGTTTCTTGGGGGTACTTGGCTTGGTAAGTGGCAAACATTTTTTGCCAAGCCTCATAGCCAGCTTGCTTACCTGCCACTGCGGCAGCAAAATGATCCCGAATCGTTTGATCGATTTCAAATGGCGCGGCCTCCCACTTAAAGAAGTCCGCTAGTGCTTGCCGCCCGGCTGCATCCAACGGCGCCCCGTGCACTTTATTAGTTCCGGCTTGCGGTGCCCCATACCCAATCGTAGTTTGCACTTCAATCAGCGTTGGCTGCGCCGTTTGTTTGGCTTGCTGGAGGGCTTGCTCAATCGCGGCCACATCGGTATCACCGTGTTCAACGACCAGATAATCCCAGCCCGCCGCTTCAAAACGTTGCCGTTGGTTTTCAATGGAGGATAAGTTCAGTGGCCCGTCTAGTGAAACCTGGTTGGCGTCATGTAAAACAATCAGCTTGCCTAATTGGTGGTGACCGGCTAAGCTCAGGGCTTCTTGGCTGATCCCTTCCATTAAATCGCCATCCCCGGCTAAAACATAGGTATAGTGATCAATGATTGGCAAACCCGGCCGATTGTAAGTCGCGGCCAAGTGCCGTTCGGCCATCGCCATCCCCACAGCCATCCCCAAGCCTTGGCCTAATGGACCGGTCGATGCATCGACCCCCGGGGTCCACCCGGCTTCAGGGTGACCCGGCGTTTTGGAGCCCAACTGCCGAAAGGCTTTTAAGTCAGCTAAACTAAGGTTAAAACCATTCAAATGCAGCAAGCTGTATAACAAGGCCGAGCCGTGGCCCGCTGACAGGACAAAGCGGTCCCGGTTAAACCAGCCCGGGTCCTTCGGATTGAAGTTCATCACCTTTTCAAACAGGGTATAGGCCATCGGCGCCGCCCCGATGGCAATCCCCGGGTGACCGGACTTGGCCTTGCTAATCATATCAACGCTTAAAAACCGTAGGGCATTAACCGCCGCTACTTCTGTCTTATTCATTCTGGCGTCCTCCTATCAACGTGCACTGATGGCTTCAACTTCATCTAAAATACTGTAACCCAAGCTTTCGATATCTTGGGCAAAGCCCCGGACCGTATCTAAGGCCACATCGACTGGGGTCAGGTCCCGGCGGGTCACCCACTTATTCAAGATTGCCGGTGGCACCGTGATAATATCTAAGCCCAGTTGTTCTGCTTGCCGGATGTTATCAACTTCCCGGGTTGAGGCCCATAATAATTGCACATTCGGGTAACGGAAGGCCATCGTTGAACTGCAGATCACAAAGGACGTCGGATCGATCCCCGTATCAGCCACCCGACCGACAAAGAGCGAGATAATCGCCGGTACTTCGGGATCCAAAGCATCTAAGGCCCACCGGACCTGTTCCTTGGTTGTAACTGCCGTAATGTTTAATTTAATCCCGGCCGCCGAAAGGGTGCGAATTAAATTGATGTGGGGGGTCCCATCCAGTGCTAAGATCGGAACCTTTACGTAGACGTTCTCCCCCAGGTCGCTCAAAATTTCCGCTTCCGCTTGCATTTCGGCTTGGTCTTGAGCAAAGACTTCAAATGAAACTGGCATGTCCGGAAATTCCGCCACAACCTTTTGGGCAAAGGCTAAATAATTGGTAATCCCCGCACGTTTCATTAAAGTGGGGTTCGTGGTAAAGCCGGTTACTTCTGGTAATTTGGCCATTTGGCGCATTGCTTCAATGTCCGCCCCATCGGCATAAATTGCAATTGAATTTTGTTTAGTAATGTTCATGTGCTAAGCTCCTCGTTTTTAAGTATACCAATTTCTCAAAATTAAAAATATCATGTTTCTCATCATGACTGAATTCACTTTAATCGTCAAACTTTTATTCTCGTTTTCTCTTTTTAAATTGGATATACCAATCAAGGGCGAATGCTAAATAAATTCAATTTAACCCTTGTAAAAGCCAATCTATCAGCAAATTAAATGAATAGACCATTCAAGATAAAAGTTTGGCGAATCGGTTGCACAAATCTTCATCTCCGTCCATTACATATGACAATAAAATCATTCAAACACTCAAAAGTTAATGTAGACCATTTTTAAATAGTTTCCAATAACCAGGCCCGAGCTTGTTCAAATGCCACAGGCTTCACTTTTGGTTGTCCAAATTGAGGCAAGTAAACCAGATTTAAGTTAGCCCCCCGGTTTTTCTTATCGTTCGCGATCTTATCAATCATCGCCGGCATTTGTAACTCAGGTGCCGTAACTGGTAAGCCGATACCTGCTAAAGTGGTCGTCAAATCCGCCGCTACCGTAGCTGGCACCCAACCCAACTGACTAAGCCGTTGACTCAATGCCACCATCCCAACACTGATTGCCTCCCCATGCCGCAGCCGCCCCTGAGCCAGCGCTTCAACGGCATGCCCCAACGTATGACCAAAGTTTAAAATCTGGCGCTGAGAACCTTCGCGTTCATCAGCCATCACTACTTTGGCCTTAAATGCGATTGCCTGGGCACTTAAAGCTGGGGCTAATTCTAAAATTTGGGCCGGCGTCCGAATTTCTTTTACCAACTGCCAAAAGTCACCTCCTGCAAGCGCAGCGGTTTTAATTACCTCGGCGTGACCAGCAATTAATTCTCGTTGGGGCAAGGTCCCTAAGACGGCGGGATCAACCAAGACTAAATCAGGCTCATAAAATGCCCCCAGCAAATTTTTAACGTGGGCTAAATTTACCGCCGTTTTTCCGCCCACGGAGCTGTCCACTTGGGCTAACCACGACGTCGGAATTTGAATCAGCCTTACCCCACGCATGTATGTCGCGGCGACCAACCCGGCCAAGTCTCCAGTTACGCCACCCCCCAGGGCCACAATCCCATCATCGCGCGTAAAATGGGCTTGGGCTAACTGTGCCGCCAGAGAAGCCAACATTGACAGGGATTTCGAAGTTTCACCCGCTGGGAAGCGCAGGGGAAAAACTTCAAACCCCACTGCTTCCAATCGCTTAACCACTTGCTGTTGATATAAAGCGGCCACATTTTGATCACTAATTACCGCGACTTTGCGAGGAGACCACTGAGTAGCAACCAATTCACCAACGTGCGCCAATAAGCCCTGCTCAATCAAAACCTCATACTGCCGAGCAGCCACTTGAACTAAGATTTTTTCCATCGCTTTCTCCTTACGCTTGCTGAATTGCGGTTCGCACCCGTTAAACTTGCTGTGCCAAAGTTTGCAACTGTTCTGGTAGTAAGGCTTGGGCCCCATCCGAAAGTGCCGCCGCCGGATGATCATGAATTTCGACTACTAAGCCGCTAGCGCCAGCCGCCGTCCCAGCGAGTGCCAACGATGTGACCCACTCTGTGTGTCCCGCAGCATGGCTGGGATCAATAATGACCGGTAAGTGCGTTAATTTTTGCAAAACGGGGACCGCCCCCACGTCTAAAGTGTTGCGCGTGTATTTATTATCAAACGTCCGGATACCGCGTTCGGTGATCATAACTTGCGAATTACCCCCCGCGAGAATGTACTCAACTGCATTCAAGACATCATCAATCGTTGCTGCCAACCCGCGCTTGAGCATCACCGGTCGGCGAGTCTGCCCGACAGCTTTTAACAGGGCAAAATTTTGCATATTGCGCGCCCCAATTTGCAAAATATCTGCGTACTGCGCAGTTAACGCTACTTGTTCCGGCGCCATGACTTCCGTTAAAACATCCATGTCATATTGGTCAGCCGCTCGGCGTAATGCTTGCAGCCCGGCTTCACCCAAGCCCTAAAAGGAGTAGGGTGACGTGCGTGGTTTGAAAGCCCCGCCCCGTAGAACCGTTGCCCCGCTGCGTTTAGCGACAGCAGCCATCGCTAAGACATGTTCCGCCGACTCCACTGAACAAGGTCCAGCCATTAAAGTAAAATGGGAGCCCCCAATTCGTGAATGGGCCGTCGCAATTACCGTATCTTCAGGATGAAATAGCCGACTGGCCCGTACTGCAACGGGATGATCAGCAATGATTGTCGCCGCAGCTGCTTTTTCTTCTGGCGTCAACTCCTGAGGGGTCACCCCAAGTAGGGCAATCCGGTCCCCATTCACAAAAACTTGTTTACTTCCCGCAAAACGGGTTTGTAATTGCGAAATTAGTTCTGGATGATCTTTTCGACTGACAATAATCATAGTAAGTTCCTCCGTTTCGAATTGTCGCTGTAATAAAACTGCTAAACCAAATAAGCAGCTGACTGACCAAATAAAAAACCGGCCCCGCAAAAAATTGAC
>NZ_HE997176.1:26547-69132 GCF_000312405.1 Limosilactobacillus ingluviei str. Autruche 4 | reverse complement strand
ACGGATGACCGGTTTAAAGCATTTCTATAAGCCTTAATTAATCAGCCACCGCAGTCCAATTGCTTTCGCGTGGCCGATTCCATAACAAAAGATTGGCCGCACGGTTGTAAACCTGTTTGTCTACAACCGTCCGGGCGTAGACACTATGGCCAATAATAACTAAATCGTTGATCTACCAATCTTTTCGTCATAAGGCTTGCTCCTTTGTATTTAGTAGCTCCTAATTCACAACATTAAATTTATCTCGTCAACCTCTAATTCAATTCTAATTAAATATCATAAATTATGCCAAAATCGTCTTTTTGGTTGCTTGCTATTTCAATTAAAAAGTGGCACAATGGCATACGACAAAATAAAGAAGGCCCGTGAGCCTTCATTTTGGAGGAATTAAATATGGAACAGACAAGCAACAAACTGTTGACGCAGGCAAATAACGAAAAGTGGGTCATGGCCTCTACGGCGGCCGGTTTCTCATTGGAAAACATGGACATTATGTTTTTATCGTTTACCCTGGCGCCGATCATCGCGGATCTGCACCTTTCTGGTACGGCGGCAGGTTGGATCGGCTCGATTACCAACTTAGGGATGCTCGCGGGCGGTGCGGTCTTTGGTCTGCTCGGTGATCGCATCGGTCGTGTTAAGACATTCTCTTACACGATCTTTATTTTTGCCTTCGCCACCGCCGCGATGTTCTTTGCCCACTCGCTGAGCGCCATTTATGTCCTGCGGTTTCTCGCTGGGATCGGAGCCGGTGGTGAATACGGGGTTGGGATGGCCCTAATTGCCGAAAACTTTGCCGCCAACCGGATTGGCCGCTTAACGTCAGTTGCCGCCATCGGGGGCCAAATCGGGGCGATTTTCGCTGCTTTGGCCGCGGCCGTAATCATCCCCCACTTTGGTTGGAACGCCCTGTTCTTGTTGGGCATCATCCCGGTAGTCTTAACCTACTTTATTCGGCAACACGTCAGTGAAAGTTCCGAATTCATTACGGCTCACGCGCAAGCGCAAGCCAAGCACGAAAAAATCGCCGTCAGTCGCCTCTTTGCAACCCCTCGCTTAGCGGTGCAAACCCTGGGCTTAATGGTAATGGCCATTGTTCAAATTGCTGGTTACTTCGGCTTGATGAACTGGTTGCCATCAATTGCTCAAAAGCAACAAGGCTTGTCGGTTTCCGGTTCCTCCCTCTGGATGATCGCTACCATCATTGGGATGAGCCTGGGGATGGTCGTCTTTGGGACCATCATGGATCAAAAGGGCCCGCGGTGGGCTTTTGGGATTTTTCTCCCTGGATCGGCCCTGGTGATGTTTGCGATCTTAATGGCGCACACCTCACTGCAATTAATCTTGGCTGGCGCACTGATCGGTTTCTTCTCAAACGGGATGTTCGGCGGTTACGGTGCCGTCATCAGTCGCCTCTACCCTACGGAAATCCGGTCAACGGCCAATAGCATGATCATGAACACCGGGCGGGCCATCGGGGGCTTCTCCTCGGTCGTGATCGGCTTTTTGATGGATCACGCCACCCTCTTGACTACGATGGGCTGCTTAGCTGTGCTCTACTTGCTTAGCTTTGCCATCATGCTGAGCTTACCGGGCATCCGCCACTTACAAGCCAACTAAACTTCAAGCAAAAATAAAAAATGAGCACCTCCGCGCTGGGAAGTGCTCATTTTTTTATTCCGCCGCATTTACCACGTAGCGTGGCGCCTTACCGGCTAAAACCGCTAACGCATTGTTCGTCACGATTTTGGCCATATCATCCCGGGCTTCAACCGTCGCATTCCCCACGTGTGGCGTCAAAATCACGTTGGTCAATTGCTTAAAGCCCTCTGCTACCAAGGGTTCTTTTTCGTAGACATCCAACGCTGCCCCGGCCAATTCGCCGGTTTGTAACGCCGTCAAGAGGGCGGCTTCGTCAAGCACTGGTCCCCGGGCACAGTTGATCAACAAGGCTGACTTTTTCATCCGTTTAAACGCTGCCGCTCCCAGCAGATGGTGTGTGGCGGGCGTCAGCGGGCAGTGCAAACTAACTACATCGCTGACTTGTAAAAGTTCTTCTAGTGAAACGTATTGGGCATGATAGTGGGCTTCGGTGGCCGGGTCAACTCGATGCCGCTGAGTATAGACAATCTTCATGTCAAACGCCTGCATCCGCTGGGCCACATTCTTTCCAATGTCCCCCAAGCCGACGATCCCCAAGGTCTTGCCCGCTAACTGGTGCCCCAAGAAGAAGAGCGGGGCCCAACCGTCAAAACCCTGGGTCCGCATTAATTGATCCCCTTCAACCATCCGGTGCGCCAAGGCGACCATCAACCCACAGGCTACTTCGGCCGTCGAAACCGATGAAACAAACGGGGTGTTGGTCACATCGATCCCCCGGGCCCGCGCGGCTTGGACATCAATGTTATTGAATCCCGCCCCAAAGTTGGCAATCAACTTTAGTTTCGGGGCCGCCGCAATCACTTCTTCATCAACCTGGGTCGACAGCGGCGTAATCAACACCTCAATTTCCGCTACGTGTGCCAGCAATTCGGCTTTCGTAATCAATCCCGGCCCCGCAAAGCTTTCATAAGTGATGCCCGCTTGTTCTAACAATTCCGTCGCTACAGCTGGTAACGGCGCCGTAAGGTATACCTGCGTCATAATGCTCGCTTCCTTTTCTTTTTCATCAACAACTAGCGTTACTTTTATTATATTGGAAACGGTTTCGCTTGTTAATGGTTAAATTAACTGGCAACAAAAAAGACCGGGAAAACCTCCCCGGTCGCAGCCCTGGTTGCTAGGGTTTCCGCAATTTCGCCGTCAGCAGCTGACCAAATTCCGTCATCATCGAGGTCGTCAAGGCCGGGCGCCAAGCTAAGACATAGCGTTGCGTCAACGCCACCGTTTCGGACCCCTGCAAGGCGACCCGAGCAATTTGAGGGGCGGCCGGCCGCCAGGTCCCCACTTGGTCGACTAACAAATAGCCTTGGTTGGCCGCCACCAAAATCTGCGCCTCCGTGAGGCTGTTGACAAAGCGAAATTCACTCAACACGCCGATTTGTTCCCGGTAGTAACGGGCTTCTTCAACCGCCCGCTGCTCGGTCGCAATCACGATACAGGGCAGCTGCGAAAGGTGCGCCAAGCTCACGGTTGGTAATTGGGCCAGCGGGCTGATTTGGGCCACCTCAACAAAACGCCGGGCCGCCAAAACCGGCTGCACCTGAAAGTCAGTCGGTACATCGCCGCGCTCGCCCACCAGGGCCAAATCTAACGTTTCGTTCGCTAAATTTTGCAATAAGTCCGCGTGACTTTGCGCCCGCACCGTCAGTTGCAACTGTGGATACAACTGACTAAAGGCACTCACCACGGCGCTTAACTCTACCCCATCATAATTTTGGGGATAGCCTAACGCCAGCTCACTGACCTCTTCTTTGCCAACGTTGATCGTTGCTTGCTGAAGCTCATCGGCAGCTGCTAACAGCCCCGGCCCGTGCCGATACAGATAATTACCAGCACTGGTCAGCGAGAAGCTGCGGTTATGGCGCCGCAACAATTTAACCCCCAACTCTTGTTCCAACGCCCGAATCTGTTGGGAAACGGCCGATTGAGAAATGAAGGCTGCATCCGCGGCTTTAGTAAAGCTCTTATTATCAACAACTTTTATAAAATAATCTAGCTGTCGCAACAACATCTCCGACTCCTCCATTTCTCATCCATTACATCCTTTGCCCATAGTATAGCTGATTTAGCGGAAAAAGCATAATTTTACGGTGAGTTCTTATACAAAAATCGTTTTTCTGTGATAAAAATTAAGAATAATAAACACAATCGATTATTTTGTTGGCGGTTTCACAGTTTTTTTAGGCAGCGCCAGTTTGCCCGGCACAAAATAAAAAAGACTGGTCCCCGGGGTTCACCAGTCCCTTTGCCGTCATTAATCATCCAAGCGCCGCATCGCTTGCCGAGTCACTTGGGCCAGTTGCTCAACTAATTGTTTGCCGCTGGCCATGCTAGGATTATGATCCGTATAAATGGCAATCGTGTAGTCATTTGCGCCTGGGCCATCGATATAGCCAATACTGTTGATAATCCACTGGTCCTTGCCATAGGGCAGCCACCCGTTCTTTAACGCAAACGAGTCGCTGCCCGCCGAAATACCCCACTGCTGATCGGTAGCCACATGGGCCATTAAATACCGCAAGTAGGCCCGGGATTGATCGTTCAATTGATCCGAACTAAAGTAAATCTGATTCAATAAGCGGACTTGGTCAGCCGGAGTCGTCGTTGAGAGCCCCCACGCCTTATGAGCCGTCGAATGGGTCATCCCAAAGGCCGCAAAAGTGGCTTGCAAGCCCGCCTGGCCGCCTAAATAATCTTCAAACAGCAAATTGGTAGCGGCATTATCCGAATTTTCAATCATCCGGGTGGCCAAGGCCTTTTCTTGCGCCGTTAAGTGCCCCTTTTCCTGGCGCAAAATGCCAGCTAAAATCGCTACCTTGACGGTACTGGCCATGTGAAATTGGTGGTGGGCGGCGTTGGTGCGACTATAGAGCTGGCCCGTTTGCGCTGAATACAGCGCAATACTTACCCGTTCACTGCGCCCCGCCAGTTGGGTTCGCCAAGCTGTTTGCAAGCCATAATGCACCCGGGGGCCGATAAATAAATTTTCCATGGCCTCCAGCGGATTAGAAGTGGTGGGGGCGGACCGTTGCGTGGTGATGCCCCCAATCAATAACAACGCAGTCAGCAAAAAGCCACCGCTCAGTCCCCACCGCCAGCGACGTTGGCGGCGGCGCTGCGCTTGGCGTTGGCGTCGTTGCATCGGTTTGTCCCCCTTTTAAATCTGAATTGATTTATCTTAACACATTTTCTGAGTAAAATAATTTTTCCGTGCTTGGTGCCGTTTTCAAGACGTTCTATAATAGAAGTTAAAAAGGAGGAGATAACCATGGCTAAGTGGCAGCAACTTTGGCAAACATTCAAAGCCGGCTGTAAAGAAAATTTCTTTGCCTACCTGGCCTTCTTCGCTCAAGAAGATGAATTTATCCATGCTCACCAACGGCCCAAATCAAAGCAGCAACCGCGCGATTAATTCCCGCGGCGTCATCGTCCGGGGATTTTGATCCCAAGCAGCTTCAGCAGGGTGGTAGTGATCAGCAAAGTCAAAGTACCCGTCCAACAAGGCGCGGCCGCTTGAGGTTAATAACACCCGCTGATCCTTATAGCTGACCAAACACAAATGGGCGGCCAATAGTGGAGCTAATTGCGCGGCCACGGGCTGTGCTACGGCTTGCCCCTGATAAAAAAAGTAGTCTGCCAACCAGTGCAGTTCACCGCCAGTCTGGTTGGCTTTTTCCACGAACGCCAGCGCCACAAAGGTCGCATATTCCACCGCTAACCCTTGGGCCGGTTGGGCCATGCGAGCTTGAATCGCACGCACCAAGGCCCTGCGCCCCGGATAACGACGTAAATTAAACGACCAGGGATCGGCCGCCGTTTGATCATGAAAGGCCAGCCGCACCACGTAAAGACGCGCTTGCTTCACGAGGGCCAAATACGTACTCTCGCTTTGCTTGGAATGGTGCTCGTGGATCAGCCAGACATCGGCTGGGGCGATTAAGTGCGCCCGCACGGCCGCGACTTCTTTTTGCCAATCACCTACCGTTACCGTCATTGCTTACCTTCTCCTTAATTTTTGTTCCGTCAGGGGGGTGCCCTGACGGATGGTTGTTTCCAGTTTACGCGGAAAATGGGGGGATTACCATGGATTTAAAACAATTTCGTAATACCAACGCTGACTTTCAAATTGCAACAGCCCCGACCAGTTTTGACACTGGCCTGGATCAAGCCGGGACCAAGGCTGAACTAGCCAAAACGATGGCCAAGATCAAACAAGAACAACGCAAACTCTTTGCTGATCGCCGTTACGGTATCATTGTCGTCTTGCAAGCGATGGACGCGGCTGGGAAGGACAGTTTGATCAGCCATGTCTTTTCACAAGTCAATCCCGGCGGGCTGCGGGTAGCCAACTTCAAACGCCCTTCGTCAACCGACTTGGCCCACGATTTTTTGTGGCGCATCAACGCCCAATTGCCGGAACGCGGTGAGATCGGGATCTTAAACCGGTCTCACTACGAAGACGTTTTGGTCTCCCAAGTGCACCCCGAATTGATCGTCAATGCCCACTTACCAGGAATCTACGATCTAGCAGACGTGACCCCGGCCTTCTTTGCCCAGCGGCGTGATGACATCAACCACTACGAAAGTTACCTGACCCACAGCGGCTTTGTGATTTTAAAGTTCTTCCTCCACGTTTCCAAGGCCGAACAAAAGAACCGCTTCTTAGCCCGGATCGAACGCCCCGAAAAGAACTGGAAGTTTGAACGTGCCGATATTGCCGAACGCCGCTTTTGGGATGCTTACCAACAAGCCTACCAAGACACCATCCAGGCTACGTCCAGCAAGGAAAATCCATGGTACATCATCCCGGCTGATGATAAATGGACCAGTCGCTTATTAGTCGCCAAAATCATGGTCAAGCGCCTCAAGCAACTCAACTTGCAATTCCCGGTTACCCCCGCGGACCAAGAACAATTGATGCAAGATGCCCTAAAAATTTTAGCTAAAGAATAGCGCCAGCGACCAGGAAGAACCCGCTTTTTTCCTGGTCGCTTGTTTTTTTCCGCTGGGGCGGGTAAAATCAAGCCATTGATTTTCATCAAATTTTAATTTAAAGGAGATTCGCGATGCCGCGCTCAGCTTTTAACGTTGCTTGGCATGCCTCCCTCCCCGTTTTGTTTGGCTACTTAATCTTAGGACTAGGCTATGGCTTATATATGCATAACCTGGGCTTTGCCTGGTGGTACCCGCCCTTAATGGCTGCTACCATTTACGGGGGATCCGTGGAATTTGTGATTGCCACCATGCTGACGCAACACTTCAACCCCCTCACCGTCTTATTAATCACCTTTGTCGTTGGTTTTCGCCAGTTTTTCTACGCGGTCAGTATGTTGAACCGTTACGACAGCGGTGACTGGCGACAATGGCTGCGCATTTATGGTCTTTCTGATGAAACCTTCGCGGTCAACTACACCCTGCACGTCCCAACTGGGGTCAACCGGCAAACCGTCTATACGTGGGTGACGGTGCTTGACTATGGTTATTGGATCAGTGGCGCCTTATTCGGCGGGTGCTTGGGCCAAGCCCTCGCCTTGCAAATTCCCGGGCTTGAATTTGTTATGACCGCCCTGTTTATCGTCCTGTGCTTGGACCAGTGGCAACGGGAAAGCGATCACCTCAGTACCTTAAGCGGGCTGGTCTTAACCGCTTTGACCCTGTGGTTGGTCGGGAAAACCTACTTTTTGCTGGTCACCTTGTTATTATTAGTTCTTGAATATAGTTGGTTAGATTGGAGGCGTCGGCAGTCATGATCCTTTGGCAACGTTTAGCGACCATCGGCCTTGCCGCCATGGCCAATTTTTTAACCCGGGTGTTGCCCTTTTGGCTGTTCAAACGGCCCGGCAGCCAAACGCCCCCGTTTATTCAGGGCCTCGGGGATTTTTTGCCCGGGGCGATTATGGCAATGTTGGTGATCTACTGCTTGCGTGACGTTAATTGGACCGGGCCCAGTCACGGCCTGCCGGAACTAGCGGCCGCTTTCATTACTGCCGGGGTCCATTTAAAGTGGCACCAAACCTTCCTGTCATTACTTTTGGGTACTGGTAGTTATATGCTCTTCATAAACTGGCCGTTTTAATTTTTTAACGCTAAAAGGGCGCCCAATCACCTTCGATCGGGCGCCCTTTTAGCTGGGGTCGACTGCTGATTAAAGTCTTAGCTGAAACGGCTGCGAATACCGTGGGAGAATGAAACAATAATCAGTGCGACTAACCCCAAAATTGCAATTACATTACTCATCGTTGACATCATATTGAACACTCCTTTTTTTCTTTTAATCGTCGGGCGCTAGGCCCCGTTCTTGTTTACAAGCTTATCGTAACAGCCTTTTGCGGCTTTGACCACTAATAATCTGCTGATGTTTTGATGAGGAAAATCCCCGCTCCGCCCGGGATTTTTAAGGCAATTCTGAGCAATTGTCCTGGTTTTAAAGTCTAGCTCTACTCGTCAACGTTAAACCCGCAGTCTAATCCCCTTTGCCTCCCCCGCGAAATTAATTATCTTTCGTCAGATTGGTCGAACCATTCAAATTTCTAAGAATCACGGCCATAATCTTCTTAGAATCGCAAGTTGAAGCGTCAAAAATTTTTTACCCGGACCCTTGGCAAAAATAAAAAAGCCGGGGAAATTTCCCTCGGCTGCTAAGTGATTAAAACTGCCACCAATGGTGCTTGGCAACGCTGGTCGTGGCCCAAGCGGGCAAAGTAAAGTCGGGCATCCCCGCCAACTGCAAGGTAATCGTCCCCACCCGTTGGCCGGCCTTGACGGGAGCCCGAACCTGGCGGTGCGCAATCGTATCTTGATCACTGCGCACCTTCAGCTTAGCTGGCCAATGCTTGGCAGTGGCCAGTTGCTTGGGCACCCATACCACCGTTGATTTAATTTTAACCCCCGTCTGGTGCCGGTGGTGACCATGCGCCACTTTTACCGTTTGGACTTGGGCACTCAATTGTTGGACCTTGGTTAAGGTCACCGGAGTCGCGCGGTTCATTACAATATCCAGCATTTTTTGGGTTTGGGTAAACTGGTTGTTAAACTCACCGGGGGCATGCAAAACAACGGTAATGATTCGCCGGTTGGCAAAGGTTCCCGACCCGACAAAACAGTTACCGGCCTTATCGGTTAAGCCGGTCTTGAGCCCGTCGATTTCGCCGCCCTTCGCCGCCACACCATTTTCTGGCAGCATAGCGTTAATATTGATCATTTGCTCCTCTTGGCCGTCGGTGACCCGGAAGTTGACAAATTTTTGACTGGTCAGTTTAGTAACGTCGGGGTAGTGATTTAACAAGTAAGCCGCAATTTTCGCCATATCTTGCGCCGAAAAAAGGTTTTCGGCATCCTTGTCGACCCCTTTTAGACCGTAGCGGCCCAGCTCGCCGTTCGACAGGCCAATCATATTGTAAATTTTAGCGTCCGTCACCCCCGCGCGGTGAGCCATCTTTTGCATCTTCTGATTAAAAGCCTGGGTGCTCCCCGCCGAGGCTAAGGCCAAGGCTTCGGCACTCCCATCGGCCGAAACAATCATCATTGATTCCACTAAGGCCTTAACGGTGTAACTTTCCCCTTCGTTTAATTGGACGTTGGAAAAACGCCAGTCATTGGCCAACTTCGCCACCGCGTGGTCAATTTTGATTTTTTGCTCCCAATCCAAGCGGTGGTGGGCAATATCATCTTCAATTACTAATAAGGTTAAAATCTTGGTCACCGAAGCCACTGGATAACGCTTAGTGGCATTTTGGGCGTACAAGACCTGCCCGGTTTGCTGATCAATCATAACCGCCGCGCGGGCATCCACCCGCGTCGCCGCTGCCCCTTGCACCGGAGCGCTCACGAAGCTGCCTAACAAGACCGCCAGCATCACCACGCCTGACCAGTGGTGCCGGAGCCAATTAACACTTTGTTTCCACATAAAAATCCCCATTCATGGTTTGCATTTTTGTCACAATAGGTAACATTGTACAAGATTTCGCCATGCCCGGGGGATTTTTTAACAAATTGTAGGAATTTAGTAACCAGGCCTTAATTATTGCCCGGGAAAAGGTTGGGCCGTCGTATGCGGTACCGTCGTCGTCGGGGCCTGGTGCTGGGCTTTAAAGGTCGCAATTGAATCATCGCGAACTTGCAGCGCCCGTTGCTTTAGCTCGCTGTCACTGCCGGGGGCATAGATTGAAAATTCCCCCGTCAAACGCATTTCCGTCAGCTCCAGTTCTCCCGGAATGATAAACTCGCTCTTCAGTAGGCTGACCAAGTACTTGGCGGAGTCGCTCAAGTCTTCGAGTTTCCCAAAGCTGTCACGAAAATGCTTCATCTTGGCCGCTTTTTCCGCGTGCCATTGGAAATACTCGTTGAATTGTTCAACGACGTGCATCAGCTTGCGCCGGTATTCACGCCGAAACTCCGGGATCCCCCGCAGGTCTTCGGCCACGTATTTTTTCAAAGCCACGAATTCCAAATTAAAGCCACTGTTGGGCGCCATTTGAATCCCGTTGGCCGCTTGGTCCGCTAATTGGGGGGTGATATGAAATTGAATCAATTGTGCATCCATTATTTTTCCGCCTTTTCTGTCTTTTCTTCAGCCTATCATTTTTTTGCGCTGCCGACCAGTCAAAACCAACCCAGTAATTGAATCAGCCACTTCAACCAGCTGAGCCAACTGAGCGCTAAGAGGACTGCCCCGACAACATCACTGGGGTAGTGGGCCCGTAAGGTCAAACGGGAATATGCCACCAGCCCCCACCATAGCAATAAGCTGCCGGCCAACCACCACGCTGGCCCATATAATTGCCAGAGCATTACCGTCATGACCGTTGTTCCCAGCACATGGCCAGAGGGAAAACTATAGCCATCATCATGGGCCAAATGTTGTACCGGACGTGGGCGCTTCAGGGTATGCTTAATGATAATTCCAATCACATTGGCTCCGCCCAGGCCGGCTAACACGCCCAACGCCCCCAGCCACCCACGGGTGGACCACTGGACCACCGCCAGTAAGAAGCACCAGCCCACCATCAACTTAGGCTGGGTTACCCAGGCGACACCCCGCCAAAACCAGCCCTGGTTGGCGGTAACGAAGTAGGCATGCCAACGTTCATCCCAGACTTGCACCTTGGTCACGCGACGCAATAAAAAGATCAGCCCCGCTAACGCCCCACTGCTGAGGAGGGCCACAATCAGTTGGTTAAGCATCTTCTTCCCCCGTTAATAAGCGCAAGAGTTGGTCATCCAGTGGTGTATCCAGGGCCAAATTGACCGCCAAACGCGTCAAATCCCCGTCGACCACCTTCGTCAAACTATCAGCTTGGTAATGACAAGTCCCAAGGTAATAGTAGCTCTGTTGATCGAGGGCATTGGAACGTTGGACAAACAAGTGGAGGCGGTCTTGGCCGCTAAGCAACCGTTGGACGTTTTTCGCGGTCGGTTTGATGTCCTTGCCATTCAAAAAGAAGCGTAACGCCCCGTGACCAATAAACTCATTTTGATAAGCCAATGCCTTTTTGATTCCCTGTCGCTTCTGATAGGAGACAAAGAAGATCCCCTCATGCAACTGTGACTCGGCATTGGTAAAGTAATAGCCGCTCACAATCTGGGCATTTAAATTCTTCGGGTTGTTAATTAAACGCACCGCATCCTTGCGGGTATACTTTTGCCCCCGGGTAAATAACTGGTCCGGGCGGTAGGCCTGGGCCAAGGCCAACCCCGTTTTCACCGTGTCGGCCACTAGCGCGCGAAACTGGGGCGTAGTCTGTAAAGCCGCCCGCATTTGGGGTCCCCACTGGTAGTGATTTCCCACGAACTCCACCACTGGTTGACTGCCGTAATCGGCCTGGGTCGGTCGCGCTCGCTTAGCAAAATACGACAAGTCCAAGACCTTGTGAACCGAGCGCAAGGTCAGCGGATCACTCACGCACCCGTGGGCTTGCAGCTGGGCTTGAAAGGCTTGGGCGGTGACCACCGGCTGATTAAGCAACTGGGCTAATAACAACAACTCGTGGCGCCGCTTGCCATTCAGCAATTCCGCGCTGCAAAAATTCAAGACCCGGTGTTGGTAATCAGTTAATGTCACGGGTTCACCCATTTTGGCCAAGAATTGGGCATAGTTGCGCACCGGACCGGTACTGGTCACGACCAAGGGATCGGCCACCCCATAACGCTGAAAGTCACTTAAGGCTGGGCGCCGCCCCAAACGTGCCTTTAAATCCATGTACAGGGGCCGTAACCGGCTCAGCGCCGTTAAATGGGCTTGACTCAGGGTTGCCAGCACCCGCTCCTGGGCGACCGGTTCAAATTCAATCGTCGACTGCCCCACCAACGTTTGCCCCTGGACAGTGGCCCGGGCAGCATCCGCCGAAGCCGTCGCCGCCCCGGTCAAGGCTAGGGGCAACAGGTAATTGTGCTTAAAATTCCCGATAAAATCAATCACCACCAGGTAATCTTTCCCCGGTGACTTGCGCAACCCCCGCCCCAACTGCTGTTGGTAAACGATTGGTGACGCGGTGTTGCGCAAGAAGACAACCTGATTAACGCACGGAATGTCGATTCCTTCATTAAAGATATCGACGGTAACCAAGTATTCTAACTGCCCCGCGGTGAGTTGCGCCACTAATTGTTCGCGGCGCGCAATTCCGTCGGTCCCACTTAGCGCCGCGGCCGGGTGCCCATGCCGGCATAAAGCGGCTGCCAGTTCCGTTGCTTCCAAGACACTGGCACAAAAAATCAAGCCGTGCACCTGGTCACCACTGTAACCATAATAAGCCGTTTGGGCCAATAAATAGGCCACTCGTTCATCTGACGTCAACAACGCGACCGCTTTGGCATCCGCCCGGTGCGCTGAACCCGTCGCAAACTGCGCTTGGTACTTCGTCACCCGTTGGTTGTCCGCCGCGAGCGTAAATTGGTAATCAGCAATCCCCACGTAGTGAAAGGGCACCAGCATTTCAGCCGCTAAGGCCTCCGGCAGGCGAATTTCATAAGCGACTTGATGATCAAACAGGTCAAAGACGCTCACTTCGTCCGTCCGTTCCGGGGTCGCCGTCAACCCCAGACAAAAGGTGGGGTGAAAGTAATCCAGCAAGGCTTGGTACGTCGCTGCCCCGGCGTGGTGAACCTCATCGATGATCAGATAATCAAATTCTGCCGGTTCAAACGCGGCCAAATTTTTTTGCAGGGTTTGGACGGTCGCAAACAGGTACTTGGCGCCCCAGTCGTGCCGATTGCCAGTCAGCAAACCATAATCGCGTTCGGCACCCACCAGAACCTTTTGAAAACTGCGCCGCGCCTTTTGCAAAATCTGCTCCCGGTGAGCCACAAACAACAACCGTTGGGGCCGCGCCGCTTGCACCGCAAAGGCCGCCAGATACGTCTTGCCCGTCCCGGTGGCAGAAATGACTAAGCCACGCCGGGCCCCGGTGCCACGCAGTTGCTCAATTGCCGCCAACGCCGCTGCTTGCATCCGGTTTGGCCGAATCACCGGCGTCGGGGCGGCCGCCAGTGGCTGAGCTTGCGGCGCCTGATAGTTAGCCTGATACGCGGCCAGCCACGCCGCAGTTAATGGTTGCGCTTGGGCCCATTGGCGCGCAAAGAGCTGCTGAAATTGCCCAGTAAAGGCCCCAGCGGCCCGGGAATCCAACTGCAACATCCACTCTTGGTTGCGCCCCAACATCGCCCCGGCCGTTAAATTCGCACTGCCCACCAAAAACGTTGCGTAAGCCCCGTGATCAAACCAGTAACCCTTCTGGTGAAAGCCCGCCCCGGCGGCGACTCTGACCTCAAGGTTAGGCAATTTCAATAGTTCCGCAAAGACTTTCGGGGTGTTGAAATTTAGGTACGTCGCCGTTAACAACTGGCCCTTCACTCCCTTGGCTGCCAATTGCCGCAACAGTGGTTTCAAATTTGATACCATCGCGTCACTGATAAAGGCGACACTAAAACAAAAGCGTCGGCAGGTCAATAAGTGGTGGCGCAGGGTCAGCCAAGTCGGTGTGCCTTGATTGTCCAATAGACGCGGGCCAAAGTTGACACTGGCCTGGCCATGACTTTGGTCCACCAGACTATTTACTAATGCCGCTTGTAGCTCCGTTGTTTGCCAATCCGTCATCCTGATTCCCCCTGAATTCAATTCACTTTTCCCATTATACCGAAAAGGCAGGACCCCCGCCGGAGATCCTGCCTGTGATTTAAAATTGTTTTCGTTCGCCGGGTCCACTGGCGAAGGGCCCCAGGCTGGGAGGAAGCCTGGGGTCCGAAGGAAGGCGGTCTAATTATAGCAAGTGAATGCCGACCTTATCGCATTCTTCCCGCATGCTTTCTGGCCACAGGCTGGCTTGCACTTCACCAACGTGGGCCTTGCCTAACAGCAACATGCACAGCCGGGATTGCCCAATCCCCCCACCGATCGTGTATGGCAGTTCCCCCGCCAACAGGGCGCGGTGGAATGGCAATTTCGCCCGCTCTTCAGCGCCGGCTTTCTTTAATTGTTCCGCCAGCGATTTTTCGGATACCCGGATCCCCATACTGGAAACTTCCAACTTGCAGCCCAGGGGTTCATACCAGAAAATAATGTCACCGTTCAACGCCCAATCATCGTAGTCGGGGGCGCGCCCGTCGTGACGTTCACCGGAACGTTGCAACTTGTCACCGATCTTCATAACAAAGACACAGCCCAATTCCTTAGCGATCTTGTCTTCCCGTTCCATTGGCGTCAATTCTGGCCAGCGGTCTTCTAGTTCTTGGGTCGTCACAAAGTGAATTTCATCTGGCAAGTGGTGCACAGCTTGCGGGTACTTGTACCACACCTCGTGTTCCATGTGCTTGATGACCTTGAAGATTTGCTTAACAGTAGCCTTTAAGGTCGCTTCCGTCCGTTCTTCTTTGGCGATCACCTTTTCCCAGTCCCACTGGTCAACGTAGATCGAGTGGAAGTTGTCCATGTCTTCGTCCTTGCGAATGGCGTTCATGTTTGTGTACAGCCCTTCGTGCATCCCGAAGCCATACTTTTTCAAAGCCAGGCGCTTCCACTTGGCCAGGGAGTGGACGATCTCGATCCGTTCATCGCCTAAGTCTTTGGCGGTAAAGTGGACTGGCGTTTCAACCCCGTTTAAATCGTCGTTGAGCCCGCTGGAGTGGCGCACAAACATCGGGGCTGACATCCGTTGCAAGTTTAATTCCGCCGATAATTCATCTTGGAACGTTTCCCGGATGTAGCGGATGGCTTCTTCGGTTTCGCGAATCGTCAGCTTTGAGTCATAATCTTTTGGTAAAATCAACGTCATAAGAAGGTCCTCCTTAATTAACTCACGTGCAACTTGGTTTTAAGAAATGAAAAGAAGCCCTTCATCCCCTGAATTCCAAGGGACGAAAGGCTTCTTTCCGCGGTACCACCCTAGTTGCTTGGGGGTCTGACCCAAGCCACCTCAAATAAGAGTACTAACATACTCTGCCGGGGGTAACGTTCCGGTAACGGCTGCGCCTACTTCGCTTTGCGTTTGGGGCAGCAACATCCGAAAGGGTTTTTCACCAGTCCAGGGTCGCTTGGGTTCCCACTAACCCCAAGTCACTGCACGAATGCGGCTGGCTACTCGTCTTTCTCATTGTTTTTTAAATTTGTTGATTATATTCTAACCAACTTTTGGGGAATTGCAAGCCCCGGTCCCGAAAAAATTTGAACTTTTTCTGCGCACCAGCTAACAAATTGGTTACGATTGGCGAAAAAACTACCATTTCGCAAGGGCTTCTTTTAAGATCAAAGGGAACGAAAGAAAGGATTTTATCATGCAGAAAAAAACACTGGTAGCCATCTTGATTGGCGGCTTAGCCCTCATCGCTTTAGCCGGCCTGACCGTCTTTTTAGTCAACCGGCCCAGCCAAACGCCGACGCGGGAAAGTCACCCGGCCGATATGACGGTCAAGCAATTCATCAAGCAAATCGCTCCGGCGGCCCAAGCAGAACAAAAAAAATACCACATTCCTGCCAGCATCGTGATTGCTCAAGCTGGCCTGGAATCGGATTGGGGCCGGGCTAAGTTGGCCTATAAATACAATAACCTCTTTGGGATGAAGGCTTCCGGCCACCAGGCCAAGGTCCGGTTAGCGACCAAAGAAACGCTCAACGGGCATACTAAGACCGTCAAACAGGATTTTGCCGTTTATGATTCCTGGGCAGACTCGATTCAAGCCCACGCCAAACTGATTTTAAACGGCACGGTTGATAACCACGACCGCTTCAAAGGCGTCACCACCGCCAAGGATTACCAAACGGCTGCCTGGGAGTTACAAAAAAACGGCTACGCGACCGACCCCGCCTACGCCAATAAGCTCATTTATGCCATCCAAAAGTTCAAGCTTGATCGCTACGACCATTTTGCTAACTAATTTTTCAATCGTCACCCAGCGTAATTGGTGCTATCCTAGAAGCAGCAAAATTATCACGGAGGCAGTTTAAATGGCAATTCCAATCTTAGTTCCCGCCAGCACGGCCGATCTCCCCGCCATTATGACGATTATTGACCAGGCGAAAGCCGCTTTAAGGGCCGCCGGATCCCCGCAGTGGCAAACCGGCTACCCGAATCAAGCCACGATTGAAACCGACCTAGCGGCAGAACAGGGGTGGGTCTTACGGCTGGAGCAAACTGTGGTCGGGTACCTGGCCCTCGTGGTCGGCGACGAACCAACTTACCAGCACATCGATGGCGCTTGGGCGGATACGACCGCACCATATGCGACCTTGCACCGGGTCGCCTTGAGCGACCAATACCGGGGCCAAGGACTGGGCAAATTCATGCTCAGTACCGCTATCTCAGTTGGCGCGGCGCAAGGAATTCGGAATTTCCGCATTGATACCTACCAACTCAACCAGCCGGTCCAGACCCTCGTCAAGGCAGCGGGCTTTAGCCACCGCGGCACGATTTACGTTAATGAACCCAACCATCCGGAACGTTTGGCCTTCGAATTAAATCTTTAATAAAAAATCACGCTAGCCACCTGGGCAAAGCGTGATTTTTCGTTTAGCTTTGGTTACGCCACTTGGCCGCCAACATAATCAAAACCGTGGCCAACGCCCCGTAGAGCGCCGCAATGTAGCCGACTTTCGTCAGATCCAAGAACCGAACCGTTTCCGCAGCCGTCAACGATCCCAGTGAAATCCCGATGTTAGCAAAGATCGAGTTTAACGACGAAGCCAGATCCAAGGCTTGCGGGTACTCTTTTTCGGCGATGTTTAAAAACATCAGCTGGGTCGAGGCCCCATACCCCGCCAAAGCCACGCAAACCAAAGCGATGATGGCAACCGTCGCCCACGGCCAAGCAAACGACGGGGCCATTAAGGCTAAGAGGATCGTCATCGCCACGTACATCCCCGGCAGCCGCTTAACACCACCGTTGTCAGCCAAAAAGCCCCCAAACTTGTTACCGATAATAAAGAAGATCCCCATCATCAATAAGAGCCAGTTTAACCAGGTATCATTGAAGCCCAAGACGGTGGTCAATAACGGCCGAATGTAAGTATAGAAGGTGTAGTCGGCTGCACAGACTGCCACGATAAAGGTAATCCCCACCAAAATCCGGCGATCAGCAAACAGGGCAAACTGATCTTTCAAATGTCCCTTAACCTGAGGGGTGTCTTTGGGTACCAACCAGACCAACAGGCCCATTACGATCACCGTCAACCAGGTAATCATCCAAAAGCTGTCATGCCAAGTGAGATGCTGACTGACCAAGGTCCCAATCGGCACCCCAATCACGGAAGCAATACTAAAACCGGCAAAGATCCACGAGACCAACCCCGCCCGCTTCGCTGGGGGCGCGACAAAGGCTGCAATCACCAATACCAAGGAGATAATTGCGCCGGCCACCGTCGCCGTCAACATCCGCGATAAAATCAAAGCCCAATACCCCTTGGCCAGGGCCGTCCAGGTATTGCCGATTAAAAAGACGACCATCAACGCCAGCAGCACCTTATGCCGGGGCCACCGCCCCGCCACCGACGTAATAATTGGCGTACTTAAGGCGTAGACAAAAGCAAAAATCGTCACCACGTAACCCAGCGAGGCCAACGAGACATGGTATTCGTGGGCCACATCGGGCAAAACCCCGACAATCACGTACTCATTACAGCCCAACATAAAGGCGACTAAGACAAAAACAATCGCACGCAATTGCTCTTTTCGCATTGTACGTTCCTCCGTTTCTTTATGGTCCCGCGGCCAAATTAAAAACCAGGCGCCAACCTGGTTTGCTCCGCCGCCACGGGCGCGTTAAATTCTATCCAATCTACTCTACCGGGTTCTGAAGTGACATGCAAGCCTTTAAACTTGACAATTTTCTTTGCAATCGCAATCATAACCATAAAATACGCTAACTGGAGGAAACGAAAATGCAAAAATTTTGGTGGCGTTGGTTGCTCGTGCTGGTGGCCCTGGCCGGGGCCGTAGTGGCAGCGAACCACAATCGCACGCAACAAGGAACGCAAGCCGCCCACTTTGTTAATTCCACCACCCCAACCCTCTTTTTTCATGGCTGGGGCTCGTCATACCACGCCGAACAGCAAATGGCCAATTACGCCCTCAGCCGTGGGGTCACCACGACGATCGTCCGCGCCGATGTCGCCAAGGATGGCCAAGTCACCTGGTACGGTCGCTTAACCCCTGGCGCGCGCAATCCAATCATCGAAGTTAACCTGCAAAATAACAAAAGCGTCAAATCAGGCGCCGGTTCGCTCGTGGACGCCTACGCCAACAGTAGCCAGTACGTTCTGGCCGTGATGCGGGCGGTCAAAGCCAAGTATGGCTTTACCAAAGTGAACGTGGTTGCCCACTCGATGGGGAACCTCCAAGTGTACTATTATTTGAAGGCCCACGGACAAGATCGCTCCCTGCCCCAAATCCAAAAGCTTGTTGACCTAGCCGGGCATTGGAACGGCCTGGTAATGGAGCCGGGGGCAACCACGGTAACCTTAGCGGGCAATGGGCGGCCCTCCATAATGTTGCCACAATACCAGGGCTTGCTGAGCTTACGGCAAACCTTTCCCCGTCAAATTGACGTGCTCAACGTTTATGGCAATTCAAAGAATAACACCGATGGGACCGTACCGAACGTTTCCTCGCGTTCTTTACGCTGGTTAGTAGCCGGCCGCGCCCATTCCTACCAGGAAGAAGTCATCAAGGGCCCCGGCGGCCAACACAGCCAACTGCACGAAAACAAGGCCGTCGACCGGCTCCTGGTCCGTTTTTTATGGCAAAAATAACCTTCTTGATGGTTTTTGAATATTACACAGATCACGTGGGAAATAACCGCAAGCCTAGTGGATAAGTACGAACGAAGAACGACGCGTACCGCGCCAACCTTCGTCCTAGCTTATCCATCCGGCTTGCCGAGCAGGTTATTTCCCACTCTCATTTTATTTCCCAGGAAATTATTTTTCTTCTGCCAACGCCGCGATTAGTTTCGTTGCCACCGCTTGGGCCGAAAACGGATTTTGTCCGGTAATCAAGCGACCGTCTTGCACAGCAAAGGTCGCATACGGCCGCCGTTTGACGAAGTGGCCACCTCGCCGGGTTACTTCAACTTGGTTTAAAAACGGCACCTGCCAACGCTTACCGGCCAGCACTTCTTCACCGGTGGTGAACCCGGTGACCTGGCGATTGACCAGCAAATACTCCCCATTTGGCCGCCGCAAATTCAAGAGTCCGGCAATTCCGTGGCAAACTGCGGTGACATAGCCGCCCTGCTGGTAAATCACTTCCGCCAACTGTCGCAGCCCCGCATCCGCCGGAAAGTCCCACATCACCCCGTGCCCACCGGCATAGTAAATCGCGATGTAATCCTGCGGTCGCACTGCCGCTGGTGGCAGGGTTTGGGCTAAGGCCGCCCGCTGAAAGGCTGGTTGGCGATACAGGGCCAAGCTGGCCGCATCGGCATACTTCATGCTTCGGGGATCCAGGGGGACATAACCACCCTTCGGGCTAACGTAATCAACTTGATACCCCACCGCTTGGACTGCTAACACAAATTCTGTGGTTTCTCCCAGCCACAGCCCAGTCGCTTCTGCCCGCTGGCCATAGCTGGTTTGATTGGTTTCCACAACTAAGATCTTTTTCATTTATCACCTCCACGGTATTAACGCCTTCAATCCTTGTTCACGTAAAGCATAGCCTAAAATCGGCCAAGCCGTCTGCGGCCGCGTAATGGCTTGCCCCGCTGCCAAACTGGCCATTTGTTGTTCATAGTAAGCCAAACCAATTAATGACCCTACCTTGCGATCTAATCGGTGCCACCCCGTCGAAAAATGGGAAACCTGCACTGGCCGAAGAGTACCGGCTTGGAGCTGGTGTGGCAAATCTGGCACTAATACCAACGGGCGAGCAAGCCCGACCAAATCAGTATCCCCGCTGGCCACTGCTTCTTCAATCCCTTCCCGGGTCCGAAAGCCCCCGTAACCATAATTGGCACGTCGACGGCGGCCTTTGCCTGGCGCGCGTAGTCAATAAAAGTGGCGCCCTGGCCATCCTCCATCATCTTGGGATGCTCGTATAAGCCACCTGAAATTTCAATTAAATCGATCCCACGATTGGCCAGTTCCTTCATCACCGCCAACGAATCCGCCGCCGTCTTAGCCGTCGCCATCAAGTCGAAGAAAAAGGATCGCAAGTCCTTAGGGATTGCCGCGGCCATCTACGGGATCAACCTGCGCTTCCGCAAGGTCTTTATCTCCGGGTTGGCTGGCTCAGCCGTCGGTGGTCTGATCACCGGGTTAATGCACGGCTCGATGTACGGCTTTACCGGGTCGCTGATCGGTTTCTCTTCCTTCTTTAATCCGGCGTACCCAACCGACTTAAATTCCTTCTACGCTTTCCTCTTCTCCAGTCTGGCGGCGATCATTGTCTCCTTTATCGTCGCTTGGGTCTGGGGCTATAACGATCAAATGGAAATGGGCAAGAAGGTCACCAAGAAACAAACGCCTAAATAACTTTCAGTTCAATTACCACTTAACCGCTGCTCAGCACGCCTCTCCCCGCTGCTGGGCGGCGGTTTTTGCTATCCCAGCTATAAAACGATAAAATGAGAGGCTTTTAATCCCACCGATGGAAGCCCTCCCACATGAATTGACGAATTTCTTTTGTTGACGCGGATCCGCGGACTTGCTAAACTAGATTAAGAATTTATGAGAGAGTTTTAACCCTACATAGCATTTATTTTGGTTTAGTTCAAAAGGAGGAGATACTTATGAGTTTTTGGCAAACCATTACCCGTAAGGAAGACCCGAATGTATACCAGGACAAGGACAGTCACCTGATCCGCACGCTGCGGGTCCGCGACTTCCTGGCCCTGGGGGTCGGGACAATTGTTTCAACGTCGATTTTTACCCTGCCGGGGGAAGTGGCCGCGATGCACACTGGGCCAGCGGTGGCGATTTCGTTCCTGCTCGCGGCGATCGTGGCCGGGCTGGTCGCCTTTGCTTACGCGGAAATGTCGGCCGCCATGCCGTTTGCTGGATCAGCATACTCATGGATTAACGTCGTCTTCGGTGAATTCTTCGGCTGGATCGCCGGTTGGGCCCTCTTGGCTGAGTACTTCATCGCCCTGGCCTTCGTGGGTTCCGGACTGTCAGCCAACCTGCGAGCCTTGCTGGCCCCAATGGGCTTGAAACTGCCGGCTTCGCTTTCTAACGCCTTTGGCACCGACGGTGGGATCATCGACTTGATTTCCTTAGTTGTTATCGGCCTAGTAGCCTTCTTGGTCGCCAAGGGGGTTTCGCAAGCCGCCCGGGTGGAAAACATCCTCGTTATCCTCAAAGTCGGTGCGATCCTGCTATTTATCTTCGTAGGGTTAACCGCCATTAAAGCGGCCAACTTCACCCCCTTTATTCCGAAGTACCACCCAACGGCCAACGGGCCATTTGGGGGCTGGCAAGGGATTTACGCCGGGGTTTCGATGATCTTCCTGTCTTACATCGGTTTTGACTCGATTGCCGCGAACTCCGCGGAAGCCAAGGACCCGCAAAAGACGATGCCCCGCGGGATCTTGGGATCGCTGCTGATCGCCGTGGTCCTCTTTGTGGCCGTCGCCCTGGTCTTAATTGGGATGGTCCCGTACATGAAGTACGCTAACTCCGCCGAACCAGTTGGGCTGGCCTTACGGAGTGCCGGTCACCCCGTGGTCGCTTCGGTCGTTCAAACGATTGCTGTCTTCGGGATGTTTACCGCTTTGATTGGGATGACGATGGCTGGCTCCCGGCTGATCTACTCCTTCGGGCGGGATGGGATGCTACCTAAGTTCTTGGGTGGATTGGACAAGGAAAACCGGCCCAACCGGGCTTTGTGGACACTGGCGATCATCGCGATCTTAATCGGGGCCCTCTTCCCATTTGCCTTCTTGTCCCAACTGATCTCAGCCGGGACTTTGATTGCCTTCATGTTTGTCTCCCTCGGGATTTACGCCTTGCGTAAGCGTGAAGGTAAGGACATTCCAGAACCAGCCTTTAAAATGCCATTCTATCCGGTCCTGCCCGCGTTGGGCTTTGTAGCTTCTCTGATCGTTTTCTGGGGATTAGACATCCAAGCTAAGCTTTACGCCGGTGGTTGGTTCGTCCTCGGGGTTATTATCTACTTTGCTTACGGAATTCGTCACTCTTACTTAGCCAAGAAGGGGGCTGACGTAAATGGAGACAACCAATAAACAACTGCTCGCCGCTGAAGATACGGCCCTGGCCACTAGTGCCCGGATCAAGTACTACGATATTGTGATTGACCACGGTCATGGCGCCGTTTTGACCGACGTCGAGGGCCACCAATACCTTGATTTACTGGCCAGCGCCAGCTCAACCAACACCGGCCATACCCACCCCAAAATCGTGCAGGCCATTCAGCACCAAGCGGCCAAATTGATTCAATACACGCCCGCTTACTTTGCCAACACCAGCGCCGCGAAGCTTGCGCCCAAATTGGCCAGTTTGGCGCCGATCAGCGGCCCAGTGGAAATTTCATGGGGTAATTCCGGTTCGGATGCCAATGATGCGATCATTAAGTTTGCCCGCGCGGCGACCGGCCGGCAGTACGTGGTTTCCTTTACCGGGGCCTACCACGGCTCGACGTATGGCTCCATGAGTGCTTCGGCCGTCAGTTTGAATATGACCCGCAAAATGGGGCCGCTTTTGCCCGGGATGGTCAAGGTCCCCTTCCCCTCCCCGTGGCTGAAAGAAGCCGGCGAAAGTGAGGAGCACTTCGTTGACCGCTTCTTTGCCGCCTTCAAACTCCCCTTTGAAACTTACTTGCCGGCCGATGAAGTCGCCGTGATCCTAGTTGAACCAATCCAAGGGGACGGCGGGATCGCGATGATGCCCCCGGCCTTCATGACCAAAATTTATCAGTTTGCCAAGGCCCACGGGATCCTATTTGCCATTGACGAAATCAACCAAGGTTTGGGGCGGACCGGCAAATGGTGGTCAATCCAACACTTCCCCGGCATTGAACCGGACTTAATGTCCGTCGGTAAATCCTTGGCTTCGGGCTTGCCGCTCAGTGCCGTTATTGGGCGCCGCGCGGTCATGGAAGCCCTCGGGGCGCCGGCCCACCTCTTTACGACCGCTGGCAACCCGGTCACGACCGCGGCGGCCTTGGCTACACTAAACGTGATTGAAGAAGAAGACCTGGTCGCTCGTTCCGCCCGGTTGGGGGAAGAGGCGCGCCAATTCTTTACTGCCGCCCAAGCCAAGTATGACTTTATTGGTGACGTGCGCATGTATGGCCTGAACGGTGGGATTGACATTGTTGATCCCCAAACCGGTCAACCAGACCCTACCGCCACCACCAAACTGATCTACCGGGTCTTTGAACTTGGCGCGCTGATTATCAGCCTGCGGGGTAATATTCTCCGCTTCCAGCCTCCGTTAGTCATTACTGAGGATCAACTGGCGCAAGCGTTTGCGATCTTTACGCAAGCCTTTGATGAATTAGCCGCCAACAAACTGGCCTTACCGGCCGGCGCTGATCAAATTGGTTGGCAAGCGAAAAATTAACTAACGAAAAATCCCTCAGCAAGCCCGTCAAGCTTGCTGAGGGATTTTTATAGTGTACCAAGTGGTGCTTGCGGGGCGCTGTACCAGTAGCCCTGCCGATAAGGAATTTGAAGGCGTTGGGCTAAGGTATCCTGCGTTCCGTCTTGAACCTTTGCCAAGACTAAAGTCACCCCCAAACGCTTAGCATGACGCTGCCAGTCACCCAAAGTTAAATCAAGCCAATGATCTGCTGACTTTTTAAATGCTCCCGCCGCAAACTTTAAGTAGTCCACCTCAGTCAGCAGTGGCCGGAGGCTTTGATAGGTCCGCTTGGTCGCATCAATATCTTCGATGCTAATGGCCACGCCGCTCATTTTTAACCGTTGCAACTGCCGCTTAAAGCGCCACTTTTGCCAAGGCGTCAGCACATGAATCGCTACGGCATCAATTTCTAACACCAACTGGCGCTGAGGTCCAATGATACTTTGGGACCACTGGACAAATTGAAGGGCGCGAAAATCAGCGACTTGAGCAACTGTCAAATTCAGAGCAATGATCTTGACTGTTGGCTTCAAACAAGCTTGCAGGCGTTGCAATTGAGCTACCATTTGGGTTAATGGAAAGGTCGCCACGCGCTGGGGCAACTGCCAACGCTGACTCGACTGATCAAAGCTTCGCAATAATAATTCATAGCCTACCATCGTCTGCGCCTGGTCATAAATCGCTTGAACATGATAACGATACTGGACATTATGATCATCACCAATATCAATGCCTTGGCGTTGGCGATAGTACCACCAGCCCACCCCACAACAACTTAGGGCTAACAAGGTCAACAGCAGCCAAATTTTAAAGAGCTCCCACGCTAATTCAGTCATCATTAACCACCTTTCGGGTCGGACTGACCCAAGTTCCCTTCCCATAACCCGCGATTGTTTTCACCGCCCGGGGAAAGGTCGTCACAATTGTCAAGGGATTTACCAGCCAGGTAAAAAGCAAGTACCACGGCGCAAAAAACAAATAACGACGTTTGGCGCCGTGTAAATCTAAGATCAGGGCGGCCAAAACTTGCAACAAGCCCGCCGCTAACTGACACGTCACAAAGATCAAGCTCATCACAATCCCGTGCCAGACCCGTTCATAATTACCATTCCAAGCAAAGGACAGCATCGTCAGTCCAAACCACAAACTGGTTAACCAAAAGAAAAAGGCCCAAACAATCGAAAAAGTGGTGTCCCACATGATCGACCAAACGTGACGATACCGCCACGGATGGGCCAATAAGCGTGGCAGATTGGTCAGCCAGACTTCCGTCCCACCTTGCGCCCAACGTTTTCGTTGCCGATATAGATCACGAAAACTTTCCGGGACGTTCATATGAAAGACGATATCGGGCGCAAATTTAGGCGTCAGATTCAAAAAGGTCTGATCCCAAGCGATACTGATGTCTTCAGTCGCCCGATCCTGCCGAAAGCCCCCAGCCGCCAAAAGAAAGTCGCGCCGTTACATGGTATTAGCCCCACTGTAAGCGTACATCGTATTGTTGATCGCCGTTTGACTGCGCTTGATAATCCCTACAATACTAGCGAATTCCACTGTTTGCGACTTCCCCCACAAAGTTGTCCGGTTATAAACGTCCATGTTGGCGGTAATTGCCGCATAATTCAAACCGGCGGGACTGGTGAAGTACTGCATATATTTAGTCAAAGCATCGGGTTCCGGCAGAGTATCAGCATCGTTGCTCAAAATATATTCCCCACGGGCAAAAAAGGTCCCAATATTAAAAGCATGGGCTTTCCCTTGATTGGCCGTAATGGTAATCACCCGTAATTGGGCAAACTGAGCTTGCAACCGGGCCAATAGTTGGGGCGTCTGATCGGTACTGCCGTCATCTAAGACCAGCACCTCGTAATTGGGATAATCCAACTCCGTAAGCAAATACCTCAGGGTCCTTTCAATTACCACTTCTTCGTTATGAGCTGGCACCATGATCGTCACCATTGGTGTTTTTACTAGCGACTGACCAGGTCTTAACTCATCTTTTTGGCGAAACCAGCGGTAGGCCACAGCGCCCCAGAACCAATACATCGCTCCTAGAATGGGATAAAGGCATAGAATTAAACTGCAGAGCGCCACCAAACGGCTCCAACCTGGCGACACACCCAGAATTTCATTCATGAATTGTGAAGTCATTTTCCACCTCTCTAAGCCAATCGGCAAGCTGTTGATTCGTCAAATTTTGGTTTGGTTGGACCCGATAAACCCGCGCCCGGTGCCTTTGCGTTGCCGGACCAAAACGCAAGGCCATCTTGGCTTCCAAGTAGTGCTGCTGGCGTTGCCGTTTTAATGGGTTAAGCATCGGCCATTTTTCAACCAACCCTTGGCGCCGCCGGTTTTGCAGGTACGCACTGCTAAGGCAAAATACCGCCATCACCCCAAACATGAAGGGCAAAAAGACCACCAAAAATTTCAATTCAACAAAACCCTCGTGGTAGTGCCAAAAGTAATGCCCCCACCGGCCCTTGGTAAGCGCGGCTAGTGCCGTCGCACCGGTAATGACCCCGGGGACTAAAAATAACAGCCAGGCCAACAAGGTCCAAACCGTTTGCCAAATGGTGCGTCCCCAGTGGCCCCGGGCAAAATAATCATCTACGTAGTGTTGTTCCGGTCGCATTCATAAACTCCCTTTCCTTACACCTCAATTGACATTTGAGTGAACGAAAAAAACAATGCCACCGGCGAAGGAAACATTGGTTTTCAAGAATTAATTTGTAGTGTAACATACGAAATTCACCAGTGCGAATCGTAATAAGGAGATCAGCAATTTTGGAGAAAACGATTCCCTGTGATTACTTTTCTAATGATATCCCATTAAATCCGCCTATTTTTTAATAAAAATCAGGTTTGTAGGCGTTGACAAAGCTGGTTGATAACAAAAGCCAGCCACCGCAAATTTTTTTACCCCGGCGAGCGTAGTCACCTGATGTTCAGCTAAATAACGCACCATGTTGCCCCGGGCTTGTTTGGCCTGGGTCGCCTTTTGCTTGAATTTGCCGGCGTGCACTTCCCCGAACAGACAAGTAACCAATTGCCGCGCTGGCGTCAGGTAGGGCGTAATCGCCTTGGCATACTCGACTGAAGCCAGGTTTAAGACCAGGTCACTTTCCCGGTAGACTTCCGCAGCCAGCCGCTCGCCCCAGTACTGGTATAGATTGGCCGTCCCGGCCACCTGAGCGGCATCGCTGAGCCCCAGCCGGTATGGCACAATCCCATCCAAGGGCTTTAAGACCCCGTAAAAACCCGACAGAATCCGCAGGTGCTGCTGGACATAATTCCAGGCGGCATCATCGAAGACCCCCGGTCCCATCGCTTGGTATTGCAGCCCCGTAAAGGCCAGCAGGGCCGGGGTGAGGTCCTTTTTCAAGTCCATCGTCGCCAAGCGCGTCACATTTTGTTGAACCAGCCGGTCGCTGCACTGCCAGATTGCTTTTAATTCCGCCACGGACCGTTGCTTCAAATCCGCCAGGATCGTTTCCGCCTGGGGCAAAAAGACTGGTAAAGCTTGGTAAGGCAAAGCATCCGGGTCGCTTCGCATTTGGCGGGCCGGTGAAATGATAATTTGCATAGCACTTTCTCCCAACGTTTTCTCTAGCCTACCACATTCAAACCGCAGCGCAAAGCATCCCCGCTTCAGCCAAAGGGAGCGAGAAAATTAGGCGCGGGTTTGCGGCCGGTGGGCCTGAAAATGATAGTTCACTAAGGCCGCTACCAAGACCACCAGGGCAAAGCCCAAGGTCAGCAGAAAATCAACTCGGCCCCCTGCGTAGGTCCGGGCCGCCATCGTGCCCGTCCCCTGGTTTTCAAACAACGCCATCAATGACGCCAAGAAGACGACCCCGGTCGCCCCAGCTAGTTGTTGGAGCATGTTAAACAAAGAACTGACGTCCGCGGTATTTTGCAGTGCAACATGGGTGGATGCATTCGAAATCGTATTGGCAAAGGCCATGTTAAAACCGGCCCGCAACACGACAAACAGCAAGGTCATCTTTAGCACCGTCAATTGGGCTTGACCAAAGAAAAAGCCGGCGGCTCCCAAAGTAAGCAAGCAACTGCCCCCGATGACCGGAACCGCAAAGCCCACCCGGTCGGCTAAGGCCCCCGCTAACGGTGACATCACTGCCCCCACCAGGGTCCCAGGCAAGAGAATCGCCCCAGAGATAAAGGCCGAAGCGTGCAAGGTGTACTGGGCGTAGATCGGAATCACCAGCGACAACCCAATATTGATAAATTGCAAGCAGAAGTAGGTCAGCCCATCCAGACTAACGGCCAAGTGTTGGAAAATCCGTAAATCAACCAGCGGCGTCGCGCCCCGAAAGTTCAGGTAAATAAAGAAGCCGTAGAGGGCTAACGCCAGGACCAGCAACCAATAAAAGAGCCCGGTGAAACCAAAGCGGCCAATCATCGACAAGGCGTAGATCCAAGTAAACATGGCCAACGCCAGCGCCAAGAAGCTGGCTAAGTTAAAGTGCGCGGGCTGCTTTGCCGGGGTCGCAGTAATAAAGCGCTGGCCCAACCAGAGGCTGATTAGAGCCACGGGCAGCACAAACCAAAAGATCGCCCGCCAGGACCACACCGTTGCCAACCAGCCCCCGTAGGTTGGTCCCAAGGCCGGCGCAAAGGAGATCACCATCCCGGCGACCCCGGTCATCGCGCCCAGCTTTTCCCGCGGCACCAAGGTGAAGATCAAGTGGAAAAACATCGGGGTACTCAAACCGGTCGCCATCGCTTGCAACAAGCGACTGACCATCAAGACCGGAAAATTCATAGCCAGAGCAGACCCGACGTCGCCCACGATAAAGAGCAGGGCCGCCACTAACTGCAGGCGCTTGGCGGGGAAGCGTTTCAACAAATAGGCCGTCGTCCCCATCATAATCGTTACCATCAAGAGGTACCCGGCCGTCAGCCACTGGGTGATATCCAATGAAATTTGAAAGACCTGCGCCAATTCCGGGTAGGTCACGTTTAAGGCGGTTTCCGCTAGGATCCCAATTAAGGTCAGCAGGGCGACCGCAAGGAGGGCCAGGTAGTCGCCTCCACGCATTCTTGCTTTGCTCATCGTTTCTCTTCCTTTCCATGCTCTGTATGTAAAAAAGGCCCTGGCGTGCGCCACAGCCTTACAAAAACCTTATCTACTTTACTCGTTTCTCACCCTAAAAACAAGTCCCTTTTCATTACTGATCCGACGGCGGGCTCGGCTGCGGATCGTGCGTGGCGTGCCAGCGCTGAATGGCCTGCAACCGTTGCTTAACCTGCGCTTCCATCCCCATCGTAGTGGGGTAGTAGTAGCGGTGGCCCACCAATTGGTCTGGCATCGTCTGCATGCTCGTCAACCTATCTTTGGCCTCGTGGGCGTACTGGTAGCCAGCCCCGTAGTGCAAATCCTTCATTAATTTGGTCGGGGCGTTGCGGATCACCAACGGGACCGGTTGATTTTGCGTGGCTTTAATATCCTTGGCAACCTTGAGCGTCGCTTGGTACACCGCGTTAGACTTGGGAGCCAAGCTCAAATAGATTGCCGCTTCCGTCAGGTGAACATTGCACTCCGGCATCCCCAAAAATTGGCAGGCCTGGTAAACGTTGATCGCCAAATTCAAGGCATTCGGATCGGCTAGACCGATATCTTCACTGGCAAAGCGGACCAACCGCCGGGCCAAGTAAAGCGGATCCTCACCCCCCGCCAACATGCGGTTGACCCAGTAAACCGCCGCATCCGCATCCGAATTGCGCATCGCCTTGTGGACGGCCGAAATTAAATTGTAGTGTTCATCACCGGTTTTATCGTAACGCAGCGGTTTGCCGGCTAAGAGCTGATCGAGCAAGCCGGCGTCAACGGTCACCTGGCCGTTGTCCTGGCGGTCACTATTTTCCACCAGCATTTCCAAGGTGTTTAAAGCAATCCGGGCATCCCCGTTGGCAAAGGCGGCAATTTGCTTCAGGAGGGCCGGCGCGATTTCGACCGGAAAGCTAAAGCCCCGCTTCAGGGCCTGGGTCAGCAAAGTTTCAATGTCCAATGCCGTCAACTCTTTGAGGACAAAGACCCGGCAGCGCGACAGCAGGGCCGCATTAATTTCAAAGGACGGGTTCTCCGTGGTCGCCCCAATCAAAATAATGGCGCCGTTTTCCACAAAGGGCAAAAAAGCATCCTGCTGGGCCTTATTGAAACGGTGAAATTCGTCCACGAAGACGACCGTGCGCTGGCCAAAATCCCGGTTGGCCTGTGCCTGTTGCATCAACGCCTTGATGTCTTTAATAGAGGACGTCACCGCACTGTAAGTAACAAATTCCGCCTGGGTCCGCTGGGCAATGATCTTGGCCAGGGTGGTTTTGCCGACCCCCGGCGGCCCCCAAAAGATCATTGAAGACAGTTGGTCTTTATCAATTAATTCGCGCAAAATCTTGCCGGGGCCGACTAGGTGTTGTTGCCCGACAAATTCGCTCAAGTTGCGCGGCCGCACCCGATCAGCCAGCGGTGTTTGCCCTGGATTGGCAAAGAGTGATTCTTGTTGCATACCGTTCCCCCCTTTATCTTTCATTTTACCACCCCCTATGAAATTTACGTTAATCTGGCCCGGACCATGCGGCATTTTGACAGATCAATGTTGTAATCTTCCTGTTGCTGTTATCTAAATCTGAACTCATGATCTGAAAGCTGTTAAACCAGGATTAAGAATTAACCAAAATCTTTTACCAACTGTCAAAAAAGCCACCGATCCGTTCGATCGATGACTTAATATTTTTAAGACTGTTTCCACCGCGTTCTGCTTACCCCGAAGCAGATACTAAGCAAGGCCAAACCAATTTCCAAAAGAATTGATTCACTCGCCGTCCCAGTTTGTGGCAACTGAGCTTGATTCGTATCACGAACCGGTGTCTGGTCGGTTATCGTGATTGAGGTTGCGTGCGGAGTAGAATTTGGTTGATTCATTGTGATTACAGTTGCTGGAGCCAGCGGAAGCCATTTTGTTGGTTGTTCAGCTGGCAAAGCTGGCTTAACCGTCTTCGCTACATTGTTACTGTAGTCCGTCCACGGAATCACCGTCTTTGCTACATTGTTACTGTAATCCGTCCACGGGATCACTGTCTTTGCCGGATTGTTACTGTAGTCCGTCCACGGGATCACCGTCTTTGCCGGATTGTTACTGTAGTCCGTCCACGGGATCACCGTCTTTGCCGGATTGTTACTGTAGTCCGTCCACGGAATTACTGTCTTTGCCGGGTTGTTACTGTAGTCCGTCCACGGGATCACCGTCTTTGCCGGATTGTTACTGTAGTCCGTCCACGGGATCACCGTCTTTGCCGGATTGTTACTGTAGTCCGTCCACGGGATCACCGTCTTTGCCGGGTTGTTGCTGTAGTCCGTCCACGGGATCACCGTCTTTGCCGGATTGTTACTGTAGTCCGTCCACGGAATTGACGTCCGCTTTTTCTCGTTCTTGATCATCAGGGTTTGACCGGGTTGGTCTTCTAAGACCTCAACGGTCCAAACCTGCCCTTGAACCTTAGCAAAATCAATCCAATCCGGTGCGCTGATTTCACGCACTTCATATTTTCCTGGCAACATTCGTTGACGAGTAATAATCCCGTTTTGCTCAGTTGTTGCCTCAAACGTTTCGCCGGTCGCAACATTCTTAATCCTAAAGGTTACTCCCGCTAGCGCTTGTGGTCCCTTATCAGTTGGGTAGTACTTAAAAATCTTCAGTTCCCCCGGGAGCATCCCCGTAATGTCAGCTCCAAAACTGATATTTTGAACCGTTTTTTGGTACGTAAAGTTTTGAACTTCTTGCCCTTGCAACTGGTACGCCCCCGCTAAAGAATTAGTAAAGTTTAGGGCGTTTAAATCCTGAATTTCTGTCTTGTAACGGAACGTTATCCGACGACCAGAAAATTCATCTTGACTAAAGACGGCCGTAATCGTATTTCCGTTCAGTTGGATTGATGAGTGCGGGTAGCGTGCTTGGAAAGCTGCCAAATTAATTGGCTCATCATTATCAATCCAAAACGTCAATCGCTCCGGATCCAACCGCAAGCCGGCTGGAATCACGTCATGCAGTTTAATCGGTGCGGCCAAGTAGGCCCGGTACTCGTTTAAACGAACATCCCAGTCAACCCAGTTTTTACCGTTCCAAGGAACTGCGCGACCATTTTTATTACCATACCACGTTTGGTCGTGCGTAAGCGCGCCGGGATTATCCGATGATTGCGGTACCCCTTTGACTGCTAAGAATTCAACATAGGGACCGACTACTAATTTAGCCATCCCGTCTTGCTGACTCCGGGTGTAGAGCTTGGCATTAAAGAAAAAAGTTCCCTGGACCCCACTCATGAATTGCTCAACGTTATCGTTAAAGGTCAATTGGCCGCCCGTTTCCGTTACCGTAAAGTCCCCGATGTGCACACCGTGATGAGTTAACGCAGTCTGCCCAGAAAAGGCCACTAAGTACGGAGTTACTTCGTTATCCGTTGACCAGGCCAGATCAATGTGATCGCCACTGTGAATGGGCCCTTTGGCATCATTGAATGATCCTTCAATCTTCACTTCTGCCCCTTGGCTATACATGCCATTAGCATCCTTATTTCCTTGGACTGTCAGGCTCGCAATGTGACCACTGATCTCACGTTCCGATGCTGGGGAAGCTGCCGGCGGATGGGTTACCTCATTTGTCGGCGCGGTTGAGTCTGCAGTTGTTGAGGCAACGGTGTGATTCGTTGATGTACTCAGCATTGAAGTTGGGCCCATTGAATCAACCACGTCAGCCTGAACCCGTTGGCCGCCCCACAGGGTCAGGGTTACCATTACGGCCCCTAACCACAGCAGCAGCCCCCGGACTGTTCCTAGGCCTTGGTGTTTCAAACTTCAAATCCTCCTTTAATATTCAATTGTCAAAATTCCTTGTGCGCTCTTTTACAAGCACGACCACAACTATAGTTGAAATAAGATTACTGATCAATGAGTAAGTAAAATGCTTTATCAAAAATATGTTGTCAATCGATTTTTATTTTACTATTCAAATAAAAATCTATTTTTAGCAATCATTTCTTAAGTATGTTGTTTTAGTGAACTATTTACGAATAATAAGTTAACATTCATCAAAAAGCACGCGCCTGGATCAAGGGCGCGTGCTTAAAAGGAGGGTGTAGATTTTTCTAATTTGGAAAGAGAGATTTTAGTGTGATTAAGGTTAGTCTACTGGCACGACCCAACCGTGCTTGTCTTCGGCATCGCCGACTTGAACGGCGAAGAGGGCGTTGTAGAGCTTGGTCGTCACAGGGCCGACTTCGGTTTCAGAGTAGAAGACGTGCTTCTTGCCGTCCCAATCAGTTAAGGAACCGACTGGGGAGATCACGGCCGCCGTCCCCATTGCCCCGGCTTCGGCCAGGTCATCAAGATCCGCTAAGGTCAACCGCTTTTCAACCGGGTTCAAGCCTAAGTCTTCGGCAACTTGCAGCAGGGAACGCTTGGTGATGGAAGGCAGGATTGAGTCCGACTTTGGCGTTACGAATTGTCCATCCTTGGTAACCCCAAAGAAGTTGGCACCAGAGAATTCGTCAACATACTTGTGTTCCTTCGGGTCTAAGTAAAGAGCGTCAGCATAGCCGGCCTTCTTCGCTTCCATTTCTGGTAACAGACTGGCCGCGTAGTTGCCGGAGGTCTTCGCCCGACCCGTCCCAGCTGGGGCGGCCCGGTCATACTTGGACAGGACATACGGCATTGGCGTCAAGCCCTTGACGTAAGCGCCAACTGGGGTGGCATAGATCCGGAAGACAAAGTGTTCCGATGGCGTCACCCCAACTAATGGCTGGGTCCCGATCATGTACGGCCGCAAGTACAGGGTCCCACCGGTCCCGTACGGTGGTACGAAATCTTCGTTAGCCTTAACAACCGCCTTAACTGCGGCTAAGAACTTGTCGACTGGATAGTGGGGCATCATTAGCCGGTCGGCCGAGTCGTTCAGCCGCTTGGCGTTTTCTTCTGGCCGGAACAACTGCACTTTGCCGTCCTTGGTCCGGTAAGCCTTTAACCCTTCAAAAACTTCTTGGCCGTAGTGCAGCACTTGGGCCGCTTCATTTAAGACCAGGTTGGATTCAGACGTCAAACCGCCACCGAGCCATTCCCCATCATAATATTCTTCTTGCCAGGAATAGGGCAGGTCTCGATAACCAAAGCCCAACTTGTTCCAATCTAATTCAGATGCTTTTGCCTTTGCCATAGTGCTCATCCTTTCTAAAAAAACATTTCCTATGTATTTTCAATCCTTCATTAAACAAAAAGTCGCCCTGTCATTAGGACGACTTTCACCGTGGTACCACCTAGCTTCACCCCATTCCTGGAGCCTCTAAGCCCGGTAAGGGTGGATAACCCCGGTTCACTCAAGACTGATCTTCACGCCCCTAACCTCCACCCGTCACATTCCCCCGGGCTTTTCTGAGCAGGTTTCGGGACGCTACTCGTTCTCTCATCGTGCCGATCACTGTTTAACTTCGATTGATTGTCACTATCATAATGAGAAAACTCTCATTTGTCAACCACCAAAATTAAAGTTTTGCCAGCTTTTCTCATCTAAATTAATTTTGACTTTTTCATGCAGATGCATGTAAAATGGCAAGCGGAATTTAAATGCATCTGCATGGAATGGAGGAAATTTTTTGTATCAATTAAAACCTCGCCAACGGACCGTTATTGCGGCCATTATGTTGGTAGCGTCCTTTATCAGTTTAATGAGCCAGACGATGGTGGTCACTGCCCTGCCGGTGGTTGAAGCTCAGCTCCACCAGCCCCTGGCCGTCGTTCAGTGGCTGACGACGGGCTACACCTTAGTGATTGGGATCATCACCCCCTTATCAGCTAATCTGTACGAAAAATACAACAACCGCCAGTTCTTCCTGGCAATCATCGCCCTCTTTTTAGGGGGAACAATGGTTGGCTGTCTGGCCACTAACTTCTGGACCCTGCTAGGTGCCCGCTTGATTCAGGCCGCAGCGGGGGGCCTGTTGGTTTCCTTACAAATGACGACGTTGGTCACGATTTTCCCACCGGAAAAACGGGGCACGATCATGGGCTTATCATCGTTGGTGGTTTCCTTTGGGCCAGCGATCGGGCCGACCCTGGCTGGGGTGATCTTAAACCTCTGGGGCTGGCGGTCGATTTTTTGGGTCGTCTTGCCCTTCATGGCGCTCATCTGGCTGATTGGCTTCTTTGCCCTGCCGGCTTATACGACCCCGCAGGCCGTCAAAATTGATGCTTGGTCGATCCCCTTGCTCTTGATCGGGCCCGGCTTGACCTTAGCCAGCTTTACCGTATTGACGACCCAAATTCTGATCGGCAGTCTGATGTTGATTGCTGGGCTGGTGGTATCATTGCTCTTTTACCGGCGGCAACAAGTACTCACCCGCCCCCTGCTCGACTTTCACGTTTTTAATTACCGCCCCTTTACGATGACGCTAGCGATTGCTTCCTTGCTGTTTATGATCCTGCTAAGTACCGAGCAGATGGTTTCGGTCTTTGCCCAAAATTCACTCCACCAATCGAGCGCGCTGACCGGGTTGATCCTCTTACCCGGCGCGGTAGTCAATACCTTAGTTGGCGCTGTGGTGGGCCGCTTGTATGACCGCCACGGTATCAAAGCGTTGGTCTGGACGGGCTTGAGCCTATGTTTAATCACCACCATCCCCACCCTCTGCTTTACCGCCCACACCCCGCTGTGGTGGCTAACGGTCCTGTACGCCGGCCGGATGATGGCGATCGGGATCGCCTTTTCCCCGCTGATGTCCGAATCATATCTTGGAATGGCCGCCAAGGACATCAGTCAAGCGACCGCCATGAACAACGCGCTCCGGCAAATGACCGGAGCGCTGGCGGTCACCCTGGTGGTCGTCGTCAGCAGTCTGCCGGCCAGCTCGGTCACCGGGATGCGTTGGGCGATGGGCGTTACTTTCCTCTTTAATCTTGTGGCAATCGGGCTGTTTGCCCAGTACTTGAAGGGGGGCCATCCGCATGACAAATGATCTGATCCGGGCTACGGCGATCATCAATACCACAATCCGCCACCAACTTGACGCCGCCCTACGCCCGCTGGGGCTCTCCGAGGTCAACTACTACTATTTATTAGTGGTTGCCGAACAACCAGGGATTAACCAAGCTGATCTGACGGCCCGCATCGTCCGCGACCAATCGACCGTCACCCGGCAAGTCGACCGCTTGGTCAAGCAAGGCTGGCTCACCAAGCGCCAGGCTCCCACGGATGCGCGCCAGTCAGCCCTCTTTTTAACTCCTCAAGCCCAAGCGATCCTCCCGCAGCTCTGGGCGATCAATCAGACCGTCAACGAAACGGCGCTGGCCAGCTTAACGCCGGCCGAACAAACCACCCTCTTGAACCTGCTGAGCAAGACCTTCGACGGCCTCAGCCAGGATTACCACTGATAATTAAAAGGCTCCCGGGCAATTGCCCAGGGGCCTTTTAGTGTGTTGAAGTTAATTAATCATTAACGCTGGCGCTGGCCGTGGTATCAATTTCGGGCAGCGGCGCATCATCATCAACGGACGCCGAGGCGCCGGCATCCACGCTTGGCGTGGCACTTGGCGCGGGAGTCGACGGAGCGGGTTGTTCATCCGCACTGACCGAAGCTGACGCCCCCGTATCAGCAGCCGAAACGCTTGGGGCCGGACTTGGCGTAGCATCTGCTTTGACCGATGCGGAGGCCCCGGTATCGACTTGGTTAGCCGGATCGTCGACCAGCTTTTGGCCGGTCATCGCCAGGTACTTTTCGACAATTGGCCAGAAGTCGAGCACAATTTCGTTGACCCCGCGGAAGTTGCCGGCTTCATCGTGCATCGCTTGGTAGTTGTTGACCACCCACTTGACGTTCTTCTTATCCACCGGTTCCGCCAGTTGGAAGAGGTCCTGCTTGCCGGTCCGCAGGGTGTGAATGACTTGCTTGACGTGGTCGTGGACGTTGCGGATGTCGGGGTGAACTTCACTGAGCGGCAAGCCGGTTTGGTCCGGCCGGCGCTTAGCCCACATCTTAGTCGCCGGGTTCTTATGGTTATAGTAGATAAACTGGTTGTTCTCATCGACGTAGGTTAATTCAGCCGGGATTGATTTGAGTAGCCAGTTGATTTGGTCGACCGTCAGCACCCCAGAGTCGAGTTGGACGTAGTCACTGCCGACAGCGGCATGGGTCTTGGCTGCCGCTTTTTGGACCCACTTCGGATCATCCATCTCGACCCCTTCGATCGTCGTATCGGTCTTGCCGCTGGCGGTCAGGTCCTCATTTTTCCACGCGTCGGGTGCTTCGGGGCCCTTTAAGGCCTTCAGGACGGTCACCCACTTGGTGAATTGAACCAGCAGGTCGTTGAGCCGCTTGACGGTCGCTTGATCCTTGAGGTTGTCTTGCTCATCAAAGGCTTCCCGCACGTTGCCGAGCAAGAATTCATTTCCTGGCATCACCAAAGCGTTGACCCCCGGGGCCTCTAAGATTTCACGCAGGTCTAACTGGGCCCGTGATGACCCTTGGGTAAAGTAGGACGCCCCGATTACCAAGACCGGCTTATCGGCCAAGGGGTGGATCTTGTAGGAAAGCCATTCGATCGTGCTCTTTAAGGCCGCCGTCGTGGTATGGTTGTGTTCCGGCGTCGCCATGATGACCCCGTCGGCATTTTCAATCCGGTGCTTTAAGTATTGGACCGCCATACTGTTGGTTTGGTCATCGTCTTCATTAAACATCGGTACGTCCTTGATGCTTAAGACTTCAATGTCGGCCACGTTGTTAAAGCGGTTGGCCATGTACAGCATTAATTTGCGGTTGTATGAATCTGCGGCGATTGAGCCGACAATTCCAACTAACTTCATCTGCTTATTCCCCCTGGGTTGCCATATTCTTTAAATCCAGTTTGCGAATATCGTTCATCGCGTGTTCTCGGTTGTAAACGAGGTTCTTGTTGACGTCAACGAAGGTTTCAAAATCATTAAACAAGCCGTCGAGTCGGTCGACCAGCTCTTCTTCCTTCAAATTGCCATCCTCATCAAAGGCCTGCAAGGAGTGCCCCACCATGTATTCCGAGCTCGGCATGATCCGAGCGCTTAATTCAGGGGAGTCGAGCATTTGCCGCAACATCATTTGAGCCCGCGACGTCCCCAACATTCCGTACGAGGCCCCGGTGATCATCACCGGCTTGTCAGCCAGCGGATGGACCCCGTAGGACAGCCAGCTCAGCGCATTCATCAAAACGGCGGGCACCCCGTGGTCGTATTCTGGCGTTGAAATAATCACCCCGTCAGCCGCGGCCAACTTAGCCACCATCTGTTCCACCCCGGCGGGCAAACTCCGGTCGGGCGTCTTATAAAAGACCGGCAGGCCGCCAATCTCCATAATTTCAATCGCGGCTTGATCCGCAAAGTGGTGTTGGATAAACTGCAAGAGCCGCCGGTTGGTCGAGCCCGCCCGGTTGGTCCCCGGAATGGCAATGTACTTTTTCATGTGGCACATCCTTTCAAAAAACACTTCTGGTTGGCTCTATTTTGCAATATTGTGAAGCGGTTTGCAAGACTTTTATTTAATTTTGGAATATTTATACCGAGATTAAATTTATTTATATCCGCACCGCTACCGTTGTCCCACCTTGCTTTAAGCCTTGTTACGGCTGAAAATTAAGGGCCCGCTCCAGCGTCATTGTTAAAGTTTAATAGGCAAAACCTGATTTATTGTTCACAATCTTAAACAAGCAAAACCGCTGGCGCCCACCACCAGCGGTTTAATCCCATTATTTCGTCAGGTAGGACAAGGGTTTGTCAACTTCCACCTTGGTCCCTTGGTACTGGTCGGCAATCCACTTTTGGATCTTTGGCTCATGGTAGAGTTTGACCAGCTTGCGGTATGCGGCCTTATGGGCGTTGGCCTTCGCCGTTGCTAAGACGTTAACGTTGTCCTTGGTACTTTGATCGACCTTTTCGTGGTAGATCGAATCCTTCAAGACGTTCAAATGCCCTTCTAAGGCAATCGTGTTCCCGATCAAGACGGCGTCCACCGAGTTGAGCACCCGCGGTCCAGTCGTGTCATCAATTTCTTCGAACTTAAAGTGGTGCGGATTCGTCGCGATTTCATTGGTCCCGCTGGTCGGGCCAAAGCTCTTTTTCAGGGTAAGCAAGCCAGCACTGGCCAGCAGCTTCAACCCCCGTGCCGTGTTGGCCGGGTTGTTGGCCAAGGCAATCGTCGCTCCATCCGGTAGGTCCTTTACGCGGTGGTATTTCTTAGAGTAAATTCCCATTGGTTCCAGGTAGGTCGTCCCTAAGGCCGCCAGCTTTTGCTTGCTTTCGTGATTGAAGTTTTGCAGGTAGGCCCAGGATTGAAAGGCGTTAACGTCAATTTCGCCGCTAGCCGTCCCGCGGTTGAGTTGGACCGGATCGGTAAAGGACTTGACCTTAATCTTGAGGCCGGCCTCCTTGGCAGCTGGACTGGCCGCGATGTGTTGCCAGGCCTTAACGTCCGCCCCAAGTGAACCAATCGTAATTGTCTCTTCATCATGATTTTGCCCATTGGTGACCCAATGCAAGCCCAGGCCGACGGCGACAATCGCCGCGAGCCCCAGTAAAAACCACCATTTGCCTTGTTTGTGTTTTGCCATATGTCTTCCCTCCGTTTGCTGGTGCGCCGAGCCCTGAAAAAAGAAAACGTCCCACTTTCATTGCACTTGCAATAAAAGCGGGACGCCGCAGCGTGGTACCACCCGAATTTAGCCCCCAAGGACCCTTAGTAGTGACTGATCATCACCCGGTCCGTTATCGAAGACCACCCGTGCCCAGCTTGTCGCCTTGCTGGCATCACGCTCCCAGACCATCTTCAGTTCCTTCTCGCCGCCAGCTTCCACCACCCCTGGCTCGCTTAATGCTTTCCGGAACTTACTCATCTTTTCTCAGCGTTTTCTCATTGAATTGTCATAATCATATCGAACCCCCGCCCGCTTGTCAATCCCTTTGAGCTTACTTTTTCTCAGTCTTGACCCCAGCCGGAAAAGCCCTATAATTTAAGGGAAAATCTGAATAAAGCAGGTGGAAAACTGTGACCCAACCAAAACTGCTGCTCCTTTCGACGGGGGGCACGATTGCCTCTGTTGCTTCGCAAACCGGGTTGACGCCCGGGGAATCCGGGGAAGATTTGCTGCAAACCCTGCAAAACCTCCCCTACCAGATTGACGTAGCCGACATTTTGGCCCTTGATTCGTCCAACATTCAGCCCGAAGAATGGCGCTTGATGGCCGAAAAAGTCTACCAAGCCCGCCAAACTTACGCGGGAATCGTGATTTCCCACGGGACCGACACCATGGCCTACACGGCGTCGATGCTGACCTTCATGTTGCCCAACCTGGACATTCCGGTCGTCTTAACCGGGAGTCAGGTCCCGATGAACGTCCTTTTGAGCGACGCCCCCCGCAATCTAACCTTGGCCTTTACGGCTGCGGCCAGTTGTGCCCCGGGAGTCTACTTGGCCTTTGACGGCAAGGTAATGCGGGGCTGCCGGACCGTCAAGGTCAAAACGACCGCCTTTGATGCCTTTGAAAGCGTCAATTTCCCGCCGATCGCCGAGGTTACCTCCGATGGCCTGGTATTCCGGGCGACCCAGCCCGCCCCGGAGGCGCCGTGCACCTTAAATACCAAGCTCGACTTGAACGTGTCGTTGATTAAACTCTTTCCCGGCTTTGATCCGCAAATCCTGCTGGCGATGGCCCAAAGCGGTTGTCACGGTTTTGTGATCGAGGGCTACGGGCTGGGCGGGATGACCTTTATCCGGCGCAACGTGGCCGCCGTGATTGGCCAGCTCAGCCGGCAAAACATTCCGGTCGTGGCCGCCAGTCAGTGCCTCTATGAACGCAGTGATTTGACCAAGTACGAAGTCGGGCGCCAGGCCCTGTTGGAAGGGGCAATCAGTGCCCACGATATGACTTCGGAAAGTGCGATCACCAAGTTGATGTGGGCCCTGGGCCAGGGGATGAACCTGGCTGCCGTAAAAACCTTTTTTGAGACCGATGTCGCGGGAGAAGTGACCTTGGCCTAATTAAAGCCCCGCGCTAAGCACCACGATGAGGTAGCCTTAGCGCGGGGTAATTAATTTAATTACCAAAAAATTAACTTTTTTCCAAAAAAGGGGTGACAAGCGCCAAAAATATGGTATTATATAAAAGTTGATTGATTTAATCACTTGCGGGTATAGTTCAGTGGTAAAACATAACCTTCCCAAGGTTAAGTCGCGAGTTCGATTCTCGTTACCCGCTTCAGGTAGCATCGCTTCGGCGGTGCTTTTTTTGTTGTTTTCGTTCCGAAAAAGGGGCCCGCCCATCACCTTCCGGACTGCCCCATGGTAAAATTAAGCGCAAAAAAGAAAGGAACACCCGCCCATGCGTACCCCCTGGATTAGATTGGCCGCCGGGTTCATCCTCGGGCTTGCTTTGCTCGGCGTGATAGCTTTGCACTACTGCCCGGCCTTGGCCACGTGGCTGCACCACTGGACTGGCTGGTATTAAAAAATGGCTGCCCCAAAATCGGGCAGCCACTTTTTACTTTTCCTTCGTTTCCGCTTGGTGGTCCGCTAAGCTGCAGCCCGCTGGGCCACACACCGTGGCGGGCGCGGCCCCGAGGTCGGTCAACTTTAAGCTGGGTTGCTTTTCTTCACTCATTTTGCTTCCTCCTCTGCTTGCACTTTCTTTAAGGCCGCCACAAAGGCTTCATACGGCTGGGCCCCTGAGATGGCGTACTTTTGGTTGATCACAAAGAACGGCACCCCCCGAATCCCTAAGTTCGCAGCAGCGTGAATGTCGGCTTGTACTTCGTCGGCATACTGGTCGCTGTCCAATACGGCCGCCACGGCTTCAGCCTCTAACCCCACGGCCGCGGCAATTGCTTGTAAGACGGCGTGGTCCGCCACCGACTTGCCTTCGCTAAAGTAAGCTTGGTACAGCCGTTGAATCAAATCATCTACCTGCGCGGGGGTTGCTGCCGCCTTGGCGTACTTGATCAAGCGGTGCGCCGTCATGGTGTTGACCGGGATCGCGTTGGCATAATCCAGGTCCAAGCCGTCGGGTGCCGCCGCCAGTTCAATCTGCGCCAAGCGTTGGCTGGCCTGTTCGGCCGTCATCCCGTGCGCTTGGGCAAAGTGGGCCGCCATCTTGACGTCACTGGTGGCTTTTAAAGTCGGATCCAGCTGGTAGGTCTTAAAGTCCAACGGCGTCGTATCCGCCAAACCAAGTTGGGTCAACGCCCGCTTGAGACGGGTCGCCCCAATGTAGCAAAACGGACAGGCAATGTCCGACCAGTACATAATTTCCATTAATTTTTCCTCCATTTGTAACCGAAACGTTACGCTTACAATTAATTAGTACAGCGTTAGGATACCATTAATGGCGTTGATTAACACTTAATCTGCTCAGGCCGAACGCTTGCGTTGCCACCAGTGCCGTCGGGCTTTGGCCACCGTTGCCGGGGGCGTTGAGGCTGGATGATGAACCAGGGCGTGGGGCGCCGCCGGCGTCGTTTCCAGATCGGCATCCGGCCACGCTAGCCAGTTGGCTTCGGCTTGGACTTCTTGGTGCGTCTGGTCAAAAAATGGTTGGCTCATTATTATTTCCTCCGTTTTTTAGTCTGTCCCAGATGATACGCCCGCTCGTCAACGAATTTAGCTTACTTTTTATCAGTAACTAAAATTGACCAGCCCGGCCCTTTCCCGTAAACTAACAACCGTAACTTAAATGAGAGAGAGAATTAATGATGAAGCCAAAATCCGCTGGCCAGGGTACTGTACCCTGTCAAGTTGACAGTCTGAAAAAATGAAAAATTGCTAGTCTTAAATGGCCTGCTGTTCGTAGTATTCTGCGACAGTCAGGTCATTTGGCTTAA
>NZ_HE997176.1:0-25348 GCF_000312405.1 Limosilactobacillus ingluviei str. Autruche 4 | reverse complement strand
CAGTTTAATTGCGAAAAACTTAAGTCGATTATTTTAGAGTGAACGACCATCGTCAGCTAATCAGCAGTAGACTCAACCAGCGGATTATCTAGCAAAAACCAGTTTCTATTCATGCGTTCCTGCCCGATTGCTTCCAAATTAAAATAACGAATTCTGCCATTAAAGGATAAAATTCAGTTGCTTGAGCCACGTTTCCCAAATTTATCGCTGGGCCAAGCGCCGCTAAAACCACGAAAAAGGCCTGGACCGAATACCATCGATCCAGGCTTTGGCTAGTGCTGACTAGAGGATTCGAACCTCCGACCTACGCATTACTAGTGCGTTGCTCTGCCAACTGAGCTAAGTCAGCAAATCTTTAACATAAATAATATACCAGATCTCCCCGCCTTTGAAAACCCCCGTGGGCAAAATCACTAAAATTTCTGCTTGCCTTCCGCGCGAAGGCGGCTTACCGTTAAAGAAAAGCCCGAAAGGAATGATTGACATGACCAACGCTTACTTGATTCACGGCACCTCGACGCGCGACGATGACTGGTTTCCCTGGTTGGAAACAGCGGCCGCCCCGCAAATCCAGCTCAACCGCCTTTGGCTGCCAGAGCCCTTCAATCCCGAACGGCAAGCTTGGGACCAAGCCGTTGACGACCAAATTCCAGTCCAAGACGGCCTGACCCTAGTCGCCCACAGTCTCGGCTGTCTGACCGCGGTTCGCTTTGTCGCCCGCCACGACCTCCACGACGTCCGCTTGCTGTTGGTCGGCGCCTTTGACCGGTCACTGCCACAGTACCCGACCCTGACTGACTTCATCCTGCCCCGCCCTGACTACACCCAGGTGCGCCCCAAGCTCAGCCGGGCGACCGTAATCGTCGCCAAAGACGACCCGATCGCCCCCTATCGTCAGGGGATCGCGATGGCCAGTGACCTGGAAGCCAAACTGATCGTCCAAGAAACCGGCGGCCACTTTTTAACCAACGATGGGTTCCGGAAGTTCCCGCTCGCCTTGACCGAGCTCGATCGGCTCAGCAAATAGCAAAACCAGGCTACCGGTCGAAGCCAACCGCGCCGCTGGCAGCCAGCTTTAGCTTCATCTGTGGTATAATAAATTGTAGAAATTCATGAGGTTCATTGGACTTCAACCCCAACAGCCCGCCGGGAAGCGCGAAGTTTCCGGCGGGCTGTTTCTTTTGTTTGATTTTAGCTGCTTACTAACTCCAGGGATCCGCCGATTTTTTATTTAAAAATCACGCCCTGACCACGGGCGATACTGGCAAAATTCCGGCTAACGTCTTGGTTTTGGGTGGTCTGCCAAAACATCCCGCCGTTGGTGGCCTGGCTGACTAAGACGACCGGTTCGCCCTGGTGATAGGCAAAGGCGTAGGTGATGTGGAATTCGCCAATCTGCGCGACCTGGGTGTCCACGCGCTTGTTGTAGTTGTACATCGCGACGACGTTGTAGCTGCTGGCTCCCGTCCCATCCGCTGACCACTGCATGGTCGTAGTCGCCCCATTAACGGTGTTGTTCTCCGGCAGAAACTCCGGGAAGGTCGTCCGGCTGATCGGCAGGTAGGCCTGGTGCATCGTCGGCGCCCACCGGTCCATAAAGGTCCGCAGCTGCGCCGCCTTTTGATCGTTCCACGCCGACGTCGCAACTTTACTGGACGTGGTTGACTGCGCTGGCGCCGAACTTGATGCGGCTTGGGTGCTGTGGTTAGTCGCCGCCGACGTTACCGCACTGCTGGTAGAACTGCTGGACTGCTCCGCGCGGTAGTGCTCTTTACCACACGCGGCCAGGGTCACAGCACTGGTCATGATTAGGCTGGTTAGGAAGATCTTTCTCATGTTATTCGCGTCCTTTCCACTGGATTGCCCGCTTTCTTTTTATTGTAACCCCTTTCGGCTTAAAGCACCAAAAAAGCCCGCCATTACCAGCGGGCTTGGCTGATTTATTCAAAGATAATCACGGGCTTAACGACGGCTCCCGCCTCAAAGTCCGCAAAGGCTTGCGCGAGTTGGTCAAAGGAGTAGAACTTGATCAACTTGTCGATCGGGAACTTCCCCTTTTGGAAGTACTTGATCATTTGCGGAATAAAGAGCTGCGGAATCGCATCCCCTTCGATCAGCCCAATGATCTGCTTGGATTCGCCCATCACTTCCATCCCACTGATGTCCAGGGGTCCGGCAATCCCCACCAGATACAGCTTACCATCCGTCCCCAAGGCGTGCAGGCAGTCCTTGATCAGGGGCGTGTAGCCGATGGTGTCGATCGCGTAATCCAGCCCGCCGGGTACGATCTCACGCAGGGCCGCTTCGACATCGTCCACTTGCGCCGTGTTGATTACGTCCGTCGCTCCCAGTTCCTTGGCCAGAGCCAGCTTATCATCGTGCCGATCGATGACCACCAGGTGATCGAGGTTATAGAGGTTGGCAGCCATCACGGCAGCCAAGCCGACCCCACCGGCCCCGGTAACGACCATCGAGGAGCCAAAGGCCGGCTTGACCCCGTTGATCACCGTCCCGGCCCCGGTTTGAAAACCACAGCCCAGTGGCCCCAAGTAGCGCAGGTCCACCGCGGCATCCACCTTCACCACATTGTGTTCGTCCGCTACCATGTGCGTGGCCAGCGACGATTGGCCAAAGAAGGTGCTGACCGCTTCGCCACTCGGCGTGTGCAAACGGTGCGTCCCGTCGTAGTTAGCGCCACCGAAGCACAATTCATTTAAGCGCACGCACTTGGCCGGGTGCCCCTGCAAACAGTTGGCACAGTGCCCGCAGTAACCGAAGGAAACCACCACATGATCCCCGGGGGCAACCGTCGTGACCGCACTACCGACTGCTTCGACGATCCCGGCCCCTTCGTGTCCCAAGGCTACTTGGTAGGGGCTCATGCCGAGGTCGCGCCCCGCAATATCGGTATGGCAAATCCCCGTCGCAACGGTCTTGATCAGAACTTCATTGGCCTTAGGCGCATCCAGTTGCAAGGTCTGGACTTGAATCGGGGCCCCTTGCTTGGCCACCACTGCTGCTTTGATTTCCATCGTTTTATCTCCTTGTTTGCTCAAATAATCACAATTTAATTTTAAGCTAATTTAAGACAATCGTCAATCAATGTCGCGATGAAAAACAGATCCGCACCAGGGGCAACGAAGCATTAGCCCAGCAAACTTTGGACCAAGCGGGCAACTTGTTCGACCTTATTAATCCCGGTCGCTAGCGGATTGCCTTCCGAATAGATGGCCAGGGTGTACCCGCGGCCGTGGTTCGGCAAAAAGCCGATGCTGTCGACGTACCATTGCGCGTTAGACCACAGGCTCAACCACCCGTTCTTCACGTAGTAATCACTGCTGCCGGCGGAAATTCCCCAGCGTTGGCCCGCACTGACCGTGTGCATCAGTTCCCGCAAGTAAGCTTGGGAGCGCTGATTCAAGTAGCCCGAATGATCCGTCAAGTAGATCTGGGCTAACAGTTTTAATTGGTCCTGCGACGTGGTGCGGGTTTGCCCCCAGTGATAGGTTGGGGTCGTACTGCTCATCCCCAGTGCCCGGTAAAGATCTCCACCGGCCGTATTGCGTCCCAATTGATTGGCGATCGCCGTCGCCGCGGCGTTGTCACTGTTGCGAATCATCTTTTCCGCCAGACTGCGTTGATAAGCCGACAGGTTCCCCCCGGTCTTGTGCAGCAGTTCTGCCAAAAGAGCCACTTTCACCGTGCTGGCGGTGATAAAGCGTTGGTTCGCATTGCTGTAACTGTAAACTTGCCCGGAGACTTGGGATTGCACGGCAAAGGCGATTTTGCTTCCCAGCCGGTTGATTAAATTGTTAACTGCTTGCAGGTCCCGGGGGGTCCCATAGCGATCAAAGGCGTACCAATGCCCGTCCAGGGGCAGAATCGTGCTGAGTGCTTCGGCCCCATCCCAACGATCAAAGTAGCGGCGCTGACCGTCAATGGTTTGCCAGCCGTACAGCATCTGGCCTTGATCATTGTAGTAGACGATTTTACTCCCCAGGTTAACGTACTGGCGGGTCGTCTTCGCCCCATTTTGCGGGTTGAAGTAGTACCAGTGCCCCGCTAAGTTGCGTTCCCCCTTAACCATCGCTGCCGTGGTCGGATCATAGTAAACCAGCCGCCCATCCGGTAGGGTCTGCCAACCAGTCTTGACCGTGCCATCAGCCCCCGCCAAGTACCACTGCTGGCCCAGGTAATGTTCGCCGGCCGTTAGGACCACGTAGCCCTGAGCATCAGTTGTAAACGTTTGGCCGTGGTCATAGAAGCGCTGGTTCGCCCCAAGCCAGCCACCGTGGCCTAAGAAACGCAGCTTGTGGGCCTGCTGATCATAGGTCGCCGTATTCGTCAATTCTTGCAGCAACTTTCCGTTCACCGCATCAAAGCGGTAGTAACGCTGCCCAATTTGTTGGTCACCATGCAGCATCCCAGCGCCGGTGAAGCCATTTTGCTTGGGCGTCACGTCGTAGTAGACCCGCCGCCCATCCGGTAAGGTAAACCAGCCCTGCTTGATTGCCCCGTTGTTTTGGTCAAAGAAGAGCCACTTCCCACCGACGGGCTGCTCACCGTACTGCATTTGCCCTTGCTTGTTGTAGTAGACTAGGCGCCCGTCCGGCAGGGTCGTCAGCCCCGTCGCCATCACTCCCTGGCCATTAAAGTAATACCAGTGGCCATCAACATGGCGTTCTGCTTGCTTGACCATCGCCGGGGCAAAGTAGGCCCGCTGGCCGTTAACGGTTTGCCAGCCCGTCTTCAGACGCCCATCCCAAGTGTCAAAATTGTAGGTTTGCTTCCCAACTGCCTGGACCCCGTGGAGCATCCCGGCGCCCGTGAAGCCATTTTGTTTGGGCGTGACATCGTAGTAAACCCGCCGCCCATCCGGTAAGGTAAACCAGCCCTGCTTGATCGCCCCGTTATTTTGGTCAAAGAAGAGCCATTTCCCGTTAACGGGCTGCTCACCGTACTGCATTTGCCCCTGTTGGTTATAGTAGACTAACCGGCCGTCTGGCAAGGTCGTCAGTCCCGTCGCCATTGCCCCCTGGGCATCAAAGTAATACCAGTGGCCATCAATGTGGCGTTCCGCTTGCTTAACCATTGCCGGGGCAAAATAGGCGGGGTGGTGGCCGTTGACGGTCTGCCAACCGGTCTTTAGGTGGCCATCCCAGGGATCAAAATTATAGGTCTGCTGGCCGACTGCTTGCACCTCGTGGAGCATCCCGGCGCCACTCAGGTCGGCTTGCACATCGTAGTAGACCCGCCGGCCGTCCGGCAAGGTCGTAAAGCCCCGGTGCAAGGCCCCGTTGATTTGGTCCAAATACAGCCAACGGTTGGTATCCGTAAAGTACTTTTCCCCGTGCACCATCTGGGCGGTCTGGGCGTCGTAGTACACTACCCGACCGTCTGCCAGGCGCTGCCAGCCCGTGGTCTGGGTCCCATTAGTCTGGACATAGTACCACGCCCCGTTGCGCTGCACTTCATGCCCGCTGGCCGTCTGAATTGGGGAAGTAGCCTGGGCTGGGGCGGCAGACGTCGCCGGCGCCGGCGTTTCCGAAGTTGAAGTTGGAGCTGGGGATTGCGCAGTAGTCACCGAGGACGGGGCCGCTGAAGTAGTAGCCGTGTCAGCATAAGCAATCTGACTCCCCAAGGCTACCCCCATCACCGTAATGGCAGCAATTAACCACCGCTTGCCGGCTTTGTACATTTTGAAGTGTTGTTTGATCATTCTTTGAACCTGCTATATAAAATGTAGAACAACATAGAAGAGTAACCCTTTTATGTTGTTAGAAAGAATATAGTTTTCCTTTCTTAAATTTTATTCATCATCGTTAAAACGCCAGTATTCCCGCTCACCCAACTGGGAGTCAGCGACAGGGACTGACTAGAATGACCTCCAGGGGAAAGGGCTTCCCCAGAGCCAATAGCCTGGCTCCATGACAACTTAAAGCAAAGCTAACAAATTAGCGACCGCATTTACATCGCGGTCTAGCGTCGCGCCACACTGGTAACAGATATATTCATCATGTTTCGTATGATGCTTGTGATTACCAACCAAGGTGACCTTATCATCACCGCGCTTGATATGACCACAAACGGAACAACGCTGAGTGCTCGGGTAAAAGCGATCCGCCACCAGTAAAGTTTTCCCGTACCAGTCACACTTGTAGGTAAGAACCTGACGAAAATATCCAAACATGGAACGTTGGAGCCCTTTTGCCGTAACATGACTCATCTGCATCTTTTTGACGGCGAGGTCTTCAATCACGAACTGATCGTAAGTGTTAACTAACTGGGTCGTGAATTTTTGCATCAAGTCGTGCTGGACGTTGGCCACCCGCCGGTAATCACGCTGCAACTTGGCTCTCGTTTTGGCGTAATTTTTACTTTGGGTGGCCAACCGACCGTTGACCTTGCGCTTGTGGGCTAACACCCGTTGGTAATGCTTGATCCGCTTGTAGATTTTCTGGAGGTGACTGGGCAACGTATTGACCCGCCCTGCCGTGTAATCAAGGTGGCCGACATTAACGTCAACGGCCGTCTTGACACCGGTTTTCGGTTTTGCTGGCACCATAACTTCAAGGGGCAGACTCGCCCAGTACTGGCCGTTTTCCCGGTAGATCGACACGACTTTCAATTCACCGGTCAAGTTGCGGGCCCCTTTGAATTTAATGTCGGACCAGGTTTCCTTAACTTCATGCGGCTTGTCAAGGCGCAAGCGACCATTGACCAGCTTGGCCCGGTCGGTCTTAAAGCCCTGGCGGAGGGCCTTTTTCGATTTGAAGTGGGGCTTGCCCCAATCTGGTTGGGCCCGGTCAAAAAAATTCTGCCACGCTTTACCCAGATCAGAAATCGCCAACTGCAGACAGCGCGCCGACAGTTGAAACTGCCAGTCAGCCTTATTAGCGACCAATTCATCCCGAACCTTGCGTTCATTGGGACGTTGCTTCTTATCAGCAAGAATCACTGAAGCATCATACATATCGTTCCAAAGAGCCAGACCTTGATTCCAACAGTAGCGTCGGTAATCGCACAGGTTATCGAGCACTTTTTTCATCGTCTGATTTGGATATAACTTCACCTTTTGCGTGCGCAACATCATCGTCACCACCTCTCAAACCGCTAATTAAGATACGTGAGATCGTCAAAGTTCCAATAAACCGATCAAGCGATCGTATTGTTAACACTTTAATCATCTCACCGTTCCCTTCATTTAGCAAGTTTTTCGCTGGCATGACGCTGGCTATTTTGGTTAGCTAGTTCCCTAATGTCCATCCTACACTTTGTCTTTCTCACGGACATTAGAGAGCGTTATTCCACATTGTTCGATATTTTAATTAACAGTTATCTCCTCCTCTTTCCAAAAAGCACCGAACATGACCTGTATTCAATTTCATCCGTTAGTTCGCGTGTATGGCTGAAACTATCCCCCTTGTGATAACCACCAAGCGTTTATTAAGCGTTCTTTCACCCGATTTGGTTCCTGATCGTCACACTTCAATTATAGCCTAATATGGCCATGCGATGAATAACCATAAAAGAAGCAAGGTAAGCTTCCTACGCTTTTCGCCCAATATCCTCATCGCGTCACAACTGCCATAACAAAAAAAGCATCCCCGCTCCAACAATTAAGCGGGGATGCTTCGTTAAACAAACTTCTTTGTATCAGATTTAGTTTTGGCTCCGTTTTGACTCAATCTTGAGTTTATTCGCATGATTCAAAAGGACATACCACTTTTCTAATTTTACAGAATTATTAATTAAACAGTCATAGGTTTCAATGAACACCGACACAACGAGTAAAAGCATTCCAATGCGTACAGCCGGTAATAGAGCTGATTGAAAACTTAATTTAGTATTTTCAAAAATCAAATTCCAAAGATTAACTTTAGAATATAAAGCTTTTATCCCCAACAAAGTAAGTACAATCGTTATTGTTTTCTTAAAAACATCATTTTGGTGTTCACTTTGTTGAATCCTGTTTTCTAAGATATAAGTCAAGTACTCCCAATTGTAACGATGCCGTTTATTATACATCTTTTGGTATATATCATTATTAATATAAGAAATATTTGCAAAGAAACGTTTCTCTATCCCTCTCTTCATCAGATAAGATACCCTTAACATAAAAATAAATATTAATATTAAAACAAAAACACTGAATAAAATCGGGCAGCATCGAATACAAAACGTAGAAATCAAAACCACTATTACAAGTAGTGCAATTGGAATATATCCTAAAAGCCGCGACCAAAAAAATTTATTTCCATATTCTTTAAGCGCATCATCCATTCCCGGTTCATTCAATAACTTGTTTAAGTCCTTATCAATATCATAATTTTCCATACCAGTCTCCCTAATACCATCGCCATTAGCTATTCCTTCAGCTCATTCACATACCCTTGCACTTCTGCCTTTTGGGCATCAGTCACGTAGTAATCCTGCTTAAGGCGGTCCAAGCTGACCGTTGTGGTTTCATAGTGACCGTGAGCCACCATGTCGGCCCCTTCGTCAGTCCATTGCTTGATGATCACGTTGTTGCCTTCCTGCTTAAAGAAAATGTAGCTTAACTGATCACCATTCGTAGTCAAATAATTAAAGCCCTGTACTTCAGGACTATTGTAATTACTACCATAGTGCATCGTACCGCTGCTGAGGTATTCTTTAAACCAATCTGGGTTTTCAAGCAACGCCACCATTACCCCAACCGTCTTGTTATCCACCGTTGTATCCTTCGGGGTTGAAGTCGCCGTCGAACTAGTGCTGCTTGAAGCCGTTGCGCTGGCACTGCTCGTACTACTGGTGCTGACTACCTTACTGCTGGTATCTTTAGGCGCAGAATCCTTACTGGTCTGATTGCCACACGCCGCTAAGCCTAGGCCCAAGACCGTCATGGCAACTGCAACTGAGGCTACTTTCAGCTTATTCATTTTTGTTCCCTTCCCTAATCACTCATATAATCCAAAACATTCGCAAAATTTTTTGATCCGGCCTACACTGAAGCAAAAGCGTCCGTTCCACTATCTGGCTTGCTCAAAGGAGGTTTTTGTCATGGTTGCTTCTTCCGCCCAAATCGCCTTTACCGCCGCTTGTACGGCCCATCATTTAACGCCCCCGCTTACCAATCGCGTCAAGGCGCAATTGATCGACCAGCTGCGCGCTGACTATCCGCTTCAGGACCTCTTAGCCGCCGCGCAAATTGCCAGCAGCTCTTATTACGACGCCCGCCACCGCCAGTACCGGCAGGATGATCCCGCCTTAATCGACGAAATCGCCTTTTACCACGAACACTACCCCGACATGGGCTACCGACGGGTAACCACTGAATTGCAACGGCTGGGCTGGGACATCAATCACAAGCGCGTCCTGCGCATCATGCAAGAGCACGCTTGGCAATGCACCCTCTACCAACACCCCGGCCGGGGCTATCGGTTTGATTCTTTTGAGGGGCATACTGGCCAAATCGCCCCCAACCGACTCCACCGCCGTTTTAAGACTGACCGGCCCTTGCAAAAAATCGTCACTGACATTTCCGAATTTCGCTGGGGCCACGAAAGCATTGAAGAGCGCGCCTTCCTCGCAATTTGCCTCGACTTGTTTAACATGGAAATCGTGACCTGGCAACTCGCCCCCGTGGTCACGGTGACCTTAGCGTTAAGCCCTGTGCAAGAACTAATCACTTACCGGCCCGCCCTCCCCTATCGAATGACCGTTCATTCGGACCGTGGCTACCAGTACCAGCATGCCCGCTTTGTAACCTACTTGAAACGCCATCACGTCTTTCAAAGCATGAGCCGCCAAGGCAACTGTCTGGACAACGCGCCGGTCGAAAGCTGCTTTGCCCAGCTAAAAGTCCTGACCGTCAACAACCATCGTTATCCTGACTACGCAACCCTCAAAGCCGCCTTGCAACACAGCATCGACTACTACAATTTCCGGGCTAGCAAGCAAGCGCTTGGTAAGTTAGCGGCCGTAGAATACCGGCAGCGGTGGGCCATCGACCACGATTTTCTCCAATTTGCGGGGTTCACCCCACTCACCAACGCCGCGAACAGGAAAAGCCCCGTCGTTTGACGGAGCCTTTTTATCTCTGCAACAGTGAAACAAATAATTTAAGCGCGGAACTTGCGGCGGCCACCGAAACCGATGAAGCCAAGCAGACTAGCCAAACCAAGCACTGCCCAGTTGGAAGAAGCTTGCGCAGCCCCAGTTTGTGGTAACTTAGCATCCTTAACTGCTCCAGCCGCTTGTTGAGCCGTTGCCGTCAAATGATTTACTTCTGCTTGGGCTACCTTGCCAGCAGCCGCGGCAACATGAGAAGCACCATTTACTACGGAAACAGTCATAGAAGTACCGGCTTGAGCACTAGTATTACCAGTACGGTGATCATTGCGGTTAAGTTGTTCAGCTTGGTGGGCAACCTGGTTGTTCAGGTTGTCATGGGCTTGCGTCTTAGCGTAAGCTTGACGCGCCGTAGCCAAGTCAGCTTGAGCAGTTTGGTAGTTCTTTTGCGCAGCGGCCAACGCTTGTTTAGCCTTAGCTTGGTTGGTTTGGGCCGTTTGCAAAGCTTCTTGATCAGCTGCCAGTTGCTTTTGCGCGTCAGCTAATGCTTTTTGGGCTTTAGCGTAATCAGCTTGGGCTTCCGGCAGGGTCTTGGCCCGTTGTTGCAGATCCTTCAGCTGAGCTTGACGATCAGTCAGTTGCTTTTGAGCATCCTTGAGGGCTTGATCAGCCTTAGCTTTGTTAGCTTGGGCTTGGTTCAAATCCTTTTGAGCTTTGTCCAAAGAACTGTTGGTAGTGACCGGATGAGTCTTCATTGGTTCAACCATCCAGCTGTCCCAAATATAAGCACCAACACCAGGCGTAGAGGCATACTTGTCACGAGCGGCTTCAAACTCTTTGAGAGCTTGTTGGAGCTTTTGATAGCCAGCAGAATCGTCAGCAATTAAAGCGGCTTTGTTGCGAGCATCTTGTTTAACAGCGTCGTTTAAAATGTCAAGAGCATCTTTAAGACCTTGTTGAGCTAAAACATTCTTAATTTGTTGTTGGGCAGAAGAAATGCCAGCTTTGTTGAAAGCTTGATTTAAATGGTCGTTGGCGCGATTATCTTCACTAGGCGTCTCCAATGAAATGTTGTTATAACCAACTGAAACAGACACCCGTTTATAATCGTCATTGCCATCCAAGTGATAAAGGTTAGTGGAATCGGCACCGACACCGTAGTCACCATTAGAAGTCAAGAAGTGCATTTGACCAGAACGAACCCAGTTTTGCCACCAACCTTGCGGAGTGACGTTATCAAAGGCAAAGGCAGCAAAACCAGCATCCAAGAAGTTGTGAGTGTGGCCCCAGTTGGAAGTGCCATCGTTGAAGAGACCTTCACGTAAATTGAGCCAAAGGGCGTGTTTGAGGTCGTCCATGCTCTTGATTGCGAAGTTGTCGCGACGAGCATCGACGTTTTCGCCATAAGCCCAAACGTTATCCTTGTTAGCTAAAGCACGAGTATCGTGATCGCCCTTGTCAAGGTAGTGCCAGTTGTCCTGGGTGTAGACTTGAGCGGCGTGCTTAGCGGCATCGAGGATAGCGGTATTAAAGCCAACAAATGCGCCCACACCATTAGGATTTGGAAGGCGAAGACGAATTTGGTTGAGGATGTCCATACCAAATCGATTAAGTTCAATCAGGTGTTGATCGCTCAGTTTGGACAAGTCGTAGGTAACAGAACCATCAGCATGCTTAACAGCAATTTCAGGGAGGAGTTCTTGTTGATCCTTAGCAGTGGAGTGCCAAGTCAAGGACTTGGACCACGGAGTGAGGTTGTGATCGTAGTAGTCGGTGACATTTTTGTATTGCGCCGGAACTTTGAGGTTAGGATCAGTGGCTCCGTCGGCACCAAACTGATTAGCATAGTACTTCCAAGCGTCGAGCTTGCTCAGACCAGGATAGAAGCTGTTGGCCATGGCAGCCGCATCCCATTGACCGTCGTTGAGAGCATTAGCGGTGTCATGATTATAGTAATCGGCAAGAAGTTTAGCGTTGGCTTCAACGGCTTGTCGTTCTGCAGAGGTCAAGTTTTTGCCACGGAGAACGCTGGCTTGGTCTTGAGCTTGGCTTGACATTTGATCACGATATTCGTCCATCGCTTGTTCAAGATCAGCATTTGAAGGGAGGTTGGATGGTAAAGTTAATTGACCATGATCACGAAGTGATTGTTGATAAAGTTGGTTAAGATACTTAGCTTCTTGTTGATTATTGATTTCTTCGGACGGCGTCCAGTGGTGGGCGTTTTTAACCCAGTTGTCAGTGCCATCAGTGCCTTGATCAAAGTCTTGTTCGGCTTGCCCCATTTTAAATTGTGCTTGCAGATATTCTTGTGCGGCCTGAGAAGCTTGCGCGGCCGTGTTCTTGTTGCCGGCTTGCGCTTGGTCCACGGCTTGTTGAGCACGGGTGACGGCCGTCGCCGCTTGATCAACTTGTTGTTGAGCTTGGTTAGCGGCTTGTTGGGCTTGGGCAACCTCTTGGGAAGCTTGGTTGACTTGATCAGCCGTGACCGTCGGACCACCAGCTTGAGCGGATTGGACCGCTTGGGAAGTTTGATTGACGTGGTCTTGAGCCGTTTGCACGGCTTGTTGGTCATTGGCAACCGCTTGGTGGGCCTGGTTGAGTTGGCCTTGGGCCTGGTCGTAAGCCATTTGGGCTTCGTTTTGCGCTTGAGCGGCTTGATCAGCCTTGGTTTGAGCCGTTTGCAGGTTGTCCTTGGCCGTTTGGGCTGGATCGGTAGCAGTTTGTTGGACGACTGGTTGGCTGGGTTGATCGACCGTGTCGGCGTGAGCAACATTAGTCGAAACTAAGGCGCCACCGGCTAAGGCGGCAGCCGTTCCGGTTAAGCCTAAGAGCATTTTAACTTCGCCCTTTTTTCGATTATTTTGTTTTGTCATTTTAAAACTCCTCTCGAAAAGCATTTTTACAATTATTGAACAATAGCTTAAATAATTATCTTTTTACGAAAATGACTATTTAGTTGCTACATAGAAATCTCCGTCACAGAAATTTTTATTGTCCTTCCCCCAAAGTTGCACCTTCACACTTTTTACCTAAAAATTGCTTTTTCTTCATGAATTCTTGGGCTACCGGCGCAACCTTCGCTATCACTCCCCTATTTTTTATTTCTCGGTCATTAAATGACCATATTTGGCTACATTTTTAATGATACTACTTGCAACTGACCAAATAAAGACAATGTTTAATTCACCTTTTAAGAACTTATTTTATTAAGCACCAACCACTATTCTTGAGGTAAAACCAAAGATTGGAGACAATCAAATGAACAACTACCTCGGAAAAAATATCGCCACGCAACGCCACGCTGCTCGCATGACGCAAGAACAACTGGCCGAACTCAGCGACATGACGATTAACTACCTGTCCAAAATCGAACGGGGCGTCGTCAAGCAAATCGGGGCCGGCAGCCTCTACCGGATTGCCAAGGCATTGAACGTCTCGATGGAATCCCTGGTGGAAGGCACGACCGAAGCGGCCCCGGCCGTTTCTCCTCAGCGCCAGTTGCTCAATCAACAATTAGACCGGCTGGACCCGATCCAAAGTGATGAATACAGCCGCTTGTTCTTCGACTTGCTCAAGGTCGCGGAACGTCCGACGGATCAATAACGCAAAAAAAGCAGCTCCCCGCCAAAGCTGGTGCAGGAGCTGCTTTTCCTTTTGAAGCTTATTTTTACGAATTTTGCTTGATCAGCTGTTTGAGGTTACCCGAATCAGAAATCACGACCTTGGTTCCTTGCTTGATATTTTGGTACATCCACTTGGCATCGGCGACCGACAGGCGGACACAGCCGTGGGAAGCGGCCTTCTTACCGAGCTGGTTGGCTTCGCTTTTAATGAAGTTGCCGTTGGCATCGGTCGGGACGCTGTGGAAGAGGTAAATCCCGTGGTCCTTCCAAGAAACCCAGTACTTAGCCCCTTCCCCACTGCTTTGGTTGTAGAAGAAATCCCCCCGTTCGGCTTCGATTTGGAAGGTCCCGGTCGGCGTGGCATTGGCGCCCTTCGTCCCGGTCGAAGCCAGCATGGTGTAGAGCACCTTACCGTGGTCGATCAAATAGGTCCGTTCGGTCTTTTTAGAGACCAAAATCCACATCCCTGGGTGCTTGTTCACGTCCGGGTAGGCCTGTTTTTATGACGGCCGCATCCAGTAAGGCGTGCTTTGGGCGTGGCTGAGCACCGGAATGGCAGTTAGACTCAGCAAGGCAACGCCCAGGGCTACTAAGAGGGGCCTGATTTTCTTCAGTGAAAAGTGCATGGTAGATCCTTTCTCTTCTTTTTGCGTGGCAGGCCGCCAAGGACCTAGCCAGATCGTAACATTTAGTAACGCGATCGATAATACCACAAGAAGTTGGCTAAGAAAAGGGTAATTGGCATGCATAAAAGGCACCCCGAAATTTCTGAGTGCCTTTCTTGCTAATTAACTATCCGTATTAATCGTCACTTGGTTTTCCAAACCATTTGTCTTTCCAGCATCAACTGCCTTTACTACCTCATCCGCCTGCAAAACCTTAAATGGTTTGGCGTTTTCCTTAGGCTTTCCTGCATACAGGTAGATGCTGCTCCCATCTTCTTCCATGGTGTAGCCGTCAGTTTGACCGGCAGCATCTGCTCCATCAACCTCAATTTGGTAAAAGACTCCGGCACCCGGCGAGGAAAAGCGTTGGGAATCGGACTGTCCCAATTGCAAGGTAATAGGCCTCTTCAACGCCAGCAATTTACCCCATTCCTTATTTGACTTCGCTCCAAGCGTAATAATCCCAGCAGCGGCTTCCTGTGGAGTTAAACTTGAGAGATCCGTTGCCATTGGTTGACTCGCGTCACTAGCCAGCGTTGAGCTAGTGGTTGAAGTCTGACTGCTTTCTTGCGTCGCCGGTGAAGATTCTGAACTAACTGAACTACTCCCCTGTTGCTTTTGAAAGATAAACCAGCCACCAATTAAGATTCCCAACAAGATAACTAATCCTAAGACCACTAACCACTTTTTTGACCAATGCTTTCGAGTCACCTTTTTAATCTTTGGTGGTGTCACTTCGGCTGGAGTAGGAGATGGGGAGTGAGTCACTTTGGACTTAGGGGCTACTGCTTCTTCAAATTTGTAACCACAATTAGCGCAAAATGCCTCCCCTTCGTGCCGTTTTGCTCCGCAATTTGGACAATATTCCATCCTTACTCCTCTCCTTACTTATCGGGTTCCGGGAAAACAGCTTTTTGGTGTTTTGTTTGTGCCTTAGTAAGGACCTCACCTTCCCCACCGTAGTAACCAATAAATCGTTGATTATAAATTTGTTGGGATAACGTTCCTGTAATTGTTACATCTTTATCCCAACGATGGTAACCAAAGATACCTTTAGTTAATTTCTTAGTGTCTAAAGAGTTATCAAATGCAGTCCATGCTTGGATCAATTTAAGGTGTCGTTTATCATCAAGATGGTCTATGCTTTCATCATCAAGTCCTTTTGCTTTACCTTCCGCCCATATTTGTTCTGGAATTCCGTAATAGATATCAAAAAGAAGTTGCTTTTGTTTCTTATTCAAGTTGTTATAAATCTGACTATTTGTACTACTATTGGTATCAAAATAGTCAATTGCCTGATACGTTAATCTTTGACCTACCACCTTATTACCAGATGCATCAGTGGTATCCTTAAAAGACACCTTGTTCTTATCCGGTGAATGGTATTTTGTATGCTTAATGTTATAAATTAGGCCTTTTGCCATGTTATTAATAAAAAGTTCTTTAGTCTCATTGCTTTCTTCTTCAGTATTAATGAAAAGTTCATGTTCTTCTTCTCCTGATGAATCGGGAACCCCATCAATATCAACTGATGGTGGAAAAAAACGAGGATTAGAAAAATGTGGCACTCCTCCCATTGAAAAATCCTTACCTTGTTTATTAACCTTTATGCCCAAAGCGTCATATCTTCCCTTAAGAAAACGTATTACATCATCGTCACCAAAGAAATCATCTTGTTGTCCAACTTGGTTCTTATCATCAAGCCAATTTTGGACCTCAGTTGCTGAAATATCAAAATATTTCTTATCCTGTTCCTTCGCTAACTTAATTGTCTGCCGTTTGGAAAGCTTACTGATTCTCCCTAAAGTAACATCGTTATCTTGAATTTGGTACGCCGTAAGTTTGCCGCTTCCTACAACGAAGATGGTCTTAATTACCGCATCTTTGCTAGCGGTCCCTTTCACGTCATACCAAACGTGACTTCCCGGTTGCTTTACCTGTTGGCTCAACGAAATTGTCTTCGGTGCAAACAATCCGCCGTTGCTAATGAACCGTTGCACGCCAAAAAGGACCAACAAAACCGCGATTAAGCCTGCAACCCTTTTCTTGGTAAACCAAGCTTTAAACCGAGAATTTTTCAAACCTGAAAAATTAAGGCCACTCAAACCCTTGGTTACTTTTTCAGTTAACTCCTTGGCTGATGCGCCCAACTTATTCGTTTGAAAGTCCGGTTGAGCTTTGCCACAGTACGGACAAAACTTAGCCTTGGCTTTAATTTTCTTCCCACAATGCGCACAATACTTTTCTTCCATACTTGATCACCAAACCTTCACTTCTTTTCAACTCCATTGCCTCATATTCACCAGTACTAGCCAACAAAATGACGCCATCTTCTTTGTAAACTAATAATAATACTTAGTAAGTAGCCTTTTATGGTGAATTATAATCGGACTTAATTCAAAAAGAAAGCATATTTTAAACTTTTTTTGCTCCATTCCATTCATTTATTCTTTGTGAAAACAGCTTTTGAATAAGACTAACGACCTTCTCTTTCTCATCTCTGCCGTTCATTCTACAAACGATCCTTTTAAGCTGGTGATCAGATTTTCCAATCAAACGGTAAATATTAAGTTAACACTACCAGCGCAATAACATTCTTTTAGCGGAAACTACAAACAGCATAAAAGTAAATAATAAGCGTACTAGTGACTTATGGCTTTAAACCTTTGCCGAGCGCAAACAGACAAAAGAAAAGACTGGCGAGAAATTACTTTTCTCCCAGTCTCAAACTATGCTTAGTTTTTACAACTATACGATCATTCTTGAAGCTCTACTTATTTTTGTTCTGCTGCAATCCGGGCAAAAGCATTGGCCACATCGGCATTCTTGGTTGGGTGGAAAATTGGATAGCCGTTGGTCATTTCATCAACCAAGGCGACTGGTTGCCCATCGTGGAAGGCAAAGGCATAGGTAATGTGCTGAGCAAAGTGGGAAGAATAGTCGTAATTGTACATTGCCACGACATTATAATTGTAGGGACCTTCACCCGTTGGTGCCCACCCCATCGAAACCTTTTCGTCATTAACAGTAGCAACATTAAACCCATCTGGATATGTTAAGCCGGGGTGTGTATGGAGTGGGTTAACACCATCATATTTCACATAGCTTTGCCCCATCGTTGGCGCCCATTGATTAATAAAATCGGTCAATTCTTGGTCCTTTTGCTTATCCCACGGGGTTGTCGCATGTGATTCCTTTGTCGCACTGCTGCTTGAAGCTGCTGCTTCCTTTTGAGAAGGTGCACTGGACTGTTGCTGACTGGTTGACGATTGGTGGGTACTTTGCTTTTGCGACGTACTTTGTTGACCACACCCAGCGAGGGCTAGTGCACTGGCCATCATCAAACTGGCTAAGAAAATCTTTTTCATTTCATCCTCCTAATAAAGTCACCAAAAAATAAATCTTTTCAGGTTAATTAAACAATTATCACTTCCAAAATGCAAGCTTCATTTTACTTAACCGATTCCCTTACTCATTAAATTAACAACAAACTGTTTTCTATTTTAAATTAATCAAAAAGGGCCTATTTTTAGATGGTATAATGTGGTCATAATTTAAGAAGGAAACGTGATAAAAACGTAACCTAATTTAAAATCGGGAGATGAAGTTCATGGTACAAGCATTTAATATGAACCGGGAGCAACTGACTCAAACCTTGGAAAAGTTGGACAATGATTTTAACCGGTATGCCTACTCATATGCCATCTTGGAAGGAAACTTACTGTTACAACAGGCATATTCCGAGTTAAAAAATCAATTTAACAAAAAGCCTGAAGATTTTCGCGAGCGCGCCGTCGCTGAAGTCAACACTACGCAAAGAACTAATTATGCTCAAAAAATGGAAGAGATTAAACAAATCCGTCATCAAATCGATGAAGCTAATTCGTATAGCTACATCAAAGAACTGGTCAATCAAGCCAAGCGGAATTATTTAAAAATGTGGAAACAATCTAAGGCAAAGGCCATTATCTTAGCGATCTTTACCATCTTATTATGGTTTTCTGGAATTTTACTTGGCGCACTTTGGACCGCCGCAGTTATCTTTTTCTTAGGAAACAAAGATGACGGACAAAAAAATCAAAAACCTGAAGTGCCACAAACTACCTACGCGGAATTAGCAAAGCGAGAGGAACGACTCAACGACAAGTTAGCAACTTCGATCAATGAAACTCAAAAAGAAATCTGGCAAGCTGAATATGAGAAATTCTGCAAATTACCAGAAAATCAAGAATTGATCGAGGCAGCTATTGCGCGAACTCAGAGTTATCTAGCTGAATTTCTCGCCCTCAACTTTTCTAATTATCAACTTTTTCCGGCAGTATACCGCGACAATCGTTCCCTTCACGACTCGCTTTACTTCTTGCAAACCGGTCAAGCCAGCAATTGGAAAGACTGTGCTCAACTGTTGGCCCAACAGGAATTTCAACAAAAACAATTAGCAGAAGTGCACAATCAAACCTTAAATCAACAAGCAATGCTGAACAATCAAAAAGAAATGATCAACAACCAAAAACAACAACTGTCCAATCAACAGCAAATGCTGATCAACCAACAAACCCAGATTGAACAATTAAACGATGTTAATCAAAATATTCAAAATCTCAATAAGCAAATTGCCCAATTAAGCGGGACGGTACGTCGCCACGGAGTTATCCAAGAAGCCCAAATGGCAGCTATCATTCATAAACAAAGCAAAGAAATTTTCCAAGCCCAACGGTTCCATGAACAAGACTTAATTCGAATGCAAAATTCAGTCAAAGCCATTACCAGTTCTGCTGATTATAATACTTCTTACCTTGCTTCGCGCATCGGATAATTTGTTCAGTCGCAACCCAGAACGTTCAACTAGTTTTCTTTTTAATTCCACACTAAACAAAGCAAAAGAAACAGGTGATTACATGACAAACTACACATCTGCCAACCTTCAAATTGTCAAAGATCCCAAGCTGGATGCCTATGTGATCATAGACCAAAAAACAGGAAAAGTTCTTTTTGATCACATTGGTGAAGGCTACGAAAGTTATTTTGCTGCTAAAAATGTCTACTGCCACAATCAGCCAGTCGAAGAACCTCATTGGTCCCAGCTTAACAAAGCCGCCGTTGAGATCTTAACACAACCGATTGTGCCCGGTAACCTCCACTATGTTGCCCCGCGAAGAATCATGGGAAAGCAAAAATGGGATGCCCTCAAACGTCAAAAACGCCAATCAGCAAACCACCACTGCACAGTTTGCCAACGGTATGTGCCTCACCGTGACGGTGACTGGCTGTATCTTCACGAAAAATACCAGTACGACTTTGAAAAACGAATTGAACATTATGTTGGCTGTGCTTCCGTTTGTTACGAATGTCATATGTACATTCACCAGGGTTTATTACAATTACAGAGTCTGGAAGGTGACCTTAGCTTCGATAAAATGCAATCCATTCTGGCCAGAGGCAATCAAATATTAGAAAGATTTGGTCTCCAAGCCATCGAACCACCTGAAAGTTTTGAGGAAGATGATTGGAAGCTTGAATTTGAAGGTAACTTCTACCGTCGGCTAACTGAAGCTGATCTCCGTAATTCCATTGATCCAAGCCGAATCAAGGATGGCGATATCATTCAAGTTAGCGAAAATGATTAATAAACATTGATAATGTATTAAAAACAGGCAGCTGCTCCCTTGATCTTAAGGAGTCAGCTGCCTGTTTGCGTCAGTCTAAATTATTGTTCATCGTTCGCAAAAAATGATTATTAGATTAATAATGACGGAATAGGTGTTCCACGTCGCATGAATTGCATAATTGAGAAGCAGCGAGCGGTAACGGTAGTAGTTATAAACCATGACTAAACCGATCATTGCATATTGACCGCAATAAAAAACAAAATTAGTTACGGGCAAGTTGCCGTGGCTCAAATCTGGTACTTGTCCCATGACATGAATGTAGGTAAACAGCCCTAAAGAAATAACTGCGGCAATTAAGTTACCTCGTTTGGATTGATATCCATGGGGGCGCATGATCAATAATCGAAAGACAAACTCTTCAAGCGCCGGCGCCAAGAAAATAGCAGAGACAGTGATCACGATTCCAGAACTAGGATGTTGGAGAAAAGAATTAATTGCCGCTTGATTGCTTGAGATTGCCCCTTTGTTAAAATCCAAATGCAAGCCATGGTTGCCAAACCACGCCCAACTGTTAGCAAGACACCATAAGATGATGACTTGCAACCCCACGTAAAAGGGATAATTTTTAACCGGTGCTTTTAGGCGAGCTTCTTGGTAGCTAAAGACGTAGCGAACTAACCAATAACCAAAGAGCAAGCTAACAACAATTCCCACAACAGGAGTAGCGTCCTTAGCAAAATCTTCGTAAAGACTAACAATCAAAGTTTGACCCAGAAAAATCAAGAATCCCAAACCGAAACTCCACCAGAACGTTTTTGGAATGGTACGAGTGGCTTGCTTAGACCATTGTAGATGTGCTTGGTACAAATGATACATGGTTCATATTCCTTTCTTTTTAAGTCGTGTAACTCAGCAGAACTATAATGAACCATGAAAGGATACATAATCAAGGGTCAGATAAAGTTATATTAGATACCAGTCATCACTAATTTTACCAACCAAATAATCGTCCTGCAGCCCCTATTATCCTTGAAAAATAACTTAACTTCCTCTATACTCAAGAAGTCGTGGCTCACACGATATGGTTAAGTCCCCACTAGCTATATCACGCACGTCTCCCTAATAGCTTGCTTCACACGGTTTCATCGCAGGCTGTTAGGGGTTTTTATTTATTCGTGGGCGGTGATTTTAAATTTCTTGAGCGTTTTAGTTGCATTTCCACCCTGCGTGAGCTATATTTGAGCCGTACCTACATAGCCGTGGCTGCGTAATTTGCGTCGCCACTTCCAAAGAGTCATTCGATTTTAGACAAGCCCTTAGTGCGTCTAAAATCGAGTGACTTTTTTCATTTGGAGGTATTGACAATGCAAGCAACCTTAATTACTCAGCTGTGCCAGCTGCAACAAGCTGGTTATCGCTTCACCCGGGTCCAAGCCCACTACGCCCTGGAAGAATTACTGCCCGCCGCCATGGATGCCCATTTGGATCAGCTGGCCGACACCCCGGCCTTTGTGGACCGGGGCCAGCTTAAATCCGGCCGCCGCCAATTCTTGCTGATTACTTACCACCGGCAAGTCCTGAAGACTCTGTGGCTGCACGGCCCCCAAAGCGAGCGGCAATTGGCCCGCTGGTGTACCGAGCAGCTGGCCCAGCTGCCCACCCGTCGTGACGCTTAGTTTTCATTAATTAAGGAGGTGCCTTATGGAACAATTTCCCCACATTACCGATATCGTGATCACCGTCGACCAGGACTTGCAACTGGAGACCGATTTCCGCCTCAGCCAAAAGCAACGGATCCAACTGGCGGTCAACCACGAAGTTACCCTAAGCTACTTGACCTTTAAGCCCTTCGCCAAAAAGGCCCACCAGTACCTGGCCATGACCAGTGAAGACGACCGTTTTTGGACCTGCACCCAGGATCTGGTCACCTACGACTACACGATTCGACTGCTGCCCGACCCGATTGCCCGCTAACCAGTTAGGAGGTAATGAGAATGTTCACTACTACCCCTACCCTCTCCGAAATGCACTACAACCTGCGCCTGCAAGATTTAATCTCCGCCCAGCGGGTCACGCCTGCCCCGCCCCACTACCACCTCACTGACGCCACCCAAGATCTCTTCCAATTTATGCCACAGCTGCTGGGCAAGCGGGCCCAGGAAGAAAGCTGGGTCGCCTACCTCAGGCAGGGCCGGCTGTGTCATTTAGATCCCGTCGCCCAGGGGGACCTGGCCTACACGCCGCTAACCACCTTTGCCATCCACCAGCGCGCGCTTTGCTACCAGGCGGACGGCTTCTACCTCTTTCACAATCACCCCGGTGGCTGTCCTCAGCACTCGCTGGAAGATCAGGCGGCGACCCAGCGCTTGATGGCAATCGATCGCCTGATGCGTTTTAACTTTCTCGGCCACCTGGTCGTCACGCCCGCGGGTTGCTACTGACCCAATGGACAACTGGTCGTCAGCGGCCAATCTGCCGTCACGGCTGCCACGCCCACCAGTCGCTGGCTGGACTGCCAACTGGACGAAAAATTGCAGCCAATCTTTGCGGCCCACGGTCCCCTGCACAGCGCCAAGGCCATCGCGAACTGGGCCAACTTCGCCGTCACCCACCACGGCGAATTCTTTGATACCCCCGGAAGTCAGCGGGTGATTTGCTATTTTAATTACGACCTGACCCCAGTCGCCTGGCTGCCCGTCCGGGGTGATCTCACAAATGAGCACGTCCAACAGGCGATTTCGGCTGGTGCTTTGCTGACCAACACTCAGTTGCTCGGCCAAATTATCTTTGCCGGCCTCAACGTCAGCCCCACCCAGTTAGACCAGCAACTCCACGCCGCCGTCCAGGAACCGGTCGATTGGCTGAACCTGCTAGACCTCCACTTAATCGATACCATTGTGTTGAGCACGGACTTCCCTGCCAACACGGTGACCTACGCCGCTTGCAGTGAACGGTACGTCATTCCCTAATCTCAAAATTAAGGCTTAACGTTTGGCTAATGGCCTGCTATAATAAAGCTTGTACGGGCCATTAGCTCAGTTGGGAGAGTATCTGCTTCGCATGCAGGGGGTCGCGAGTTCGAATCTCGCATGGTCCATTATTATCGATGAAAAAAGGGTTCTGGCAGCAAGGCCAGAACCCTTTTTGTCATTTTATACTTGCATGCAAATTTCATAATAGGAAGGAAACTTACCATGAAACCCTTAAAACCGATCCCGCTTGAAGATTTAATTGACCTTATTTGGGCGGGCCTGCTCATCATTTTGTCCTTTCTGCTGATCGCTAACAACCCGAACGCTTTCTTGCTCGGGTTTGCCAGCGCCATTCGTTATGCTAATCGGCTAATTACGTTTGAATCTCGCTCTTAACGATTAAAGCGGTGCGCCCAACCGAGCGCACCGCTTTTGCTATTTCAAGGATTCGTTTTTGAAGTTGGCCACGTTGCCGAGACTCTGCCCGTTGACCAAAGTAGCTTTAAAGCTCAACTGGTCACCGGACCGCATGAGGTTGGCCCGCGGGTAGTCATCGGTATCGACCGTGTAGACGGTCGGATCATTTTGCAGGGTGAACATCACCTTGTTTTTGGCGGCCACGATCGCCACCCGGTCAGCCACCCCGTGGACTGCCTTGTGCTTGGTCCCTGGCGTATTGCCGACCTTAGCTCCACTATCGGTCAAAGCCTGGCGGAAATTGTCCAGGGCACTGGTCGGGCGGTCGCCATTGCCGTGCAGGGACTGATCTTGGGCGTCCAAGTAGTAGTACCCCCGGATCGCCGCCGAGCGGTCAAGGATCGTCATTACCCAAGTCGGCCGGCCGTTGACATTGTAGAGAATCGGCATGCTGGCCCGCCACTGTTGGGCCCGGTAATTTTGATCAGCATTTTCCTTGGCCCCCGAGCTGTCCATGATCCCGTTGGCCGTATAGAAGGTTAACTTCCCGGTCCGGGCGTTGATCATTGAGTAGCCCATCGCTGAGTCGGCCTTGGTGTTCGGATTGGTAAAGTCGGTAAAGTAACTGATTGAGCCGTCGCGGTTAAAGATCGAGGTCACCCCGTCTTCGGGTCCGTTATTGGTGGGCTTGATAATGTCGCGCTTGCCAAAGTAACGGTTCCAAAAACCATGCACGGCGATCCCGTAGTAACGGTTCATCTCCGCGGCTGCCTCACTGGTGATCCCCTCATCAATAAATTTCGGCATTTCATTGAGGGCATAGGTCTTTTGCTTCCCCGTCTGCGCATTCATGACCACCACGTGGAGGTGGCGATAATTAGGCCGGTGACTGAGCGGTTCCGCCCGGTAGACGGTTTGCACCCAGTACGGGATTCCGGCGTTATCGATTTCCAGCTGGGGTTTACTCATCGTCAGCCAGGTCGGATTGTGCCGGTAGATCTGACGGAAGGCATCGTGATTAAAGTAGGCGCTAGTCGCGTAACGGTACGGCATCTTGACGAATTTAGGCACCGCATTTTGGTTCGTTGCGTCCACAATGAAGTAACCCGGAATCTTCCCGGCCCGCAGCATGGCCCAAAAGCCGCTGTATTCGACTGGCACAACATAAACGGCCTTCCCCCGGTAGTATTGCGCCTGGACATTATCGGCGATCTGGAAGTACTGACTGTGCGGAATATCCGAAGCCGACTTGCGCACCCGGTTTAACACCGTCTTGGGCGCCATCGCTACCGGCGTTTCGTTGCGCTTAAAGGTCGGGGCTTCCTTGGCCGGACTTTTGACCTTGGTGATCGAATTCCAGGTTGGCTTTAATGACAGGTAGGAGTGCAATTCCCCCATTCCGGCAAGCAAAGCCAAGGCCACCAAGGCGCCAGCCAGCCACCGCGGTAAGCCCGGCGCCGGTTCGTTCACAACTTTTTTCTTCTTAGAGTGTTTTTTACCGCGCCAGCGGGCCGTCAGGTTGACCGTGGTGGTTTGGGCGACTAAAAGGGCGTAGTAAAGGCCCCCTAAAATGGCGTTGCCTAATAAAATATTCAACAGGTTCCGGGACGGTAAGGCAAAGTAGACCAAAAGTCCCGTTGCCAACAACCAAAGGATCAGCCAGGCCAGGTTCCACCGCCAGTGGCGGCGGGTCCCCGGCCGCGTCAAGCTGACCAGAAAGATAACAAGCGTACTACACAGGTACGCCCCCGTGATGGTGAGCATAAGATTCCCCTTTCGTTTGGATAGCGTTTTCTTTATGATACCAAATTAACGATCTTTTAGACAAATCCCAGCAATTGTCGCAACTTACAGATTACTCCAATTGCGCCAGCTCAACATCGGCTCGCGTCAGAACTGTGCCGCATCATCTGGATCCTCGAGATATTATCCCCAATGAATAATCTTTTGTCACTTTAATTGAAGGTACAAAAAAACCGCCTGCATTGCTGCAGACGGTTGAAGTT
>NZ_HE997175.1:64181-164800 GCF_000312405.1 Limosilactobacillus ingluviei str. Autruche 4 | reverse complement strand
ACCAGTTTGTCGTTTCAAATCAGCGACTTAATAGTTATATCATAACTCTCAAGTTGGTGTCAAGAACTTTTTTGAAGAAGTTCTTTCGCTGAAGCTCAGCGACAACTCTTATATATTACCAAGAACTCAAATCTTTGTCAACAACAATTTTGAGTTCTTGGCGTCGCCACCGTAGCGCTGAAGCTTTATCGCGGTGACAACGATTAATTACTATACACGTCTCGCCTTAATTGTGCAAGAGCTAATTACTAATTTTACAAATCAAACATTTTTGTAAACCCTTCCTTTGTTGCTACAACAAGCAAAAGAAATTTACACTTTTTTATCCTCGCCCCCTGTCCCCCCTCGGGGCAATCAACTATAATGAAGCGTGAAGACAAAATAATGATACAAAGGAATGAGCATTATGTACAAAAACCGGGTTTACCTGGCCAGTCCTTTTTTCTCACCAGAGCAAAAGGCACGGATTGAAAAAGTCGTGGCCGCCCTCAAGCAAAATCCCACGATTGATCCAGACGGAATTTATAATCCACAAGAACACCAAGAAGAAAGCTTAGAATTTGGTTCGCGCGACTGGCAAGATTCCGTGTTTAACACCGACATGCGACAAGTCAAACGGGCCGATGTCGTCGTGGCAATCACTGACTATAAGTATGAAGAGGGCAACTACGAACCCGACAGCGGGACAATCTTTGAAATCGGGGCGGCTTGGGCCTGGCACATCCCCGTCATCATGGTGCAATTCCATCCCGACAATGAATTGAACCTGATGTTGGCCCGCTCCCACACGGCCATGTTCACCGGCGATAAAATTGCAGCTGGACTGGCGGAATACGACTTTAACAACCTACCGACCCACTGGACTGACATGAAAGTCTTTTAACCCCACCATTACGAGAGAGGAGCCTCAGTTATGACTAAGTACAACATTCACGACCACCGGATCATCACGACCCACCGGATCTTAAACCGCGACTTGAACGAACACCAAACCCTCTTTGGCGGGCGGTTGCTCGAAATCGTCGACGCCGAACCATCCATCATCGCTTCGCACCTGTCCTTGCGCAAGGTTGCCACCGTCGGGATGGAAGACATTCACTTCTATCACCCCTTTGGTCTGCACGACGCTTTGACGATGACGGCCTACCTGACCGGGCTGGGCAATCGTTCCGCCGAAGTCTTTGTGAAGGTCACCGGCCAAAGCTTGGAAACCGGCGAACGTTTCCTGGGTTACACCGGCTTTAACACCTACGTGGTCGTTGATAAAAACTTCTCCTTCCCAGCCTTTGAACTGGTCGGCGAAACTGATGAAGAACGTTACCTGCTCAGCACCTACCAAGAACGGGTCGCCAAGCGCAAGCTGGCCCGCCCAGAAAATCAGGCGCTACTTGACCACATCAGTCTCGATTAACAGCTTAACCAACCAAAAAGGTGATGACCGTCCCCACTTGGTGTGGGAGGATCATCACCTTTTTCATTTACCGTTCATTGACTAATGGTACCCGGTTTAATAAGACCGAGCTGGTAACCACGGACAGCGAACTAAAGGCCATGGCCAAGCCGGCCAGTTCTGGGCTCAGGGTCAGCCCAACGCCGGCAAAGAGGCCGGCCGCAATTGGCAACCCGAGCACGTTGTAGATAAAGGCCCAAAATAAGTTGAGCTTAATCCGCCGGAAGGTCTTTTGACTGAGTTCAATCGCCAAGGGGACGTCGCGCAGATCATTTTTAACCAGGACGATGCCACCGGCATCAATTGCAATGTCGGTGCCACTGCCCATCGCAATCCCAACGTCAGCTGTGGTCAAAGCCGGCGCATCATTGATTCCATCCCCCACAAATGCGACCGGGCCGTGGGCTTGCAAGTTTTGCACGACCGTTGCTTTCTCGGCGGGTAAAACTTGCGCGACAACTTGGTCAATCCCGACTTGATGGGCAATCGCTTCTGCGACCGCTTGGTTGTCCCCGGTAATCATTACCGGCGTCAATCCCTGGGCTTTCAGCGCCGCAATCGCTGGAGCGGTCGTTTTCTTGGGGGTATCTTGCAGAGCAATTAACCCCACTACCTGGGACCCTTGCCCCACGGCAACGACCGTTTTGGCTTCCTTTTCCAGCCGTTGCCAGGCCATTTGTTGCTCAGCCGATAGGGTGGCAGGTCCCAGCGCCGGTTGGCCAACCCAACTAGCCTGCCCGGCAATCTGACCGGTCACCCCCTGCCCCTGGACCGCCGTGAAGTCCGTCACCGGGGGTAACGCCCCGGGGGCCGCCGCCACGATGGCCTGGGCCAACGGGTGCTCCGAGGCCTGCTCTAACGCGGCTGCCAGCCGCAACACTGCCTGCCGATTGCCCACCACGTCGGTAACGATCGGCTGCCCGTTCGTCAACGTCCCGGTCTTATCAAAGGCAACCGTTTTAAGCCGGTTCACTTGCTCCAAGACTTCGCCATCTTTGATCAGGATCCCCAACTTGGCACTACGCCCGGTCCCAACCATTAAAGCCGTGGGCGTTGCTAACCCTAAGGCACACGGGCAGGCAATCACCACGACCGCGACCGCATAAATTAACGCCGTAGCAAACGGGGCAGCTAATACTACATACCAGGCCAAGAAAGTTAAGATCGCCACGATCAAGACCACGGGCACAAAAATATCCGCCACCTGATCAGTTAACTTTTGGATTGGCGCATGACTGGTCTGCGCCTTTTTCACCAGGGCCACGATCTGGGCCAGCAGAGTGTCATCCCCCACCTTTTCCGCCCGAAAGGTCAACGTCCCGGTTTGGTTGACGGTTGCCCCAATGACCGTATCACCAGCTTGCTTGGTCACCGGCAGACTTTCCCCGGTGACCATCGCTTCGTTAACGGTCGAGGTCCCCGCCACCACTGTCCCGTCGACGGCGATTTTTTCCCCTGGTTTGACCTGAATCAAATCACCAACGCGCACTTGAGCCAACGCCACCGCCACGGGTTGGCCATTGCGCAGGACCGTGGCTGTTTTGGCCTGCAACTGACCGAGTTTGCTAACGGCATCGGAGGCCCGGTTGCGCATTCGTTCTTCAAAAACCTGCCCTAAAAGCACAAAGGTCACCACCAGCGCGGCACTTTCGAAAAAGACCGGGCGGTGCGTCGCCAGGGCGTAAAGACTGTAAAGGTAGGCCGTCAACGTGCCAATCGCCACCAAGGTATCCATATTAGCGTGGTGGTGCTTAAAAGCCGCCCAGGCAGTATGCAAAAAGGGCCGGGCACTGAGCGCCATCACCAGCGTCGTCAAAATCAGTTGCCCCCAGGCTTCCCCGGGTAAATGCACCCCTAGCGGCATTAAGAGCATGTTGACTAACAAGGGGACGGAAAGCCCCAACGACCACCAAAAGCGCTTGGTCACCGTCATGATTCCACCACCACTTGGCCCTTGACCATGTCCATCCCGCAGGCAAAGCCGTACGTCCCCGGGGTCGTCGTATCAATTGTGAAGTGGACTTCTTCATTCAATGGCAATTCCTGCTTAAAGCCCAATGCCTTGGACTGAACGACTTGCACACACCCGCGGTCGCTGACCCGCTTAAAGACCAGTTCCGCTGGTTCACCTTGCTTGAAGGTAACCTGGTTTGGTTGGTAACCACCATCAACGATAATTGTTTGCTTGGCCATGCTTAAATCCTCCTACTTGATAATGACTTTGCCGTGAAACATATCCATCCCACAGGCCCATTCAAATTCCCCGGGCTGGGAAGTGTCGATTTCAATCGTTTCCAGCTGGTTCTCTGGCAAGGGCCGGTTGATCCCCCAAGCCGGAAAGACCACCCGATCCAAACAGGCCGACGGATCCTTGCGTAAAAACTGCAAGGTCGCCGGTACCCCTTGCTTTAGGGTTACGACTTCGGGTTGGTAGCCCCCATCGACAATTACTGAAGCAGTTTGCTGCTGGGCATCCGCCGCCAGGGTTGCTTCAGCGGCCGCGGCTTCGTGGCGACCGAAAAACCACCAGAGAATAAAGGCAATCAACCCTAGACCGATCACCGTTGCGATTACGTGTGCCATCCTTATCCCACCTTTCGTTGACGTTTGTAACTTTATTGATCGTTTTTAGTATAGGAATTAGATTTACATTTGTCAACGTTCGGCGGGAATTTAAGGTTTTTCCCGCAAATTATGGTAAGAAAAAACACCCCCGTTGGTTTCCCAACGAAGGTGTCAAAGTTTGCTAATCTTGGTAAGCTTCCCCAGTTAATTCGGCTACTGGAGTGAAGACATCCGTGTATAAAGCGTCGACTTGGACCTTGGTCCGCGTCTTTTCAAAGTACAGGGGGGCAATCATCGTCAGGTATGGCATCATTGCCGCAAACCCTAAGACCAACAGCACCGCACCGATCCAAATGCATGGGTTCGTCGCCGTATAAACCCCGTAGAAAATCAGGCCCCCGGTCAAACCACCCCAGACTAAGGATGGGACCCCAGCAAAGAGCAGGCTGATCAAGAAGTAGTTAAACTTAAAGCCAGCCATGTAGCGCTTGGAGACCGTCAAGGCGTGCCGCATGGATTGCCCCAAGAATGCCGGCTGCTTAGCCCGGTAGAGGTAGAGGGCTTGGGAATATTGCAGCCCCTTCCAGATGGCGATTATTTCGTTTAACACATCCAGGGTGTTAACCACGATCGCATTACCCGCGAAGAACCCCGCTAAAATCCGCAGGGGCAATTGCCACAAGAAGATGAACAAGGCTGAATAAGCTACCAGCCGCAACAGTTGGTTCTTGCGCAGGTGCTTGAAGCGATTCCAGATCGAGCTGGCCGATAAGACCTTCGCCGAATTTTGGATCCGGTCTTGGTAGCCAAATTGCACGCCCACTTGCAGGCAGTAGAACAAGAAGAAGATCACGACCACGGCCACCAGCAGCAGCAAGAATTCCCCGACCGCAAAGAGCAGGGACGTAATCGTCATCATTCCGTACATAATCATCATGATGCTCATCGACAACGAGGCCAGCAGGCTGTAAGCAAAGTACAGCCCCATCCCCGTCAGGGCCAGCCAGATGATAAAGTAACCGGCTAAGGGCCACATCGTCGTCAGGTATTCGCGTTTATTTAATAACGGCTTGAGGCTGGCCGCAAACTCTTTGATGCCCACCCCATCTAATTTGGCCGCTTTTTCGGGGGTACGACCCTTGTTTTTGAAAAATTTCAAATTTCTTCCTCCCAACATTTAATCAATCCCATTTATCTTACCACATTGCACGTGGTTGGTAATCGTCATTGTCCCATCATACCAAATTCTGGCGCCGCCGGTCGCGTCTTTACCAAACCTTAACCAAGGCTTGCCCTTCCCTTCAAATTTTAACCGTTGATCGTCAGGGGAGTGATGAACTGTAAGAAGGCCGTTGCCGCTGGGGAAAGGGGCCGGTGTTTTTTCCAGGCCAGCAGATGCCCACTGGTCGTTTTGGGGACCAGGGGCACAAAGGCCAGGGCCGGATCGTGATACTGCGTGGCAACCCCGCGGATGCCGAGGTGGTAGTAGTGACCGGTCTTGAGCAAGGTGGGCACGGCGCCCGGTAAATTGGTGACGACCTTGAGGTTTAACTCGGCGGGCGATAGTTGCAGGGTGTCCGCCAAGGCATCCCGGACAATCGGCCGGCGCCCCATCACCAACGGCAGGGTGGCCACTTCCGCCGGCTGCAGGCCCGCTCGCTGGGCCAGGGGGTCATCTGCGCGCATCAAGATCCCCCATTCTTCGCGCACCGGCAAGGCCAAGAAATGATACTTAGCTGCTTCAACTGGTTCGATCAGCGCCGCCAAATCATCCTGGCCCTGATCGAGGCGGGGCCGCAGGCTGTCACCATCACCGCTAAAGAGCTGAAACTTGACCGCCGGGTGGTGGTCCTGAAAGGCCGCAACTTGCTCCAACAGCCAGGGAGCCACGGCCGATTCCACCAGCCCCAGGTTAACCGTCCCGCTCAACCCCGTTGAACTGGTTTGGAGCTCTTGTTGGGCGTGCTCTAAAAGATCCAAGATCACCTTGACCCGCTGGCGAAATAAGACGCCGGCCGCATTTAAATGCAGTTGGTGGTGGTGGCGGTCAAATAGGGGCCGGCCCACCGTCCGTTCCAATTCTTGGATCTGACGGGACAGGGTCGGCTGGGTCAAGTGAAGCTGGCGGGCAGCCTGGGTAATGTTATTGGTTTCAGCGACCACTAAAAAGTAGCGCAAGACACGGGTTTCCATCGTAATTGCCCCCTTGGTTTTTCCTTTAGCTTACACCATTAATTCAATTTTTGCATGACTAACCACTAGTAATAAGTATTTTTCATCAACGGCAAAGCTAACTATACTGAACTTAAACCAATGAAAGAAGGTCAGGAACCATGCAAAACGAAACCGCCATCAAAAACAATCCCTTTGGCTTCGGCGATCCCAACGTCGCCTACGCGCAGTATTTTCAAGGCCAAAGTTTCCTTAACGGGCTGGTGACCCCGGCAGGGTTAGTCGACTTTTCCATCAGCAACGTCAGCTTTGAACCGGGCTGCCGCAACCACTGGCACATCCACCATGATGGCTACCAAATCCTGCTGGTCACGGCTGGGGAGGGCTGGTACCAAGCAGCCGGCCACCCCGCCCAACTGCTCCACGCCGGCGACGTGGTGGTAATCAAAGCCGGCATCAAGCACTGGCACGGGGCGACGAAGGACAGTTGGTTTACCCACCTGGCAATCACCAAGGGGACCAGTGAATGGCTGGCTCCCGTCAGTGACGCCGAATATGCTCAGTTGCCAGCTCGCAATTAAGAAGGGAAGGATCATAATGGCTAACAACCAAACTGCCGGGCATGATCAACTGGGGGCCTTTGCGCCCCAGTTTGCCCACTTTAACGATGACGTCTTGTTCGGCGAGGTCTGGGCCGATGAAGATAGCCTGAGCCCCCGCGACCGCAGCTTTTTAACGGTCACCGCCCTGATTACCAAGGGCGCCTTTGAACAGTTGCCTTACCACTTAAGGGTGGCCAAGCAAAATGGGATCACCCAGCCAGAAATTGCCGCGATGATTACCCAGCTGGCCTTTTACGTGGGCTGGCCTAACGCTTGGTCCGCGTTTAACCTGGCAAAAGAAATTTGGGCTGATTAACCTCATAACCGCTGACTTAAGGACGCCCCTTCGGTCAGCGGTTTTTTTGCACCAAAAAAGGAGCTGCGTTAACAGCCCCTGTGCTTGCTTGAGCCGGATTAGTCGATGTCGTACTTTTCCTTGCTCAATACGTTCAGCTTTTCGTCGAAGTCGTAAACGACTGGTTGACCAGTAGCCATTTCCAGCCCCATGATGTCTTCATCTGAAATTTGTTCAATGTACTTGGACAGCGCCCGCAGGGAGTTCCCGTGAGCGGCGATGATAACGTTCTTGCCGTCCAACAGCTTTGGTGCAATTTCGTCTTGCCACAGCGGAATTACCCGTTCCAAGGTTACCTTGAGGTTTTCCCCACCTGGAATGGCGCGTGGGTCCAAGTCAGCGTAACGACGGTCCTTAGCAGCTGAACCTTCGTCATCGGCACTCAGCAGCGGTGGTAAAACGTCGTAGGAACGACGCCAGATGTGCACTTGTTCGTCCCCGTACTTTTCAGCGGCCTTTTGCTTGTTGTGGCCTTGCAAAGCCCCGTAGTGACGTTCGTTCAAGCGCCACGTCTTGAATTCAGGGATCCAGAGTTGGTCACTTTCTTCCAATGCGTAGTGCAACGTCTTGATGGCCCGCTTCAAAACAGAAGTGAAGGCGTAGTCGAATTCAATCCCGTGTTCCTTGATGGCCTTCCCAGCCGCCTTGGCTTGAGCGACCCCTTTTTCGCTCAAGTCAACGTCAACCCAACCAGTAAATTGGTTGGACAGGTTCCATTCACTTTGCCCGTGACGAATTAAAACTAATTTAGCCATGTTCAATTGACCTCTTTCTTCTTAGATACTCGGTAATTTACCATACTTGTCCATTTTAAATCAGATTCCCCCGCTTGCCAACCATTAGTGAAGAATTGCACCAAAGTCCCTTGGACAGCCCGGTCAGTCGTTGAGCTCAGGCCGTTGATAATTAGTTGTCATAGCTTGATAGCGCCCGCCCATCACGCGAACGAAACGGATTTTCCATGTTTCACCTACGTTGTGTATCTTCTTAAAAATTATTTTACTGAAGTCCTACCGCATACATATCTTCATTGCTACCGCACAGATCCACTAGATCCGTGCGGTAGTAATGACCTTCCGGGCATTTAAAAAGCCAAGCGCCCCCCAGCGCTTGGCTTTCCTCCCCAGCGTAACTCCTTAGCCGCACAGGACTAAGTTTAAGAATTTTTGGACGATCGCATCGTCCACCCCAGCCGTAACCAAGACCCGCAACGGCAAGTTTTCCATGATCTTGACCGTCGCCGGGTTATCCAGCAGCGGCTGGACCGCGGCCTTTAAGCCCGATTGCTCAAAGGCAATTTGCACCACCGGATCGGCGCTGGCTTCGATGTCATCCAAGTAACTGTCGGCCGTAATGACCGGTTGGCGGGTTTGCCCCAGCGTCAACTCTAGCGGCGCTTGCAGCCGAATATCACGCGAGGAGCTCCCGACTTGGATTTCATAGTGGCCATTGTCAGCTTGCCACTGTTTGTTGGCCGCGTTGTACCAACTAAAGGCCCGCCGGTCGAGTTCAAAGGTTACCGTCGTCGCTTCCCCCGGGGCCAGACTGACCTTTTCAAAACCGCGCAGTTCATGGGCCGGCATGGCCACCCGGCTGGCTTCGTTGACCACATACAGTTGGACGACTTCTTTACCGGCCCGGTCGCCAATGTTCCTAACCGTCGCAGTTACCTTCACCGTATCGGCCAACTCTTCGACTTGCAAATCGTCATAAGCAAAGTCGGTGTAACTCATCCCATGCCCAAACGGGAAGCGCACTTCCAATTCCTTGGTGTCATAGTAACGGTACCCGACAAAGATTCCTTCCCGGTAATCTTCTTTTTCCGCGTCCGCGTTAAAGAAGAGGGTTGCCGGGTTATCCCCCAAGTAGACCGGAAAACTTTCGGCCAGTTTCCCAGACGGGTTGACCGCCCCGGTTAAGACATCCCAGGTTGCTTCGCCGACCGCTTCCCCCGCCAGGTAGCTTTCCAAGATCGCGGTTACGTCACCGGCCCACGGCATCGTGATGGCCGCCCCGTTTTGCAAGACGACGGTCACGTGATTGTGGATGGCCGCCAGTTGGGCGATCAATTCATTTTGATTGTCTGGCAAGTTGATATCGTCATGGTCGAGCCCCTCGCTTTCGTATCCGTCTGGGTAACCGGCAAAGATCACCACGTGGTCGCTGCGCTTGGCCAGGGCCACGGCTTCACCGACCAAAGTTGGATCGGCGGTCGTTTGGTCCAGCCGGTACCCCTGCGCATAGGTGGCCTGCTTGGGCATCGCCGCCAGCGGCGTCACCACGTGGGTCGGGTTGACCTGCGAACTCCCCCGCCCCATGAAGTGTGGGTGGGCCGCCAGTTCCCCGATCACGGCAATCGATTCGGCCGGCTGATCCAGCGGCAATTCCTCGTCCCAATTTTGCAACAGGACCATGCTTTGCGCCGCCAATTCGCGGGCAAACTGGTGCTTAGCGGCGAAGTCAACCGTTGGCGTTTGGGCGGGGCGGGCCCAGTCGTGCATGACTTGCAAGACCCGCAGGGCGGCCCGGTTTAAGGCCATTTCATCTAAGCGCCCTGCCTTAACGGCCTGCACAATCTCTGCAACTGATTGGGCACCCTTCCCCGGCATTTCCAAGTCCAAGCCGGCCTTTAGCGCCGTCACGTGGTCGACCACCGCGCCCCAATCCGACATCACCATCCCGGTAAAGCCCCATTCATCACGCAAAATCCGGTTAAGAGCCGTTGATTTTCAGACATTGGCACCCCGTTAAGACGATTGTAAGCACACATGATTGCCGCCGGGCGGGCTGTCTTGACAATCTTTTCAAATTGGGCCAGGTACAATTCCCGCAGGGCCCGCTCGTCAACGTTGGATGAGACCGTGTAGCGGTGACTTTCCCGGTTGGTCACGGCAAAGTGCTTCAGAGCGATCCCAACCCCGGCGCTTTGGACCCCCTTGACAAAGGCAGTCCCCAGCCGCCCGGTGACCAGCGGATCTTCCGACAGATACTCAAAGTTGCGCCCTGCCAAGGGATTGCGCTTTAAGTTCACTTCTGGCCCCAGCAAGACGCTGACTTGCTTGGCCGCGGCGGCGGCGCCTAGTTGTTGCCCATAGCGGTGCAACAAGTCCTCGTCAAAGGAACTGGCCAAGAGGGCCGCGCTCGGGAAGGCAACGGCCGGTTCGCTTTCCGTCAGCCCCATCGTGTCCTGGGCATTGTTAGGCTTGCGAATCCCAGCCGGCCCGTCAGCAAACATTACCCGCTCAACGCCCGGCACCTGAGCGGTATACCAAAAATCCGCCCCCGTCACCAACGCTGCTCGTTCGGCCAAGGTCAGCCCCTGCACAAAATGTATATCAATCGTTGTCATCGTTACATCCTCCTGTCTGGTTAAACTTCTCTCTTGAAAATTGTCCCGCTAAGCGGCCGATTACTTGTAAGGATTATTATAGGGTGAAGAACTAGCCAAACTTAACCAAAATTGTTTAAAATGATCATATCTTGTGATAAGCAATTTGCTAAAAGGGTTTACGAAACCGCGCCGTTATCAGCAAAGGAGGCACTAACGATGACGGATTTAACGCAATACTTAACTGAGTTACACCGGGCCACCAAAGTCGGCTTCTTTGTCGCCGACCACCAGGGGCATTTGACGGAGCGCTTTAAGGCCCCGGCGATGCCCGACCTGCCAAGTATCTACCTGACCCGCCTGATCAAACATTCCCTGGCGTCGGGGGTCTACCTCTACCTCGCCAACCCCAAGGAATGCTTTACCGTCATTGTCAGTTCGGCCCCCCAAGCTACCTTGATTATTGCTTGGATGAGCAGTACCACCTTGGAAGAAACGGAATTTTACCAGGAGCACTTCCCCACCCTGAGCAGCCAGCGCCTCGTCGCCCTCAGTAAGACGAGCTATTTTACCCTTTGTCATACCTGGCCGACCGTCTACGAAAATAACTTCGTCGGTGATTTCAGTTTCAACCGGGAAGCCCACGAAAACGAACCGCGGCCCCGCCACCACAACAGCTACCACTTGGAAAAATGCCTGCTGGCTGCCGTTAAAGATGGAGATTTAGATCGCTTTAACCAGGGACTGGATGCCTACTTGCGGTCGGGCTCCTTTGGCCGGACGGCAATGCAAGAGTTGCGCAACCAAAAAAACATCGCTATTATCGCCATCTCGCTGTGTGCCCGGGCCAGCATCGAAGGCGGTGTGCCCCCGGAAATCGCCTTCAGCCTGGTTGATAAGATGTGTTTGTACGTCGAGGGGATGACGTCTATCACCAGCGTGGGCAATCTGATTCAAACCATTGGCTCGCTGTTTACCACCCGGGTCCAGCACAGTCGTCAATTGACCCACGCCGGGCAAAATTACTGGGTCAACCAAATCGAACGCTACGTCCGGACCCACTTTGCCCACGGCTTGACCCTGGCCCAACTCGCCCAGGCCCTGGGGCGTGATAAGCACTACCTGGCCCACTTATACCGAGCCGAGACCGGCCGGACAATCCACCAGTATCTCCTCTTGTGCCAGATCAACGAATTTAAATCCGAACTGCTGTGGACCGACCACACGATTACCCAGATCAGTACCCAACTGGGCTTTAGCAGCCCCGGCGCCGCCACTAGGGTCTTTAAACGCGAAACCGGCCTGACTCCCCGCCAATACCGCCAACGCTATCATATCTAAAAAAGAGCCCGCCCCCAGGCCAGCTCTCCGGTTAATTTTCTTCATGTAAGTACTTGGTTAATAAAATTGTCCCACCAATCAACGCCAAGACGGCCAAGGAAATCAACAGGGCATCTAGCGCCTTGCCATGGTTGGCAATCAGCCACCGAATCAGGGCGGTGATCCCCAGCCCGATCAGGAAGTTAACCGAAATATGGCCGCCATTGCGCAAAATATTGATGACCATCGCGATAAATTCGAAGAAGAGGAAGAAGGTCACGACCGCTTCTAAGAGAACATAGTAGTTATCTAACGTCGATGGCAGCGTACTTAACCGGACGATGGCCACCAATTCATCGACCATAAAGTAAATCAGTGACAAGCCTAACAAACCAATGCAAACTAGGCTGATGACCTGCAAAAAGGTCGCCAGGTGATCGGCCCATCCGTAAAATTTTTTCATTCATCTCACCTCATCTTTTCTTTATTATACGCGGCGCGGTAGGGGGCTGACCACGGATTTCTCGGGCAAATTGGTCCCGACCACTGACAAAAACTGGTATCATGAAAGTAATACGCTACGTTGCCCCTCGGGGCGTCACTATATTAAAGGAGGAATTGCGATGTACGATTACCGCAATGATTTAATGACCATCATCCAAAATATCGGCGCCAGCCCAGCCGAACTGGCGCAAGGCCGCACGATTCTGCAAGCAGCGCTGAACTTGATCAACGCCCTGCCAGTCGATAGGACCAGCCGGCCAACTCACCGGCGCAACCACCAACCCCCGGCGCACCAATTCCAGATCAAGCGCCACGAAACGGCCCCGCGCCGCACCCCGGTCGCCCCACCCGCCAGTCAGGCCCCAGCAAAATCAGCTGCGGTCGCCAAACCGAAGGCCGCCCTGGCCCCAGCCGTGCCGAGCGGCCAACCGACCCCAGCTAGTGCAACCACGGTAAAGCCGGCGCCTGCCCCGGTCATCAGCCAACCAACCGCGCCGCTGCCACCGTTGAATGGTGATCAGTATGCCGCCTTGAACAAGCTCAAGGGCCTGGCGCAGGAATTAACCGGTTTTATTAACCAAACCAACACTGCTGTCCCTGCTTTTGTGAACCTGACCAAACGGCTAGCCAAGCTCGAAGCGGACTTAAGTGAAGCTGACCAAACCGTCCTGGCCAGCCGGCTCACCCCGGTGAAGCAATTGCTGGCCCAGGCCCAAGCGGTAATGGCCCCTCGCCTGCCCAAGCCGGCGCCCCAACCCAAACCGAAACCATCCCCGGCTAAGGCGACCAAGCCCGTGCCAAGTGCCAACCCCATGGCGGCGGCCCTGGCCAAGGAAGATGTTAAAAAGGCCCCGGCGCCCTTTAACAGTCAAAAGGGGCAATACGTCGTCCAACGGGAGCTGACCGGAGCCCAACTATTGACCGACAGCGGCCAAGCAGCTGGTCACATCAGCGAAACAATCGTCCGCAAGTTTAACCTGGTCTCCGGGACGATCGTCAAGGCCGACATCAACCCGACCGATATTTTCGTCCACAAGGCCCTGCGCCAAATTGATCACCTTGGTGACCTGAAGTTTGACGATGCCCAGCAGATTCAAACCTTTGACTTTGGGGTGGTAAACAAGCATAAGCGGCACTTGCGGGTCACCTTTAATTCCAACAACGAACCGCTATTGGTCAACGGCAAGAAGTACGCCTTCTTATTAGATGAAGACAACTTGCAAGCCACCAACGGCTCGATCGTTGAATTAGCTTGGTACACCAACGATCCGGACTCCATGCGGATTCGCTGGACCTACCCAACGACGGCTGAAAAAACGGCGGCCAAGCAAGCTGCCAAAAAGCGTGCTAAACCGGCGACCACGCTCAGTGTTCCCACGGAAAAACGCTACCCCGGCATTGATTTGAGCGGCCAAACCGTCGCCGTCTTAGTCGGCAACCGCCAAGAACACGAAGACTACGAAGCCACCATCCGCCTGTACGGTGGGGAACCAACCGTGATCGATGGCTTCAAGACTCAAAAGAGCTACCTCAAGAGCAAATTGCGCGGCGCGGACCTGGTCATCCTCGTCAAGAGTAAGGCCCACCACGGGACTTCGAAAGCCGTAGTGGACTTCCAAAACCAACTGGGTTACAACTTTGCCGTGGCCAACACCCTCTCAATGGGCCAATTTGAAGACGCCCTCTACCGGGCGGCCAACGGCTTCCCAGCCGACACCGCCAGCTTTGCCAACCAAGACTTGACCGATCAGATCGGCGCGGCTTTGGATAAGGTGAAGAAGTAAATCATATTTCTAATCCCGGCGTGCTTTGCCACGCGGGGATTTTTTAGCTTTCATGCGCACGGGCCGCCACCATTTTAGCTGCCAACACCGCCGGAGCTGAAGGCGCCAAAGCGGTTGCCAAGCCTCCCTGCTGCAAGACGGCTTTGATTGGGTCCACAGCCAGTGGGACACCACTGAGCGCTTTTTCCAGGGCCGTGGCCTGGCTTTGATCAACGGTCAACAAATCGCCAGCCAGGCTGACCTGACTTAAGCGTTGCGCTTGTACCGCAAAACCAATGCCAAAGTTCCCCACACCCGGAAAATAGGCATCAACGTAGTACGGGGTCCGGTTGTGACCATAAATCCAACTGGGTTGCCCATACTTTTGCTGAGCCAGGGTTTGCACCGCTGCCCACTCCGTAGAGGTCAGCTGAGTAGTTTGAAGGTCGTTTACCCTTGCCACTTGCCGCAAAATCGCCACTTGCAAATCCTTAACCGTAAACTCCGCTTGCTTCAAATACGGCTTGAGATTAATGACCCGTTGGTGGACCGAATGAATCCCCCGGTTGGCCAACTTGGCTGGTGACGGCGTCAAGACGTGACTGGCCGTTGCCGTATCAACGTCAAACATCAACGTTCCCCCGTACGACATTTGCTTGCCGACCTTGGCAAAGGACATCCCGGAAAATTTTCGTCCCCGATACGTTAAATCATTCCGGCCCGTCATTTGAGCATCAATCCCCAGCTCCCGTAAGGCCGCTAAAATTGGCTGCAGGTACTGTTTCAACTGCGCGTTTTTGTCTGCGCCAGCTGGGGCAATATAGACATAGGTTAAATCACCCGCATCAACATAAACGGCCCCACCACCAGAATTGCGCCGCACTAATGCAATTTCGTGCGCGCGCAAGTAGCTCAGATCCACTTCACGGTACACGTTTTGAAAGTGCCCACAAATCACCGTTGGCCGGGCTGGCGAATAAAAGTACAGCAACGTCTGCCCCACAAAGCGCGGGTGTTGCTGTAAAAATTCCGGTAACGCTTGAAAGGTCAACATGTCCTTTAACAATTCGCCCCCGTTTTGTAAATCCAAGTACAGCATTGCTTTCATCCCCTCAATAACTATTGCCATTATTGTAAGCGTTCCGCCGGCTGATTTGAACTAATTTAAAAAAATGAGCAATTTTGTGATTTTATATACAAAAAATCACTAACGGAACCCCGGGTATGCCCTTTCACTTGGCCCGCCTAGTTTAGCCAATCGTTAGCGGCTTGAACTTAGCAGGAATCTTATTGTTCGTTAATTGCACTGTAATTTATTTTTTTATCTCCGTTTCAGCAATGGTTAGACTAAACTTAGCTCGTCCCTGTTATGTTCGCCTTTCTAAGGACATTCGACGAAAAATTCATACAAGAAACTTTGTCACCCTAATTTTTCATATAATTTTCCATAAATTGCTGACCCGCCAACTCCTAGCCGACGGGTTTAAATAGACATTTATCTAGTTTTCGTCTATCAAACTGTGAAAATAATTACAAATCACCCGCCAAGCCAACTGTTGAAATCGTTTTCAACAAGATTAAAATTAAAGCAATAACCATTAAATTTTTAAAGGAGTCTTGATCATGCACTGGAATAAAAAACGTTTCTTCACCGCCTTAGCCGCAACGGCGGCAGTGGTCGGCTTTAGTTTGGCTGGAACCTTGGGCTGGCAACACTTAAAAGCCGCCCAAGCGGCAACCAACGATAAAAAGACCCTGGTCGTTGCAACTCCTGGGGATATGTATGCTTCTTCATTCCATGATAAGAAGGGGCACCTGACGGGCTATGAAGTTGAAATCGCCCGCCAAGTTGCCAAGGGATTAGGGATGAAAGTGGAATTCAAAGAGTTGAATGTCGCGGGTGAACTAACCGCCGTCGCGTCTGGGAAAGCCGATTTAGCTGCCGGGAACTTTAATCTGTCCTCCGTTTATGCCAAACGGTACCTCTTTTCAACCCCGTACAAATACTCCTTTGGGGGATTGCTGGTCCGGGCCAAAGACCAATCCGGCATCCACTCTTGGAGTGATCTAAAGGGTAAGAAGTCCGCAGGGGAAGCCGGGACTTCCAACCAACGTTTCGCTCAATTCATGGGTGCGAAATTGGTCAACTACGATAGTGCCAATGGGTTAATGAATGACGTGGCCAACGGCAAGACCGATTTCATTCCAAATGACTACTACGGCTTAAGCACTGGCATGAAGCGCAGTAAGATCCAAGGCTTGACCATGGCCAAGGGACTGTACTACCGGACCAACCTGATGGGCAAAGGGATCGGCTTTTTGATCAACAAGCATGAACCCGGCCTGCAAAAAAAGATCAACAAGGAACTGGCCAAACTCCAAAAAGATGGGACCCTCTCTAAGATTATGATTAAGTACTACGGCCACGATCTAACGAAAAAGCCGGCCGATAAGGACGTGAAGTACTTTAAGGTGCCAGCTTCGGTCAAGGGGGAATAACCTATGCAAATCCAACGGGTCGAAATCTATCAACTACACTGGGCCCGGCTGAAGAAGTACTGGCATCCCGTCGTTGTGCGCCTCATTACTGACACTGGGGTAAGTGGCTTTGGCGAAGCGGGGATTGCTTATGGCCATGGTCAAACCGCCGCAGTCGCCGCCCTCAAAGACCTTGGGCAAATGTTAATCCACCAGGATCCACTGCAAATTGAGCATCACTGGCAACGCTTCTATCAGCATACCTTTTGGGCCAAAAGCGGTGGGGCGATCTTTTATTCCGCCATCAGTGCCCTGGACTGCGCCCTTTGGGACTTGAAGGGGAAAGTCCTCGGGGTCCCGGTCTATGAATTGTTAGGTGGGCAAACCAATGCTAAACTACGCGCGTATGCCAGCCAATTACAGTACGGTTGGGAAGCTCAGTCTCGGCTGGTTAAAACCCCCGCTGAATTTGCTCAAGTGGCGAAAACGGCGGTGGAAGAAGGTTATACGGCTTTCAAACTGGATCCGCTCCAGTTTGAAGAAGAGCAACGCTTTGTGGCGAACCGTTACCTCTTATCCCAACACCAGCTCCAAGCAGCCGTTGAGCGGGTTGCTGCTGTGCGTGAAACGATTGGCCCTAATGCTGATCTGATCGTCGAATGTCACGGCAAATTAGAACCCCAGGCGGCCATTCAATTTGCTCAGCGCCTCGTTCCACTGAACATTTATTACTATGAAGAACCCTTTAGTTCTTTAGAGCAGCAAGAATTTGCGACCGTCGCTCAACATACGGCGATCCCCTTGGCGACTGGTGAACGCTTAACGACCCGGTGGCAGTTCAAACCCTTCTTAGAACACCAAAGTGTCGGCATCGTCCAACCCGATCTTGGCGTTTGCGGTGGAATTTCTGAAGCGGTAAAAATTGCCCACCTCGCCAGTGCCTACGGCGTCGGGGTGCAATTCCACACCTGTGGCGGGCCAATTGCGACCGCTGCAACGCTGCAAGTTGAAGCTGCCATTAGCAATTTCGTGATCCACGAAGAACACGAGATTAACTTAAAGCCTGACAACTACCAAAGCGGCCGCTTCCACTACCAACCCGTTGATGGTTACTACCACGTACCCGACCGTCCTGGGATCGGTCAAGCCCTCAGTGAACAAGCGATGGAAAAGGCCAAGCTAACCGTCGTGGAATAATAAATCGGTCACCTTGCCAGCAAGCAAAGTGACCGATTTTTACGTTCGATTATTCCGCAACTTCCGCGATCCGAATCACGAAATCTTTCGTCAAATAGGAGCGGGCGTTTTGCAAGAAGTCTTGCAAGTGCGCCGTCTTGTTGTGGGCATCAATGGCAGCTTGATCCGCCCAATTTTCAACGATCATAAACTTATTTTCGTCGAGGCCATCAATCAAGTAGGTGTAAAAGAGGTTTCCTTGATCCTGGCGCGACTTTTCGACTAGGTTCTTTAAGTAGTCCTTAAAGGCGTCGCGCTTAGCTGGATCAACATCGCAGTGCACATTAATCAAAATCATCGAAAGACCCCTTTCTGTTTACCGAGATATCGCTTACATTACCATTATACAAGCTCAATCTGGTCAAGCTCAACTGATTTGCCAAGCAGTCAATAGCCACGTTGAAAATCGGTACACCGATACTCGCCCGCCTCTTCTTCCACGACCGCTTCAAAATGCCGTAAATGTCCGCGCAACTTAAAGAAGCCGGTTACCTCATAGTCGCCATCATCATTCTGCTCAATTTCCCATTCCCGTTGGTATAGGGCGGGAAAACGGGCCCTTAGGTACCTAAGCTTCCCCTTCTTGACGACAGCCCGTTTGATGGCCGTTTCTTGGGACGTGTCGGATGCTGCAACTAGTAACGCAGTTTGACTAAGGCCAAATAATAATAACCCCAGTACCAATAAAACCATTAAGCCAAACCGAGACTTCATAATCTCATTTCCCCTTTAACAGTCATTTCTTCTAAGTGTATCAAATTATCCTGCTCACCAACCGCCTTTTTAGTCATTCCGGGTCGCATACAAGTAACTAAGCCGAATCACCCCTGCTTCGCGGCGCGGGTTGCGAAAAATTTGAACCTTACGACTGGTCGGCGCCAAGCTCGGCTGCGTCTTCGTATAATCAGTAATCGCGTGCGGGACGCTATCGATCAGAATAAAAACAAAGTCGGCCGCCTGCATTGCCGTAAAAATCGCCCGCGGTTGATCCTCATAACCATCCATCAGCTTTACTTCCACGTACGGTTTTAATTCATCCGCAAAGGCTTGGGCCGGCTTATTGCCCACCACCAAGACCTTCTGTTGAGCCAGCCAAGCTAGCTGGGCCGGCTGAGTTAATTTGATCCCCCCTTGCTCGCTTTGACCAGGCTGGCGCTTTCGTTTGACCGTCGCGCGCAACTTTTGTTGATGGTGGTCAACCTGATTGATTACTGGCAGCACCCGCACCAGGGCATACGTTCCCGTCGCCAAATCACGCCGGGCCTTAATTGCCACCCCATCCGCCAACTTAGGATTTTGCTGTTGGCTATCACTGACCAACAGCGGAAATTCTCGTTGATGATTAACATCATGAATAAAATACTGATCATCAACAATCTTTAAGTAACCATAAACAAACTTAAGCGCCGCCGGCTGGCCGCCGAGGGTCAATTGACTGGTCTCACTAAACGTTGCCAACATTTTTTCATTTAATTCCGCCAAACGATCATATTGACTTAGCGTTGTCGGATCAAGGTGATTAATCAAGCGCCCCAGCCACTCTTCGCCCCGAGTATTGGCATGTTGAGCACGCTCCCAAGCCATTTCCTGCTTCAAGCGCTTTAGTTGGTGACGGGTACCGTCACTATTTTACTTGGCAGCCTTATATTTCTTTTCCCATTCTTTCCGCTCACGCCGGTATCGTTCCTGGCGTGCCAAGCTATCGGCAACCAGCCGGCGTTGCTCATAAAAACACCGGGCGGATGCTTGGTAAGCCAAGATCCACCAAGTCGTCAGCGCTGCCTGCCGTTCGTGAAGCGAATGCATCGTTTCTGAGCCATCCCAACCACACGCCGCTAAAAATTCCCGTTCTTTTTGCACTTGCGCCAATGCCTCCTGGGCACGGGCCAATTCAGCAGCACTTTGAGCTTGTTGTCGAGCTAGCTCAGCGTCCGTTTGATGCCGTAGTTGGCGATTAGCCAAACGTAACTGGTGATTGGTTTGCCGCAGTTTACGCAGTTGACACGCTTGCTTTTGAACTTGCCGAGCGGCTTGGGCGGTCTGTTGATTTAGTCGTTGCTTTAAACTTGCGATTTGCCGCTCCAAGTGCTGGACCTGTTGGTTAGACTGCGGGGCCGCTTTAACTTGGGGGGCGTGATCAACTGACGGCTGAGCCTGTTTTTGTTTCGCCCGTTGTAATAATGCCACCCGGCGTTCCTTTGCTTGCGCCACTTGTTCTTTGCGATTCCCTTCAAACTTCGGCCGTTTCATCTTTATGTTTCGCGACACGTTCCCCACTCCTTCCAATAAAGCAAACTTTTATTCATCATATCAGAACTAGTGAGCGTTTTCAGTTAATTCATCCCTGTAAAACAAAAACTCGGTTACCACTCAACATTATAATGAGTTGGTAATCGAGCTTAGTTTATGTCAGTAACACAGTAAAAATATCATCACTTAAATAGCTTAAATTTGCGACTAGTTTCTGTTAAGCCTAACAGGCCCACCATACTTAAGGCTAAGGCTCCCACTAAGGTTAAGTTGAACCGGCTGATCAGCTGTATCAGCTTGAGCAGTCTGAACGCCAATCACCGTTGTTCCAGCTAAGGCAGCAGCGGCAATAATCGCTTGTTTCTTATCCATAATCGAACCTCACTTAAATTTCATAATTTCTTAAATTCTTCAGAGAAGTTTTACCAAATTATTTTTATCTAATCTACATACATTTTGGTTTATCAGTGGATTCGATCTTTTTTTCATTACATAATTTCTACTAAAATACCCTCACGTCAGTTATCTGACGTGAGGGTATTTATAAGATTATTTCAGCGCCTTATCACCAATATCATGACGGTATTCACAGGCTGGTTCATCCAATTGCGCTAAATAATCGTACACTTGCCGTTGCGCCGTAGCTAGCTTCGTGGCCGTGCCGATCACCATCAGCAGCCGGCCGCCAGCGCCCGTCAAGGCGTCCAAACTCCCGGCGACGTTGGCATAATCAATTGCGATCCCCGGCGCTTCAGGGAATGGGCCCAAGGCTTGGCCATGAACTGGGGCTTGTGGGTAACCCTTGGCCGCTAAGACCACGCCCAAGACCGCCTCCGCCTTTTCTTCGATCACCGGCATTTCACGATCGTTTAAGCAGGCGTCGACCAGATCAAAGAGATCGGTGGCCAGCCGTGGCAGAATCACCTGGGTTTCCGGATCACCGAGTCGGACGTTATATTCAATCACCTTCGGTCCCGTTGGCGTCAGCATCAGCCCAATATAGAGAATCCCGTGGTAGTGATAGCCCCCGGCAATCAGCCCCTGAATGGTGGGTTCAACGACTTCATCAATCATTCGTTGCCGATCAGCCGGCGCCAATTGGGGCAGCGGACTGTAAGCGCCCATCCCCCCGGTATTGGGGCCCTGGTCACCATCGTAAGCCCGCTTGTGATCCTGGGCCATCGGTAAGATCCGGTACTGGCCGTTTTCAATCAGGACAAAGAGGGAATATTCCGGCCCCGTCAAGCACTCCTCCAGCACCAGGCGGTCCTGGCCGGCGGCAAACATCTCCTTGATCGTCGTTTCCGCCTTGGCCTGATCCGGGGCGATTACGACCCCCTTGCCACCTTCCAGCCCGTTGGCTTTAATCACCAGGGGGAAGCCGTACTGGGCTACGGCCGCTAAAGCGGCGGTCGCATTATCGTAGGTAGTGTGCTTAGCCGTTGGCACCCCGTACTTATTCATAAAGTTCAGGGCATAATCCTTCGACCCTTCCAGTTGAGCGGCCCGTGCCGTTGGCCCCAAGATCTTTAAGCCGGCCTGGTGAAATTCATCGACAATCCCGTCCACCAGGGCGGTTTCCGGGCCGACAAAGGTCCAGGCGACTTGGTGGGTCTGGGCAAAATCAATTAAACCAGCAAAGTCATTTTCCGCCAGCGGCACGGTTTGGACACCGACGCTGGCCATTCCGACGTTACCCGGGGCACAGTAGACTTCTGCCACCTGGGGGCTTTGCTTTAAGGCCTTGGCGATCGCAAATTCGCGGCCCCCCGCGCCGATTACCAACACATTTTGTTTGTTCATGATCATTCCTCCAGCCCCAATTTTAGTGGCGGAAGTGGCGAATCCCGGTAAAGACCATCGCGATCCCGGTCGCGTTGGCCGCGTCGATTGATTCTTGGTCCCGGACCGAACCCCCTGGTTGGACGATCGCCTTGATACCGTGTTCGGCCGCGAACTTCACGCAGTCGTCAAACGGGAAGAAGGCATCTGAGGCCATCACGGCCGTGTCGTCAATCGCCTCCCCAGCGTGCTTAACGGCAATCTTAAGCGAATCAATCCGGTTCGGTTGGCCAGCCCCGACCCCGAGGGTCCGTTCACCGTTGGCCACCACGATCGCATTGGACTTGACGTGCTTAACCGCCTTCCAAGCAAAGGCCAGCGTCTGCAATTGTTCTGGCGTTGGCTGGGTCTCAGTGGCGACTTGCCAAGTGGTCGGGTCTTCAGCTAAGACGTCTTCATCTTGAACCAACAATCCGCCCATCACAGAGACTAATTCAGGTTCCGGCGTTTCGGGCGCCTTGAAGTCAACTTGCAACAAGCGCAGGTTCTTCTTTTTGGTCAAAACGGCCAGGGCGTCTTCATCAAAGCTTGGTGCAATGATGATTTCCAAGAAAATTTGGTGCATCTTTTCGGCGGTGGCCAAATCAACCGGCCGGTTGAGGGCAATTACCCCACCAAAAATGGAGACCGAATCTGCCTGGTAAGCCCGGTCCCACGCGGCCTCTAACGTTTCGGCCGTCCCGATCCCGCACGGGTTCATGTGCTTCATCGCCACGACGGTTGGCGCCGTAAATTCGCGCACCGTCCGCATCGCCGCGTCGGCATCCTTGATGTTGTTGTAAGACAGCTGCTTGCCGTGCAGTTGCTTGGCGCTAAGCAGGGAGAAGTTGGTGGTTGGGACCGCATCCCGGTAGAGGGTCGCCTTTTGGTGGCTGTTTTCCCCGTAACGTAGGTCCGCTTCCTTATCAAAGGTCAAGGTCAGCGTCTTAGCTGGCGTGGTGGCGATCTGCTTGGTCAAGTAACCGGCGATCACGGCGTCGTAAGCGGCGGTATGGCGGAAGGCCTTCGCGGCCAAATCGGCCCGCAATTCCGCGTTGGTGTGTCCCGCCGTCTTTAATTCCGCCAGCACCCGGTCGTAGTCGTCACTGTCGACGACGACCGTCACATCGCGGTAATTCTTCGCCGCCGCCCGGATCATCGACGGGCCGCCAATATCAATGTTTTCAATTGCATCGGCCAAGTCCTTGGTCTGATCTTCAATCGTTTGTTTGAAGGGGTAGAGGTTCACGGCCACCAGGTCGATCGGGGTAATTTCCTTTTCCGCCAGGGTCGCCATGTCGTCTTCCCGATCACGCCGGGCTAAGAGGCCGGCGTGAACCTTCGGGTGCAAGGTCTTGACCCGGCCGTCCATAATTTCCGGAAAGCCCGTGACTTCTTCGATGCCGATCGTGGGCAGGCCCACATCATCCAAGGCCCGCTTGGTCCCACCAGTGGAGACAATTTCAAAGCCGGCTGCCACCAGGCCCTTGACAAAAGGTACCAATCCCGTCTTATCCGATACACTTACTAAGGCACGCATTACTTTTCCTCCTCATTTTCCAGTTGGGTCAAGACATCCTGCAATACTGCTGGGTACAGCTCATGTTCTTTTGCATGCACCCGGGCTTCCAACGTCGCTAAATCATCCGTCGGCAAAATCGGGACCGGCGCTTGGGCGATAATCGGCCCAGAATCCAGCCCGGCATCGATATAGTGGACGGTCACCCCGGTTTGGGCATCGCCAGCTTCAAAGGCCCGTTCTATCGAGTGCAAGCCCGGATAGGCCGGCAAAAGGGCCGGGTGGAGATTGACGATCCGGTTCGGGTAGGCCGCTAAAATCGTTGGCCCGACCACCCGTAAATAGCCCGCTAAGGCGATGAAATCAATTTGGTAATCCTTGAGCACCTGCAGCAAGCGGGCTTCATAGGCGTCTTTGCCACCACATTCCTTAACGGTAAAGCTGACCGCCGGAACGCCAAACCGAGCGGCCCGCTGCATCACCGGGGCGTCCGGGTGGTTGCAAAACAGCAGGGCCAATTCGCCTGGCAACGCATGTTGTTGGTAGCGTTCGGCAATGACTTCAAAGTTGGTCCCGTTCCCGGACGCAAGAACTGCTACTCTCATTTCTCTTCCTCTTTCTCTTCCGTGCCGTTCACCGTCACCCCTTTGATGACCAGCTTGGCCGCGCCAGCTGGTCGGGCCTGCAAGCGACCGACTTCAACGGCAGGTTCCCCGGCCGCGGCTAGGACCGCTTGCACCGAAGCCACTTGGTCCGGCGCCACCGCTAAGATCAGCCCAAGCCCCATGTTAAAGGTTGCAAAGGCATCAGCCAAACTCAAGTCGCCGGCTGCCAGCAACCAATCAAAGATCGCCGGGCGGGACCACGTGGCCGGATCAACCACCGCTTGGAGCGCGTCACCAAACATCCGTGGTAAATTCTCCGGTAGCCCGCCCCCAGTAATGTGGGCGATCCCGTGAACCTGACCGGCCTGAACCAATGGTAAGACGGCGGGCACGTAAATTTTAGTCGGTGTCAGCAGGGCTTCGCCGAAGCTGGCGCCAGCAAGGGCGGCCGGCCGGTCGGCATAGGTCATCCCGGCCTCCTGGACGATTTGGCGGACCAGGGAGAAGCCATTCGAGTGCACCCCGCTGGATGCTAATCCCAATAAGACATCGCCCGCCTGGGGCCGGTCAGCCGTCAACAACTGCTCCTTTTCAGCCGCGCCGGTCAGGGTTCCGGCCAAATCGTATTCATCTTGCGCGTACATGTCCGGCATTTCAGCCGTTTCGCCACCAAGCAGGGCACATCCCGCTTGCCGACAGCCTGCCGCTACCCCGCTGACGATCGCCGCCATCTTGGCCGGTACGTTCTTCCCGGTCGCAATGTAATCCAAAAAGAAGAGCGGTTCCGCCCCCTGGGCGAGAACGTCGTTGGCGCACATCGCCACCAGGTCGATACCGACCGTGGTGTGATCCCCCACGGCCTGGGCAATCATCAATTTGGTGCCGACCCCATCGGTGCCGGCGACCAAGACCGGGTGGTGGTAATTCAAACTTCCTAAATCAAACAACCCACCAAAACTGCCGATTCCGCCGCGGACGCCGGGCCGCTTGGTCGAGGCCACGTCGGCCTTGATCTTTTTTACCAGTTCATAGCCGGCGGTGACATCCACCCCGGCGGCTTGGTACCGATTCATGACTTGAGTTGCTCCTTTCGCATCCGTTGTTCCTGCGCATTAAATGACGCAAGGTAGCTTGCTTCGTAATCATACAGCGGCGTCGGGTAATCCCCATTGAAGTAGGCCACCGTCAAGCCTTGGTAAGGCGCATCGCCAGTGTCCTTGAGGTCGATGGCCTTAATCAAATTAGCCACGCTCAAGAAGTGGAGCGAGTCGGCACCGATCTGCTGGCGCATTTCTTCGATTGAGTAGTGGGCCGCCATCAATTCCGCCCGGGTCGACACGTCAATCCCGTAGAAGCACGGGAAACGGAACGGTGGGGAAGCAATCAGCAAGTGGACTTCCTTGGCCCCGGCGTCGCGCAGCATCTTGACCAACTTTTGCGAGGTCGTCCCCCGCACGATCGAATCATCAACGACGGCGACTTTTTTACCAGCCACGACCCCCCGCACGGCAGACAGCTTCAGCGCCACCGCCCGTTCCCGGAGGGCTTGGGTTGGTTGGATAAAGCTGCGGGCGACGTATTGGCTCTTGATCAACCCCATTTCATACGGCAATCCTGCCCCTTCGGCATACCCGGAAGCGGCCGACAGTGAAGAATTCGGCACCCCAATCACAATATCGGCGTCGACGGGGTGTTCTGCCGCCAAGAGTTTGCCCATCCGCTTGCGCGCGTTATGCACCGTCACCCCGTGAATGATCGAATCCGGCCGGGCAAAGTAGACGTATTCCATCGAGCAGATTGCCAATTGGGTCTTGGTCGTAAAGTGATCTTCATGCAAGCCAGCCCGGTCGATGACCAACAGTTCCCCGGGTTGGACATCCCGGAGCAGTTTGGCCCCGACAATATCCAAGGCACACGATTCACTGGCCACCACGTAGGCCCCGTCCGGCAGCTGGCCTAAGACCAAGGGCCGAAAGCCATTCGGGTCCAAGGCTGCAATCAAGCGGTCCTTTTGTAAGAGCAAGAAGGCAAAGCCCCCGCGCAATTCGTTCAAACTCTGCTTGAGGGCGGGAATGAAGCCCTGCTTAATGTGCTTACGAATCAGGTGAATCAAAATCTCGGAGTCCGAGTCAGATTGGAAGACGGCCCCTTCATCTTCTAATTGCCGCCGCAAGGTCACTGCGTTGGTCAAGTTCCCATTGTGGGCCAGGGCCACGTCCCCATCGTGAAAGCGGAATAAGAAGGGTTGGACATTGGCTAGGGTGTGGCGCCCCGCCGTGGCATAGCGCACGTGCCCAATCGCTGCCTCGCCCACCAAGTGGTCCAAGTCGGCCTGATTTTTGAAGACCTGGGCCAACAGCCCGCGGTTGCGGTACTGATACATTTCAGTGCCATCGGTCGTGACGATCCCGGCCCCTTCTTGGCCCCGGTGTTGCAACGTATGCAAGCCCAGGTAGGCTAGGTGGTTGGCTTCTGGCGCCCCGAAGACCCCAAAGACCCCACACTCTTCATTTAATCCTTTGATTTCAGCTGGCACGGAATCGCCTCCTCCCAGATCGTTTGCAATGCTTGAACGTTTTCGTTGACTTGCCCATCGGCCAGCCGAACTTGCAGCCAGTGACTGTTGGTAACTTCCCCGACCTTAGTGACGGCCGTCCCTAAGGCCGCCTCAAAGGCCGCCGTGTGTTCAACCGGCACCGTGACAATCATCCGCCCGGCCGTTTCGGCAAAGAACTGGTCCTTGGTCAAGGTTAACGTTAAGTTAACCCCCAGTTCAGTCTTAAAGAGGATTTCGGCTAAGCCGACCCCCAGACCCCCTTCAGCCAGGTCGTGCGCACTGGCGATGTGACCAGCTTGCATTTCCGCCAACAAACGGTGGAAGTTGTCCCGCGTGGCCTGCAGATCAAAGTCCGCTAAGGCCCCGGCAATGTCGCCGGTCAGCAGCTTTTGTAATTCAGAACCCGCAAAGTCGTCCCCAGTTTGCCCCAGCAGGTAAACGGCATCGCCAGCGTGTTGGGCGGCCATTGGGATCACCCGGTCCAGGTTTTTGATCAAGCCGACCATCCCCACCATCGGCGTGGGATGGATCGCCTGACCGTTATTTTCGTTATATAAGGAGACATTCCCGGAAATGACGGGGGTATCAAAGACCCGGCAGGCTTCCGCCATCCCCATGACGGAATGGTGAAGTTCCCAGAAAATTTCTGGATCGGTCGGGTCCCCGTAGTTCAAACAGTCAGTAATCGCTAATGGTTCGGCCCCGGTCGCAATCAAGTTCGCAGCCGCTTCGGTCAAAGCCATCTTGCCCCCGATTTCGGGATCGAGGTAGACAAAGCGCCCATTGCCATCGGTCGTCATCGCCAGCCCCTTGCGCGTGCCGCGCACCCGCAGAACCCCCGCATCCGAACCTGGCCCCACTACGGTTGAGGTCCGGACCATCGAGTCGTATTGTTCAAAAAAGACCGACTTATCAGCAATCGTGCTTTGCGCCAACAGTTGGCGCAAGGTCGCGCCGGCGTCCTTGATTCCCGGCACCCAAGCGGGCGCTTGCTTAGCCGCTTTTAGGCGGGCGGGCTCGCGTTCTTCACTGGCTTCTTCCAAGACGTCATCGGTCAAGGTCGAAACCGGAATGTGGCAGACTTCTTGACCGTCGTGGTGCAGCACATAGTCGTGACCGGCGGTAATCCGACCAATGACCACGGCTTCCAAGTCGTAGTTCTTAAAGATCGCTTGCACATCTGCTTCGTGCCCCTTGACCACACAGAGCAACATCCGCTCTTGCGATTCCGACAGCATGATTTCGTAAGCCGACATGTTGGGTTCACGTTGCGGAACCAAATCCAAGTTTAATTCCATCCCGGCTTGCCCTTCGCTAGCCATTTCGGCACTGGAGGAAACAATCCCGGCCGCCCCCATGTCTTGGATGCCGACCAGCCAGTCGGCGTGTTGTTCAATCAATTCCAAGCAGGCTTCCATCAACAATTTTTCCATGAAGGGATCCCCGACTTGCACGGCAGAACGCTGGGTCGCATTTTCATCCGAGAAATCCGCTGAGGCAAAGGTCGCGCCGTGGATCCCGTCCCGACCAGTCTTGGCGCCTACGTACATCACGGCGTTGCCAATCCCGTTTGCCGTCCCCTTTTGCAGGTGCTTTTGGTCCATCAACCCCACGCTCATCGCATTGACCAGCAGATTACCGGAATAGCAGGGATCAAAGGTCGTTTCCCCCGCAATCGTTGGAATCCCCATGCAGTTGCCGTAATCCCCGATCCCCTTGACGGTGTCTTGGACCTTCATTTTCATCGTGGGGTTATCCAGCTCGCCAAAGTGCAGCGAATCCAGTGAGGCGATCGGCCGCGCGCCCATCGAGAAGATGTCCCGCAGAATCCCACCAACCCCCGTGGCCGCCCCTTGGTAGGGTTCGACCGTCGACGGGTGATTGTGGCTTTCGGCCTTAAAAACGACCGCTTGGCCATCGTCAATGTCAACTACGCCGGCCCCTTCTCCCGGCCCTTGCAGGACGCGGGCGTTCTTGTTAGGGAACAGGCGCAAGACCGGCTTAGACTTCTTATAAGAACAGTGTTCACTCCACATGGCGGAGTACAGTCCCGTTTCCGTGTAATTTGGCAAACGGCCCAGCAACTCTTCTGCAATGTAATTGTATTCGCGTTCAGAGAGGCTCCAATCCAAGTACGGCTTTTGCGCCTTGATTTCTTCCGGTGTCATTGCTTGTTTCATCGGTCATTTATCCTTCCTGCGTGCTAAGCTAGTCGGCAGCTGCCGGCGTCAGTAACGATTTGAACAGGCGTAAACCATCCGTATTGCCCAAAATTGCTTCCACCGCCCGTTCGGGGTGGGGCATCATCCCCAAGACGTTGCCGGCTGCATTGGTAATCCCCGCAATGTTGTTTAAACTGCCGTTGGGATTTTCTTCGGCATAGCGGAAAACGACTTGACCGTTGGCTTCCAGTTGGTCCAAGGTCGCTTGGTCAGCGTAAAAACTGCCGTCGGCATGGGCAATCGGCAAGTTGATCCGTTCATGAGCGGTGTATTGGTGGGTAAAGCGGGTCTGGTTGTTCACGACTTCTAAGGCCACCGTCTTGCAGACAAAGCGTTGGCTGTCATTTTTCTTCAGCGCCCCCGGCAAGAGCCCCGCTTCCGTCAGGATTTGAAAACCGTTGCAGGTACCAAAGACCGGCGCCCCCGCCTTGGCGAGCCGAATGACCTCCTTCATCACGGGCGCAAACCGCGCAATCGCGCCCGCCCGCAGGTAGTCCCCGTACGAAAAGCCCCCGGGAATCATCACCCCATCAAAGCCGGCCAAGCTGGTGGCTTTATGTGATACGTATTCAACGTCGGCCCCGCAGACCGTGTGCAAGGCTTCATAGAGATCCAAATCACAGTTGGAACCCGGAAAAACAATTACCGCCAGTCTCATTACTTTTCCTCCATCACTTGGTACGTGTAGGTTTCCATGTTGAAGTTAACCAGCAGTTGGTCCGCAATCGCTTGGACGGCCGCTTCCACATCAGCCGTCTCGGGTGCAAAGGTCACGTCAAAGAACTTGCCGACCGTGACCCCGGTGACCCCTTGGTGGCCCAAGGCGTGGATCGCATCCTTAATCGTTTCCCCCTGGGGATCAAAGACTGATTGCTTGTAGGTAACAAAGATCCGAACTTTCATGCTAGGCTTCCTCCTTGAGTGCGGCTTGCAGCCGGGTAAAGACAGTTTCGTAAGTCGTAGTTAAATCGGCGAGGTGGCGCCGGTAAACATCCTTATCCAAGTGATCCTTGGTCGCAGTATCCCATAAGCGACAGTTGTCGGGCGAAAATTCGTCCGCTAAGACAATGTGACCATCGCCCAGGCGCCCAAATTCCAACTTAAAGTCAACCAGCTGCATGCCGGCCTTGGCAAAGAGCGGGGTCAATAAGGCGTTGACTTGCCGACACAAGTCCCACATCCGGTCCAATTCCGCCGGGGTGGCCAACTGCAGCCCGACCGCAGCGGAATTATTAATGAAGGGATCGTCCAATTGATCTGACTTATAGAAGGTCTCTTCTACTGGTGCCGCTAAAACTTGCCCTTCTGCTAACCCGTAGCGGGACGCGAAGTGGCCAGCGACCACGTTGCGGGTCACAAATTCGAGCGGGACCATTTCGCATTTTTTTACCAGGTCTTCCGTCGGCGAAAGCTGCTTAATAAAGTGGGTTTCAATCCCGTGGTCAATCAAGTAGCCGAAGACCAGGTCCGAAATGGCCTTAGCGGCTTGCCCCTTGCCGGCAAAGTGATCCTTTTGTTTCCCGTTTAGGGCCGTAGCTTGATCCAAATAAACCACCCGCAGCACTTCGGGATCTTCCGTTTGCCACATTTGCTTGGCCTTTCCGGTGTACAACAACTTTTCCATGAACGCGACTCCTTCATAATTTCCGAACATTAACAACATTCGCGGATCCTTTATTCGCGATTTCAAGCTAAGAATAGCAGAATCTAGCTAGCGGGTCAATTAAAAACCCGGATTTTAAAACTTAAAATAATTAAGTTCGTTCGATAATTACGGGAATTTAAATGGTTTTACCTCGGCAACCAAACAACAATAACGAACAATAGCTGGTCAGCCGATCACGATCACAAGCCTGGTCCAGCCGCCAAGAAAACGGCACCAAAAAAGCGACCCCCACCAGTTAATTCTGGTAAGGATCGCTAAAGTCAATCAGGCTTTAACTGAAGTTAATTTCGGGTTAGTTTCCGGCGCCAGCCAGGCACAGATTACCGTCCCCAGCAATAAGACGACTCCACAAACCAACATCGTGACGTATGGGCCGGCCACTTCAATAATTACTGGCAACACAAAGGTCCCAGCGGCCGCCCCAAACCGGCTCATCGTAATGACAAAGCCCACCCCGGTTGCGCGGACCTTAATGTCAAACAATTCAGTTGTATAGGTATAATCCAACAATAAGGACGCCGAAAGGGTCACGGCAAAAATAATGAAAATGGTCAACAACAACGGGTTGCTCATTTGCCGACCAAAGGTCATTAAGAATAAGCAAACCGTCGATACCCCAAAGGTCGTAATTAAAAAGACCCGCCGACCAAGCCGGTTAAAGGTCACCAGCCCCAAGACCGTCCCGCCGATTAAAGCCAGGTTGTACAAACTTCCCGATAAGAAGGCATTGGCCACCCCTAAACTCTTTAACAAGACCGGCAAGAAGATGCTGACCCCGAAGAAAGCAAAGGCTTGGGTGGCATAAAAGGCACTACCGACCAGCGTTCCCCGCCGGTACTGCTTGGAAAAGAGGAGTCGCCAGGAAGCCGCTTCCGCTTGTTTCACGTGGAACCATTGCTTCGGCAAGCCCCACTTTTTCCCCATCCGCTTTTGGACCACCCGTTGGGCGCGCTTAGGCTTCCCCTGACTGGCCAACCAAGCCGGGGAGGCCGGGATTTTGACGACCGTCCGAAAGAGGGCGGTAATCAGACTAAAGACCGCGGACGAGGCTAACAACAAGCGCCAGTCCGCCAACACGGACCCTAAGATAAAGGAAAGGGCAAACCCATACGCCCAATATAACAACAGGTTGGTTTGCTTTTGGGTACCGTGCTCTTTAGGTAACCACTCAATCAATAAGGCATTGCCGACCGTATAGTCGATTGCCATCATCAAACCTAACCCAATCCGCAGTAAAAATAACAGCATTGGTGACGTCGTGAAGAACTGCAAGAGTGCCAAAATGGTGAACAGGTACATATTTCCCATCAACATTTGCTTCCGGCCAAAGCGGTCGGCCAAGTTCCCCATAACTAAACTGCCGGCCAGCCCAATCAAGGCCCCGGCCCCCAGCAAGCCCAACCAAGCTGAACTAAAGCCCAACTCAGTTTGCGCCAGGTCAAAGGCCGTCCCCGCAATCCCCAGGGTATACCCACACGTGAATTGCCCAAGGACCACCGCCCAGTAGATCAGGGCATGGACCTTCAGAAAGGGGGCCAACTTAAAATTTTTCAGCTTTCTCACCGCTGCATCGATACGCATCTACTCCTTTACGTTCGTTTATTATCGTAATTGTTAATAATACCGTAACAGGATTTCTGAAACCAAGCAAATCAACGGTCCTTTCTCGAACAGCCCCTGACCGCATTAGCAATAGGGTTCATGCTAAGTTTTTAAGATTTTCTAAAGTGGTGAGAAAACCCTCATTTTCACGGCGATTTCTGAGAAATTCACGCCTTTTTCTTATTTTTGCCAATCGTCCGCTGGGCGGTCATCCCCAAAAGAAAAAAGCGGGGGGTGCCCCGCTTCCTTTTGCCTATTCCAACAGCATTCCCGCGCGCTTAGCCTTTAAGCCCCACAGGATGCAGACAGTATCCACCACTTCTTGCAGCATTGCCCCGACGATCGTTGGCACCCAGCCCGTCGAACAGATCAGCATTAACCCGGTACAAACCGCGATCCCAATCCAAACCGCCTGCTTGGCAATCTTTAAGGTATCTTCAGCGATTGACACGGCTTCGGCGACCTTTTGCAAATTATCGGTCAGAATCACCACGTCGGCCGATTCACTGGCTGCCGTTGAACCGTGCGCCCCCATTGCGATCCCCACATCCGCTACTTTTAAGACCGGCGCATCATTCACCCCGTCCCCGACCATGATGCTGGGCCGGTGATCCTGGGGCAAGTCATTTAAATGGGCGACCTTGTCCTTAGGCAGTAAATCGCCGTAGACCTCGGTAATTCCCACTTCACTGGCAATCCGCTCAGCAATCGCTTGGCGATCTCCCGTGACCATCATTAAATGAGCGACCCCAGCGGCTTGCAGGCGTTGCAAGGTGATGGAAGCTTCAGGCCGCAGCTGGTCGGCTAATTCGATCCGGCCCCAGTACTGACCGTCGACCGCGACGTAAACCGCGGTGGTTGCGACCTCTTGAACAGCCGGATCAGTGGTCACAAACGCCAGCTTGCCCACCTTTACTTCCCGGCCCGCAATGGTGGCCACAATCCCCTTGGCCGTCACTTCACTCATCGCCGTTGGTTCGACTAACTGCAACCCTGCTTCCTTAGCCTTGGTTACAATCGATTGGGCCAAGACGTGCCCGGAGGTCTGTTCCGCACTGGCTACCAACTGCAGCAACTCGCTTGCCTTTTGGCCAGCCGCCGGCACCACCTGACTGACCGCTAGATTCCCCTTCGTCAGGGTCCCTGTCTTATCAAAGGCGGCCGTCTTCGCCGTCGCTAATTTTTCAATCACGGCCCCGGTTTTGACCACAATCCCCGCGTGCGAAGCCCGGCTCATCCCCGAAACAAAGGCGACCGGCGCCGCTAAAATCAACGGACACGGCGACGCTACCACCAGGACTTGGGCAAAACGGACCGGATCCTGGGCAACCCACCAGGCAATTCCGGCAATCAAGTAGGAAACCAACGTAAACGGCAAGGCGTACCGGTCGGCTAACCGAACAAAGTCCGCCGGGGTTTGGTCGGCTTGCTTGATTAATTCCACCAGTTGCTGGTACTGACTGTCCTGCGCCGTCCGCTCAACGCGCATCGTCAGCGTCGCATCACCGTTGACCGAACCAGACAACAGTTGGTCGCCGACTTCCTTGTCCAAGGGCTTGGATTCCCCGGTTAACGAAGATTCATTAACCGTACTTTCCCCCTCCAGGACCGTCCCGTCGACTGGGACCAGCTCGCCCGGCCGTACGACCACTTCTTGGCCAACGGTTAACGCCTCAACCGACCGATCCACCAACTGCCCGTCAACCTTCACGTGCCCCGTCCGGGGACTGTTATCCAGCAAGGTCTTTAACTCACTGTGGGCCTTGGCATTGGCGTAGTCTTCCAGGGTGTCACCCCCGATCAACATCAGTAAAATCACCATTGCCGCCCAATATTCTCCCACGGCCAGGGTCGCCACGATGGCCGTTACCGCTAAGAGGTCGACCCCGTAGTCCCCGGTCCGCAACTTCTTGATCATTTCAACCAGCATTGACAGGGCGATGACCCCGCCGGCGACGGTATTAATCAATTGGGCCCCGCCCGGGTGGCCAAAGCCCCATTGGCAAACCGCCGCTACCACGGCTACCCCGCCTAGTAACATCAATTTTTGCTTGTGACCCATGATGGCGCCCCCCTTTTTAAATTCCAGTTGTTCTTTATCTACATTATAACGCATCTAATCTAATTACGCTGGCCTTTCCCGCTATTTCCGGACCAAGCAGTTACCCATTCTTGGAATATCTTAAAATTCTTTTTATCCTGATGCAGCATAGAGAACGTTTTCATACAAAGTGTATAATAAGTCTTAAAAAATGGAAAGGAACTCCTGATGATCAAACACATTTTTACCGACATGGACGGTACCTTGTTAAATCCTGCGGGACAAATCTCCGCCGCCACTCGCCACGCCATTCACCAAGTCGACCTGCCCGTCACCCTGGTTTCGGCGCGCTCGGCCGTTGACATGGCCCCCTTCGCCACCCAACTGCACCTCACTGGTCCCCAGATTGGCTTTAACGGGGCGCTGATCTACCAGTTACACCACCACCAAATTCACCCCCTGCACACCATCCCTTTAGCTGCCAATAGTGCCCTGCAAATCATTCAGGCGGTGCAACGTCACTTTCCGGCCGTCAGCATCAACCTTTACGATCCCTTCCGCTGGTATGCGCCCCAGGCCGACCGCGGGGTAGCCCGCCAAGCCGCCCGCTCCGCGGCGGCCCCGACCATCACCCCGGTCGAACCATTGCTGAGCCAAGCCGACTTTAACTTAATCAAAGTCACCCTGATCATGGAAGCGCCGCAAAAGCCGGCCCCCGTCGTAAAATTGATCGCAGGGCTTGGTTTGACCGACGTCAGCTTACAAATCCCCGCCAGCGAACAGGGCGTCAGCTTTATTGACATCACCAGTCGCCAGGCCAACAAGGCTCACGGGGTCCAAACGATCATGGCGGAGGCAGGGCTGCAGCGTACGGAGACGGCGGCTTTCGGGGACGGTGAAAATGACCTGCCTATGTTAGCGGCCGTCGGGTTGCCAATTGCAATGGGCAATGCCAGCGCCAAAGTCCAAGCCGCCGCAAAGTACGTCACCAAGCCGAATACGGCCGACGGTTGGGCCCACGCGGTCTTGACTCACCCGGCCTTTCAAAAGAATTGATCAAAAAAGCTTGACCTGTAACGCGTTCCACACCGTAGGCTAGAGACATGATCAAGGCAACCTTGATCCAAATTAAACTCACGGCCTAAGAGGAGGGATTTTTCATGATTAAACAGCTCTTTTTTGATCTCGACGGGACGTTATTAAACTCCCGTGGCCACGTCAGCCCCGCTAACCAAGCCGCCATCCAAAAAACTTCATGCGATATTTCCTTGGTTTCAGCGCGAGCACCGCAAGAAATGCTTAGTACCGTGCGTTCACTGAACCTAACTGGCCCCCAAGTCGCCTTTAATGGCGGGCTGGTCTTTATCGCGACCAAAAAGGGCTACCGCGTGCTGGAAAAAATGGCCCTCAGCCAGCTCAGTGCGCGAGTAATCATGGCCGCAGTGATGATGTACTTTCCGCAAGTCAGTCTGAGCTACTACGATCAATTCAACTGGTATGTGCCGCACTATAATGACATTGTCCGCCAGGAACAGGCCCGCAATGGTTTAGTACCCCGGCTAAAATCACCCGCGGCGGCCTGCGCGGAGCCAAGTTTTAAGCCCTTAAAAATCATGCTGACCATCCCAGATGCAATGTTGGTGGCACCCCTCCAATCCTTGTTGGCCGGCTTAAATTTACCGGACATCGCCGTCCAACAATCGGGGCACGCCTATGGTTATGATTTTATTGAAATCACGCATCGTAACGCCCAGAAAGCCCACGGGGTCCAATTCATCTTACGGCAAAAAAAGCTCAGTGCTAGCGCTGCCGCGGCCTTTGGCGACGGACAAAATGACCTGCCAATGTTAGAGAGTGTTGGTCTGCCAATCGTGATGGAAAACGCCACTCCCGTCGTCCAAGCTCAAGCCGCCTTCGTTACCAAGTCAAATGACGACGACGGTGTAGCCCATGCCCTGTTTACCCACCCAGCTTTAAAGGAAGTGAGTTAATGGCTAACATCAAAGACGTGGCTCAGCGCAGTGGCTACTCGGTCGCCACCGTTTCGCGCGCTTTAAATCACCACGGTTACGTGTCTGAGACCGCCCAAGCCAAAATTGAAGCCGCCATTGCAGACCTAAATTACGTCCCAAACGGGGTCGCCCAAGACCTCAGTCAGGGCAAGACTTTTACGATCGGGGTTGTTTTGCCCCACATGAACCATCCCTATTTCAATCAGTTAGTCCATGGAATTTTAACGGCGGCTTTTTCTTCGGCCTACCAAATCAGTCTCTTGCCCTCACGTTACGATGTCGCTGTTGAAACCAAATATCTGACCCAACTCAAACGCAAGTTATTTGATGGCCTGATCTTCGCTTCCCACGAAGCAAGTTTACAATATCTGACCGAGCGCCAAAGCTGGGGACCAGTGGTGGTTTGTGAAGACCCGGGTGACTTACCTTTGGCCGCGGTTTACCCGGATCGCCAAGCGGGGTACTTAGCCGCCCTGCAATGGTTAAAGCAAGGCGGGATCCACCAAATTGGTTTTTTGTTTGCCCGCCCCGCTGACCAGTCTGCGACCACTGCGGCTGCGCTGGCCGCCTATCGAACGCTTTGGCCCACCACCAAAGCGCCCCTGGTGGTGACCGATGTGTTAACCTACCAAGATGGCTACCAAATCGGGACCCGCTTGTTGGCACAAGGCAACTGGCCCCAAGCGCTCTTCACCAATGGCGATGCGCCCGCGGCCGGTTTGCAAGCGGCCTTTGCGGCGGCCCACCAGCCCGCTCCCCAGTTGATCGGACAAGAAAATCAGCTCGCTGGCCGCCTGCTGAATTTGCCCACGATTGACAATCACCTAACCGAGATCGGGCAGCAGGCCTTCCGGTTGGCAACCGAACCACGCAGCCCCCAGCCTCGGCTATGTATTCCAGCCCAATTTTTGTTACCATCGGAACGCTAATTTGGTGCGCCCCTGTGGCGCCTTTATCTTAATTGATATTGTGCAATAATTCACATAAGTGTATAATAAAGTTCATGTTACCGTTGCGTAAATCAGCCAGCTAATTTAAGGAGGAATTTTTCATGGCAACAACTGTTTTCGCCAGTCCGGCGACCTATGTGCAAGGTAGCGACGTGCTCTTTCAAAGCGCACCGTACCTACACCAACTCGGTGACCGCCTCTTGGTAATGGGTGGGCAGACCGTCTTTGACTTGTTAGGTGCTCAATTCTTCACTTATTTAAAGGGCCAGGGCTTTACCCTCCAAGAAGTTGAATTCCAAGGGGAAGCCTCAGAGGCCGAAATCAACCGAATTACGGCCATCGGACAAAAATTTAAAGCCAACGTAATTGTCGGTCTGGGCGGCGGAAAGACCCTTGACAGCGCTAAGGCGATCGCCGACAACCTCGGCTGCAAGGTGGCGATCCTGCCAACCTTAGCCTCCACCGATGCCCCATGTTCACGGCTTTCCGTGATCTATCACGAGGATGGCTCCTTTGCCAACTACCGCTTCTACAGCCATAACCCAGACCTGGTCTTAGTCGACACCAAGGTCATCGCCCAGGCTCCCGCCCGCTACTTCGCGTCCGGAATTGCCGATGCCTTGGCGACCAATATGGAAGCCCAAGCGGTGCACCAAGCAGCGGGCAAAACGATGCTTGATGCCCAACAAACCCAAGTCGGCCTTGCCATCGCTGAACGGTGTGAAGCAACCCTCTTTGCCTACGGTGAAATGGCCCTGAGTGCGGTCGCCAACCAGACCATCAGTCAGGCCGTGGAAAAGATCGTCGAAGCCAACACCTTGATGAGCGGCGTCGGCTTCGAAAGTGGCGGTTTATCGGCCGCCCATGCCATCCACAATGGCCTAAGCGCGTTGACTGGGCGGATCCACGAAATGACCCACGGCGAAAAGGTGGCCTTCGGGACCCTGACCCAATTAATGTTGGAAGGAGCGGACCAAACCCGCTTTGAAAAGTACCTCAAGTTAATGTTGGCGCTCGGGCTGCCCACCACTTTTAAAGCCGTCGGGATCGATGACCCGAGTGAAGCCAATTTGCTAAAAGTCGGGGAATTGGCTTGTGCCACTGGCGATACGATGGACCGGATGCCATTTAAAGTTACGCCTGCCGATGTTGCGGACGCGATGCGCGCTACCGACGCTTACAGTCGCGCCTACCAAGAAAAATAACCTCACTGACAAAAGGAGCGCCGCCCCGCAGGACTGCGCTCCTTTTCTTAATAGCTCGAATTTGGAAAAAAGTTAGGGCAAGTACCGATGGTTGGTACATCAAATGGTCTGCCCCTTACTTGGCCGCCTTAGGTTGGTCGCCGGCAGCCAAAGTCGCTCGCTTATTGATCATTGTGGGCGTGACGCAACTGCTCTTTAACGTGCACTTGCGCCGTTAACAACTGACAATACGGGGTCGCCACGCCCGCTGCCTGCCCGTGCCGGGCTACGTAGCCGTTAATGTAGTCAATTTCCGTTGGCCGGTTGTTGACCACCAGGTCCTGATACATCGAGGGATAATGCTCACCAATCACAGTGTAGCATGATTCCACGTGTGCGACCGCCTCTGCGACATCCAAGTGTAAGCCTTGCTTGGCTCCGACAGCCGCAAACTCTTTGACAATTGCTTCCACCAAGGCATGGGCCGGGGTGGTTTGCCCAAACTCCGCCACATTACATTCTAAGAGGGTGCACAAGGTATTGAGGGTCCCATTGACACATCCCTTGCGAAAGACGGAATAGCGAGGGTCATCAAGCAAGCGGGGCTTTAAGCCGGCTTGGGTGAACACGTCCACGACCGTTTGGGCCATCTGGGCCTGAGTAGGGTCCGCCGTCAGACTGCCCAGTTCACACGACCCATCATCTTGCAATAAGACGTGGTCGGGCCGCGCCATTTGAGCTGTCCACATCGTATTGCCTAACAGTAAGCGTTCTTGGGGAACGTACTTACCCAGGGTTTGCTCGTGGCCAATCCCGTTCATCAGGCATAAGACGTAGGTTTGTGGACCATACAGGGGTTGTAGGGTCCTGGCCAAGGCAGCTAGTTGCATACTCTTGGTCAAAAACAAGACCAGGTCAAAGCCTGGGGTCGCTGGGACTTCATCAGGGGCATAGGCCGGCAACTGCATGGTTACTTCTTGCCCGTCCAGCTTAGCTTGCAACCCCTGGGTTTTCAGGGCCTTCAGCCGCACGGACCACGTTTCTACCAACGTGACGTCATTGCCTGCCTGAGCTAACTTCAGCGCAAAGCGGGTGCCCATCCCGCCCACGCCGGCAACTGCAATTCGCATCTCTTTTACCTACTTAGCATTTACGACCACGTCACCCAATTCGTGGTCAAAGTGCACTTCCCACTTTCCGGCGGTCAGGTGAGGCGGCAAGACAAAGGTCCCCGAAGAAACGACTTGGCCCGCCTTAAAGCCCTTGCCTTGGGCTTCCAACTTGGTGACCAGCCACTTTAAGGATTCCAGTGGGTTGCCGAGCACTTCGGCTGAGGTCCCACTGGCCAATTCTTTGCCATCCTTAACCAGCGTGGCATTGACCGTTGCGGCCGCCGCAACATCACTAAAGACCAAGTCGGCATCTTTTTCCGTTCCTAACACCACCAGGCCCCCAACGGCACAATCGGACATCACATTGTACTTGCCCAGGCTCGGGAACCAATCCTTAAAGCGGGCATCCGGCACTTCTAACGCGCCTGCCACCGTTACCTTATGTAAAAGATCGTCCAGGGAATCATTGCTATGTAAATCTTCTTTTGCCCGGAAGGCGAGTTCAACTTCCACTAAGGGTTCATTTAAGTCCGCCAAGTTAACGTCGGCCGGCGCCGTTAAGAACCGTTCAGCCACTTGCTGACCATACAGCGGCGAATCCGCGTCAAACATGTCTTGGGTCTGCTTGCTGGTCAACGATACTTTGTAACCCGCAACTGGTTGCCCCTTAAGTTGCATAACCTGGTCTTGGACGGCATAGGCCGTGTCATCGTCAGTCACCACCCCTGTCCAATCACTTTCGGTTAACGGTTCGTTCTTGGCGTAAGCTTGGTACAGCGCGTTGGCAAATTCGGTTTGTTTGGCATTTAATTGAGTCATTATCATTACCTCCATAAAAGCTAAGTGTAAATAAAATATGTCATCAAAGATCGCAGCCAGTCCTACTAAGAAAGCCGCGCCGGGATATGTGGCTCTGGTGAGCGGAAAGATTAGCAAATATGTGATGGAGTGTTCTGGGCTCAATTCCTGGGGACCGGCGGAAAAACAAAAAGCGCTCCTATCATGACCATTGTCATTATAGGAGCGCTGCCGCGCGGTACCATCCCACTTAGTCGTCATTAACGACCATCTTACTACGGACTCTGATTGAATCCGCGACCACTGTAATGGGTGGCCCCCAACCAAGCCTACTGCAATTCAGCCGGTAACTCAGGAATGATATGTTACTGGAGATTTGGATCAACTCACACCAACCGTTGACTCTCTTAACCAAGGCACCAGAACGGGTTCCCTCCGCGTCTTTCTCATTGATCTTTAATTGTTGGTTAAGAGTATAGGGGCTTTTGACGGTTTCGTCAACCCCTTAACATGAGATTTTTTTAATTTAACTTTTCGTGGCCCAATGGGTCAGTGCCTACCCGGGTCAACTTATTTTTTTATCGTCAGCACTGCTACTTTTGCCGGTGATTAATCCCGTTGGTTAAGTGCGCCGCATGAATTTCTAAGGCCCGGTCAACATCCCGGTCCGTAATCGCCTTGGTTAACTGCCGGTGTTCTTCGATTCCGGGGGCAACCTTATGCCCCACCAAGGCTTGACTCCGAGACAACTCGCTTTGGTTCCATAAGCGCAAGCAGATTTTGGATAGGAAGCGATTGCCCGCACCTTCGACAATGGTCATGTGAAAGTGCTTATGGGCCATAAACCATTCCAGATTTAATTGTTGGGTCTTGGGCAGGTAAATCTCCGTATGGACTAATTTATAGTAGGCCGCCACCAGTTTGGCCTCCCATTCAATCGAGCCGCGTTCAATTGCCAACTTGATCGCCGTCCCTTCGTTAATCAACCGGGCCTGTTTGAGTTCTTGAATCCCCTGGGGACTGATCTGAGCCACCCGAAAGCCGACGTTGGGAGTCGCCGTGACAATTTCTTGTTCCGTCAGGCGCGTTAACGCTTCCCGGATGACTGATAAGGATACCTGATAGTACTTTTTCAACTCCGAAATCACTAACTTATCTCCCGGCCGGTACGTCCCCAGAATAATGTCGCGCCGAATACTGTGCATAATTGTTTCGGTATAGGTTTGGTCTTTTTTCACGTTCAACCGCCCCTCCCTTTCACCAAAGTTGTTGTTTTTATTATCGCACGTTAAATTTAAACTGAACACAATCATTTACTTATGAATAGTCAAAACGCGCCCAGCAAGCGAAAAAACGCTTTCCAGGCGCGTCCGTCAGCCTTGCGTTGACTTTTTAGTCCCCAGCAACAGCTTTGAATTCCATGACGTTTCCCTTATGAATTTCCTAATTCTATCCCTTAGGCTGCTTTTCCCGGTAGGCTAAGTACGCTACAAGCCCAAAATCCCCATCGGTTAAGATCGTGGTGTCGCGCCGCCCGGCAATCTTATGGGGGCCGCCGGTCACAAAGAGCTTCGCCAAATACAGTTGGTATTGCACCCGCGCATCATGCGCATCCGTTAAGCCCACCTTGGTAATGTGCCCCACCGGTTGCTTGTCCATCGCGTTCATCCCGGCGTAAATCGTCAAGCGGTGGCGAGCCGCTTCATGGACCAATTCATAATACGGCAGGGTTTGGCCCGAATTTAAGGCCGGGACTGGTTCATTTTTGGCCCGGTACTGCGCCAAAATTTCCGCTTCACTCAAACCATCATATTCGGCCACCAAAAGGTGCTCAGCCACCAGTTGGTCCACCAAGGCCCGCAAGTTGGCTTGTTCCGTGGCATCAATCGTTACCGCCGCCCGAACCGTGTCGTGGTCTTCGTAATAGCCCGCCGCTTGATTCAAAGCCGCTTGGCGCCTTTGCCGCGGCATTTTCCCGGTCGTCGCATCCGGGGCGGTCCCGGTCACCTTGCTTAGCCACGGCGATAAGAAGTCAAACCGCGAGGTCCGATCTAAGAAGTAGTAGACAAAATTTAAATACAGATAGTACGTTAAAAAAACCACGGCCAAACAATACAAGAGCCCCCGCAACCAAACTTGGTTCAAAAAGAGCCGGCAAGTAACGTAAATTAAGTAGCCATCCCCCAAGGTGGCAATGGCAATGTAAATCTTATTTTTCAGCGTCGGCTTGATGTTAAAGTAACTCAGCGAGCTGTTAATCATGTCTAAGAAGCTAAACATCGTCATCCCCCCTAGTTACTGGACGCGGTCGACGCGTTATTGGTGGCGGCTGAACTGGCCTGCGAAGCCGACGTTGACGTTGCGGTGGTATCGTCTGTTGGCTCTGAATGATCCGTCGTCGTTGTTTGCGACGTCGTACTGGTCCGGTCCGCTTGACTCGGCGCCGTCGCTGAATGATCCGCTTGGCTGTGATCATCACTTGCGTCACGGTCATCCTTGGGCCGATCCGAAGTACTCCGGTCACTTGGCGTTACTTGACGCTCTGAATCAGTACTGGTCGTGGTGGTCGTCACCTTCGCCCCTTCATTGGTATGAGTGGTTTTGTTAACCACCACGTTGGTCGCGCCAAGGGCCAACACTAATGATACCAAGGCAAAGGGGGTGACAAACGGTGGTGTCTTGGCCATTTTTTCCTCCCCAAGCACCTGACAGGCAGCCGCCCCGGTGCTTGCTAACTTTGTTTTATCCCTCATTGTACTAAATTCCCACCCGGGCAAACATTAAAGAAATCGTAAATCTTTACGACTTTTGCCGGTTGGCACACTTCGGACACTGGCCATACAATTCAAAATTATGGCCGGTAATCTTGGCCCCCGGTAATTGTTGCTCATAATAGCTGGGATCCCACTTCGGCATCTGAATCTCCAAGACCCGCCCGCACGTCTGGCAGATAAAGTGGTGGTGGTGGGGCCGCTCACAGCGAAATTTGACGGCCTGACCGTTGGACCGCCGCGTAATCTCCACTAATCCTAAGGCCGCAAACTCCGCCAAATTGCGGTAGATCGTGTTGTGACTGACCCCGGCAAAAGCTTGGCGCATCTGATCATCTAAGGTCGTAATATCGATGTAGTGTTCCGATTGCGCTGCCAACAAAGCCAACAAGTGGCGGCGTTGCTTAGTAATCCGGTAGTTGGCCTGCTTTAATGTCTGCAAAGCCGTTGCGATTGATTCACTCATTTATTTTCCCTTCAATCCCCATTGGGTGGCATACCGTTCTAATTGGACGACCGTGGCGGCCCAATCATCATTTCTTAAGATCAGGGCCTGGGCTTGTAAAGCTGGCGGCAGGGTCAAATCACGCTGAAATTCTTCGCTGGCCAGCCGGGAAGCGATCGCCGCGGGGGCATCCCCCCGGTGGGTCAAACGCTGCCGGAGTTGCTGGTGATCCGTCACCGTTAAAAAGAGCACCTTTACCTGATCCCCAAGCGCTTTTCGATAGGTCACGGCCCCTTTGGTATCCAAGACCATCACCGCCCCCGGATGATCAGCCAAGGCCCGTTGCAGGCCTTCTTGCGATGAACCATAGCGATAGTGATCGTACTCCACCTGCTCAAATAAGTGCAATTTGGCCATGGAAGCCGGCGTCTCAAAGTAATAGTCTTGCCCGGCCACTTCACCGGGGCGCGGCGGCCGGGTGGTGTGCGTGATCACCCGGGCTAAGTTAAAGCGCTGGCGCAAGTACTGCTGCACCGTCGTTTTCCCGGTTCCCGCCGCCCCACAAAGGATAATTACCGGTGGCTTAGGCATTGATTTGCTCCCTTAAATGGGCGTGGGCTTGATCTAAGAGTTGTTTCAAATTTTGATAGGTTAACCGTTGCCGCGCTTGTTCGTAAGGCAGCCAAGCAGCATTTTTGATTTCCGCCGCTTGCAGTTGCAAGGTCGTCTCCGTTGGGACCAGCGCGGTAAACAACGTCATTTCCTTGCGGTTGCCATTGGGCAAGTCGTACTCCGTGTAGACCGAAAAGGCCGGGTCGACCGTTAACGCGAGGCTGGTTTCTTCTTTGATTTCGCGGGTGGCGGTCGTAATTAAATCCTCGGCGCCTTCGACGTGGCCCTTCGGAAAGCCCCAAAAGTTCCCCCGGTTGGTGCTTTGTAACAAGAGGTATTCCAATTGGCCATCTTGCACCCGGTACACGACAGCGCCGCTGGTTTTTTCAATTGCCATAATTTCATTTTCCTTCCTGATTGTTGTCAGTTTGTCTTCGCCCTCTATTGTCAACGGATCGGCTTTAAAAAGCAACCATTCCGTTCAACCCCATAAAGAAGCGGTTTCACAAAACATTCTAATTGACTTCTCATTTAATTTTAAATAAAATTGGATTAGCAATTATCGCAGAATACCCACGGAGGACTTTCCAATGAAATTGAATATCATGCGTAAAGAAAGCCTCGATCGCTACTTGGGAACGGATAAAAACTTCGTCAAGTCGCTATCAGCTTTCGACTTAATGGCGCTCGGGATCGGGGCCGTCATTGGGACCGGGATCTTCATTTTGCCCGGGAACGTGGCCGCCGTTGATGCCGGTCCCGGCGTGATCCTATCCTTTTTACTAGCCGCCATTGTCTGCGCCTTGGCCGCCATGTGTTACGCCGAATTTTCTTCTGCCCTGCCCGTCGCCGGGAGTGCTTACTCCTACGGGAACGTGGTCTTTGGTGAAATCATCGGCTGGATTTTAGGCTGGGCCTTGATCTTGGAATACATGCTGGCCGTCGCCGCCGTTTCGACCGGGTGGGCCGCCTACTTCCTATCCTTGCTGGAAAGTTTTGGAATCCGGCTGCCCCATGCTTTAACCGGTCCCTTTGACCCGGCCCACGGAACGTACATCAACCTGGTGGCCGTTTTAATTGTCCTGGGGATTACCGCCATGTTGGCTCACGGAATGAAAGCTTCGGTCCGGGTCAACAACCTGGCCGTCCTGGTGAAGATCATCATCATCGTCGCCTTCGTGGCTGTCGGGGTCTTCTTTATCAAGCCCGCCAACTACCACCCCTTCTTGCCTTACAAGTTGGGTGGGGCCTTTACGGGGGCCACGACGGTCTTCTTTGCCTTCCTTGGCTTTGACGCCGTTTCTTCGTCAGCCGCTGAAGTGAAAAACCCTAAGAAAAATATGACCTTTGGGATCATTGGGACCTTAGTCATTGCGACCGTCCTTTACATGGCCGTTGCCGCCGTCTTGGTCGGAATGGTCAAGTACACCAAACTAGACGTCGCCAACCCGGTTGCCTTTGCTTTAAAGAGCGTCAACCAAGGTTGGTTGGCGGACCTGCTGTCCATCGGGGCCTTGGTGGGGATGTTCACCATGATGTTCACGATGATCTACTCCAGTTCCCGGTTGGTCTACTCAATCGGCCGGGACGGGATGTTGCCGACCTTCTTGGCGAAATTAGATCCTCACACAATGGTTCCCAAAAATGCCCTGTGGGTCGTGGCCGTGATCATCGCCTTCATGGGCGGGCTGGTCTCCTTAGATAACCTGACCAGCTTGGTCAACATCGGGACCCTGCTGGCCTTTACCTTCGTTTCCTTTGGGATTATCCCGCTGCGCAAGCGGACCGACATTGACAATTCGCAAGGCTTCAAGGTGCCGTTGTACCCGATCTTGCCAATTCTTTCCGGGATCGCTTGCTTGGCCATGATTACCCTGTTAAAACTGGAAACCTTCATCGGGGCCGGAATCTGGTTTACCTTTGGCTTACTGCTGTACTTTGCCTACGGTTACCAACACAGTAAATTGAACAAAACTGAAAATTAAGTTGATCATTACCCCCATTATCCGCGAACGTGCGATAATGGGGGTAATTATTTTAAGTTGAGGTGTCAGATCCATGCGAAACCATCAATTTGCAATCCAAGCGACCGACTTGGCAACCCAAGTCGCTGAATTAACCCGGCTAAAGTTCCTGCCAACGAATTGGGAACAACTTGCCCCCAAAGCCCTCTTGGGGCAATTATTGCTGAACAGCCACCCCGCTGCCCAGAGTGCGCCAGCCGGACAGCAATGGCTAGCCGGCCTGGCGATTGATCCGGCCACTTCGGCAGCTGATTGGCTTGCCAGCGAGCAATCCCTGACCACGGCGGCTTTTCACCTCTTAGCCCTCCAACTATTGGGCTTTGAAGCTGACGTTGATTATCAAGTCGAAGCGCCAAGTGCGGCCGTTGCCAAAATCAACCTCCCCCTGCCCAGCCCGACCAAGTGGACCGCTAAAGCCGTGGTTACCGCCTTCTATGCCCTGCTGGTCAGCCGAACCAAGCACGGATACCGCTACTTGGACCAACTGGCGACCCAAGGGGCCTTGGCTTGGACCTACCAACTGCCGGCCACTGAAAAACCCCTGACCTTCAACGGTCAGCCCATCGCATGCTTTGACCCGGCCCGCTTCATTCGCGAAGTCGTCTACATTGAAACCGACCTCGATACCGACTTTGACGGGCAAGCAGACCTCGTCAAGGCTGAAATTATGCGGCCGGCCGAATCCGACCAAGGACTGGCCGTCCCAGCTGTCTTTACGGCCAGCCCTTACAACCAGGGTACCAATGATCACTGGGGCCAACAGTTGACCCACCCAGTCAATCATCCTTTGACCCATAAGGAAGCTACCTTTCAGGCCCCAACCGAAATGGAATTTCCGGCGCCCAAGCACTACCGCACCGTCACCGGTGAAACCAGTCAAGCCAGTGAAACCTTTAGCGAAACGCCGGCTTACAGCTTAAACAACTATTTAGCAGCCCGTGGCTACGCCATTGTTTACGCCGCCGGGATTGGTACCAAGGATTCCGATGGGTTGCAAACCTGTGGGTCGCCTGAACAAACCGCCGCGATGAAAGCCGTGGTGGAATGGCTCCATGGCGACCGCCGGGCCTTTACCGACCGGACCAGCGGTCAAGTGATTAAAGCCCACTGGTGCAACGGTAACGTCGCCATGACGGGCCGTTCTTATTTAGGCACCCTGGCAACCGCGGTGGCCACGACCGGTGTGGCCGGCTTAAAAGCCATCATCGCCGAAGCCGCAATCTCGAGCTGGTATGACTACTACCGGGAAAACGGCTTGGTAATGGCGCCCGGTGGTTTCCAAGGGGAGGACGCCGACGTTTTAGCGGCCGAGACCTTTAGCCGGACGGGCAACTTAGCCGACTACCTCAAAATCAAACCAACCAACGACGTTTACCTCAAAGTGATGGCCGCCGCCCAGGATCGGCAAACGGGGAATTACAATGCCTTTTGGGCCAAACGCAACTACCGCCCCGCGATCAAAAACATCAAGTGTGCCGTCATGTTGGTCCACGGTCTCAATGATGACAACGTCAAACCCAACCAAGCCAAAGCCCTTTACGATGGTCTGATCGCCCAGGGGGCCCACCCGAAAGTGATTCTCCACCAAGGCCAACACATCTACATCAACGCCTTTCAGTCCCTGGATTTTGCAGAAATGGTCAACCTCTGGCTGGCCCACCACCTCTGGGGGCTGGCCAACGGGGCGGACGAATTATTGCCTAACTTCCTGGTCCAAGACAACCGCCAGCCGCAAACTTGGCACCCGGCGGACCAATGGGACGGTGCCGCCACTACCACCTACAACCTGGGTACCGGGCGTTTAACCCCCCACGCCGTTGAAGCTACTACCCAATTCTTTACCGATGGTCACCCTACTGCCACCTACCAAAAGTGGTGTCAGGATCCCGCGCAATGGCAACAAGCCCTCTTGGCCGATGATGGTACCTTTGCTGCTCATTTCCTGACCCCGCCGCAAACGCAACCACAAGTCTTTCAAGGGACCCCGGTCGTCCAAGCCCGGGTCAAGGTCAATGCCGACCACGGGCTGTTATCCGCCTTTTTGGTTGACCGGGGACAGGCCAAACGCTTAACGACCAGTCCGGTTGTCATCGCCCCGCGAAGTCTGCGGGCCGGGTGGCACTTCGGTAGTGATGACCTGCGGGAATTTGAACTGGCTAAGCAGCCGACGCCAGCCAAAGTGATCGCCTTTGGCCATATCAACCTGCAAAATCGGCATTCCGCCAGTCAAGTTGACGAATTGCGTCCCGACCAATTTGTCGACGTCACCTTCCCGCTGCAGCCGATCTACCACCACTTAGCTGCTGGTCACCAGTGGGAATTGATCCTCTTTGCCACCGACTACTTAATGACCTTGCGGGGCAATGAAGCCTTGACCTACACCCTCGACCTGTCCCATTGTCACTTGACTTTGCCCCACGCGGGACGGGATTAATTGTCGTTTTATGGTTTGAAGGCGTATACTTAATTTTATCGGGCAAAAGAGAGGATGATAATTTATGAAAACAGGGACAACCATTTTAACTTTGGATAACGGCTATCACTTGTGGACCAACACGCAAGGCGATGGCCCGATCCACTTACTCGCCTTGCACGGCGGTCCCGGGGGCAATCACGAGTACTGGGAAGATACGGCCCAGCAATTACAGGCCCAAGGCTTAGACGTGCAAGTTCATATGTACGACCAGTTAGGTTCGTTATATTCAGACCAACCGGATTACCAAGATCCCGCCATTGCCGCCAAGTATTTGACTTACGAATACTTTTTGGATGAAGTCGAAGAAGTCCGGCAAAAGCTGGGGATCGACAATTTCTACTTAATCGGCCAAAGCTGGGGTGGTTTGTTGGTCCAAGAATACGCCGTTAAGTACGGGCAACACCTCAAAGGGGCCATTATTTCTTCGATGGTTGATGAAATCGACGAATACGTCGCCCACGTCAACCAATGTCGGGAAGCTCTGTTGCCTGCCGCCGAAGTGGCCTTTATGCAGGAATGCGAAGCCAACAACGACTACGCCAACGCGCGTTACCAAGCCAACGTCCAAGCCTTAAACGAAGCTTACGTTGACCGCAAGCAGCCATCGAAGCTTTACCACTTGGCCGACATCGCTGGCTCAGCGGTTTACAACGCCTTCCAAGGGGATAATGAGTTTGTCATTACCGGGAAGCTAAAGGACTGGCACTTCCGCGACCAACTGAAGAACATCAAGGTGCCAACCTTGCTGACCTTCGGGGAACACGAAACGATGCCGTTGGCCACAGCCCAAACCATGGCTGACTTGATTCCAAACGCCAAGTTGGTCACGACGCCAAATGGTGGCCACCACCACATGGTCGACAACCCGGCCGTTTACTACCGGCACCTCGCTGACTTCATTCGCCAAGTCGAAGCCGGCACCTTTAATCAATAACCTTTACCTACCGTCATCACCAGCCCGGGGGGCTTGGGATGACGGTTTTTTTATGTCGGCAGCCGCGGTTGCCGCCTGCAAGCAAGCGGTATGTTCACTTAGCAAAAAGCCACCCCATTTCATTACCCCCGGGTCTTGGTAATCATGACCGAAAAACTGGGTCGCCATCGCGTGCGCTTGTTGATCATCATAAATTTTAATTTGCATTGTTGCACTCCCCCCGAACTAATTTTTATCAATATCATCATTTTACCACTAAACATCAACTTATGTTCGACTTCACCAACGTTGTCCCGCTGTTATTTTCTTTTTCCGGCTGCAAACCGTTAATTTTCTGCTACAATCCCCGCCGGACCCGACCAGCAATCTAGAATGTGATAAAATGGGGGACGTTGAACTATTTCCCGGGAAATCCCCGGTGAAAACTAGTGCCGCTCGGCCGTTCCCCGGCCGAAATTTAATGTTTGTGAGGATACCCGAAATGCGAAAACTAGGGAAATTCGTCAATACGCGGACGGGCTTTTTTGCCCTGTTGGTGGGCCTGTTTTGGCTCAAAACCCTGTTTGCGTACGTGATGGACTTTAAACTCGGTGATACCAGCTTTATCCAGGGCGTAATTACCTTTTTCAATCCCCTGGCCACCACGATCATCCTGCTGAGTATCGGCCTTTATTTCAAGCGTTCGCGCTTCTTTTACCCGGTCACCATGGGGCTTTATATTGCCAATACGGTCCTCTTGTACCTCAATGTGATCTACTTCCGGGAATTTACTGACTTTATGACGATCGCGACCATGACCGGTTATTCCAAGGTCAACCAAGGCCTGTCCGGTTCCTCGTTAGCCTTAACCAATGTCCACGACCTCTTGTACTGGGTGGACATCGTCATTATTTTGTTACTGATGCTAGGGAAAAAAATCAAGTTTGACCCGCGGGCCTTGGGCCACCGGCTGGCCTTTGCCGTTACTTCGGTCGGTCTCTTGATTTTAGGACTCAACATCATGGTCGCCGAATTTGATCGCCCACAGTTGTTAGGGCGGACCTTTGACCGGACCTACATTGTAAAATACCTGGGGATCGATACCTTTACTGGTTACGATCTGGTACGGTCCCAACACACTTACAACATGCGTAAGTCGGCTACGAAAGCCCAGCTGGAAAAGGTAAAGAAGTTTACCGATACCAACTACGCCAAACCCAACGACCAACTGTACGGGATTGCTAAGGGCCGAAACGTGATTGTGATCCACCTGGAAAGTTTCCAGCAGTTCTTAATTGATAAAAAGATCAACAACCAAGAAGTTACCCCCTTCCTAAACTCGCTCTACCACAGCAACAGCACCTACGCCTTTGCCAATTTCTTCCACCAAGTCGGTCAGGGGAAGACCTCCGATGCCGAAAACATGCTGGAAACCAGCACCTTTGGCCTGCCACAAGGCTCCCTGTTTGCGACGCTGGGCAACGACAATACCTTCGAAGGCGCGCCGGCCATCTTAGAGCAACGGGGTGGGTATTCGACTGCGGTCTTCCACGGCAACGTCGCCTCCTTCTGGAATCGTAATAACGTCTATAAGAACCTGGCTTACCAATACTTCTTCGACGCTTCGTATTACGATACTTCCGGCGACAAGGCCACCGGGTATGGCTTGAAGGATAAGTTGTTGTTTGCGGATTCGATTAAGTACTTGGAACACTTGCAACAACCGTTCTACGCCAAGTACATCACCGTTACCAACCACTTCCCGTACGAATTGGACAGCGAAGACAAGGACCCGAACTTCACGACTGTTGACACGGGTAATACCGCCGTCAATGACTACTTTGTCACTGCCCACTACCTGGACCAGTCGCTCAAGGAATTCTTTGCTTACCTGGACAAATCCGGCCTGGCAAAGCACTCTTTGATTATGATCTATGGGGACCACTACGGAATTTCCAACTCTGAAAACAAGTACCTGGCCAGTGTCTTAGGGCGTTCCAACGAAGATTGGACCGACTTCGACAACGCCATGCTGCAACGGGTTCCCTTGATGTTTGTCATCCCCGGAACCGACCAGGGGAAGATCTACCAAACCTACGGAGGCGAAATCGACGTCTTGCCGACCTTGCTGCACCTCTTGGGGATTTCCACCAAGCGCTACATTATGTTTGGGACCGACCTCTTCTCCAGTCAACACCGGCAGTTGGTGGCCTTTCGCAATCAAGACTTTGTGACACCAAAGTACACCAGCGTCAACGGGACGATCTATGATACGACCACGGGGAAGATTGCCCACTTAACGGCCAAAGAACAAAAGCAAGTCGAAGCCGACCAACGCTTTGTCACTAAGGAATTGCACCTCTCGGATGCCCTCAACCAAAAGAACCTCTTACGTTTCTACACGCCGAAGGGCTTTAAGAAGGTCAACGCTAGTGATTACAACTACTCCAACGGGTTGCAAAAACTGGAGCAAAAGGACCGCAAGCTCGGCAATAAATCCACCAGCCTCTTTGCGCAAAACGGCCAGAAGACAACCGCCGATCTCTTCTCCACCGATGCGCCAGAGTTGAACCACTCGTCAACCAGTTCCAACCGGATTAAGATTACCAACCCCGATGGCAACAATTAAGGCATAGAAAAAAGCCCCGCGGCGGGGCTTTTTTCTATGCCTTGATCTTCATTGATGAACTGTGCATCGCCAGGCGCTTATCGGGATAGAGCGCTTTGGCCAGGGCCGTTACGGCCACTGGCGCTTCCCCAAAGCCGTTGGCAATCAGCGCAACTTTCCCCGGGTAGGTTACCCCGTCCCCAATGGCGTACACGCCCGCCACACTGGTTTGCATCGTCGAATCAACCTGAATCAAATGGTGTTCACTCGCCAGGTCTAATTGCCAGTCCTTGAGGGCGGCATTATTGGAGGTAAAACCGTAATTGACCAACACCCGATCCGGGGTAAGGGTCAATTCTTCTTCGCTCTTCATTTTCTTGAGGGTCAAACTAACCTTGCCATCTGCTTGACTGCTGATTTCCTTTGGCAAATAGGGCGTTAAAATTTCTACCGCTGACGTTTGCAAGTCCGACACCATCTTAGGCAGCGCCCGGAACTGGTCGCGCCGGTGAACCAACTTAACGCTTTTGGCTACTGGTTCCAACATCAAGGCCATGTCGATCGCGGAATCCCCACCGCCGAGAACCACTACGTCTTGCCCCGCAAAATCGGCCTTCTGCGTGACAAAGTAGCTCAACTGCTGGTCATCAAGTTCAGCGGCACCCGGCAGCGCTAAGGACCGGGGGGTAAAAGCGCCCTTGCCAAGCGCCACTAAAACGGCTTTGGCCCGGTAGGTGGCTTGGTCGGTCGTAATCGTAAAGCAACCATCCGGATCTTTTTGCACGTTGGTGACCATCTGGCCGACCACCGTGTCCACCGGGGCAATCGCCATCTGGGCCGCTAAGTCCGCCGCAAGTTGGCGCCCGGTCACCCCCGCCTTACCGGCTACATCCCAGATTTGTTTTTCTGGGTACAGCGCGGCGGGTTGGCCCCCTAAGGTTGGCAAGGCTTCGATCAGTTGCGCGTTTAATTCGTGCAGCCCACAGTAAAAGGCCGCAAACATCCCCACTGGCCCGCCACCGACAATGGTGACGTCATACATCTTTTCGGTCATCTTTTTTGCCTCATTTCCGCTAATTTTCAGTAGTTTTATTGTAGCATTGGCCCCCCACCGGCGCAAAAAACCGCAATTGCCAATTGTATTCCCTTTCATGATTCGGTATGATTAAGGAGTAAAACGTTACTACTTGAACAAACGCATAGAAAACATTTGGAGGGACTAATATGGCTCAAAAGAAAATGATTCTCGACTTAGATACTGGGGTGGATGACGCTTTAGCAATCGCTTACGCCGTGGCCGCTCCCGACGTAGATCTGATCGGGATCGTTTCTTCTTACGGGAACAACTTGCTTGATGTTTGTGCAGAAAATAGCTTGAAGCTGTTGGAATTGTTAGGCCAAGAAGATGTACCGGTCTTCTTAGGTTTGCCACATTCCAGCACCAGCGATCACTTTGAGGTGATGCAAGTTTCCAAGGACATTCACGGTGACAACGGGATCGGCGACGTCGACCTGCCGGCCCCAAAGCGCCCCTTAGAAGAAATGTCTGGGGTGGACTTCTACATTGAAGCCGCCCACAAGTACGGCAAGGACTTGATCATCATCCCAACCGGCCCAATGACTAACTTAGCGGCGGCCTTAAAGAAGGATCCGGAAATTGCCCACTTGATCGGCAACGTTACCTTCATGGGTGGGGCACTGACTGTCGAAGGGAACGTGACGGACGTGGCGGAAGCCAACATCAACCAAGATGCCAAGGCTGCCAACGACGTCTTGACCAGTGATTTACCATTGACGATGGTCGGCTTGGACGTTACTTTGCGAACCCTCTTGACCAAGAAGGAAACCCAACAATGGCGCGACCTTGGCACGAAGGCCGGTCAAGCCTTTGCCGACATTACCGACTTCTACATCGATGCCTACTACAACTTAGACATCGACAAGAATGGTTGTGCTCTGCACGACCCACTGGCGGTTGGGGTTTCTTTGGACCCATCCTTCGTTCAAACGATCAGCCTCTTTATGAAGGTGATCTACGATGAACACAACTACGCCCGCACGATTGGGGACAAGGACCGGCTCAACGAACCGAACCCGAATGTGCAAGTCGCAGTCAACGTTGATAAGGACCGTTACCTGGCCACCTTTATGGACTTGTTGACTAACTTGTTCAAACAACACTAATCTCCGCTGAATCATCACAAGCTGAGCAATTCCCGCTCAGCTTTTTCTTTTGTCGTTAAAGTCACGGAACGTGGTATCAGCAGACGGGATATTTTCCCAGCCAATTTTTTAACCACATTCCGTGGTTTTGAAATTGGACTGATGGTTATAACTTATCCCCAACTTATCCCCAAAGTAACCGACTTATCCACCAAATCTTGGGGATAACTCCCACCTTTTCCACACCTTGCAAATAGCCTATCATTCTTATTATCCTCAATCCTTCACCATGTTGTCCCCAAATTTATCCACAGTCTGTGCATAATTGTCCCGCCGCTTTTCCCCAATTGCGTTAAAGCCCCGGTTACCACATTTAGTAGCTCCCTCGGCTTGATCTTTCCCGGGTGATTCGCTACAATGAAGGCATCAATTACCATGTCTGGGGTGCCTTTGGCTGAGATGATACCCATTAACCTGATCTGGTTAGTACCAGCGTAGGGAGTTACATTCGGTAGATCTTTGAAGACGAATTTAACCCGCGCTCCCAGACGAATGCTTGGGAGCGTTTTTACATGGGATTGAAATTTCTTTTTCCCAGGGGGAAGTATTATGTCGACACGTTATCACTTAAAGGATATTATCCTACTGGCGCTAATCGGGATCATCTTCGGGGTGATCTATTACGCCGGGGACTTTATCTACAATGGTTTTTCCATTCTCTTAACGCCCGTTGGTTTAGGCCCCATGGCCAATGATTTAACCATGGGCCTGTGGTGCATGGCCGGTCCGATGGCAGCCATGCTCTTACGCCGGCCCGGGGCGGCCTTTCTCGGTGAATTTCTCGGGGCCGCCGGTGAAATGTTTTTAGGTGGCCAATGGGGGGCCGCTAATCTGATCTCCGGCTTTGTCCAAGGGGTTGCGACCGAGCTTGGGTTCGCCGTTACGCGCTACAAGCATTACGATTGGCTCGGGCTGGCTTCATCAACTTTCTTTGCGACGCTGATTACCTTCGGGTGGGACTGGTTCCGGAACGGTTACGCCCACTTTAGCCTGGGGCTCAACTTGATCTTGCTAGTCGCACGCTTTATTTCCATGTTTGTCTTCTGCGGGGTGCTGGTTAAGTTGATTGCCAACTTACTGGAACGCGCCCACGTCATTAAACCCGCTTAATTATGACTGACCCAATTACGATCCAAAACGTGATCTTTAGTTACCAGGCCCACCAACCAGTGCTTCAGCTCGCCGACCTGACCATTCCCCGGGGCAGCTTTACCCTCCTTTATGGCCCCTCAGGCAGTGGCAAGTCGACCCTGTTGCGCCTCTTGGCCGGGCTGTTGCCAAAATACGGCGGTCACTTAAACGCGCAGGCCGCGATTAACTTGGCCCCACAAGAAACGGCGATGCTTTTTCAAGACCCGAGTCTCCAGTTTGCCCTGGATACGCCCCAACACGAGGCCGAATTTGCCCTCGAAAATCTGCAAGTTCACCGGCACCAAATGCGCCATCGCATCCGGGACGCCTTTGCGACCGTGGGCATCAGTGACCTGGCGGACCGCCAGTTTGCGACCTTGTCCGGGGGGGAAAAACAACGGGCGGCTTTAGCAGTCGTGATTGCTATGCACCGGCCCGTCATCTTATTAGATGAGCCCTTCGCCAGCCTCGATGCCAAGAACCGGGCCTTATTGTTAGCACAATTACAAGCCCAAGTGGCCGCTGGTAAAACGGTGATTATTGCCGACCACGACCTGGCCAATTACCAAGCGGTGCAACCACAAATCATCCGCTTTGACCGGGCCCATCAAGCAACCCAGCTGCCTGAAGCGGCGGCGCAAGCCCTCTTAACGGCCGCCGCTCAGCCGATTGCCCTGCCCACCCAAGCCGCAAGGACCTGGCCGGCCGCGATCGTGGGGCGCAAGCTGGTCCTTGAGCGCCCCCACCAACGCTTATTAGACCAGGCCAACTGCCAAATTCCGGCTAACAAAATTACCCTGCTGACTGGCGAATCCGGCAGTGGCAAATCGACGCTCTTAAAGTGCCTGGCCAAATTAGTTCCCTACCAAGGCGAATTAACCCTGCAGGGGCGCTCGTTGCAAAAGTATCGGCCCCGGCAATGGGGCCGGCAAGTCGGCTTGGTCTTCCAGCACGCCGCTGACCAATTCCTAAACGTCACCATGGCCGAAGAATTAGCCCTCAGCCAAGCGCAGGGACGCCACCCCTACTTCACCCCCGCCAACCTAACGGCAGCCATTGACCTACTAGGACTCACAGGGTTAGCAGACCGGGTCGTCTACTCCTTGTCCGGGGGGCAGCAAAAGAAGCTCCAATTATTAGTCATGCTGATGATGGGCCAACCGGTCCTATTGTTAGATGAACCTTTTGCCGGGCTGGATGCCGCCTCGGCCCAAGCCGTCCGGCAGTTAATCACGGCTTGCCAAGCCGTTCAACCGGCCACCATCATCGTGGTTTCTCACCAGTTGGCTGGCTTGGCGGGGTGGGTGGATTGTCACCTGCACTTAAGCCACCAGCAGCTCCAAGATCTTGCCGAGGTACGCTCATGAACCCAAGTCTCAAGTTATTATTAGTCCTGTTACTCTCGTTAGAAATCTCCTTTACCCAAAAATTGGTTGTCAACCTCCTATTGATCGCCGTGGGGCTCGGATTAGTCATCGCCACGCGGCCCGGGCTGCTAACCCTGCTGCGCTTACTGGTCGTGCCGGCCATTCCGGCAGCAACGCTCTCAATCACCATCGGGCTGTTTACCCCGGGGCACGATTGGTTTTTTGCGGCCGTATTGGCCAGCCGGGTCTACGTTTACGTCCTCTTGGGCAGCGCCGTGACCCTAAGTACCCCGCCCTTACGCTTGGCGCGGTCGCTCGAACAAAACGCTCACTTGCCAGCGAAATTTGCCTATGGCACCTTAGCGGCGATCAACTTATTGCCCCGGATCGTAACGGCGGTTAAAACGATTAAAGCCGCCGGGCAAATGCGGGGCGTAACCCTGAGTTTTTGGTCGCCACGTTTGTATTTCAAAGCAATCCTCAGCGCGATTACCTGGTCGGAACAATTAGCCCAAGCAATGGAATCGCACGGCTTTGTGGAAAATCAACCACGGACGGTGGCCCAACCGATCCCGCTTTCAAAAATTGATTGGTTGCGCTTTGTGGGGAGCTTCGGTTTGGCTCAGGTCGTCTTAATTGCCTTTCCATAATAATTTCGGTAAGATAGGAGTAGTTACTTTTATCACCCGAATTTTGGAGGCGCCAATGAAGAACCAACCTGTTATCATGGACACCCCCACGAAATTGTTGGCCTGCTTGAGCTACTTCAGCATCCTGTTTATGCCGGTGCTGTTCCCGTTAATTGCCTGGCTGGCAGCCACCCACATCCAGCAGCCCAACCTTGCGATTGCTTACCACGCGAAGCGGGCCTTTTGGTCGCAATTATTGCCAACTTTATTGGGCATTGCTGTCATTATCATCATTGCCGGTACCGGTTTGGCCGTTGGTGACCAGGGCTTTGGGCAAGTCGCTTGGCTCTGGCTGCTCTTATTAGGGCTCTTATTATTCGCTGGCCTGCTCTTTTGGCTCTACAATATCGTGATGGGGATTATTGTTTTATTGGATCGTTAACCAAAACGGCCGGGAAGTTCCCGACCGTTTTTCGTACATAATTACTATAAGGAGGATTTTAATGTCAACCATTTTTGGGGTCTTGACCCTGATTGTCGCGGTGGTCATTGCCAATATTGCCCACCTCTTTTTTCCCCGCCTTCCGCTGGCCTTTTACCAAATTTTCGTCGGGATTTTTTTGGCTCTGTGGCCAAGTATCTCGACCTTTACCCTGGAGCCGGAAACCTTCCTGCTCTTAATTATTGCCCCCCTCTTGTTTAATGATGGCCAAAACGCCTCCTTCCGGGCGATTTCGCGCAACGTGAAGCAAATTATTTCCATGACCGTTTACCTGGCGATCTTTACCGTCTTGGTCGCCGGGATTGGCCTGCACTTCGCCGTCGCGGCCTTCTCTTTACCATTGGCCTTCATGCTGGCGGCCATCATTACCCCAACGGATGCGGTTGCCGTCAAATCGCTAACCACTGGCGTCGCGATGCCTGCCAACGTCCACCGGACCTTAGAGCACGAATCGTTGTTTAACGACGCTTCCGGCTTGGTCCTGTTTAGCCTGGCCGCGTCAACCTTGGCCTCGGGACAATTTTCCTTAGTCCATGGTTTAACCACCTTCCTGTACGTCTTCTTAGGCGGGATTATTTTCGGGGCCCTGGCCGGCTGGCTAATGATTGAACTGCGCCTCTTTTTGATGCGGACCAACGTCGACATCGGTCAAATTGTCATTCCCTTGAACGTCATGACGCCGGTCATCGTCTACTGGTTGGCCGAAGAACTCCACTGCTCGGGAATCTTGGCTGTGGTAGCCGCTGGGATCATGCACAGTCTGCTCAACGACCGGTTGCGCTTAACGTCGGCCAAGGTCCAAATTGCTACGACCACCCTGTGGCAAATCCTCAGTGATACCTTAAACGGGATCGTCTTCGTCTTTTTGGGGTTAAGTCTCCCCGAAGCATTAGGCGCTACGACCCCCCAAAGCCTGGGTAACCTGACCTTGATCGCCATCTTCCTCTACCTGATCACCACGGGGATTCGCTACTTATGGGCGCGGCTGAACTTTGTCGATCTTAAAGGGTCCACCGAAGATCAGCGCAAGAATGCCCTCGTCTTAGCCCTGGGAGGGATTCACGGGACGATTACCCTGGCAATGGCCTTTTCCATTCCGACCCTCATCAACGGTCGGCCCCTGGCCCTGCGCAACACGATGATCTTGATTGCTGCTTTAGTGATTTTAATCAGTATCATCAACGGGGCCCTGCTCTTTCCTAAACTGTTGCCCCCTAAGCGCAATACCTACACGGCGACGGAATTTGCCAATGGTTTGATTGCCGCCGTCCAAACGGCGATTGGGCGAATTGAAGAAGCCGCTGCTCACCCCCGGGAACGCGCCGCGGTCATTGACCAACTCAGCTCGCAAATGACCTTAACCTACCAAGTGAACTCCGCCACCTACCAAAAAATCTTGGCTGACTGCCATGAGGTTGAAATGCAACTGATTGATGAACTCAGCCAGGAAGGGCAGATCGATCAGTTCTTACTTGATTTCTATCAGCACTTGATCACCCAAAGCGTAGTCAACCACACCAACCATGGCCTCCGTTCCTTTATCCGGACCTTTTATCACCGGTGGAAGTGGCGCCGCATTCGCCACAAGTTGCGCCAAGTCCAAGTGACGACCGCCACCGATGCCGTCCAAAAAGAAATACGGAATCTCTTGGCGCGGACCACTTGGGCGGTCAACAACCACTTAAACCAGGTTCAAACGTCAACGAATGTCAATGAAGTGGCAATGGTCCGTCGGCTTTACCTCAACCGGATTCGGGCCCTCAGTCGCCAACAGCGCTTGGACCAAGAGGTAATGCACCAGCTCTTCGTCAGCGCCTTCCAGGATGAACATAGTTTCATTCAACAAGCCCTCGCAGCGGGTGACATTAACGCCGATCTGGCCAAAGCCCTCAACGAACACATTTCGATTGATGAATTGGTCTACATGCAATCCAACTAAGCAAACGGGACGCTCCACCAACCTGGTAGGAGCGTCCCGTTTTAAGTTCCTTATTTCCCGGGAAATTATTTTACGTAACGAGCTAAGAAGGCTTGCAAGTGGGCCCGGTAAGCTGCCGGGCTCGTCGCATAGGCTTTGGCATGGCCCGCGTGCGGGACGACCCAAATTTGTTTAGGTCCCTGGGTGGCCCGGTAATTTTGCCACACCATCTTAGTTGGCACGAAATCATCAGCGGCCCCGTGGATCAATAGTAAGGGCCGGTGATTGTGATGAAGGGCCCGCGTGCTGGAGGCGCTTTGGGTAAAGAAGCCATTGGCCACCCGGTTGATCACACTTAAGGCCCCTTCAACCGGAATTCGAACTAACATTGGCAAGTGATACAAATGACCCGCTTGATAATCCAATTCTGCTTGCAAGCTGCTGTAGCCGCAGTCCGCGACCAGCGCCTTGACTTGAGCTGGCAGTTGCAACCCACTGGTCATCATCGTCGTGGCGCCACCCATGCTGACCCCAAAAATCACAATTTGACTTTTCGGGCCATGGTCGCGAATCAGTCGCTTGGCCCACTTACGGACGTCGTAGCGTTCCGGCCAACCATAACCAATGTAGTGGCCCTGGCTTTGCCCATGCGCCCGTGCGTCCGGTAACAAAACGTTGTAGCCTAACTGGTGAAACAGCGCCGCGTAGGCCCCCATGCTTTCCTTATTTTGCATAAAGCCATGTAAGATAATCACACTTTTCGTCGTTGGCTGCGCCGCCGGGAGGTAAGCCGCCACCAAGCGGGTTTTTCCGTCGGCCGCCGTCATCGTCCACTTTTGCTTAGTCGCTTGCTGAAACCAACGCTTTTGTTGGTAGAGCGGATCGCTCTTTTTAATCACCGTCGTAGGGTTGCTGACAAAGGATTTATGGCTCGGCACCATCGCCACGTGGAAAAAGTAGGCCCCCGCGGCCCCCCAAGCTACGAGCAGCATTCCCACTAGCGCCAGCCCCCAGCGCCACCACGAACGTTTCTTTTTATCTGTCTTATTCATAAACAACTACACTCTTTTCTCTCAAAATCTTAGTTAGTTTACCACATTTGGGAAATCGACGCGATTTGCCACGCTCCGTGGTGAAAAATGTTAAAATGAATTGGTAAAGGATGTGAGGATGATGTTCCCAGAACGACTACGGGCCTTGCGCCGCGGGCAAAAAATTACCCTGAAGGCGCTGGCCACGGAATTAAATCAAAACTTAGGGCCGAATGAAAAACCCAACACGGCCTCGCAAATCGGCAATTGGGAACGGGGCATTCGGACCCCGTCGTATGTGGAAGCCCGCAAATTGGCCGAATTTTTTGACGTTAGTCTCGACTACTTGACCGGGAAATCAGACCGGAACGATTACGATCTGGCGAAACTTTTCTTTTCCAGTCGCGACTTACGGTTTAACAATACGATTTTGTCCAGTGAAGATCGCTACGAAATCTTCCAATTAATTGACGGCTACCTCAAAGGTAAAGACAACCGGCGGGAAAGTGAACCGACCCAAAGTCAACAAGAAGAATTGAACCTCAAATTTAAGTAAGTTATGAAGAAAAAACAACTCAAAAAGCTAAAACAACGCGTTAAAAAGCACCGCCCAGCGCCTTATATCGCGCAACTGACCCAGTATGGGGAACTGTTTGATCCATTCCCGGTCATTAAGTATTTGGTGAATAACGTTTTAGAGGCTGACCGGCTCTTAAAGCGCGGGTTGATCCCCCAGGCCCTGCCCAAATTGTTGCTCCCTGATGACATTCAAGATCAAATTTTTACCGCCGTCAACGCCCAATACCCACGGGGGGATCGGCAAGGCGACCGCTTGTGGGAACAATATTCCAATGCTTTACCCAAGTTAGACCGACTCTTACGCAACTTTCGCGATTACTTAGAGACGACGTACGGGATGTGGTCTTACACCAACACTTCGTTTATCAGTGCCCTCAGTGACTATTTAGCTGGGGCGCCGGTGTTAGAAATCATGGCTGGCAACGGCTACCTGTCCAAAGGTTTGCGGGATCACAATCCCCTGCAAACGATTTTCACTACGGACAGCCAAGCCTGGGTTAAGGAAAACGAAACCGGCAAGCACCCGGTCACGACCATTGAAGCCCTTGATGCCCTGGCCGCCATCGAAAAATATGGGGACCAGGTCGACTACGTCCTCATGTCCTGGGCTCCGGATAAAGATGAAAACGATTATCAAGTGCTGGAATTGTTGCGAAAACGCTTCCCGGATGTTCGCCTTTTAGTCATCGGTGAACGCGACGGGGCCACCAATTCGCCGAAATTTTGGCACCTGGCCCAATTAAGCCAACCCGCTGCTCTAGCACCGGTAAATGCCGGTCTAAAGAGCTTTGACTTGATTGACGAACAGGTATACCTAGCGGAATAACGCCGTCGCATTGCATCTCGCTAAACCAACGAACTAAAATTTGGTTTAGCGAGATTTTTTTCGTTTTCAAAAATTCAAAAGCTGACCATTTGCCGATGATTTTTTTAATTTCCCTGCATTAATTCCCTTGTTTTGCGGTTTTTTATCCAAATTCCAGTCCATCGTTTAACAAATATGGTATACTACCTAATGTATTCGCTTCCATCACGAAAAGGATACGCTATCCATTCTCATTAAGGAGGACAACATGGTAGGAATTGTTTTAGCCAGTCATGGGGCCTTCGCCGATGGGATTTTCCAGTCCGGGGAAATGATCTTTGGCGAACAACCCAATGTGGCACACGTTATCTTAAAGCCTGATGAAGGGCCTGAAGACATTCACAAGAAGATGGAAGATGCCGTCAGTACCTTAGAAGATCAGGACCAGGTCTTATTCTTAGTTGACCTGTGGGGCGGGACGCCGTTCAACCAAGCCAGCGACCTCTTTGACCAACACAAGGACTCCTGGGCAATTGTTTCTGGGATGAACTTGCCAATGGTCATCGAAGCCTATGCTTCCCGTTTCTCCATGAACACGGCCCGGGAAATTGCGACCCACATCGTCGAAACGGCTAAAGAAGGGATCAAGACCTTGCCAGAAGAATTGATGCCTCAAGAAGAAGCGACCTCACAAGCAGCCGCCCAACCAGCGGCTCCGCAAGGGGCGATTCCTGAAGGCACGGTCATCGGCGACGGTAAGATCAAGTACGTCTTAGCTCGGATCGACACCCGACTCTTGCACGGGCAAGTTGCCACCGGGTGGACTAAGGCCACTAATCCCAACCGCATCATCGTGGTTTCTGACAATGTGGCCAAGGACAAGCTGCGCAAGAACATGATCGCGCAGGCCGCTCCGTCCGGGGTACACGCTAACACGGTGCCGATCAAGAAGATGATCGAAGTGGCCAAGGATCCCCGCTTTGGGAATACCAAGGCCATGCTGCTGTTTGAAACGCCGCAAGATGCCCTCGCTGCCATCAAGGGTGGGGTCGACATCAAGGAACTCAACGTTGGTTCGATGGCTTATAGTGACGGGAAGGTCAACGTCAACCAAGTCTTGGCCATGGACCAAAACGACGTCGATACGTTCAAGGAACTGAAGCAATTAGGCGTCACCTTCAACGTCCAAAAGGTCCCATCCAGTGGGAAAGAAAACATGGATGAACTGTTGAAGAAGGCGCAAACGCTGATTGACCAGCAAAAGAACTAAAGGAGATTATTATGTCTGCGATTTCAATGATTTTAGTTGTGATTGTAGCGTTCTTAGCCGGGATGGAAGGGATCTTGGATGAATTTCAATTCCACCAACCCCTGGTTGCATGTACGCTGATCGGTTTAGTTACCGGCCACCTGATTCCCTGTGTAATTCTCGGTGGTTCACTGCAAATGATTGCCCTGGGGTGGGCTAACATCGGGGCAGCCGTCGCCCCAGACGCTGCCTTGGCTTCGGTCGCTTCTGCTATTATTTTTGTTCAAAGTGGGGCCGCTACCAAGAGCATGGGGACGGCGACGGCGATTGCCATTCCCCTGGCCGTAGCGGGATTATTCTTAACCATGATTGTTCGGACGATCTCAGTTGCAATTATTCACATCATGGATAAGGAAGCTGCCAAAGGGAACCTGCGGGCCATTGACATGTGGCAAATCGTTGCCATCTGCTTACAAGGGCTGCGGATTGCTTTGCCAGCCGTTGCGCTGTTAATCATTCCAGCTGACCAAGTGCGGGCCGCTTTAAGCGCGATGCCAGCTTGGTTAAACGAAGGGATGACCATCGGTGGTGGGATGGTTGTGGCCGTTGGTTACGCCATGGTTATCAACATGATCGCCAACCGGGAAGTTTGGCCATTCTTTGCCATCGGGTTTGTCCTCGCCGCTGTTACGCAATTGACGCTGATCGCCATCGGGGCCTTAGGTTTGGCCTTCACCCTGATTTACCTGGACTTGGAAAGTAAGGCCGGGAACGGTGGTAACGGCGGCAACGGCGGTAGCGGTGATCCGCTCGGTGATATCTTAAACGATTACTAGAATTTGGAGGCAAAGACTAATGGCTGAAAAGAAAATTACGTTAACAAAGCGGGACCGTTGGAGTGTCTGCTGGCGTTCAACGTTCCTCCAAGGTTCTTGGAACTACGAACGGATGCAAAACGGGGGCTACGCCTTCGCTTTGATTCCCGCCATCAAGAAATTGTACAAGACGAAAGAAGACCGGGCAGCGGCTTTAAAGCGCCACCTGGAATTCTTTAACACCCACCCTTACATTGCCTCGCCAATTCTGGGGGTCAGCTTGGCCTTGGAAGAAGACAATGCCAACGGGACGCCGATTGACGCCGCCACGATGTCCGGGGTTAAAGTTGGGATGATGGGCCCATTGGCTGGGGTTGGTGACCCCGTCTTCTGGTTTACGGCGCGGCCAATTATCGCTGGGTTAGGGGCTTCTTTGGCCATCTCTGGGAACATCCTTGGTCCAATCCTGTTCTTCGTTTTGTGGAACATCTTACGGATTGCCTTTATGTGGTACACCCAAGAATTTGGTTACCGAACTGGGACCAAGATTACCGACGACGTATCCGGGGGCTTGCTGCAAAAGGTCACCCGGGGGGCCGCAATGATGGGGATGTTTGTCTTAGGGACCTTAATCGAACGGTGGGTTACCATCAAGTTCACCCCCGAAGTTTCCCGGATCAAGCAATCTTCTGGGGCTTACATCGACTGGGACAAGCTGCCTAACAACCCTACTGCCATCAAGACCGTCCTGGAACAATGGAACATGGGCAAAGGGATGTCCTTAACGGAATACAAGGTCACGACCTTGCAAGACAACCTTGACTCCCTGATTCCAGGCTTAGCGGCCTTGCTGCTGACGCTGTTGTGCATGTGGCTGTTGAAGAAGAAGGTTTCCCCAATCGTAATCATCTTAGGCCTCTTTGTGGTCGGGATTATCGGTCGGGTCATCGGCTTGCTCGGCTAAGCTGATTCCTTAATCATTAATGCGCCAGTACTTCATTGGGAAGGACTGGCGTTTATACATATTTCAGTCAGAGAGGAAGATTTTATGGTTGAATCATTGAACAAAAAAGCCGAATTAATCGCCAAGGGGACTTACTTTACCACTTTTAGCGCCTACGGTCAGATCATGATTGGCGACGAGGGGTTCGAATTTTACGAAGACCGCAACGTCCAAAACTTCGTCCAAATTCCGTGGGATGAAATTGACTTGGTGGTGGCTTCACTTCTGTTTGGCGGCAAATGGATCCCCCGCTTCAAGATCCAAACCAAACGCAACGGCAGCTTTATCTTTGCCGCCCGCGAACCCAAGCGGGTCCTAAAGGCGATGACCAACCATATCGATCCGAACCACGTCGTCCGCGCCCTAACCTTTACCCAGAACTTGACCCGGAACCTCAAGACCCTCTGGCACCGGCGCCAAAACAAATAATTTTCCCCCCGGTTCTCACGCACGTGCAAAACTGCGCAAGGACCGGGGCTTTCTTTATCCCCCGGCTGGCAATTAACGCCTCTGCTCGTGAGTTCCTGCACCATTCCACCGGCAAAAAATCCTGATCAGGTGATTGAAAACGCTTTCTAAAATAGTATAATTAAGCTAAAAATGACTATTTATGGGAGACTTATTATGCACAATCACCGAATTCGTAAATTATCCGCAGAAGCCTTAGCCGCCCTCCTGGTGGCCAGCGCCCTCAGCGGTTTTCCGCTGGCCGCCCACGCTGCCACGGCGAATGCCACCGCCCCAGCGGTAACGGAAACAACGTCGGCCCCGGCCGCAACGGCAAGCACCGCTCTCAATGATTCAAGTGAAACACCGACCCCAACGTCAACTTCGCCAACTGATCAAACACCCCCACCAAAGGACCCAAGCCCGGCACCGCAAGCTCCAACGCACACGCCCGCTGAACTCAAGGCCCTGACCCAGGGCAAATCCGCCACGGAAATGGCCGCCATGATCAAAACCGGTCAGGTGAGCGCTCAGGAACTAGTTGAGCAAGCCTTCCAGCAAATTAAGACGGAAAATCCCGCCCTCAACGACGTCATCTATACTGATCCGACTGGGGCGGCCGCCCAGGTGAAAGCAGTTGACCCCAACGCCCCCTTCGCTGGGGTCCCAATTCTGATCAAGGGCTTGGGCCAAGCGATGAAGGGCTACCCGGGGACCAACGGGTTAACCTTTGAAGCCGATAATAAGTACACCTACACCAAAAACTTCGTCCAACAATTACAAAAAATGGGCTTCATCATCCTCGGCGAAACCAACTTCCCAGAACTGGGCTTGATTAACGTAACCCAGTCTAACTTAAACGGGAATGCCGGCAACCCTTGGGACGCCACCCGGAATCCGGGCGGTTCCTCTGGGGGTTCGGCAGCCGCCGTCGCGGCGGGGTGGGTCAGTTTAGCCACCGGGAACGATGCCGGCGGTTCCTTGCGCATCCCCGCTTCATGGTCCGGGGTTATCGGCCTCAAACCAACGCAGGGCCTGATTCTTGGGGATTCGACCACCCCATCAGTGGTTAACTTTGCCGAAACCCGCAGTATTGCTGACACTCAAGCCCTTCTCACTGGCTTAATGAATCCTGCCCACCGGGACATGTTACAGCCAGTCCCGCAAGATTTAACCCAATTAAAGATTGCTTATTCCACCACTTCACCGGTCGGGACGCCAGTCAGCCCGGACGCTAAAGCAGCCGTCTTACAGGCGGTGGCCTTTTTGCGCCAGCAGGGTTTCCAGGTCGAAGAACACCCGGCTCCGGTTGATGGCGTGCAGCTGATGCAAGCCTACTTCTTAGGCGCCTTGTCCAATGGTTCCACCGCCAACTACCTGGCCAATCACTTCTTGCACCGCAATCTAACGGCTGATGATGTTACCAATCACGTCATCAGTCCGATGACCTACGCCCTGTACGAAGCCAGCAAAAAAGCCCCTCAGACCGTTGGGGCTGCCTTTAAAGGTGAATTGGCCTTAGTCAAGCAAGCGATGGATGCGTTTCACCAAGAATATCCGCTCTACTTAACTCCTACTACCGCCGTCGTAGCACCTTTAAACGCAGATCCGGCCTTTCTGCCGGCTGACGTGGAAAAATTAAAGGCCAGCGGTGACCTGCCGTTTGATCAACAGATGCAATTAATCTACGATGCTTGGCTCCACGGGTTAACCAAGACCCCGTTTACCCAGTTGGCTAACTTGGCCGGGGAACCGGCCCTCAGTCTGCCAACCTACCTTTCTGCGGCCAACTTACCCCTCGGGATTCAACTGCAAGGCGCCAAGGGCAGCGACCAGACCTTGCTGGCGGTCGGAAAGCTCTTTGAAGACCACCACCAATTCAAGTTGCTGGACCAACAGGTAAGCAGTGACGCTGATCAACCCACAACCAGCGAGGAGCCTCAACCACCAGCCACCCCTGCTGACCAAACCGTAACCGACACAAAGCAGGCGCAAACACAAACCGAACCTAGCCAACCGGCCGCAGAACAGCCTGGAACCACCCCTGACGAACCGCAAATTGCCACCCCAGTGGATCAACCGGCCACCACGGGACCAAAGTCAAGCAATGACCTGGTGTCAACCGGTCAAGCAAGCCAACCAGCTGATCACGAGCCGGCCATTGCAGTTAGCGAACAACCGACCCCAACTCTCACGGATCAGTTGGCCACCGCAGCCCAGCAGCCTGAGCGAATTGCCACTAAGCCAAATGTGACTGGAAGCCAAACCGAAACGCAAGGGGAAACCCTTGCCCGCAAACCGGCTGCCCTTACCACTGGGCAGCAGCCAAGCCGCACCCTGACCCCGGCAAGCGCAGTCCGCTTGCCACAAACCGGGAACCGGATCAGTCACCTGGCCTGGGCCCTGGGGAGCCTTGGTCTCTTCGCAGTCCTTAGTCACTGCTGGCTGCGCCGGCAACTTCGCCCCTAAGCTTTCCTTACTGGACTTTAAAAAGCGGCTGACGAGCCTTCACCACGCTCGTCAGCCGCTTTTGCTGGTTCATTCATTAATTTTTAAAGCACAAAGGTTAACAACCAGACGGCCACCAAGCCGACCACCACCGATGACAGCATCGAGCGGGTAAAGTAGGCCACAATTGCCACTAAGACCGCCGCAATCAAATAGCTGGCATGGCCAAAGACCGTTACATTCGTCCCCAGGGCATTGACCTGATCAAAGAAGTACTGGTACTTACCGTCCAAAAAGAGGGCCTTGACCACCAGCGCCGTAAACAGGCTGACGGGCACGTACTTCATCCATTCATTAAACCACTCCGGAATCTTCCGGTTCGTAAAGAACCGCATGGGGAAATACCGGGGTAAAAAGGCGGCCACCGCGGCCACCACAATCACAATCAAATGGTAGACCGTATTATGATGGCTGGGGACAAGCGACGCCACCGCTAAATTAGTCACAAACGTATCCATTACTCTTCTCCACTATCATTTGCTGCTTCTACTTGGGCGGCCTGTTGGGCCTTTTTTTCACTCAACATTTGCCGATCCTCGACGGTATGCCGGGTCATCGCCGGCCTAAAGAGCCGCTTTAAGACCCACGCGTTCTTCGGATCCTTGCTGTGCTTGCGGACCCAATCTTCAATGGCAAACCCAATCAAAGAGGCAATCAAAGTGGCAATAATGATCCCCAGGGTGCTCTTGGTTAACGTTAAGAAGAACAAGGAGAGGGCCGTTGAGGTCAAGCAAATAATCAAACTCAAGTGACTCCGCATCTGCATCACGATCATGTAAATGAATAAGGCCGTTAACGCAAAATCAACGATTTCTAAATCAATCGTGACCGTACTGCCGATTAAGCCCCCAATCAGGTTCCCACTCGCCCAAGAAATCAGCGAATAGTGCTCCACCATTAACGCATCTTGGGGAGTCCACTTCTTATCGGTCGCAAACTTCAGATAGTTAACCGCGTAGTTTTCATCGTTCATTGACGCTGAAAACAAGAGGACAAACTTCTGGCTTGAGGACCGGAAGTACTTGGAAAGGCTGGACCCCAGCAAGGCATACCGCAATTCTAGGAAGAACAGGGTCATAAAAATCGTACTGATTGGGGCGTCAATTACCAACAACGAGGCCAGGATAAATTGGGCCCCACCAGAGAACACCATAATCGAGATTAAAAAGGTAAGGACAAAGTTCATCCCCGCCGCGTGCAGCAAAATCCCACACGCGACCCCGATTGGCAGGTAACTCAAACACAGGGGCATCGAGATCCCCAAGACCTCCAGCCACCGCTGGTTCCCTGGATTGAATTGATGTGCTTTCTGTTGCAAGAAGATATTCCTCCAAATTATGTTGAAGTCGTCAGATTGCGGTAACCTTTTTACCGCTCACCTTCTATGGTAACATATTTAATTTTCGGTGAATATCTTCAAACACAATTCGCGGCGAACTTTGCTCACACTTGCGCAGCAACGGCCGTTTGGTGCAACGGCAAAATGACCGTAAAGGTCGTCACCTGCGGTGTGGACGTCACTTCGACTTCCCCGTGGTGCAAGTCCACGATACTTTTGACGATCGCCAAGCCCAGGCCGGTCCCGCCAGTATCTTTGGAACGCGAGGATTCGACCCGGTAAAACCGCTCAAATAAATGCCCCAAGGACGCGGCCGGAATCTGGGTCCCATCATTGGCAACTTCGATCACTACTGACGCACCGACCTGACGGGCATCAATTTTGATATAACTGGCACCATTGCCGTACTTTAGGGCATTGGCGACCAGATTGCTAAAAACCCGGCCCAACTTTTCGGGATCCGCATCCACCAAGAGCGGGGTCGGCTGCGTTGCCGAGCTAACCTCAATCCCCCGCTTTTGTCCTTCCAACTCAAAGCTGGCACTGACTTGCTCCAACAACTGGGAAAGATCCACGGTCATCATATTCACCGGCGCCCCGTGTTGTTGCACCTTAGTGTATTCAAACAGGTCATCCACCAGGGTTTTCATTTGTTTGGCCTTCTCGTAGGCAATATGGGAATATTTAACGATGTCTTCTTCAGAATGGTACTGCTTATCTTCAATCAACCGCAAGTAGCCGATAATGGAGGTCAACGGCGTGCGTAAGTCGTGACTGACGTTGGTAATCAATTCATCCTTGGATTTTTCAATCTGGCGTTCATCATTCATCGACTGGACGGCACTGTCGACCAGGGCATTGACACTGGTGATTACGTGTTGCTCACTCCCCTTCAAGCGAAAAGGAATCCGGTGATCCAAGTGGCCTTGGGCAATGTAGTGCAACTCGGCAATGATGTGATCCATTTGGTATTGGTGATAGCGCCGCTTGAGTCGCCACCAGACAACCCAACCGTCTAACAGCATCAACAGGCCGATCACGATCCGCTGATAGGACCAAATTTGGGTATGGTAAGGCCCAAACCACAGTGACTGCTTAATGATAAAAATCCCACTGGCCAGCCCCGGATTTGACTGAATGACCCCCTGAATGATCCCAATTACCGCCACGTTAATCAAGATCAGGAGGGCCACCGTCACGACGCCTTCAAAAAAAAGCGCGCTTTTTTCGCGCCCCGTTAGTTTCAACATGGTCTTCCTTTCTGCCTAGGCTAGTGCGCCGCAACCTTATAGCCAACGCCCCAAACGGTTTCAATCACCTTTTCGCCCCCGGTTGCCGCTTCGATCTTATCCCGCAGATGGCTCACGTGAACCATCACCGTCTTGGCTGACACGACGCTTTCTTGTTGCCAGACCCGTTCGAAAATATCATCCGCCGAAAAAACGCGGTTGGGATGACTGGCCAGCAAATACAAGATGCCAAATTCTAGAGCCGTCAGTTGGATCAAGTCCCCCTTTAAAGTCTTGACTTCGTGGGAATCCTTGTTGATTTGCAGTGGCCCGACGTTTAACACGTCCGGCTGGTCGTTGGTGACCGTTCCTTCGCTCCGCCGCAACAACGACTTGACCCGCGCCATTACTTCGAGCGGATTAAACGGCTTGGTCACGTAGTCATCGGCCCCGGAAATCAGGCCTTGAATCTTATCCATGTCCGCGGTCTTAGCTGATAAGATCAACACCGGAATGGCTGAGTCCTTGCGTAATTGCTTGATTACTTCCATCCCGTCCATCTCCGGCATCATCAAGTCCAAGATCACCAAGCCAATGTCGGGCGTCGTATTAAGCTTGGTCAAAGCTTCTTTGCCATTGTAGGCTGCCACGGGTTCGTAGCCTTCATTTTTAACGTAGATTTCCAAAAGTTGCACAATTTCTTTGTCATCATCGACCACTAAAATCTTCATTTTTGGCCACCCCTTTACGAAAGTTCATATTTTTATTATACCCGCAATTCGGGGGAAAACGGTCCTTAGCCCGGAGCTTTAAACAAAACTAAAAAAGCACCCGCCCCAGCTGGTGCTGGTTTGGGTGCAGTGTCTTGATCAATTTTTGATCGCAGGGGTGAAACGTCGTCCACTACGTTTCACCCCGAGCCCCCTGCAATCCGGCAGGTTATGGGCCCCACGAGAGTTTTACCGCGAATGCGGGGTTGCCATTTGGGTGACAACCAAACCTCTCAGCTCATCGCAACGTTTAATTTAACATATTTTGGGCGCATGGTAAAGTTCTACGCCCGCAACTGGTACCAAATTCCCACCGCCAACAAGCCGGTCCCGCAAAAGAAACCCGCCTGCAACGTTTCACCTAAGACCAGCCAGCCGAGCAGTGCTCCGACCAGAAGATAATTTATTATCTGAGATGTTGTTACGCTGGCCCTATCTAGGTAAATTGTAGCTAGTAACTCATTTAGCGATGAGCTGATGGGTGAAGTCTACAAGCCCCCGAATTTTATTCAGGGGTAACTTGACAGAACGGTGCGTAAAACACTTTCTGCTATATAAAATGTAGAACAACATAGAAGAGTAACTCTTTTATGCTGTTAGAAAGAATATAGTTTTCCTTTCTTAGATTTTATTCATCATCGTTAAAACGCCAGTATTCCCGCTCACCCAACTTGAGGTCAACGACAGGGACTGACTAGAATGACATCCAGGGGAAGTTACTTCCCCAGAGCCAATAGCCCGGCTCCATTCCAACTTAAAGCAAAGCTAATAAATTAGCGACCGCATTTGCATCGCGGTCCAACGTCGCGCCGCACTGATAACAGATATATTCATCATGCTTCGTGTGATACTTGTGATTACCAGCTAAGGTGACCTTATCATCACCTTGCTTGATATGGCCACAAACGGAACAGCGTTGGGTACTCGGGTAGAAACGATCCGCTACAAGCAAGGCTTTCCCGTACCAAGCACATTTGTAGGTCAGAACCTGGCGAAAATACCCAAACAGCGACCGATGTAAGCCTTTCGAAGCAACGTGACTCATTTGCATCTTTTTAACCGCTAAGTCCTCAATCACGATCTGATCGTAATTGCTGACCAATTGGGTCGTGAATTTTTGCATCAAGTCGTGCTGGACATTTGCCACCCGGCGGTAATCACGCTGCAACTTGGCTCTCATTTTGGCGTAATTTTTGCTTTGGATGGCTTGTTTGCCGTTGACCTTGCGCTTGCGAGCTAATTGACGTTGGTAATGCTTGATTCGCTTGTAGATTTTTTGCAAGTGACCAGGCAAGGTATTAATCCGACCAGCGGTGTAATCAAAATGGCCAACATTAACATCAACCGCTGTCTTGACCCCGGTTTTCGTTTTTTCCGGCACCATAACTTCAAAGGGCAGACTCGCCCAGTACTGACCGTTTTCCCGGTAAATCGAAACCACCTTTAACTCACCAGTCAAATTGCGGGCCCCTTTGAATTTGATATCAAACCACGGCGTCTTAACACCGAGCGGTTTGTCGAGCCGTAAGCGACCATTGACCAGCTTGGCCCGGTCGGTCTTAAAGCCCTGGCGGGGGGCTTTTTTCGACTTGAAGTGCGGCTTGCCCCAATCCGGTTGGGCCCGGTCAAAAAAGTTCTGCCACGCTTTACCCAGATCAGAAATCGCCAACTGCAGACACCGCGCCGACAGTTGATACTGCCAGTCGGCCTTATTAGCAACCAATTCATCCCGAACCTTGCGTTCGTTGGGCCGCTGCTTCTTATCAGCAAGAATCACTGAAGCATCATACATGTCATTCCAAAGGGCCAGCCCTTGATTCCAACAGTAGCGCCGGTAATCGCATAAATCATCGAGCACCTTTTTCATCGTTTGGTTTGGATATAACTTCACCTTTTGCGTGCGCAACATCACCGTCCCCACCTCTCAAACAGCCAACTTAGATACGTGTGAGCGATAAAGATCTAACAAAACGATCAAGAAATCGCATTGTTAACGCTTTAATCATCTCACTGTTCATTTTGTTTAGCAAGTTTTTCGCTGGCATGACGATGATAAATTTCTGTTAGCTAGTCCCCGAATACTCATGCCACATTTTGTCTTTCTCATAGACATTCGGGAAGGTTATTCAACATTATTCGACATTTTTATTAACAGTTATCTCCTCCCCACCTTTCGCTTAAAATTATTCCGCCGTGCGATTTTCCATCGTTTGCGCTAATTGCGCGGCGACCCACTCTTGCAAGCCCTTCACCAAAGTTGCCGGACTGGCGGTCGCTAATTGCGCCTCATCCGCCAATACATCAATTCGCAGACCGGACTTATTCAGCTCGTCGCCTTCCGCGACCATGTATAAGTTGACGCCGTAGGTGGGCTCGTTTTCCAACAGCTTGCCATCCAAGCGGGCGGCATCCTTAACCGGCACGTTGATCAGATTCATTTCTAAGCGAATGCTGACCGGCGTCCCCTTGCGCAAGCGCACGATCCACTCGTACTGGCCTAAGTAGCCACTGTTGAGCTGGTCCAAAACAAAACTCAGCCCCCGCTTTAAAGTCGCAGGCTGTTGGACTTTGGCGCCCGTGGTGGCTTCCTGTTGACTTTGCAGATGGGTTTCTAGTTGTGCTAAATATTGATCCTTCGTTAACTTCATTTCAATCGTTCCTTTAATTTCCGCGCGGTATAATTCTTGCGTTGGATAATCCCGTACCAAACACCAGCCAAGCTAGCTAAAAAGCCGCCGATCGCTATCAATTGGATCGCCAGGCCCCCCGGGCTCAAGCGGTCAGTGACCTGGCTGAAACCGCCAAAATTGGCCAAGGCACACAGCAACATGCCGACAATCGTAACGTAGCCATCAAAGCGCCAGTCGGCCAGGGCCAAGCCAATAATGAGCCCCACCAAAACCACCATAAAGGCGATCCGTCCCCAGACGGTCCCACTGGTTAAACTCACCCCGACCTGGTGGTACATAAACAGCTCAACGATGATCGTGGCCAGCCCCGCCAGCGTCGCCGCACCGATCACCTTCAGCGTATTTTCGTTTGTCTTCACTTTTCTCCGTCCTTTATTTTCGTTTTTTTCTCATTCTACTAGACTCACCGCCGAATGTACAATTTTGCTATAATAAAGGTAGCAAAACAGGGGAGGAAATTATCATGCTCAGTAATTCCTACAAACGAATCTTAGTCCCAATTGACGGCTCTAAAGCGACCCCCAAGGTCATGGAGACCGCGATTCAAGTCGCCCGGTTAAATGATGCCCACCTTGATATTTTAAATGTCGCCCAGGTCAACCAACTGGCGGATGGTTACGCCGATATTCTCGCGTTAAGTGAAGACCAAACCTTTGATTTGGTCCAATTGGTCACGGCCCGCCTGCGCGATTTAAAGGAAGAAGCCTTACAAGCCGGCGTAAAGTCCGTGGACATTCACGTCCGTTTTGGTAATCCCAAGCAAGTCATTGCCAAAGACTTCCCCTTGGATCACCAACCCGACTTAATCGTCATGGGGCGGACCGGTTTGACCGCCTTGGAACGGGTCCTTGTCGGCTCGGTTACCGCCTATGTGCAACGCTTTGCTCCGTGCGATGTCTTAACCGTCCGCATTTAACGCAACAAAAAACAGTGACGTCCGGGCGTCACTGTTTTTTTGTTGCTTATTTAGCTTGATCATTGCCCCCAGTGCTGGGCGATGAATTGGGCCCGGCCACCAGCTTCTTCTAAGGCGAAGCGTTCCGGATTCTTCTTATAAAAGTCCTGGTGATAATCTTCGGCCACATAAAACGGTTGAGCGTCTTCAATTTGGGTAACGATGGGATCATCACCAAACTCGCCGCTGGCCTGTAAGGCCGCCTTGGAAGCTTGGGCAATCCGCCGTTGCTCTTCGTCCTTGACAAAAATCACCGGCCGGTAATTATCCCCCCGGTCTTGAAATTGGCCGCTGGCATCGGTCGGGTCCGTTTGGTGCCAGTAAATTTCGACTAATTCCTGGTAGGAAACTTGGGCGGGATCAAAGGTAATCCGCACCGCTTCGGTATGACCAGTCGTGCCGGTGCAAACTTCTTCATAGGTTGGGTTGGGCACGTGACCGCCCGTATAACCAGATTCAACCTTTTCAATCCCGGGATAGGTATCGAAGGGTTGGACCATGCACCAAAAACAACCACCCGCAAAAATCGCCGTTTCTAAACTCATCTTGATAACCTGCCTTTCAAATTAGCATTGCTTAAAAAATTGTTGCTCCCGCTAAAAACCCTTAGTTGCGCCCAAACTTTGGCCACGCCGCCACTTGGTAGCCGTGGTAAGTTTTTTCGATTGCTCGCTTGGTTGCCTCCGTTTGGTAGGCTTTGACAATCTTTTGGTAGACCGGGTTATCCTGGTCCTTTTCTCGCACCGCAATAATGTTAACGTACGGTTTGGTTGACTTGTTCACCGGTTCCAAGTAAATGGCCTGCTGCTTAGGATTCAACTTAGCGGCTTCCGCGTAATTCCCGTTAATGATCGACGCATCGACCGATTTCAAAGCCCGCGCCGCCGTGGCCGGATCGACTTCCTTAAACTTCAGGTGCTTAGGGTTGCTGGTAATGTCATTTAACGAGGGCTTGATCCCCGCGTCACCCTTCACCTTCAAGAGACCCGCCGACTGTAGTAAGTTTAAGCCCCGGCCGAGGGTCGTCGGTTCATTAGGAATCGCAATCGTCGCCCCATCAGGCAAGGCAGCCAAGGAGTGGTACTTCAATGAGTACAGGCCCAATGGGGAAATGACGGTATTGCCAATCGCCTTTAAGTGGGCGTTTTCCTTCTTGTTGTACGCCTCAAAGTAGTACCGCGTCAAACACGAGTGCATGTCAATCTGGCCATCCTTTAAGGCAACGTCTGGTTGAACATAGTCGTTAAAGGTCACGTATTCCAACTTAATGCCTTGTTTGGCCAAGCGGTGCTTCACATTGTTCCAGACTGGTTCCGAATCAGTTCCCACCAAGCCCAATTTAACCGTTGTCGTTTTCGGGGTCGTCGCCTGGTGATAGAAATAAGCCCCGAGCCCCCCAAGGATGACAATCAAGGCAATGATTAAGGCCCACAATCGCCGTTGTCGTTTTTTCCTGCGCATCTAAAGTTCCTCCTTATTCAGTAACGATGCCACCAAGCAAAAAAGCGCCCCTAGAAATACTAATGTACTTCTAGGGACGCTGCCGCGTGTTACCACCCAATTTCAGCCCGCCTGGGCCCTCTTTCCCTGCTCAAACTTACAGGGTGACCTGGTATCGGTAGTCACACCGGCTTGGGCTCACCACTTGCTCACCCGTACTTGATTGGTCGAGACCATCTTCACCCGGCCTCCTTGACTGACTTCCACCATCCGTCAGCTCGCTGCGCAACTCAACCGGGATACTCATCTCTCATCGTTCTCTCATTTAATTGCCTTTAATCTTACAAAAAGTCAGTGTTCTTGTCAAGCCTTTCTCATCTTTTTATCAGCGGCGTATGGATCCCGAAATTGGCATTGTGGCCAAACTCTGGTTCCGTGACCAAGCGCCGGACTAGATCGGCCACGCTGGCCATGGAAACATGATGACCGCCAACGGCTTCCCCCTTGCGCGTTAATTCATACGCCACGGGTCCTTGGGTAAACCACCCTGGTCGAATGATCGTGTAAATGACGCCAGTCGCCCGTTCAATCAAATCAGCCGCCGCCCGGTACGGCGCCAACGCAGCATTTTGCCGCAGATTGGCTGCGGCATCGTCCGCCACCTCATCATAAATCCCCATCGCCGCAATAAAAATCACCCGCGTCACCCCGGCCTTTTGCATCGCCGACAAAATGGCTTGGACATAAGCGGGTAAATCACCCCGCAACGCTACGAAGACAAAGTCTTGGCCCGCCATGGCCTGGCTTAATTGCGCCTCATCCAAGACGTCGCCCTTAACCAAAGTGACCCGGTCTTTTTCGACGACCCGCCACCGGTCAACGTGGCGCGAAAACAAGGTTAAGTGCGCGGTCGTCCGCCCCAAGAGCGTCTGCGTCACCACGCGCCCCAAATTACCCGTTGCCCCAATAATCAACCCCTTTTTCATTTTTTCGCCTCCTTGATCCGCTAAATGATTGATTAGATTGTACTCATTTTTGTCTCAGAAGACAATGATTTTGATTGCAAAAAAGGGAATGGCGACATCCATCACCATTCCCTTTTTCATTTAATTTATGACGCGTTTGTCAGTAGTTATTACTTAAGACCCTTCCAAGTCCAGTCCTTAACTTCAGGCATGTCATCGCCGTAAGTCCGGATGTAGTGGTTGTGCTTAGCCACCATGTCATCCATCTTTTGGGCGAAGGCCGCACCCTTTTGTTCGTAACCAGCCACGCTCAAGATTGCATCCTTAGCCAGGTGGTAACGGTCAAGTTCGTTCAATACCCGCATGTCGAATGGAGTCGTGATGTCCCCGTTTTCGATGTAGCTGTGGATGTGAACGTTGCGGTTGTGACGTGGGAAGAAGAGGCTTTGAACCATGTCACGGAAGCCGTGCCATGCAAAGACAACTGGCTTGTCAGCCGTGAAGTAACGGTCGAAGTCAGCGTCAGACATCCCTTCAGGGTTCTTGTCTAACGTCATCAACTTCATTACGTCAACCACGTTGATTACCCGGATCTTCAGTTCTGGGAAGGCGTCGTGCAGCAGTTCAACTGCAGCGAAGACTTCTTCAGTAGGTTCCGTACCAGAAGCAGCAAAGACAACATCTGGTTCTTCACCTTGGTCCGTAGATGCCCAATCAACGTAGCCCAGCCCGTTAGCAACCAATTCAGTAGCTTCGTCAATGGAGAACCATTGTTGACGTGGGTGCTTGGAAGTAACCAGCACGTTGATCTTTTCCTTTTCACGGAAGATCTTGTCAGATACAGCCAACAGGGTGTTGGTGTCAGCTGGCAAGTATTCACCGATCATGTCTGGACGTTCCTTTTCGTAAAGGTGCGTCAACAGACCTGGATCTTGGTGCGTGTAACCGTTGTGGTCTTGTTGGAAGACCGTGGAAGTATCAACGAACGTCAAGGCTGGGTAATCGTTACGCCAGTATTGTTCCTTAGCCTTGCGCATCCACTTCATGTGTTGCGTCAGCATGGAGTCAACTACCCGACCGAAGGATTCGTAAGTAGCAAAGTAACCGTGACGACCAGTCAGGGTGTAACCTTCCAAGAACCCTTCTGCTTGGTGTTCAGACAATTGTGAGTCGATGATCCGACCGTTTACGGCGAGGTCTTCGTCGTTTGGTTCGTGAACATCGGCCGTCCAAGTCCGCTTGGAACCATCCAAGGCAGCGTAAAGCCGGTTGGACTTGGATTCGTCAGGACCGAACCCACGGAAGTTGTTCGGGTTCAGTTCCATCATCTTAGCGATGTACTTACCCCATTCGATCATGTCTTGGTGCATGTTCCCATCGCGTACTTCAACGGCGAAGTCACGGTAGTTTGGCATGCGCAGGGCCTTTTGGTTTGCCCCACCGTTGGTTTCAGGGTTGATAGCCATCCGTAATTCAGCAGCTGGCACGTTAGCCCGTACGGCGTCAACTGGGTAACCAGTTTCGTCGAAGAGTTCTTCTGGCTTGTAGGACTTCATCCAGTCAACCAACATGTCCTTGTGTTCCATTGCGTCTTGGGCAACCGGAATTGGAATTTGGTGAGCACGGAAGGAGTTTTCGATTGGGTTACCATCCAAGTCCTTAGTTGGGCCAGTCCAGCCCTTTGGTACCCGGAAGATGATAACTGGCCATTGAGCCATTGAACCATCGTTGTCTTCGCGAGCCTTCTTTTGGATTGCTTGGATTTCTTCGATCGCTTCGTCCATGACCTTAGCCATTTCCGCGTGAACTTCCATGTGGTCCTTCAATGCGTCGAAGTCGCCGCCCTTGTATGCAGATACAAAGTATGGCTTCCAGCCTAACCCTTCGAAGTACTTCGTAACTTCTTCGTCGCTCATCCGGGCGATCATCGTTGGGTTAGAAATCTTGAACCCGTTAACTTGCAGGATTGGCAATACCGCCCCGTCAGTAACTGGGTTGATGAACCGGTTAGAGAACCATGAAGCAGCCAGTGGGCCAGTTTCGAATTCCCCGTCCCCGATTTCAACAGCAGCGATTTGGTCTGGGTTGTCTAAGATCGCACCCACCCCGTGTGAGAGGGCGTAACCCAGTTCCCCACCTTCGTGCAGTGAACCTGGCGTTTCAGGTGCCGCGTGAGAAGCAGTCCCACCTGGGAAGGAGAAGTGCTTGAACAGCTTAGCCATCCCGGCTTCGTCTTGGGTAATTTCTGGGTAGATTTCCGTGTAGGAACCGTCAAGGTATGAGTTGTTAACCATCACTTGACCACCGTGACCGGAACCTTCGATGTAGAACATCTTAACGCCGTACTTCTTGATAACCCGGTTCAAGTGAGCGTAGATGAAGTTTTGTGGAACAATCGTCCCCCAGTGACCAATTGGCTTTGGCTTAACGTCTTCTGCCTTCAAGTCCCGACGCAACAGTGGGTTGTTCATCAGGAACAGCGTACCTACTGAAAGGTAGTTAGCAGCACGCCAGTAAGCATCAACATTTTCCAAGTATGCCTTGGAATCGTAATCTACTGCCATTAAATTTACACTCCTTTTTAAGTAAAGAAATAACTACGTGTTTGACTTAATATAACGCATCGTAAATCGGAATCAATTTACGATTATCATGATAAAGCATTTTGCGAAAAAGTCAACCTTTTTGAAAATTGATACGGTCCAATTTGGTTAACGCTTAGCAAATTACTGGTAAATCAAGCTTTATCCTCCCTACCAATTATTGATTTTACCCAAAGAAAACGTTTTCTAAAAATGATCTGCTCAGAATTTTTGCAAAATTTAATTTTGCATCCACCAAAAAGAGCGGCCCCGACCAGACCGCTCATCCTCATCCGAAACTTAATTAAAGACCAATTCATCCCGGCTCGTGGCCTGCGAGGCCCGGGTCGAAAAACCAGCAATGATACACGAGATCGTGACCAAGGTCGGGAAGACGGCAAAGGGAATGTAGGCCAGGGTGGAGACCTGCAAGGTCGTGGCAATAAAGACCCCGGACACACTCCACGGTACGATCGCATTAACGGCCGCCCCCGCATCGTTTAGAATCCGGGTCATGCACTGGCGCGGCAAGTGGTGGTGATCAAAGAATTCTTTAAATGATTCCCCGGGTAAGATAATCGCCAGGTAGTGTTCACCCACCAGTAGGTTGACCCCAATTGCCGTCAAGGCCGTGGCCACCGTTAAGCCGCCAGCCCCCTTGACGATTTGTTCCACCTTTTCAATAATGACCCGGATGATCTTAAATTCGATCAGCAAACCGCCCAAGGTCAAGGCAAAGATGATCAAGGCTTCCGACGTCAGCATACTGCTGATGCCCCCTTTCGACAGCAAAGCATTAATGACCTTGTTGGGGGTGTGAGCCACGTAGCCATTCATAATCAAGGCGCTGATTTGATTGATCGTCAGCGTGGGATGGTGCATCCAGCCCAAGGCGGTAGCAAACAAGGCCCCCAACCCCAACGACGGCAAGGCCGGGACCTTGAAAAAGGCCAGGCCGACTAATAACAAGACCGGCAGCAGGGTCACCGGCGAAATCCAAAAGCCGGCTTTTAATCCCGCCATCATCTTTTCAATCGCCACCAAACTGGCCGACCGCGTATTCAATCCCATAATCGTAAAGAAGACTAACGACAAAAACCACGCTGGCAAGTCCGTCCACAGCAGGGCTTTAATGTGCTTGTAGATGTCAATTTGGCCCGTAGACGCCGCCAGATTCGTGGTACTGGACAAAGGCGAAATATTGGCCCCACAAAAGGCCCCCGAGACAATCGCCCCGGCCGTCAGTCCGGGATTGATATGCAAAGTTGCCCCAATCCCGATGAAGGCAATCCCCATCGTGGAGACACTGGTAAATGAGCTCCCGCAGGCAATTGCCACCAGGGTACAAACCAGAAAGACCGTGGGTAAAAAGAACTTGACCGAGATCAATTGAAAGCCAACGTACATGATAGTCGGAATCGTCCCCGAAAAAATCCAGGTCGCAATCAAGACCCCAATCGTTAGGAAAATTACTAACGGGTCGACCCCAGCCCGCAGCCCCGTCCGGACCCCAGCCATAATCGTATTCCAACTAAAGCCCCGCAAGCGACCGTAAACCATTAACAACACAAAGGCGATCAATAATGGCGCTTGGGGTTCTTGGTGTTCGATGATGATTAAAAAGCCCAACAAGCCTAAAATTCCTGCCAAGACCAGTAAACTTTCCCATAAGCTAAAGACCGGTTCCGACCGGCGAATTGATTTTTTCATTGTTTATCTCCTCTTTGGTAACGTGCGTGATCAAACTTTGCCCCGCGGCAGAATAAGGATCCGTCCCACAATAACCAAAGCGACCGTACCAATTTAACCGCATTTTTCTTCCCCCTCAAAACAAAAAGCCCGCGCCTGATAATTCAGACGCGGGACGAAATGATTCCGTGGTACCACCCAGCTTCATGCGTGTATGCACCTCTTGGCCGTATCGGAGGCCAGCGTGATTCATTTTGGGTTTGGAGTGTAATTCGCAACCACGCTGTGGGTCAGCTTCCAGCTTTGCTGACTCTCTGGGCCAGGGAACGCGCTTGCTACTGGGGTTCCAGTGAATCATTAGAAAGGTTTAATTAAGTTGTGGTTATTAAACCATGATTCCCGCTCTTCGTCAACTAATTAATTAGAAATTTTTAATTTTATGATTCATGACCCACGGCTCAACCTGACTAAGGGATTACGCCGCCCCAGCACCGTTAACATCCCCCACCCTTTCTGCTATCATTAAAGAAAATTGAGAAAAGAAGGGATACCTGATGAAACAAATCCACGTTGCGGCCGCGGTGATCGTCAATCACGGGCAAATCTTAGCCGGTCAACGCGCCAGCGGCCGCCTTGGCGAAGGGGCGTGGGAATTCCCCGGCGGCAAAATCCATCCCGGTGAAGATCCCCGGGAAACCTTACAACGCGAAATTAAAGAGGAACTCGGGGTCGCGGCCGTAATTGGCGAACGGGTCCTGCCCACCATTGTCCATCCCTACCCTTGGGGGGAAGTCCACCTGCAAGTCTTCTACGCCCGCTTGCGGCAAACCACTTTGACGCCCAACGCACACGATCAGTTCAAGTGGGGAACGCCCCAAGCGTTGGCCGATTTGGCTTGGTTGCCGGCGGCGCGTCCCGTGCTGGCCGCGTTGGCCAAGGTTGACCTCAGCCAATTAACCATCGATGACCCCGCGCAATTGTACACCCACACCGTCGAATACTACGAGACCGATCGGATGGGGATTACCCACCACTCTAATTACGTCCGGTGGATGGAAGCAGCCCGCACCCGCTTTTTGGCTGCCATCGGCTGGGACTACCGCCAATTTGAAGCGCGGGGCATCATTTCGCCCGTCGTGGCGGTCAACTGCCGCTATAAACACCCCACCACGTTTGGGGATCAAGTTGATATTCGCCTCCAAGTCAAACAACTGGACCGGATTCGTTTGACCCTCAGTTACCAGATGACCTGCCAGGGGCAAATTGTCTGCCTAGGCGAATCGGAACATTGCTTCACCAAAGATCAACAGCTGTTGCGGCTTGATCGCGATTTAACTGATTTCGCGGCCGCACTGCGCCAGTATCAAGCCTAACCAGTCAGAAAACGTGGTACAATATTCATAGCTTCTGCCGCCATTGTTCGGCAAATCAACCAAAAAGTGAGGAACGATCATGAAATTATCCCACCGGGTCTTAAACATTACCCCGCCAGCAACCCTGGCGCTGTCCGCTAAGGCCAAGGAAATGCAAGCCGCGGGCATTGACGTCTTGAACTTAACGATCGGGGAGCCCGACTTTAATACCCCCACCCATATCCGCCAAGCCACCATTAAGGCGATCGAAGCTGGCCAGGCTGATTCTTACACGGCCGCCACGGGGATCTTACCGTTGCGCCAAGCCGTGGCCGAATTCACCAACCACCAGCACCACACGGCTTTCTCTGCTGCCAACGTAGTGGTAACCACCGGTGGTAAATTCGCCCTTTACGCGCTCAGCCAAGCCCTCTTAGAAGCTGGCGATGAAGTCTTAATTCCCGTCCCCGGCTGGGTCAGTTACAGTGAACAAGTTAAGTTAGCCGGCGGCCAGCCCGTCTTAGTGCAGCCCGCCCCGGGCCAGCTAAAGGTCACCCCCGCCGAATTAGATGCCGCTTGGACCCCCAAGAGCAAGATCTTAATCTTAAATTCCCCGACCAATCCAACCGGTGAAGTTTACACCAAGGCCGAACTGCAAGCCATCGGGGATTGGGCCGTGGCTAAAGACTTGATGATCATCGCTGACGATATGTACGGGGCGCTGGTTTACAACGGCACCCAATTTACGTCCCTCTTAGACTTAAGCCCAGCGATTCAGACGCACACCATCCTGGTCAGTGGCCTGTCGAAGGCCTATGCGATGACTGGTTGGCGCGTTGGCTATGTCGTCGCCAGCGAAGAGTTGATCAAGCCGCTGGCCGCCTTCATTGGTCAGGCCACGTCCAACTTAACGGCGGCCAGCCAGTATGCCGCGTTAGCCGCCTTAACTGGCGATCAAGCCTGTGTGGAAGAAATGCGGGTCACCTACGAAGAGCGGCTCAATACCATCCAACCCCTGGTCGAAGCCATCCCGGGCTTCCACTTGGAAAGCCAACCGGCCGGTGCCTTTTACCTCTTCCCGAACGTTGCTGAGGCCGTTGCAGCGACTGGCTTTGCCACGACCGATGCCTTCGTCGCCGCCCTGTTGACCGAAGCTCACGTCGCCCTCGTTCCGGGGAGCGCCTTTGGCATGGATGGTCACGTCCGCTTAAGTTATGGGACCGATTTGGCCACTTTAAAGGAAGCCATCCACCGGATTCACGAATTTGTCGTCAGTCACCAATAATTTTCCGGAATTAACAAAACGCCCCTGCCCGCGCTGGCTATTACACCGGCGAAGGCAGGGGCGAATTTTATGCGTTGGCAAAGTTGGTAATCAACGTCTTGTAGGCCTCAATCACCGCCAAATACGATGAGATCGTCGTCCACTCGTTTACCTGGTGGGAACACTCCCACGCATCTGGCCCGAGGACCACCACCGGTAAGTCTGGGTTTACCTTGGCAAAGACGCTGGCGTCCGTGGCGCCATTGATCGTTTCTAGCGTCGGCACCGGGCGCCCCGGCAAGGTGGCAAAGGCCTGCTTGGCCGCCGTCAAAGCTAACTGGGCAAAGGCTCCCGTTGGCGCTGAGGCCACCGGATAGAAATCGTGGAGCACTTCAAGTTCCAAACTGATCCCTGGCGTTGCCGCATCCAATTGCGCTGCTAAGCGTTGCAAGCGTTCAATCACCACCTGATTAGGCACCGCCTTGGTCGGGCGCACGTTGCCCAATAACTCAGCGGTCGCGGGAATCGAATTCACCTGCTCGCCCCCCTTGATGACCGTCACGCTGTGCTTAACTGGGCCGAGTAAGGGATCAACCGCGGCCTCATCAAAGAGGTGTTGTTCCTTGGCAAAGAAGCTGACCAACGGGGCCAGGGCATTAATGCCCCGTTCCGGCGTCGAGGAGTGGGCCGCCTTCCCCTGGCTGGTCAAGCGGTAATTGATACTCCCAGCGTGTGCATAGACAACGTTGCCACTGGTCCCTTCCCCCACCAGCAAGGCCGCTAAATCGGTCGCTTGTCCTTGCGCCGCTAAGCGGTTGGCTCCGGGGGTCCCAAACTCCTCGCCGGCCGTCGCTAAAAAGCGGACATGGCCTGGAAAGGCGCCGGCTTGGGCTAATTCAATCAGCGCGATCGCTTGCGCCGCCAAGCCACTCTTCATATCAGCCGCGCCCCGGGCGTACACTTTATCGCCAATGACCGTCGCCCCAAAGGGCGGGTGGTGCCAAGCAGCTTCATCACCGACCGCCACGGTATCCATGTGTCCGGTTACCCCCAGCACCCGGTCGCCACTGCCGACTTCCAAAATCAGGTTCGCCCGTTGGTTGCCAAATTCATCCACCGTGGCCGTAAGCCCGTATTGGGCAAATAAGTCCTGTAAGTAGCGAGCAACCGCGACTTCATTGCCATTCACGGAATTGATCTGCAAGAGCTCCTTTAAAATTTGTAGTTTGGTAGTTTTATCCATCCTAAACGCCCCTTCCCAATATGCAGAAAGGAGGCGGCGTGCAGCTTGTGCACCCCAGCCCCTTTAAAATCATCAAGCATTAACCCTTAACGGACTTGGTGGTTCAACTTCTTGGCCAGCCAGTCCCCGACTAATTGCACAATCAGGACCAAAATCAGTACCAAGAAGGTCGCCACGACCGTCACATCATTGTTAAACCGGTTGTAACCATAGGCAATGGCGGTGTTCCCCAAGCCACCAGCACCAATCGCACCGGCCATCGCCGTTAAACCAATCAGGCTGATCAAGGTCACCGTGGAGACCCGGACCAATTCGGAACGGGCTTCACTCAGGTAAACATCAAAGATGATATCCCAGTTGGTCGAACCCAAGGCTTGGGCGGCTTCAACCTTCCCGCGGTCGACACTTTCCAGGGCTACTTCGACCTGGCGGGCAAAGAAGGGAAAGACCCCCAATGACAGGGGCACTAACGCCGCCGTGGTCCCAATCTGCGTCCCGACCACCAACTGGGTAAAGGGCGCGATGAAGGCCAAGAGGATAATGAAGGGAATTGCCCGGAAGAAGGAAACAATCTTGTCGCACAGGTTAAACCAGGCCCGGTTGGCTAAGATCCCACCGTCCTTGGTTAATACCAAAGCCAAACCAAAGATCAACCCTAACAGTCCGCCAATTACGGCTGGCCAAAAGGTCATGAAGATGGTTTGAAAAAGTGCCGTCCCCCAGCCACTGTCACCGGTCCAGCCTAAGTTGGCCACGTTCGGCAGGTACTTTGAAATCAATTCACTCATGCTAAGATCCCCCCATCAACTTTGGTTACTTCGACCTGGTAGCTCTTCAAAAGGCTTTCCACTTGGGCTTGTTGCTGCTCGTCTCCCGTGACCAGGATGAACATGGTCCCAACTGGTTCGTCACCCAAGACTTCAATGTTTCCGTAAAGCATGGAAACATCAACGCCCACTTGCTTGTAGAGCTCTAAGATCACCGACTTCGTCACCGTTTGAGCACTGAAAACGACTTGGTATAATTGTTCATTCTCACCTAGCGTCCCTAGATTAAAGGCCTTTAAGGTTTCGGCCGCGGCCAACGAGCCCCCAACAAACTGCCGGGTTAATTCCGCCTTCGGCCGCAGGTAAACGTCGCGCAGTTTGCCTTGTTCAACGACTTGACCGTGCTGCATGACCGCAATTTTATTCGCAATCTTTTTGACCGCGTCCATTTCGTGGGTAATCAAAACAATCGTTAAGCCCAGCTCCTTGTTCAAACGCTTTAACAAGTCCAAAATTTGGTTGGTATTTTGGGGATCCAGCGCGGAGGTCGCTTCATCGGAGATCAAGATTTCTGGATCATTCGCTAACGCCCGGGCGATCGCCACCCGTTGTTGCTCCCCACCGGAGAGTTGGACCGGATAGTTTTCGGCCTTGGCTTTCAAACCGACGAGATCCAATAATTCGTAGCATTTGGCTTCAATCGCATCGTCATCTAAATCGCTGTGTTTGAGCGCAAAGGCCACGTTGTCAATCACCGTTGCTTCATTTAACAGGTTGAAGTGCTGGAAAATCATCCCGATATTCCGGCGCTTTTCCTGAAGTTCTTTACTGGTCACTTGGGCCTGGCCGTCTTTAAAGAGGGTCGTCCCCGCGACTTCAATCGTCCCCGCGGTGGGTAACTGCAGGAGGTTGATGGTCCGCACCAAAGTGGATTTCCCCGCCCCGGAATAACCAACGACCCCATAGACATCGCCCTTTTCGACTTTGATGGTCACGTCGGAGACCGCGTGAAGATCGCCAAAGGTTACTGAGACGTGATCCAAATCAATGATGTATGCCATAAACGTTCCTCCCTTGCCGTGTTGCGTCTTACTTGAGGTTCAAATCCCAAGCCGTAATTTCTTTGTCACCGTAGTACTTGTGGATCAGTTGCTTAACTTCCTTGGTTTGGTAAGCCTTCACTACGGCCTTGTAAGCATCCTTGTTCTTGTCCTTCTTGTTAGCAACAATCACGTTGATCCATTGCTTGGAATCCTTGTTCACCGGTTCCGTGTAAAGAATGTCCTTATCTGGTAACTTTGCGGCTTGCGCGTAGTTCGTGTTCACCACGGCCGCATCCACGTCAGATAATGCCCGGGCAGTTTGTTCAGCCCCTAATTCCTTAATCTTCAAGTTGTGGGGGTTGGACTTGATGTCCGCCACCGTGGCCAAAGTGCCGGCCTGCTTCTTCAGCGTGATCAAGCCGGCGTTCTTCAGAACAAACAGGGCCCGGCTTTCGTTGGAAGCATCGTTTGGCACGGCAATCGTCGCTCCATTTGGTAATTGCTTTAAGCTGGTGTACTTTTGCGAGTACAGGTGAATTGGCGTAATGAACGTCTTACCAATTGGCGTCAAACTACCCTTGTTAGCCTTGTTCCAAGCGTCCAAGAAGGCATAGTGCTGGAAGGCGTTCAAGTCAACGTCCCCGTTGGCTAAGGCCTTGTTGGGTTGGGTGTAGTCAGTAAAGCTCTTCAGCTTTACCGTGACCCCATACTTGTCCTTAGCGGTCTTGGCAATTTGTTCCCAAATCTTTTGTTCCGCGTTGGTTTGGGTCATCACCCCCACGGTAACGGTTTGGGCCTTTTGCTTTTGGGAGTGGGCAAAGCTAAAGATCCCACCCACAACCACAACGACGGCTAAGATCAGCCAAATAATCAAGTTTCTTTGTTTGCGCTTCTTCATGTTTCACAACTCCCTTTCTTAAAACCACGCCCACTTAGTCGGCAGCCTGCTGCTGGCGGGGAAAACAAAAAATCGCCCCTGACCGAAGTTTGCTTCGATCAAGGACGATTGCTCGTGTTACCACCTTTGATTCATCTCACCCTCACAGGTGAAATCTTGCCGAGTTACTCAAAATTGAATAACCCTGCATTGGTAACGGGTGCAAACCCGTCACTGACTAATGAATCGCCAGTGCCATTCCAAGCCCATCTTCACCAATCTAAGCCAACTTCTTTCCACCAACCAGAAGCTCTCTTGGTAGCCGCCATCAGTTACTCTGCTTTTCTAAATGTTTGTTTCGCTCATTTGATTGTCAGAATCATATCATTGTTTTCTAATCTTCGTCAACCCTTTTGCCTGATTTTTTTACAAACTTCTCAGAATGAGCTTTTCTGGGGGCAGCATCGCGTAACCCCACCCAAATGTGTTAAAATTAATAAGTTAACTTAAATCATAAGGAGGCCCGCCAGTGCAAAACCCATTTGGCAATCAAAATGACAACCAGGATTTCTTAAAAAATGTCCCCGTCCCACCGAACTACGCCAAAGTGATCAACGACGCTGGTGACATTCGGATCGCCAAGGTCGGGATTTCGTGGACCACCTTCTGGTTTGGCCCCCTGCCCGCCGTTTTCCGGGGGGACTGGTATAACTTTGCGCTAATGTTGGTTTGGGACGCAATTTACGTCTTATTTGCCCTGACCTTCCATTTCAGCGCTTTGTTGACCTTCCCATGGCCAGCCGTGGTCTTTACCTTTTTCTATAATATGATGTACTTCCGCCACCTGTTCACCAAGGGTTACCGGCCAATGGACCAACGTTCCAAAGCCCTGTTGGTCCAAAGCAAGTACTTAAAAGAAAAGTAAGTTCGACCGCAACTGCCCTCGGGTGTTGCGGCCTTTTCATTAAAGCGAGGTATTTTCTGTCATGCAAGTCTTAGGAATTTTTGCGGGGACTGATCCAAGCGGGGTAACCGCCCAAATGTTGCAAACGGTGCTGGCTGGGGTCAAAGCCCCCCACACCACCGTCACGGTCAACTTAAATGAGTATAATCTCCACTTGGCAGCCCCGCGCCACCCAAACCGCGATCTGGGCCAGCTCACCCAACTATTGATCCAAAGTGACGTTTGGGTAATCGCGACCCCTACCTACTGGGGACACGAAAGCGGCTTATTAAAGCAATTCTTCGATGCCTTGCGCGCCCACTTAGTCCGCGTCGACCAAGCCGGCGGCATGCACCCGGGGCGCTTTAAAAATAAGCACTACGTGACCTTGACCAACTGCTACCAGGGGAAATGGACCAACCTCTTTAGCCCAGTCACCGACGCCACGTTCCAAAGTGTTGATCAAGTCCTGGGGACGGCTGGCCTGATTAAACTGGGCGAAGCCGTCCAGACTGGTACTTGGCCGACGCCGACTTTGGCACCGGAGAAAGTGGCAACTTTGCAAAAACTGAGTCAAAAAATCAACCGCAGCCAACGAAAGGATGATCAAACCATGAAACGCTACTTGCAACTCTTCGTCGTGGTCGCTTTAATGACCCTGATCACCATGGGCCTCCAACAGTTACTGCCCCACGGTGGCTTTTGGTGGACCTATGGCTCCTTTGTCATCATCTTCTTCGCCCTTTTAGCCACGATTTTGCACATTATGACCGTGAAATTACACGCTAGAAAATAACAGCGGCTAGTGAGTCCTCGCGCGGATTCACTAGCCGTCGTTATTTTAAGCACTAATTTGGGGTTGATTGTCAGCGGGGCTACTTGTGACTTTGTGCCCCCTTGTTTACATAGTGCAACGAACCGATCGCCCCTTTGATTTGGTAATGGCCATTATGATAGACAATCTTCGTTACTGAGGCATTCTTCAACGGTGCCCCTTGGTACTTGTTGCCCGGCAGGGTCGACAAGTATTCATTAATCGACATCCCCGAGCTGACCATTAACACCTTATCATTGTTCTTGCTGTTTTTGACAATCGTGGCCATTTCACTTTGCATCCGCTTTTGCACTTGGTGGGCACTTTCCGCCCGGTCGGCCTGGGCTAACTTCGTGTTCGGTTCGTTGCTTTGATCGAGCTTATAGTAAGCATCTTGCAGCTTGTTCCAATAATCCTTGCCGGTTTGCTTTTGGAATTCATCGCCGCTTTGGTAGCCGTAAACCCCGGCAATCTTTGCGTTGTCAGCCGCAATGCTGTCACCCTCAAAACTGCCGTAGCCGCCTTCCCGCAGCTTATTAGTCGTCGTCAGTTTCACGTTGCCGTTGCCCGACTTATCCAGGACGGCCCGGGCGGTCCGTTCCTGGCGGGTCAAGGTCCCACTGTAGGCATGATCAAATTTGATCCCCTTCAGCCCGTAACCCAAATCGTTGGCCACCATAATCCCATTCTTGGTCAACGGAAAGTCACTCCAACCTTGCACCCGGCCCATGACGTTCCCGGTCGTTTCCCCGTGGCGCGTTAAGTAAATCGTCACGGTCTTGTCAGGCGCGGCGGTCGCTTGGGGTTGGTGCAGTGCGGTCAAGCCAAGGGCGGCACTGGTCGTTACCGCTACGACCGCTAAACTTAATTTTTTGAATAAATGCATTGGTTTCAAACTGCTATATAAAATGTAGAACAACATAGAAGAGCAACCCTTTTATGCTGTTAGAAAGAATATAGTTTTCCTTTCTAAATTTTATTCATCATCGTTAAAACGCCAGTATTCCCACTCACCCAACTTGGGGTCAGCGACAGGGACTGACTAGAATGACCTCCAGAGGAAAGAGCTTCCCCAGAGCCAATAGCCTGGCTCCATGACAACTTAAAGCAAAGCTAACAAATTAGCGACCGCATTTTCGTCACGGTCCAGCGTCGCGCCACATTGGTAACAGATATATTGATCATGCTTCGTGTGATGCTTGTGATTACCGGCTAAAGTGACCTTATCATCGTCTTGCTTGATATGGCCACAAACGGAACAGCGTTGGGTACTCGGATAAAAATGATCCGCCACCAGTAAAGTTTTCCCGTACCAGTCACACTTGTAGGTAAGAACCTGACGAAAATACCCAAACATGGAACGTTGGAGCCCTTTTGCCGCAACATGACTCATCTGCATCTTTTTGACGGCGAGGTCCTCAATCACGAGCTGATCGTAAGTGTTGACCAATTGGGTCGTGAATTTTTGCATCAAGTCGTGTTGGACGTTAGCCACCCGCCGGTAATCACGCTGCAACTTGGCTCTCGTTTTGGCGTAATTCTTACTTTGGGTGGCCAACCGACCGTTAACCTTGCGCTTGCGAGCTAGTACTCGTTGATAATGCTTGATCCGCTTATAGATTTTTTGCAGGTGACTAGGCAAGGTGTTGAGTCGGCCAGCCGTGTAATCAAGATGGCCGACGTTGACGTCGACCGCTGTTTTCGCACCGGTTTTCGCTTTCGGGCCCATCATAACTTCAAGAGGTAAGCTGGCCCAGTACTGGCCGTTTTCCCGATAGATTGAAACGACTTTCAATTCACCAGTTAAATTACGGGCACCTTTGAACTTGATGTCGGGCCACGTCTCCTTAACCCCATGCGGTTTGTCGAGTCGTAAGCGACCGTTAACCAGTTTGGCCCGGTCGGTCTTAAAGCCCTGGCGGGGGGCCTTTTTCGACTTAAAGTGGGGCTTGCCCCAATCTGGTTGGGCCCGGTCAAAAAAGTTCTGCCACGCTTTACCCAGATCAGAAATCGCCAACTGCAGACACCGCGCCGACAGTTGAAACTGCCAGTCGGCCTTATTAGCAACCAGTTCATTCCGAACCTTGCGTTCGTTGGGCCGCTGCTTCTTATCAGCGAGGATCACTGAAGCATCATACATATCGTTCCAAAGGGCCAGACCCTGATTCCAACAGTAGCGTCGGTAATCGCACAGGTCATCGAGTACTTTTTTCATCGTCTGATTTGGATATAACTTTACCTTTTGCGTGCGCAACATCACAGTCACCACCTCTCAAGCCACCAATTCGGATACGTGAGATCGCCAAAGTACCAAAAAAACGATCAAACAATCGTGTTGTTGACACTTTAATCATCTCACTGTTCCCTTCGTTTCGCAAGTTTTTCGCTGGCATGACGCTGGCTATTTTGGTTAGCTAGTTTCCTAATATCCATCCTACATTTTGTCTTTCTCACGGACATTAGAGAGCGTTATTCCACATTGTTCGATATTTTAATTAACAGTTATCTCCTCCTTTACAATTTTGTCAAACAATCAACCCTCAGCATTGTAACCGTTACCATAAAAATTATCAAATTAACTAATTTTTAATTATTCACCATGCCGGCGGAAAGCCATCAGCTCATGGGTTAAGCCCTTGGTTTGGGCATAAACTTGGTGATAAATTTGGTAAAGTTCGTTATAACGCGCCACGTTCGCCGGTTGGGGTTGGTAGGTCTGGCCAAAGTGCACAAAGGCCTGCGCACAAGCTTGCAAGCTGTCAAACCACCCCAGGCCGACTGCCGCAATCATAGCGGCGCCTAAGCCCGGCCCTTGTTCGTTGGTCAGGGCCACGACCTTTTTATTGAAGATGTCAGCTTGCATTTGCAACCAAAAATCACTCTTGGCGCCCCCACCGATCGCCACGACCGTATCAAATTCTTGCCCGTTTTGATCATAGATATTTAAAATATCACGGAAACTAAAGGTGATCCCTTCCATCACGGCCCGGGTAAAGTCAGCCTTGGTTTGCATACTGTCAACGCCGATAAAGCTCCCGCGAATATCCGCATCAGCATACGGGGTCCGTTCCCCCACCACGTACGGCGTAAAGAGCAGCCCGTTGGCGCCTAAGGGCCGTTGGCTGGCTTTTTCCACCATTTCATCAAAGGCTTCCTCACTGGCAAACTGGTGCTTAAACCAGTTCAGCGAGTGCCCCGCCGCCAAAGTGACCCCCATCGAGTAATAGGTATCCGGAATCGCGTGGCATTCGTATTGAATTTGACCGTGGTAGTCGACGTCGGCCCGTTCTTCATACTTTAAAACCACCCCGGACGTCCCAATTGACGACATAACCATATTCGGTTGCAAAATCCCGGCGCCAACTGCCCCACACGCGTTGTCACCCCCACCGGCAAAGACCTTCGTCGCCGTACTCAAGCCCGAGAAGGTCGCGTAAGCGGAGGAAATCGTGCCGGTTTGGTCAATCGACTTGAGCAGTGGCGGGCACATACTCATCGGAATGCCAAAGGTATCGGCAATTTCTTGGCTCCATTGTCCCGCTTTGATGTCTAGTAGCACCGTCCCGGTCGCGTCGGAGTAGTCCATCCCCAGCTCGCCGGTCATGCAGAAGCGGACGTAATCCTTGGGCAGCAAGAAGGTCTTGGCTTGGGCCCAAATTTCCGGTTCATTTTCCTTGACCCACAGCAATTTTGGCAGGGTGAACCCTTCCAAGGGCCGGTTCCCCGTCAGTTCGACAAAGCGGTCGCCCATTTGCGTGGTAATTTCTTCACATTGCTTGGTCGTCCGGGTATCGTTCCATAAAATTGCGGGCCGCAGGACTTGATTGTTTTCATCCAACAAAACCAAGCCGTGCATTTGGCCAGAAAATGAAATCCCCGCTAAGTCCTCCTTGGCCAAGCCATCCTTTAAAATCAACCGGTCCAACGCGATCGTCGTCGCATAGAGCCAGTCTTGGGGATTTTGTTCACTATAGCCCGGTTGGGGTTGGCTCAGCGGATAATCATAACTTTGTTGGGCCACGACCTGCCCCGCCTTGTCCATAGCTGATACCTTGACGGCGCTGGTTCCCAGGTCGACCCCGATGACGTACTTACTCATTTTGCTCCCTCCAAAATCATTTTGCCTACTGGGCAAGAAAAAAGGATCCGCACCCAATTATGCGGTGATGCGAATCCAAATTCCATGTATTTTGCAATTTATTCCCTGGCGGCCCAGGCCTTGGCTGGACCGCCAATTTGTCTATGCCAGATTTCCATCACGAATCTGTCGCTTGAGACCATTCCCACCGTCTCAAGTGATTAGCCTTTGTTTCCAGTTTGGTGAACATTGAAAATTATGCGTGTGATTAGATTAAGTGTGTGATTGATGATTCGTTACGACTTGAACAACACCGGCTGGCTTACTTGGCCAACGTTTGGACAATGTAGTGGTTCAACGTGTCCTTGATTTGTTCTAAGTGATCAGATTGGGTTGCGGCCCGCAGTTCACTTTGTGGTACGTCAAGCAGCTTGGCTTCCAAGCTCTTGAAGTCTTCCTTGCCATCTTCGATATCCTTGCCCAGACCTTCGTCCCAAGAAGCGTAACGCGTCTTGACAACGTCGTCTAAGTAGCCATCTTCCTTCAGCGCCGCAGCAACCCGCAGCCCAGCAGCAAAGGTGTCCATCCCCACAATGTGACCGTAGAAGAGGTCTTCGGCCGTCCAAGAAGTCCGACGTGGCTTGGAGTCAAAGTTCAGCCCCCCGCGTGGTCCAATTGAACCCGCTTGGACAACTTCCCACATTGCCGCCGTCGTTTCGTAGAGGTTGGATGGGTATTCGTCGATATCCCAACCAATCAGCTTGTCCCCTTGGTTTGCGTCCAAGGAACCTAACATGTTGGCTTCGCGCGCCACGCAAATTTCGTGTTGGTAAGTGTGGCCCGCCAGGTTGGCGTGGTTGCCTTCCAAGTTCAGCTTGAAGTCCTTGTCCAAGCCAAATTCGCGCATGAAGTTCAAGGTCGTGGCCGCATCAAAGTCGTATTGGTGCGTCGTTGGTTCCTTTGGCTTTGGTTCCAACAGCATTTGGGCGTCAAAGCCAATTTCGTTTGCGTAATCCTTGGCCAAGTGGAAGAGCTTGGCAATGTGTTCTTGTTCACGCTTCATGTCCGTGTTCCAAAGGGATTCGTACCCTTCACGACCACCCCAGAAGACGTAATTTTCCGCGCCGACGCGCTTCCCGACTTCCAGGCTGTGCTTTAATTGCGCTGCGGCATAAGCGTAAATCTTTGCCGATGGTGCCGTGCCCGCCCCGGATAAGAAACGTGGGTTAGTGAAGAGGTTGGACGTGTTCCAAAGTACCTTCATCCCCGTTGACTTTTGGTATTCAACGATCTTGTCGATGACCTTGTCTAAGTTGGCGTTGGTTTCACGCAGGGTGTTGCCTTCTGGGGCCAAGTCACGGTCGTGGAAAGCAAAGTAGTCAACGCCCAACTTGTTGTAGAATTCAAAGGCGTAGTCGACCTTGGCCAAGGCATTGTCCATTGGGTCCGTGTACTTGTCGTATGGCCGCGTGGCCGTGCCGTCCCCAAATGGGTCCACCAGTCGTTGGTCAAAGGTGTGCCAGTAGGCAACGGAGAACCGCAGCCAGTCCTTCATCTTCTTGCCCAGAATTTCTTCTTCTGGGTTGTAGTATTGGAACGCTAATCCCGACTTCTTACCATGTTGTGGTCCAACGTATTGAACCTTGTCAATTCCTTGCCATAAATCACTCATGTGAATAGCCTCCTACGGAAAATCTTAAATAGTTTGTTTAGACAACTAACTTACGAGTCATATACTAGTCCCTTTAGCCAAATTTGTAAACCCTTTCCCGGAAATTTCTGGTCATTTTTTTCGGAGCCCCACTTGGCTAGCGAAAATTCCCGCCCCGCTTTTCCGCGCTATTAAATGAAAGTTTTAATTTCGATCGTTGAGCAGAGTTAAGAAAGCGCTTTACCGAACCGACGAATTATGTTACACTTCTCACGTTGGTTGATTTACAAAACCAACTCATTTGACAGCTAACTTGGTTCTCTTTTCAAATCATACATGTCCTAACGATTCTGTGAAGCACGTTGGGGCCTTTAAAAAAGGAGTTGTCACTAATCATGAAGAAAGTTTCTCCTGGCTTTATTTACTTCTTCGGGGCCTTAGGTGGCCTGCTCTTCGGGTACGATACCGGGGTTATTTCCGGGGCGATCCTGTTTATCCAAAAGCAAATGTCACTCGGTTCTTGGGAACAAGGTTGGGTTGTTTCCGGGGTCTTACTTGGGGCCATGATTGGTTCCGTCGTAATCGGGCCCAGCTCCGACCGTTACGGCCGGCGGAAATTATTGCTATTATCTTCCTTGATTTTCGTGGTTGGGGGCCTGGGCTGTGCCTTTGCCCACAACTTCATCGCCTTAGTCTTGTTCCGGATCATCTTAGGGTTGGCCGTGGGGGCCGCCTCCTCAATGATTCCAACTTACCTGGCTGAATTGTCCCCAGCGGCGAAGCGGGGGACGGTCTCAGCCCTGTTCCAACTGATGGTCATGACCGGGATCTTCTTGGCCTACGTTGTCAACTGGGGCTTTGAAAACCTCTACACGGGGTGGCGTTGGATGTTAGGGCTGGCTGCTTTGCCTGCCGCAATCATGTTCTTCGGGGGGCTGTTCTTACCCGAATCCCCGCGTTACCTGGTGAAAATCGGTCGGGATGCCGATGCCCGGGCTATTTTGATGAACATCAACAACAACGATACGGCCGCCGTAGACACCGACATGGCCAAGATCAATGAACAAGTCCACATGCAAAACGGGGGCTTGAAGGAACTCTTTGGGACGATGGTGCGGCCATCCCTGGTCGCCGCGATTGGTTTGACGATTTTCCAACAAGTGATGGGATGCAACACGGTGCTGTACTACGCCCCAACCATTTTTACCGACGTTGGGTTCGGGGTTAACGCTGCCCTACTGGCCCACATCGGGATTGGGATCTTTAACGTGATTGTCACCGCCATTGCCATGGCGCTGATGGACAAGGTCGACCGCAAGAAGATGCTGATCTTCGGTGGACTTGGGATGGGGGTTTCCCTGTTTGTCATGAGCTTTGGGATGCACTTCTCCGGTGGTTCGCGAACGGCAGCCATCATCTGTGTCTTGGCAATGACGATCTACATTGCCTTTTTCTCCGCAACTTGGGGTCCCGTCATGTGGGTCATGCTGGGGGAAATCTTCCCGCTGAACATCCGGGGCTTAGGGAACTCTTTTGGTTCGTTTGTCAACTGGACCGCCAATTTGATCGTTTCCTTGACTTTCCCAGCGTTGCTTGACTTCTTCGGGACTGGGAGCCTCTTCATCGGTTACGGGGTCCTGTGCTTCTTGGGGATCTGGTTTGTTCACGCCAAGGTCTTTGAAACCCGGGGTCGTTCACTGGAAGACATCGAACAAATGCTGCGGGATCAAGCTCCGGACGAAAATTCGGCTGCGGTTCACGCACCCGTTAAATAACGGTTACGCTTAAGTTGCTGTCAGATTCAAACATCATCAAACTAAATGCCAAACCGGCGCGCCTGAGGGTTCAAGCGCGCCGGTTTTTTCGTGATTTAGTTTGATGATGTTTGGCCGGAAAGAGGCTGGGAAAAAAGTCCCAAGACTCAAAGACCGCTTGGATCTGCCGAAAATATCGAGGACCATCATCAACATTTTTCGGGGTAATTACGAATCCTTTGTAGTTTTTCGGATATTCAATATCAAAGATCCCCACGCCTACTGTATAAGGTCCGTTCATTTTTCCGGTGGCCTTAACAATTCGTGAAAATTGATTGGCAGCCAGGTTATGAAACTCCTTGAACTTAACAGCACCCAGGCCTGGTGCAAGATCTGGAATTAGGTGACCAGCTTCTGAATAGGCTGAACTCAAATCCCAGTCACGCTTCTCACCATTTGCTGGAAGTACGCCAGTCCGATGAACAACTGATTCGGCCAACAACTATCGGACGCAAAAATTACTTATTTGCGAAAACCGAAGCTGGGGCTGAAGCGAACGCCATTTGGTATACCTTCATTCAAACGGCTAAGTTAAATCAGCTCAAAGTACGTGAGTACTTAGAACATCTCCTATCAGCCTTCACATGGACTGAAAGTCCAGTCTGGGAGGCTTATTTACCGTGGGATCCAGAAATTCAACGTAAATTTGGAACTCAATAGACGCAAATAGCGCTCAGAAGTTGTCCTTCCTTCAAGGATACTTCTGAGCGCTATTCTGCTAAATACGGTCTATTATGCCGTGCTTACAAAAAAGCCCGCGAAGGTGGCATTTCTGATCTGCCATCTCGTGGGCTTTTCGTTTCGTTAACGATTAGTTACGAAACTCGCTGATTACCACAATTAGCTTGTGGAATCATTATTGGTCTTCGCGCTTCTTCTTTTTCAGTCCAAGCAAACCAAAGATACCTGCTAAGGCAGCTAAGCCGACACCGACAACTGACTCAGCATTGTGGTCAGTATTACCAGTTTGTGGCAATTGGTTAGCCTTTTGGTGATTATCGTTGGTAGTTGCCTGTCCAGGGGTAACGACTGCACCCGGAATGTTGGTATTGGCACCAGGTGTGGTTGGGTTAACCGGTGCCGTTGGCATGGTTGGACTCGTTGGTGTTGACGGGCTTGTTGGTGTCGACGGACTCGTTGGTGTTGAAGGACTCGTTGGCACTGATAGGCTTGTTGGCGTTGCAGGTGCGGTCTTAGCGGTATAGGTAACCGTTTTGACCACACTACTGCTTTCTGGGTTAACTACCAACTTATCAACCACCGCAACATCGGGTGTATAACCCTCAATCGTTGGTGAATCAACACTAGCAAAATGTCCAGCTGCTGGCATCCAACCTTGCCACGTTGTCACGCCATCTACCAAATCCGTCGTTCCGGACCGCGTAAAGCGAACAGTCTGAACTTTATCACCAACGGCCGGGGAGCCGTTAGCGTAAGTATAGTGGATGATTTCAGTGACCGTTTTCGTATCACTGATCGGCGTAGTCGCATGCTTGAAGTGAACCTCAAACCGGTTCTTTTGGTTATCAGCCTGATACTTATTGTCCTTAAATATATTACCTACTAGGATATAGTGTTGGCCTTCATAATCACTAATCCGCTGACTTGGTGCCACTTTAAAGGCAATCGCCTGACCAAACTTACCTTTAGCAGTATCTGTTATCAGCGTCGTGCCCGTCGTGTCATCGATGTAGGTAATCGTAGCCGTCTGGTCGTTGGCGGTGTAAGTAACCATCTGGGTAACGTTATCGCTAGTCGGGTTAATCGTAATGGCGTCAACACTGGCACGGTCTGGTGTGTAACCAGTAATCGTTGGTGATTGAACCGCCTTAAACTGCTGGTTTGCTGGTTTCCAGGCACCCCACTTGGTCTGATTAATAACCAGATCCGTCGTCCCATTTCGCTTAAAATCAACGCTGACCGTCTTCAGATCCGCAGCCTGACTACCATCAGCGTAGACATACCGGATGGTTTCCTTAACTTTCTTCACATCCCTAACCGGTTTAGTGGCGTGTGTTAAGTGAACTTCATAAACCTGGTTGACTCGATCATTATGGTCAAAGGTTAGTCCCTGTCCCTGTGTTTCATCAGAAACCAGCAGATAGTGTTGGCCAAGATAACCAGCAATCGTTGGTTGCGTCGTGTAGTTAGCGGAAGTATCAGAAGCCCCAGTTAAGGTCTTAGATTGTAACGTTTGCCCGGTCACGTCATCGATATAGTTGACGGTGATTTGCTGCTGGTTAGCCGTGTACTTTACTGTACGTTTGACATCCGGGTCACCATAACGAACCGCAATGGCCGGAATCTCAGCCTCACTCGGTGTGTAGCCAGCAATCATTGGCGAATCAACACTAGCAAAATGTCCAGCTGCTGGCATCCAACCTTGCCACGTTGTCACGCCATCTACCAAATCCGTCGTTCCGGACCGCGTAAAGCGAACAGTCTGAACTTTATCACCAACGGCCGGGGAGCCGTTAGCGTAAGTATAGTGGATGGTTTCAGTGACCGTTTTCGTATCACTGATCGGCGTAGTCGCATGCTTGAAGTGAACCTCAAACCGGTTCTTTTGGTTATCAGCCTGATACTTATTGTCCTTAAATATATTACCTACTAGGATATAGTGTTGGCCTTCATAATCACTAATCCGCTGACTTGGTGCCACTTTAAAGGCAATCGCCTGACCAAACTTACCTTTAGCAGTATCTGTCATCAGCGTCGTGCCCGTCGTGTCATCGATGTAGGTAATCGTAGCCGTCTGGTCGTTAGCTGTATAGCTAATCTCAACAGTTGTATCCTGAGTATCCTCGTTCACAGTAGTTTCAGCAATTTGAGCCGGGGCTGGAGTGTAACCTTTAAATTCTGGAGCTGAGTATGTTTCCCACTTAGCAGTAGACCATTTACCCACAGATTTGATTTCCCCAGTAGTTGCATCAAGAATCCCTTTCC
>NZ_HE997175.1:0-63022 GCF_000312405.1 Limosilactobacillus ingluviei str. Autruche 4 | reverse complement strand
GGACTGCGACTTACCGTTAGCAGCTACATAGCCCGTCACATAAGTCTTACCATCTTTGCCCTTGGCAGTATAGTAAGCAATCGCTTCACCATGAACCATCTTAAGCCAGTCTGAAGTAGTGATCTGGGGATTATTGTAGATCCCAGTAGTAACAGTATCTTTATCAGTTGTTGGCTTAGCTGGTGTTTCAATTTGAGTTGGATGTAATTCAAGAAACTCTAATTCCAATCCTGGATACGCCTTATGTCCCTTAAAATAACTAGTCAGAGAAATACTAGTTGTTTGTTTTTTATTACCAATATATTTAACTGGAATTACCGTCGAAATAGTATCATTAGCTTCAATGGGGTAGGTCATATAGAGTGCTCCTACCTTACTGATGTCTTTGCCCAATTCAACCATTCTTTTGTAATAATCATAAAGACCGCCGTCATGATTCAAACCAATTTGATATTGCTTACCTGATTTTCCATAAGCAACAATTCCATCGGTTCCCAGCCGTCTAGTATCTATTTGTATTACACTTGTATTCCAACCAAACCAAATACCAATATTCTTTTTAACGTCAGTATTTTCAAAATCCACATGAAACTCTAAACTGTTAGGATCCAGTCGATTACTAATTATAAGTGATTTAATTTTTTTCTGTGCATCCGCATATGAAGAAACATAAATTTTGTTATCAAACCCTCTAACTGTAAAGTAAATTTTCAGTTTTCCTTGCTCTAACTGCATCCAGTCATTAGCCAAGTTATTTTGGTTGTTGATAATAGCAGTATTAGCTGAGTTATCTGGAACCGTTGGATCTGGTGTACCTGCTGCATTTCTGTTAGTATCAGAAATTGCGAATAAATTCATTGCCAATAAATTCTTAGCTGCTAATCTTGCTGCTGATGGATTAATATCAGTGTCAGCGCTACCTTGCGTATTTGGTGAATATTGTGAGGTTGTCGCAGCTTCTGTAGAATTATTAGCTGTTGTATTGTTATTTGCACTACCTTGTTGAACTTTTTCTGTTGTACTAGTTACTTGCTGAGTATTAGTTTCATTTTTCAATACAACTGCTGAAGTTTGTTGCGAATTACTGTTTGATAGACTATTGGAATTTTCAACGCTTTCTATGGTTGCTGCCTTTACAGAATGATCTGTAAAGTTAATTCCAAAAATGGTTACTCCTAATAATACCGAAGCCACACCAACGTTAAGCTTACGTAAACTATAACGCGGTGTCCGCTTAGTTTCTAAAAATTCAGGTCGCTTCATCATTATTTTTACCTCCCGAATTTAATAACTAGTGGTGTATTGCAGTACACCAGAACAATAGCGCTACCATTAAGCTATCAGCCTAATTGTTGAATATAATATTTCTTCAAAATTCCGCTACTTACTCACTACCATCATTCCCCTTTCATATAATCAACCGAAAAATTTAAAATCCAACCGTTGATTTATCACTTTTGGAAGCGCTTCCTAAATCAAAAAAATTATCGTTGTAATAATCCATTTTGGCTACCAATTCACTGTGATTTCAACATAACGGTTTATTTATGATAAATGAAATGCATATGATTAGTGAATTTTTTGCGAATAAAACGTTGCAGTCAACACCGTCGCGCTACCCCCCCCCCTATAAACTTAATTTTATTAAGCTCGTGTCCAGGCACCGCCACGCATAAAAAACTGATGCGGTCGGCGCTGATTACACCAATCGCATCAGTTTATTTTTGTCAATTTTAAAATTAGTTTATAATTTCACATTATTTTCAAGCCGGCCAGCGGTCACGGGCGGGGCCGTTGTAAGGCCGCAATCACGGCCAACACCAACCGTTTCGGCAACCAAGGGTAGCACTGGGCCGCCCAGCACATCCACCACGCCATCCCGACGATCACTTGGCGCTTCCCCCGCATCATCCCCGCGTAGCCCACCCGCACGACGATTTAGGGCGCCACCCCGGTGCCCGGTGCAAACAACCGGGGCTGGGCCAGCTGCCCGGCTTGGGCAAAACCGGTCTCAATCGGTCCGGGCAAGAGGGTGGTCACCCTGATCCCCAGCGGTTTTAACTCGTACCACAAGGCATTGCTAAGCGCGGCCAAGTACGCCTTGGTCGCAAAATAGGTCGCTTGTTCCGGTCCTGGGAACCACGCCGCGGCCGACGCCACGTTTAAGACCCGGCCGTGTCCGCGCGCCACCATCCCCGGTAAAAATAATTTCAACAATGCCGTGGGCACCGCCGCATTCACCTGCACCATCGCCAGATCGCAGGCGGCCGACCGGGTCACAAACACACTGCCACCCCCAAACCCGGCATTATTGATTAAATAATCCACCGGCCAACCCAGCACTTGGACCGCGGCAAAGACTCACTGGGCCGCATCGGCCGCGGTAAAATCAACCACCACTGATTCCACTTGTTGTCCCGGCGCCACCTGGTGCAATTCCGCCGCTAAGGCGTGCACTTTGGTAGCCTTGCGCGCCACTAAAATCACATCCCCGCCGTGGCGCACGTGTTCCAACGCCAACGCCCGGCCCAAGCCGCCGGTCGCCCCGGTAATTAATGCCACTTTCTTCATGTCAACCACCATGCCCTAAAGGACGTGGCTTGTGAGCAAACACCCTTCTGATGAGTGCTTGAACCACAATTTGCATAGATAGGCCACTGCGAACAGTTCTACGAACTGTTTCGTCTTACACGGCAATTACCAATGCCTTTAGCGTCCCCAGGTTGCCGTAGGGACGGATCAAGTTAGGCCAGTTTTGCAATTCCTTTAGTCAGAATATTTTGTGCGGCATTATGGTCACGAATGTGATGAACATGACACTCTGGACATGTCCATTCCCGGTCGGCCAGAGTGAGCTTCTTCGTACTTCCGGTTCCCATGACAAAGCCACAATCGTGACAGGTTTGCGTAGTATTCTTAGGGTTCACCGTAATGAATTGGCGTCCATAAAATTCAGCCTTATACGTCAGCATTTCTAAGAAGGTCCGCCAGCCCACATCAGCAATACTCATCGCCAAAGCGTGGTTCTTTAGCATGTTCTTGCTCCGCAACTCTTCGGCAACTACTAAATCGTGGTTCTTGATTAATGTAGTTGAGAGTTGGTGTAAGAATGCTCTACGACGGCTAAAGATTTGGGTATGAATTTTAGCCACCAACAATCGTTGCTTTTGATAATTTCTACTTTCTCGCAAAGAACGATGTTCTTTCTTAGCTCGTCGGGCACGACGTGACAAAATGCGTTGAGCTTTAGCTAACCGTCCCTTAATGGTTCGATAGTAGCGTGGATTAGCAATCACTTGACCATCGCTAGAAGTCAGGAAGTTTTCGGTATTGAGATCAATTCCAACTTGCCGGTTAGTCTGCTTTGACATCGTGACAAAAGGAGCGTCTGACGCTAACTGCATTGAGAGAAAGAAGCTCCCGATAGCGTCTTTTATGATGGTTACCGTTCCAATGCGAGTTTCAGCACCGCAAGCTAAGATTCGCTGGTGGGAACCTTTAACACGGAGCCGACCTAATTTAGGAACCAGAACATGCTTACTATCTTCAAAACGTACAGTTCCGTTGGTTAAGTATGCTTCCTTCTGTTTCAAATACTGGCAGTTAGTTTGATAACGCCAAACGTAGCTTTTCCGGTGGAAATTAGGAACACCTGCGGTGTGAATTTTGCGAAAAGCATTCCATGCCTTTCGATAATTCTGAATGGCGTTAGCTTTAGTCAAGCTGTCAATTCTTTTATCTCCTAAGAACTGGAAATGATTCGACATTTGTTTAGCATTTTGGCGAAGTTCCAATTGCTTAATTCGTGACTGAACAATTATCAAACAAAATGAAGTCTATTCTACAATTGGTGGCTGACGACAATGACATTGTGATTGAGAAAATGGAAGTCATGCCCGATCACGTACACGTACTGATTAGTTTTCCACCTAGCAAAGCGCCAACCAGTGCTATCAAGGCCCTGAAAGGTAGAAGTGCTTTTATCTTCCTTAGGAGACATCCAGAAATCAGACAATCCCAATACTGGGGTGGTCATCTATGGTCGCCAAGCTACTACATGAGCACGTTAGGCAATATGAGCAAGGAAGTTGTCGAGCAATACATCAACAATCAAAAATACAACGAAACTAAAAAACGCCCTAACGGGCGCTAAAGGGGCCTATCCATTCCATGACTAAAGTCACGGGATTTCCGGCCAAACATCATTAAACTAACCAAAACGGTGACGACCAAGCATTGCTGGTCATCACCGTTTGTTTTATTCATCTCCGCGCAAATACTGTGCCACCACGGCGATCATCACGTCACCGTACTGACGTAATTTCACTTGGCCAACCCCGCTGACCTGCAGGAATTCAGCCGGGGTCTGCGGTTGCAAACGGGCCATGTCATGCAAGGTCCGATCCGAAAAAATGACAAAGGCCGGAACCCCTTGTTCGTCCGCCAATTCCCGCCGCTTTTGGCGCAGCCGTTCAAACAGGGCCGCTTGTTCTGGCGTTTCGACTGGGACTGCGGCCGCTTTTTTCACCGGCCGTGGTTCCACCCGCCGTTGGACGGTCGCTTGCCCGTGTAAAACGGCCCGGCCGGTCGGGGTGACCTTCACGACGGGGAACTGGCCCCCCTCTAACATTAAGTACCCCGTCGCCACCAGGTAGTCAATTAAGCGGTTGGCCTGGGCTTGCGAATAGTCCGTTAATTGATTGTAATGGGGCAATTGATCGCCTTCTACCTCGCGCACCCGCTGGTTGGTTGACCCCGTCGCAATCTGGGCGACCAGGGCTTTCCCGAAGCGGCCGTGCAATTCATCGACCACGGTAATCAGCACCCGGGCGGCCGCCGTCACATCTTCAACTTCGCGCTCGTCGAGGCAATTGCTGCACCGCCCACACGGTGGGCATTCCTGGCCAAAGTAGGCAACCAGGTTCTGTTGAAGACACTGGGGGGTATTAGCGTAGCTGGTGACAGCTTGCAGTTTGGCGTATTGCACCTCCCGGTAAGCTTCATCGGCGTCAGATTGATCCAAAAACCAGCGGTACTGCTGGAGATCATTGGGGTGATAGAGCATTACCGCTTCACTGGGGAGGCCATCCCGACCGGCCCGACCGGCTTCTTGGTAGTAGGACTCCAAATTTTCGGCACTGGTGGCGTGGAGGACAAAGCGGACGTTGCTTTTATCGATCCCCATCCCAAAGGCGTTGGTCGCCACAATTAAGGGCAATTGGTCAGCTAAAAAGGCGTCTTGGACCGCCGCCCGGTCTTCGGGCGCCATCCCCGCGTGGTAGGCCGCCACGTCAAAGCCCTGGTCCTGTAAATATTCAGCCAAGCTTTCCACTTTTTTGCGGGTATTGGCGTAGATGATTCCCGCTTCGCCGGCGTGGGCCTGCAAGTACTGGACGATGTATTGACGGTCCGGGACCTGCGGGTGGACGACCTTAAAGGCTAAATTGTCCCGGGTGAAGCTGGTAATCACGAAGTTGGCCGCCGGAATTGCCAGCTGTTCGCCAATGTCTTGGCGGACCGGCGGGGTCGCAGTGGCGGTTAAAGCCAAAACTGTCGGGTGGGTCGGCAGCTTTTCGATCGCTGCTTGCAGCTGCCGGTAAGCCGGGCGAAAATCATGCCCCCACTGGGAAATACAGTGGGCTTCATCGATGGCAATCAAATCAATGGGCAAAAAGGTCAGCTGATATTGAAAGAATTCCATCGCTAAGCGCTCCGGGGTTACGTACAGGAGCTTGAGCTTGCCCTCATACGCCTGGCGCAAGATCGGGTTGACCTCTTCTTTGGGAATCGTTGAATTGATTGCCGCGGCCGGAATCCCGTTTTGGCGCAAGGCATCGACTTGATCCTTCATCAGCGCTAGCAGCGGCGACACCACCAGCGTTACCCCCTTATTTAACAAGGCCGGAATTTGGTAGCAAAGCGACTTCCCGCCCCCCGTTGGCATCACCGCCAGGGTATTTTGGTGGTTTAAGACCTGCTGGATCACTTGGGCTTGGCCCGGGCGAAATTGCTCATAACCAAAGACGGTTTGTAAAATGGCTTGTGCGCTCGGCATTATTTTTCCTCCCTCGTTAAAAGCTTACTCTAAAAAACACGGTCAGAATCGGAAAGCTCTGACCGTACGCTCCTACTACTAAATTTACTGCCCCGTTGCATGTCCCGGACTTCTCCGCAACCTTAATTTCATCCTTCGAGCGCCGGTTTCAGTGGCGTTAAATTTAAGGTCACCCTCATCCCTAAACCGGAAGCATAACGATTTAATGTTTCCAATGACGGAACTGAATCTAAGCGTTCGATTTTGGCTAATTGCGATTGACTCATCCCAATCCGCTCTGCCAGTTCGCGTTGGGTTAGGCCACTTTTAATGCGCTGCACATGTAAGGCGGCTAAAGTGTCAATTACCGAAAGTTCCTCTTTAGAAATACTAGTAATGCTGTTTTTACTCTTTTCCCAATCACCCATTTCGGTGTCTCCTTTCCCAATCATCAATTAAATTCAGCGCCCGCTCAATTTGCCGTGGATCAGTTTTATTTTGTTTTTTTAGTGTAGTGGCTTACCAATAAGAACGCTTTACCGTCCCAAGTGGTATAAAAGACCCGCTCTGGAAGTGGCCGTAATTCCCACAATTTGTGACGGTAACCCTTCAGAAACTTCGCCTGAGGCATCCCAAGATTAGTTCCTAATCCCTTTAACAATTCAATTTGATACGCCAATTTTTTTAAGACGGCGACATCTTGCTTTTGACTACTATGCGCTAAACGATCATTGAACTTCTCCCACTTAGCTAAACCTAACGGTTTGAACGCTTAAAGTGGGAGATTCTGAGAACATCGCATACTTACACTACCGTTCTCAAAAGAATTTCGTGCAGAGGTTACGACTATTAATCGCTAGACCTAACGGCCTAGAGAGGGACGGCGCGTTCCGAGCCTTTCCTCTAGGATGTGGATTACTTTAGGCTAACCCACGAGCCAAAATATTTTGAGCTGCATTCACATCGCGGTCTAAGTGGGTACCGCAACTTGGGCAATCCCATTCGCGAACACTCAACCATTCAGATTTATTAAGCCCCAACCGATGGTTGTTTTTCCCACAGTGGGCACAGAGCTGACTAGTGTAGTATGGAGCGATTTGGATTAGTTGCTTATCGTACCATTCGCATTTATACAACAACATGGTGACCAGCTTTGCCCAACTAGCGTTGCCAATGGCTCTTGCCAACTTGTGATTCTTCATCATGGCTTTGACATTAAGCTTTTCTAACACAATCACATCATAGTTGCGTACCATAGTTGTAGTTAGCTTATGCAGTTGATCTTCACGTTGGTTCTTGATCTTTTGCTTATACTTAGCCACCATGACACGAGCCTTTTGATAGTTTTTGAAATCGCTTAACTGTCGTGGAACAGGAACCTTATTGTGTTCATCCCACGCAATTGCCTTTTTGGCTTCGCGTCGACGACGAGCAGCACGACGTTCCCAATAGTGGAGCTTGCTTGCCAGCTTATCTTCATAGTGGTGAATTGGTTCTTTATAGCCATCTGACAGATTCAGCAGGGCCTTGAGGCCCAAATCACCACCAACTTGTTTCCCGGTTTTAGGCAAGGCTTGGTTTTCGCTTTCTACTAAAACCGAGGCATAGTATTGCCCGGCGCTATTAATGCGTACAGTAGCGTTAATGATCCGCCCTTGTGGCAGTCGACCAGCCCGAAAATACACTTGTTTAAGGATTGGTAACTGAATATGGTGGTCGTCGATGATCTTAATAGAGCCGCTCTTGGTACGGTAACTTTGCGCATACTTCCGCTTTTTAAACTTTGGCCGCTCATTCTGGCCTTTGAAGAATCGCTGGTATGCATCGTTTAAATCACGGCTCACACATTGGAAAGCAGAAGAGTCTACATCTTTCAGCCAGGGATATTCTTCTTTCAAACGTTTTAGCAAATTATTCATGCCAAAAGTGTTAATGAACTTAGCCTTTGGATTATTTACATATCGTGAAATATGCATGGTAAGCATCTGATTCCAAAACCAACGCATGCATCCAAAAGTACGGGCCAACAGTACCTGCTGGTCCGGTGTCGGATACAATCGTATTTTATAGGCTTTTTGAACCATTATTTTATCCCTTGATTTTCGATGTATTTTTTAACGACTTCAAGCGGCGCGCCACCAGTGCTAATTAAGCAATAGCTTTGGGTCCAGAAAGCTGATTTCCAAAGGTATTGCGTAATTTCTGGGAACTTCTTCTTAACCATCCGTGAGGATGACGACTTATAGGCATTTAGAAACTTGGCAATTTCAGTATGCGGTGTCGCTCTGAACAGGACGTGAACGTGATCGACATCATGGTTCCATTCTTGTAGAGTTACGCCATAGAATTCACCAACGCGTACGAATTGGTGTTTAAGGTACTCCGACACTTCGTCGTTTATTACCTTACGACGGTACTTAATTACCATCACAAGGTGGTAATTCAAAAGATATACTGAATGTTGATTACGGTCTAATTTCACTGTTATCACAACCATATTATTTAATTACACTTAATATAACATAGTGCAAAAGAAAAAGCACTACGTGCTTTAGAAGGGGCGATTCATCCCCCGCTTATTGAAGCGGGGGTATTCTCGCTCATTAACGATAAATTCGCCAATTTCACTTTTGCCGTGCTGATCATGATAGTAATTAACTTCCATGGTTACTGACCTACATTTCCTTTCACGTATTTATGATAACACGTTTGCAATCAGGCACGGACAAAAGGGCACGCTTTTAACACCTCTGGCGGGTGCAACCTTTTATGCGCGCCGCTGACGGCCAACGTCCCCCTTACTTTATATATACGCGTTTTAGGGTCAAAAATAGCGAAACAATTTTATTTTTTTGTTCACCAAAAAGGACCGGCGCCCACAGCCGGTCCTTTGGTATTGGTTTTGTTTGAGTAGGGAGTACTAGCGGAGGATGGTTTTTAGATCAATTTTTGACCCGCTTCCGACGCACTGGCAAATGGCCCGGCAACCGTCTTGACCCCGACCCGGGCGTGACCAAAGTAGTCTTGGTCGAAGGTAATTGGTGTCCCGTCCGGGTTTTCGTAGCGTTGTTCTGGTTCAAAGGCTTCACCCAGCGTCGCCGTTGTAATAATTCCTTGGTGCGCTTGCAACTGCTCAAAGAGGTCCGTCTTTAAGTACAGGCCATCAGCGCGTTGTTCCACCGCCACGTCGACGGGACCGTCTACGACCAAAGCATCGGTCTCGTGCACACTTGGCGTGGCCCCACCGAAGTAGACGTTGCCGCCTTCGTAAACCGGCAGGTGACCATAGTAACGGTCGTTGTTTGGCGCGTAGATGTTTTGGTAGCCTTCAAATTGCTTGATCCATTCTTCGTAGACAGGGTAATCGTTGAAGACTTGGCTGCCGACCTTAAAGTTGTAGTCGTCCCATTCATCTGGTTCATCCGCCTTGCGGGCTTCTAAAGCCTTGATGCTGTCCCGCAGCGGCTTTTGCACGAAGATATTGTTGTAGAAGCGGTCATCCCCATGCAAGAAGCTCATGAAACCAACCACTTGGGTCCCGTGAGGCACGTGGTATGGGGTATAGCGGTCCGATGGGACGTTGACCGAGTTATTATTGGTCCCCCGCCCAACGGCACAGAAACTACCGGCAATCAGGTTGTGAACCAGCGCGACCCCTTGGGCTGCCAAACGTAACGACCGATCCGACAGCATCAAGTTGTTGTCCACCAGGGTTGGCCCGTGGGAAACTTCGACCCACAAGTCTTCCCCCAGCCCCATCAACAGGCCGTCGAGCGTATCTTCGTTGACCTCAAAGTCAAACGGCAAAGTGTTGTCGTAGAAGACGTTTTGGGAAACCCGCGTCCCTTGGGCTTGCCAGTCCAGCCAAATCCCCCGGTTGTTAAAGTGGATTTGATTGCGCCGAATGATCACGTCGATGGCCGCGTGGAGCTTGATCCCCCCGGTTTCAGCCCCGCCCAGGTTCTGGCGGATGTTGTTGCGGTCAATTTCGTTGTCTTCAATGACCGAGAAGATGCAGCCCAGGTGACCTACGATCCCGGCTTGACCGTTATCGTGGATGTGGTTGCGCCGAATCACGTGCGAACCAATGTGATCCTTGTCCCAGCCTTCGTAGGAAGCTTGCAGAACGGCTTCCCGTTCAGTCTGAGTTCCGTCCTTGAGCTTGGTCTTCAGCCACTTGTTATCGTTGTTGGGTTGCAGGTACTTCCCTAAGGAAATCCCGACACACTTGGAGTTGGCGATGTCACAGTCTTCGATGATCCAGCCCTTGGACCAGTGCGGCCCAATCATCCCGTCTTGGAAGGCCGTCGGCGGCGCCCATTGGGTGGCAGCTTTGTTAATCGCAAAGCCGCTGACCGTCAAGTAGCCGATCCCTTCTTGTTGCGGGAAGAAGCATTCCTTACGGACATTGATTTCCACTTGGGCCGTCGTCGGATCGACGCCTTGGAAGTTTGCGTAAATCACCGTTTGATCAGCCGCAGCATCTTGTTCGGCATACCAAGTCAGCAGGGTCTTTTCGGGTTCAAAGGAGCGCAGGTACGGCTTGGGATCCTTCACAGCTGCCAAGCTGGTAACTTCGTACAAGGCCTGGTCGTTTAAGTAAACTTCCCCGGTGTGGTGCACCGTCCGGCCGTCAAACCAGTCCCCGGCTACTCGCGTCGTGTACGGGTTGTAATCCCCAAACAAGGAGTTATCAATCCGGGTCACCCAAACATCACCGCTCACTGGTTCCCAATCGGTCACCGGTTCGGCCCCGGTAATCACTGCCCCGAAGGGTTCGACGGAGCGGTATTCAATCCGAGCAGCCGCCGTCCCGGCGTGCTTAGGGTTAACATTTTCCCGGTACACCCCCGGGGCCACTAAGACGACGTCGCCTGGTTGCGCGACATCGGCTGCCGCTTGAATCGTGGTAAAGGGGCGCTTTTCGCTCCCATCCCCGCTCACCGGGGCGTTGACATCAACATAAAGCTTCATTGTGCTTTCTCCTTTCGTTAACTTGGGCTACTGGTTGCGCCGCGCTTCGATTTCGTGGTTGATCCGGTCAACTTCAGTGTCACTCAAGCTGTACTTGCTCATGATCCACATCGCTACTACGGCCAAAATAATTGGCAACCAGATCATAGAAATCGTGATTCCGTTCAAAGCCGCCGCTGATTGGGTCGCCTTGGTTCCGTCAAAGTGACAGAAGGCGTTGATGTAACCTGGGATGATCCCCCCAAGGGCCAACCCAATCTTAAAGAACAGCCCCATCAAAGCGTTGATAATCCCAGCCACCCGCTTTTGGGAAGTGTATTCGCCGTACGAGATGACTTCTGGAACCAGTGACCACATGTAGCCGGTCGCCGCGGTAATCCCCCATTGCATGACAAACCGACCAACGTAACCCAGCCAGATTTGATCCTTCAAACCTGGGAAAGACCAGATCCAAAGCAAGAGCGTCCCGATGATAAACATCAGCAAGAACAGGTAGAAGAAATTCTTCTTCCCGAATTTGCGCCGCACGATCGGCCACAAGAAGACCAAGAAGATCCCCGGAATCGAACCAATCAGGTTAACTGACGCCATCCATTCCGAGTGTCCAATGTTGTATTGCATGTAAAAGGCCCAGGAAGTATTACCAAAAAACATGAAGGTAAAGGCAATCAAGAAGAACCAGCCTAAGACTTGCAGCGGTTTGTTACGCCGCAGCTCGTTCCATAGGTCGGAGAATTTAACCGCGTCAGTTTCTTTGGCCGTTGGCAAGACCCGTTCTTTAATCCCAAAGTAAGTGCACATCAGCATGATAAACCCAATCACCATGTAGATGGACATAACCTTGAAGTAGGCGCCGGCCGCCTCAGGCGAAGCGTAGTTCCCCAAGTTCAACTTGATCCCAAAGAACCCAATATCTTTTAACTGCTTCGCAGGGGAAGCCATTTGAACAAATAATGGCAAGAACGTGTACACTAACAGGTTCCCAATGTTGGCTTCCGTCATCCGCACCGTCGTCAAGGTTGACACTTCATCGTTGTCCCGGGTCAAAGACGCATTTAAGGACCCGTATGGAATGTTAACCAAAGAGTAAATCAAGGCCGTGGCCAAGTAAGCAACGAAGGCATAGACGACGCTCCCCCGGACCGCCGGAATTGGCAAGAACAGCATCGCACTGCACAGGGTCAACGGAATCCCAAAGTACAGCAAGAATGGCTTGTACTTGCCGGCCTTAAAGTTACTCTTGTCAACCACCGTCCCGATCCACGGATCCCAAAAGACGTTAACCCACCGGACAATCAGAAAAATGGTCGCCCCGGCCGCCGCCGAGATTCCAAAGACCGTCGTCAAGTAGAACAGCAACATGGACCCAATCGTCCCGAAAATCAAGTTTTGGGCCAGGTCCCCAGCCCCATAAGCAATTCGCTCGCCCCATGACAGCTTCGCGAATTCGTCAACCTTTTTAGTAGTTGGCGTCTCCATTCTTTGTCACACCTTTCTAAGAAAACAACCCTCAATAACAGTCACGTGACAATTAGTTGGTTATTCGAACCAACCATTTGATTATATTTTAAGAAAGCGGTAACATATTTGAATGAAGCAATCAAACTTTTTTTGAACGAAAAAGGGGTAGCGCTACCATGAGTCGAATTGAAAACTTTCTCAAGGCCCTGAATTTACCAGCGGGCATCTGGCGTCAAGCAGCGGGGGAATTGACCTTAGAATTCAAGCAAGGCGGTCTTTCCGCTGCTACAATGCAAGCCATCATTACGGCCCAGCCAACGAAACCGGTGGGTTTTTTGCGCCACAGTTCTTCCCTCTACAGCTGCGTGATTCAGCACCAAGACCAAATCATCTTGCTGGGGCCAACGATCATTACTGACGTCAGCCAACTGATCGGTCAGCGCGGGCAAGTCCTCTTCTTGCCCCGTTTTTTAAACACCACTTCGCTCACCACTGATCAATTTTGCTACCAAGTGCTGACCTTGTTGGAGTTGGCCGCCGCCCCGCTGCCGCTGGCGACGATCAAGACCGCCTTTCAAGCGGCCGCCTTTGCCAATACCTTTGGGGCCAAATTCACCAACCTGCAGTTTACCGCCGACGCCAACCACGTCAATTACTATTACGAACGGGCGGTCAAAAAGGCGATTGCCCAGGGGGACATCGCTGCCTTGCCAACGATTTTTAAGAACAACCTTAATTCCGGCCGGGTCGGGGTCTTAGCGGAAAATGACGAATTGCGCAGCGTCAAAAACTGGGCGATTATTTCCGTTTCGGTCAACTTACGGGCCTTTTTCACCGTGGGGATGGATTACGAAATGGCCTACTCGCTAAATGACCAGTACGTCCGCGATATTGAACGCCTGCAGAGCCAACACGAAGTCCTTGCCGCCATTGAACGGATCGACATCGATATGGCCACCCGCTGCAAAACCTTGCTCTCCGCGAAAATGACCGCCCCGATCAGCAAAGTTTTTTGGCGGCTGATGAAAGATCCCACGACTGCTGCCACCATCGCGGATTTAGCCCGAGCCGTTGACCTGTCCACCCAGTACTTGGGGACCAGCTTTAAAAAGCAGGTCGGCGTTTCCATCAATCAGTTCCGCCAATTATGCCGGATCAATTACGCGATCGAAGACCTCTTAGACTCTGACCTCGCGATTGGCGAGATCGCCGCCAAATATGATTTTGCCGACCAAGCCCACTTCTCCCGCGTTTTTCACCATTGGGCCGGCGTCAGTCCCAAAGCCGCCCAACAAGATCAGCGCACGATTACCGATTGGAATCTCTACGACTACCTGTTTCAGCCGAGTAAAAATTAAATTATTTATCCGCAACGATTTGCGCAAAAAAACGTATATATAAGATGGGGGGATTGATTAGAAGTAAGGAGGAGCTAAATGAACGATTTTTTAACACCAATCGAGCGGCATTACGCGACCAAGTGGGAGCAAATGACGATTTTGGACGATCCAATCTTTGGCGCTGTCATGGAAAACGAGCGACTTTGCCAGGAATTATTGCGCCGGGCCTTACCGGAATTAAAGATTGACACGGTGAAATTAGTGGAACGCCAGCACACCATTGTCGGCACCCTGACTTCCCACGCCGTCCGCTACGATGTCTACGTCCGTGACAACCGCCAACGTAACTTTGCGGTGGAAATGCAGATCGCCGACCAAAAGAACCTGCCCTACCACTTGCGCTACTACCAAGACATGATGGACACTGAACTGCTGCGCCCCGGGGAAGACTACCGTGCCCTGGCCAAGCGGCCGACCTACGTGATCATGTTCTGTGCCTTTGACTACTACGGCCAGGGAGCGGCGCGCTACGAATTTGGCAATGTCAACTTGTTTGACCGCCGACAAGAAATGGGCGACGGTCGCAAAATTGTCGTCTTTAATTCCAAGGCCAAGCACTTTGAGCACGCTCGTGAAATCCGCACATTCCTTGACTTTATGGAAAAGCGGCCCAATACTGAAGATAGCTTTATCAACGACGTCCAAACGACCATTGAATTAGTCAAAGGCAACAAGGAAAGGAAGTGGGCCTACGTGAAGTTTGAAGCAGACTTACAATACCGGTTGAACCAAAGTCGGGAACAAGGGATTCAACAAGGGGAAAAACAAGGCCAAGCTAAGAGTGCGACTGGGATCATCAAATTCCTCAGCGCCCAAGGGCAGTCCGCGCAAGAAATCGTGGCCAATTTGGCCCAGATGCTCAATATCTCCCCTGAGCAAGCCCAACGCTACTACGAGCAAACAATGGCTCACGCCTAAAAAATCGCGGCACGACCAATTTTTGGTCGCGCCGCGATTTTCCTTATTCGACATTTTTAACTTCCTTTGGCCACTTGAGGATCAGCGAGTAGTCCATCATCCCCAAGACAACGTGGATTGCCACCGAGCCAGCCCCGAGCAATGAGGCCATCTTCGAACCATGAATCATCGCTAGCGAAATCTGCGATGGCAAGGCCATCTTGGCGACCCATTGCTTAACGCCATGGTAGATTTCCGGAATGGCTTCCATGATCGGCGCATTGAAGTACACCGCCCGCGGGCCATAATTAATCATGGCGTTATAGGTAACCTTGCCCAGTTGGTTCACCATCTCATCGACAATTGCCACCGTTTCGCGGTCGCCTTGATGATAGAGTTCAGCAACCTTGGCAATTGAAATGTTGGGCAGCTGCTTCACTCGCTGGACCTTAGACAAGACTGCCCCTTCGGAACACACGTCTTCGACCTTGACTAAGTGGTCACCTTCCACCACCAGCGACCGGCCAATTTCACCGGCAAAGCCCTCGTTGCCCGCGTACAAGCGTTGGTTCGCAATGATGCCAGCCCCAATCCCGCGGTGAATGCTGATGGTGACTAAATTATCGTACCGATCCGAGGCCCCAAAGTCGCGTTCAAACACCGCCGCCATGTTGGCTTCGTTGGCCAAGACCACCGGCACGGCATACTTGTCCTGGTAGTATTGTTCCAGGTCGATCCCGCCTAACTCAATGAAGGGCGAGTCGGTAATCCGGTTGTCGACGATCACCCCGTGAATCGAAAAGCCAATTGCCAAGAGACCGTGCAGGGTCGTGTTGTGACTGAGCATCCGATCCAGTTCCGCTGAAATCAGCTGCATGATCGCCAAAATATCCCGCTTGGGCAAATCAATCTCCCGGAAGCTGATAATTTCCCCGTTTAAGTAGTTAAACATCGCCCGCAAGTGACTGGTGCCAATTTCAAAGCTGGCGACAAACCCGTATTCACGGTTTAAGCGAATCAAATTGGGCCGGCGCCCGCCACTTTTGGTCGACTCCCCACTGCCCAGTTCTTCAATAAAGCCCTCGGCCTGCAGCTCATTGTACAGCGATGAAACCGTTGATTTGTTAAGGTTCAAACGGCTCGCGATCTCCGCGCGTGACGTCGCTTCATGATTAAAAAGTTCTTGCAAGACCCGCCGCCGGTTGGTCAGCCGCAAGCCCGCCCGTTTATTTCCTGCCATTTTCAATACTACTCCCCGTTTAAGTTAGTTTATTAATTATACTAACACGCGATAAAAACAAATGCTACTCCGATTACCCTAACCTATGTACCAGGCCGCCCTTCGCCAGGCGGCCCACCGCTTAACGCGTGTACGGGTACTGTTCCCCAAATTCATAAACCATTTCTGGTTCTTTGCTGATCCGGTGGTTCCAATTCAAACCATCAATTTGGGCCATCTCAGCGGGCGACAATTCAAAATCATAGATTGCGGCGTTCTCTTGGATCCGCGCGGCGTGGGTCGACTTTGGAATGATTGCGACGCCGTTTTGTAAGTGCCAACGCAAGATCACCTGGGCACTCGATTTGCCGTGCGCCGCCGCGATTTGTTGCAAGACTGGTTCGGTCAAAAGCTGACCCCGCCCAAGTGGCGACCAAGCCTGGGTAACAATCTGATGAGCCCGGTTGAATTCAAGCATTGGCTTTTCGCTTAGCCACGGGTGGCATTCCAATTGGTTGACGACCGGCATTTCGTTGGCCTGGGTCGCCAAGTATTGCAAGTGGATCATCCCGTAGTTGCTGACCCCAATTGACCGGGTCAATCCGGCCTTTTTCAAGTCTTCAAAGGCCCGCCAGGTTTCAAAAAAGTGGGTGTGGATCGGCCAGTGCACCATCAATAAATCGACGTAATCCATCCGCAGCTTCTTAAGCGATTCCTTCACTGAAGCAATCGTTGTTTCATACCCCTGGTTAGCTTCGTTCACCTTGGTAGCGATAAAGAAGTTGTCGCGGGCCACGTTTAAATCGGCTAAGGCCTGCCCGAGCAAGGCTTCATTTTGATACATTTGGGCCGTGTCAAACAGCCGGTAGCCGGCTTCATAAGCAGCGTGGACCGCCCCGGTCAATTCCGCTTGGTCCGTAATTTTGTAAATGCCAAACCCTTCTTGCGGCATTTGGTTGCCATCGGCTAAGGTCAACAAATTGTCTTTAATATCCATAATAAATCCCCGTCCTTTTTCTTCCATTATAGCAAATCAATCCGGATGAATTTCGCTTTTACAATATTTCCTGGGAAATACAAACGACCCCGCCACTGGGGCAGGGTCGCAGAATTGGATTGTAGTTATTCTAGCGGAGTATTTCTAGAATGATTGTTAGTGCATTATGGGGTGGGAAATGCCCACCACCCGAATGGTTTGTTTTAGTAGATTAAGGTTGATTGTTTAGGCGGCCTTGGCTGCACCCTTCTTGTGTTCAGACAGGAAGAACCACAAGATCAACGCAAAGCCGATTGCGGGCACGATGAAGGATAATTGCATCGAACCACTCAGGTCGGAAACCCGCCCCATGATCACTGGGACAAAGGCCCCACCGACTAAGGACATGACCATGAAGGCCCCACCAGTTTCGGTGTGTTGCTTTTCGGTCACTTGGTCTAACCCGTGCGCGTAAATCGTTGGGTAAACCGGTCCAAAGAAGAAGCTGGTAGCCACGGCCCCCCAGATAGCGATTGGGGAGTGAATCGTCGCCGTCAAAATCAAGACCACCGTTCCAAGCAGGCAGTACCAGATCATGACCTTGGTAATCGAGAAGCGTTCCATCAGCCAGTTAGCGCAAAGCTTCCCAACGAACCAAACCCCGTAGGAGATGATCATGTAGTTGGTAGCCGCGTGGTCGGTAATCCCTGGGATAATCCGCAACGCCAGCCGGATCGTAAAGGACCAGACACAAGTTTGGATCCCCACGTAGAGGAATTGCGCCCCCACCGCCTTCATAAAGCGGGTGTTGTGCAGCAAGTAGTTGATTGATTCACCCAGGGATGGTTGCTTAACCCCGGCCCCACCTTGTGCAGCCGCCAGATCCGTCTTGGCCTTGGCGTATGGCATCTTGGTAATAGCGACTAAGACTAAGAGCACCAACAGGACAAAGAGGATGTACTTGTATGGCTTCAGGGTCAAGAGTAAGACTTCCTTGTTAAAGGCCGCCTTTTGTGCGGCACTCAAGCCGGCACTTTCGGCTTCCAGGTTGCTGTGCCCACTAAAGATCAAGTACTTCCCAAGGATGATCCCCATCGCGTCCCCGAATGGAATCAGGGTTTGGGAAATGTTGATCCGCCGGTTAGCGGATTCTTGGGGTCCCATCATCGTCGAGTAGGTGTCACAAGACGTTTCCAAGAAGCTCAGCCCGATGGCAATCACGAAGATCGCGGCTAAGAACATCCCGTAGGTCGCCATGTGAGAAGCCGGGAAGAACATCGCACAACCAATGATAAAGAAAGTCAAACCGGTCATAATTGCAGTCTTGTACGTGTTCTTCCGGATAATGTAGGCCGCGGGCAGGGCAATCAAGAAGTACCCACCGTAAAAGGCCGATTGCACAAAGGCCGTCGCCGTGTCACTTAAAGTAAAGACGGTCTTGAACTGGGTGATCAAGATGTCATTTAAGGAAGCGGCCATCCCCCACATTGGGAAGATCAATGAAACTAAGACGTATTGCCAAATTGGCGTTTTGCTCAGGTACCCGTTGTCTAACTGGACCCAAGATTGCTTTTTCAAACTATCCATGATGGAAAATTTCCTCCTAAGGTCACTAGAATGTCACACCAGATTCAAGGATGATGTTGGAGTAAGGCGTCGCTTCCCCGGTCCGAATAAAGGCGTGGGTCTTGGCCAAACTCTTCTTCAAGTCGCTGTGTGGCATGAATTCAATTTCCACGTTTGGCAAGGCTTGCTTAATGTTGGCCAATTGGGTCGGGTTTTGGTCCTTGATTTCTTCGGCCAAGTAGATCTTTTGGACGGCCATTTCCGTTAAGACGTTTTCCAAGACTTGCATAAAGGTTGGCAACCCTTGTTCCACGCACAGATCAATCTTCTTGGTTTCCATCGGCACCGGCATCCCGGCATCACCAATGGACAGCCAGTCCATGTGGCCCATGTCGGCTACGACTGATGCAACTTCTGAGTTTAAAATTCCTGACTTCTTCATTTTTAAATCCTCACTATCTCTGATTAATCATTTGCCAACGCCGCCGTAACTTCCGCTTCGGTTGGAATCGATGGCATCGCTCCCATCCGTTGGACCGTCAGGCTAGACGCCCGTTGGGCATAGCGGATCGCGTCGGCCAGGTTGGTCATTGCCGGATCGAGCTGGGAAATCAAGGCCCCTAAGAAGGTGTCCCCGGCCGCCGTCGTGTCCACCGCCTTCACCTTGAAGGCCGGCACGATGCCGTGGTCATCCTTGGTGGCAAAGAAGGCCCCCTTGGATCCCAGCGTGATCAAGGTCGTCGTAACGCCCTTGGCTTGGAACGCTTGCGCCGTTTGCACCAATGATGCTTCATCCGTGATTTCAATCCCGGACAAGAGGGCACTTTCCGTTTCGTTGGGCGCAATCACATCGGTGTAGGCCAGCAGTTCCGGCAAGATTTCCTTAGCCGGCGCCGGGTTCAAGACCGTGATCACGTCGTGGGCCTTGGCCGTCTTGAAGGCCGCCAGGGCCACTTCTTGCGGCGTTTCAAATTGCGTCACCAAGAAGTCGACTTCTTCCATCAGGGCATCGAGGTCCTTCAGGTTAGCCGTCGTCATGGCTTGGTTGGCGCCCCCGTAGACCATGATGTCATTTTGGCCATTGGCATCCAAGGTTACCAAAGCCGTCCCGGTTCCGTGGTGGGAGTCATTACCAATGTGGCTGGTGTCGATGCCGTCGGCTTGCAAGGCTTCACGCATGAACTTCCCTTCCGCGTCCGTGCCGACCATCCCAATAAAGTAGGTCTGCGAACCGGACCGCGCTGCTGCGACGGCTTGGTTGGCACCCTTGCCCCCCGGAGCAGAACTCTTATCCTTAGCAGCAAGCGTTTCCCCTGGTTCGGGGAAACGTTCCATGTGGTAGGTCGTATCAACGTTGATACTTCCCAAAACGGCAACCTTGTTTGACATACTCTCCATCTCCTACTTTTCAAATGATCCAATCAGTCGAGATATTTAAAACGTTTTACATATCAGCGATGGTGCTAATTTACCATCGCCCGAAAACGATTGCAAATTCACTCTTGCACATTTTGACCGCTTTTCGCGACTTTTGGGGCAGCTCATCGCTTTGGTAAACTGTTTTACCCAAACTTATTCATTTTTAGAGAATTTATTTTTTTGTAGTTACTATATATCCGTAACAGACTTAGTTAATTAATTTAATCTCTGACTTATTTTTTATTAATAAACTTTCGCTTGAAATGATCGCTTATTAATCATAAGCCGAGGCGCCTCAACCCCGGACGCAAACCGTTTTCACAGTTGTTTCATTTTGGAACATTTCACCCGCTTAATCCAAAAGAGCGCTTACAAATCTTAACTTTCACAATCTTTTGGGGCCGCTTTCCAATTTCTGGCAGGCATCGCACCTTCATAAACCCTTTTACTTTTTATGACTGGCTATTTACAATTGAATTTGTAACGCTTATGATGAAAGCGGATACATTCACGAAGGAGTTTTTTGTATGAAGAAGTTTAACTTAAGCCACGCCATGTTTAACCCCGCGTCCTTTACCTTGTATCAAGACGCGGATTTCACGGTTGAAACCTTTACTTATCCCTCCGGGGAGGAAGCCCTCAAGCTTACCAACCACCGCGGTTACCTGACCGTCTTGCCGTTTTATGGGCTGATGATTTGGGACGCTGTCTTTGATGGGATCAACCTCAAGGAAAAAGACGGCTTCACCTACCCACGCTTTGGCAAGCAAATCGCCGATACCTACGGGGCCTTTGAATTCAATTCCGGCTTGCTGGCCAGCGGGAACCCAAGCCCCGAGGATGACCACGTCCAACACGGTGAATTTGCGACCGCCCGCATGGATCACGCCGCCTTATTGATTGAAGACGGCCAACTGACCGTCCAAAGCGACTACGAATACATCAAGGGCTTTGGGGACCACTATTTAGCCACCCCGTCGGTCACCATATTTGCTGACAGCGGCCTATTCGATCTTGACATGCACGTTAAAAACCTGTCGCACGCGGCCCCGATGCCACTGCAGTACATGTGCCACCTCTGCTACGCCTACGTTCCTGGCGCGACGATGACGGCCAACGTGCCCGATGAAGCCTTCCAGCTGCGGACTTCCGTCCCGGCCCACGTTCACCCGACGCCGGAATGGACAGCCTTTACCGATGAACTGCAAGCCAGTGGCAAGCTGATTGACAAGCTCGACGACGCCAGCCACTACGACCCCGAAATCGTCTTTTTCTCCGATGACTTGTCCAAGTATACGGACACGGCCGAGTTCCGGGTTGAATTAGGCGACGGCCATACCTTCTTGACCAAGTACCCAACGGCCGACTTGCCAATCGTCACCCGTTGGATCCTCTACAACGGCGACCAACAAGTCAACGCCTTTGCCCTGCCCGGCACCTCCACTCCCGAGGGTCGCCTGGCCGCTAAGCAAGCCGGAACCTTGATTATGTTGCCACCACAAGCTGAAAAGCACTTCCACGTCCAAACCGGGCTGGAAAAGTAATGTCTGAACACTAATGATGAACCTCAGTGCAACCTGAGGAAACGAAGGGAATGATCACGATGATGTACGATGTATTGGTAATTGGCTCCAACATGATGGAATTAACCACCGAAATTGACCGGATGCCGCAACTGGGCGAAACCGTAGCGGCCCCCAACTTCCACATGGCCTTTGGCGGCAAAGGGGCGAACCAGGCCGTGGCCGCCGCGAAATTAGGCGCCAAGGTAGCGATGATTTCCAAGGTCGGCGCCGACTCCTTAGGCCAGGCCTACCTCGCCCACTTTAAACAAACCGGCATCGACATCAGCGGGGTCAGTGTCGGCACCCAATCCAACGGGGTCGCGCCGTGCTTCATTCACGGCAATATGAACAGCATTATCGTGGTCCAAGGGGCCAACAGTGAATTGACCCCGGCTAGTCTGGATGATTACCACGCCCTGATTAAAAACGCCAAGCTGATCGTCTTACAACAAGAAATCGACCTGGCAACCAACTACCGGGCTATTGACCTGGCGGAACAGTACGGCGTTCCAGTCCTGTTAAACCCCGCCCCGGCCAACGACGACTTAGACCTGGCCCACGTCACCAAGTGCGAATTTTACGCGCCCAACGAAACCGAACTGGGCCGCTTGACCAAGCGGCCGGTCGAAACCCTGGCCGAAATCACCACGGCGGCCAAGGAACTCGTGGCTCAGGGGGTCAAGAACGTGATTGTCACGATCGGGGCCCGCGGTGCTTTGTGGGTTACTAAGGACCAAGAGCTGTTGATTCCGTCCTACCAGGTTCCGGCCATCGATTCGATCGGCGCCGGCGATTCCTTTATCGGGGCCTTTGCCTACTATTACACCCACGGTGAAGACATCCCAACCGCCCTCCACCACGCCAACGCCTACGCGGCGGTGACCGTGACGAGGAAGGGCAGCCAAACCTCCTACCCAACGGCCGCTGAATTACCGGCCTTGCAAGCTCAACTAGGGATTCAAAGCTAAGTCAAACGGCCCCGGCACCATTCCATAGGCGCCGGGGCCGCTTTTTATTTCCCGGGAAATTTCCGACGCTAAAAGTTAATCACGCGCAAGGTCAAATGAAAAAGTGTAGTTTTCGCTTTCACGACGTATATAAGAAATAGGGGCTAAATTTAGTCCCTCAATTTTGAATTTCGGGAAAAGTGACACTCGGAGATTGCAGCAGGGGACTTGCGGACGCTGGTCGTTTTTAACACTAAGGTGAAGGATTATGAACACGCGACAGAGATCCGCCCTTTTCTTGACATGATCCGTGGAACCTTGACTAGTAGCGTCATTAGAAGCTCAGGGTGTTTCTGCAAGCAAGATTAATGCTATCACCGCTGAGCTTCAAAAAGCTTTTAGTAAAGACCCTGCGGAAAGGTTCACAGAACTGCTCGCCCAAGAAAAACTTAATTCACGTTAATGGTAAAGCGGCTGATGGTCCATGTTCCATCAGCCGCTTGTTTGGTTTTGTTGTTACTAATTCAGAAGGAGTTGCTTTTAGTTCAAGGTTGTAAACTCGCCGACTTCGCAATTAGCTAAAAAGGATAGACTTGTCCGGAATGATCCTTTAATCACAACAAAGTATATTTTATTTCGATTAACTAGCTTATCATCACGTTTTCCTTAGGAGGAATGTACATTAAAGTTCTTTAAAAGTTTCAGCAACCTTCCTTGGGGTAAAGCCAAAATGTTCAATAACCTCTGGCCCCTTACCACTTGCTCCAAAGGCATCAATCCCCATTACTTTTCCATTCAAGCCAACATATCGTCCCCAACTAAGGCTAGCACCCATTTCTACTGCAAGCCGCTTAGTAACCGAAGCAGGTAAGATGGCTTCTTTGTACTCAGCCGATTGCTCTTCAAACAGATTCATAACTGGCATCGATACAACTCGAACGTCGATCTCTTCTTCTAGAAGGAGCTTTTGCGCTGCTAGTGCCAAGGCAACTTCCGAACCAGCTGCTAGAATTATCCCGTCTGGCACCGCTTTTTTAGCGTCACTTACGATATATGCCCCTTTTTCAATCGGCGCATCTACCGTTTGAGCAAGAACCGGCAGTTTTTGACGTGAAGTAACCAAGAAAGATGGCCGGTCAGTGGTTTGCGCTATTAATTTCCAAGCAGCTAAAGTTTCATTTGCATCCGCAGGTCGAATTAAATTCAGATTTGGCATTGCACGGAAACTGGTCAATTGTTCAATTGGTTCGTGAGTTGGCCCATCTTCCCCAACCGCAATAGAATCATGCGAACCAATAAAGATCGATGGCAGATTCATAATCGCTGCTAATCGCACTGCCGCACGCATGTAATCAGAGAAAACAAAGAAGGTACTCCCAAAAGCGCGACTGCCACCATGTAAATTAATCCCATTGATTGCAGTTGCCATTCCAAATTCACGGACCCCAAAGAAAATGTTGTTGCCAGCTGGATCATCTGGAGTAAAAACACCTTGATCTTTCAAAAGAGTTTTATTTGAAGAAGCTAAGTCAGCTGCCCCACCCCAGAATTGTGGATTAGTTTTAGTAATTTGGTTCATGATATTTTGGCTTGCCACGCGAGTAGCTATTTCATCACCAATTTGATAATCATTAGTTACTGCTGACATATCCAACTGTGAATTAGTTAACTGAGCAGCTTCTGAAGGATACGTGGCAGAGTATTTTGCAAACATTTTTGCCCATTGATCATAAATAACACGCTTATCTTCAACGGCTTTGGTAAAGGCATCGGTTACCTCATCATCAAACTCAAAGGGTTCTTGATGCCAATCAAAAAATTCTCGAAGCTTGCGAACGCCATCTTCACCCAAAGCAGCACCATGGACCGCATTGGTTCCTTGTTTAGGCGCGCCATAACCAATCGTCGTCTTAATTTCAATCAACGATGGTCGATTGGTATGTTGTGCTGCTCGAATAGCCGCAGTAATGGCATCGATATCCGTGTTACCATCAACGACTAAACGATAATCCCAACCAGCAGCCTCAACACGAGCTTTGACATCTTCGTCTGTACTCAAACTCAATGGTCCATCCAATGAAACATCGTTTGAATCATAAAGGACGATCAGCTTACTCAACTGCTTATCTCCAGCAATATTAAGCGCTTCTTCACTAAGCCCCTCCATCAAATCACCATCACCAATCAGGGAGTAGGTATAGTGATCGATTACCGGGAAGCCTGGCTTATTGTAAATGGCTGCCAAGTGCTTCTCGGCAAGGGCCATACCGACCGCTGTTGCAATCCCTTGTGAAAGCGGGCCAGTCGTTGCATCTACCCCCGCAGTATGACCTACTTCGGGGTGACCTGGCGTTTTGGAACCCAATTGACGAAAGTTTTTCAAATCTTTAATTGTTAATCCAAAGCCATTGAAGTACAGCAAACTATACAATAATGACGAGCCATGGCCCGCCGAAAGAACAAAGCGGTCGCGGTTAATCCAGTTAGCATAATTAGGGTTGAAATGCATTACTTTTTCCCATAGTGCAAATGCCATTGGAGCAGCATCAATCGCTACCCCTGGGTGGCCACTATTAGCTTTTTGAATCATGTCGACACTTAGGATTCGCAATGCATTAACAGCCTTCATTTCGTTAGTTTCCATAATATCCTCCTGGTTTTAAAAAACTACTTTGTTCCATTCGCCTGGCTCAAAGTAGTTATTTCAAGCATTCAGCTTATTTGGCAGCGTTGTTGGCTGTTGTAGGTGTCTTCATAAACATACTGATCAAGACAACAATCACAACGAAACCAAGAATTCCAAAGGTAACCGCCGCATTCCCAAAGCTGCCAAGTTTTCCAAGTAAGATCCCCGGTACTAAGTAATCAGTATCCGCAAAGGTTGAAGCAGCCAACTTGAGGCTTCCAAGCATTGGTAAAATGTATAATGGTAACCACGAAATCAGCAGACTGTTAACAGTGGCACCGAGAATCGCACCCCGCCGGCCACCTTTTGAGTTACCATAGATTGCAGCTGCCGCCCCACAGAAGAAGTGACCGACAACCCCTGGAATAATAACTGTTGTGTGCATAGCAATCATGACAAACATTGAAATCGTCCCGACAATAAACGAAACAAAGAAGCCGAGTAAAACAGCATTCGGAGCATAAGGGAAGATAATTGGTACATCCAAAGCTGGTTTCGAGTTCGGTACCAACTTCTTAGAGATCCCTTGGAAGGCTGGCACAATTTCTGCCAAAATCATCCGAACCCCTTGCAGTACCACAGCAAACCCGGCGGCAAAAGTACCGGCCTGAACAATAACGTAAACCAAGAAGTTAGTCCCAGCGCTCAACTTACTTTCCACAAAAGCTGGACCGGAGGCAAGTGCAAGGCAAATGTAAACAATTGCCATCACTAAAGTAATGGACACTGTAGAGTCCCGTAAAAAGCCAAGCGCCTTAGGGAATTGGATATCTTCGGTACTGTGTTCTTTATTACCAAAAATCTTACCAACCCAACCAGCTAAAGCATAGCCGATGTTCCCGGTGTGCCCCATCGCAACCGCGTCACCATGAGTAATTTCGCGCATAAATTGCTGACACAAAGCTGGAGTAACCGTTAAAAGTGTTCCTTCAAACAAGCCGCCTAATAAAATTGTCTTCCAGCCGGTACCCATTCCTGCGCTAACCAAGATGACCGCAGTCAAACAAGATACATATAGCATTGCTTGCCCCGTTAAAAAAATATATTTAAATTTCGTAAAGCGAGCCAACGCAATATTCACAACCATACCAACAAACATAATTAGCGCGGTAATTGAACCATACTTAACCAATGCAATGGCAACAACCGCTTCGTTACTTGGCACCACCCCTTGGACGTTCAAAGCAAATTTGAACATCTTGGCAAATGGTACCAAAGCATTTTGTAAGATAGTGGCCCCACCGGTTAAAATCAAGAACCCTGCAAAGGTCTTAACCCCACCTTGGACCACGTCAGTCGCTTTCTTCTTTTGGAGAAGTAAACCCAGTACAGCTAATAACCCAACTAATAGTGAAGGTTGTTGTACAAGACTGACGAAGAAGTTTAATACAGCTTTCATGGTGTACCTCCTCGTACTAAGACGCTGCCATTAAATAATTGCTAACCTCGAAAGTGACAGCCTAAAAGAAATCATTAATCGTGAGCAATGCCTTCCTTGTCTAACACGGCATTAACCTTTTCTTTCAATTCATTTGCATCCACAAGACTTTCTAGAATAATCAAACGGTCTTGCGGCAAACTACCTGCCGAAGTCTTTAACGTGGGATCCAAGAAAAAATAATCCGCTTGATCAGCAGTAGCACTCCCAATATCTGAGTGATCCACTTCAATTTCCGCTTGAACATTTTCTTCTTGAAGTAAGTTTTGAATATTCATTTGAACCATAAAACTACTTCCGAGACCTGATTGACATAAAGCTTCAAACTTCATGACTTATACCTCCTTTGAATGACCTAATACATCTAAAATCTCTTCAACAGACTCAGCCTCGAGTAACTTTTGTGTATTCTCCGCGTTCATCAGCAGCGCTGACAATTCCTGAATAACTGAAAGATGACTAGTACTATCAACTGCGGCTAAAACAAACCATAATTTCACTGGGTGTTGATCATTAACCAAGTTGATTGGCTGGTTAGTTTTCATTAACGATAAGCTGACCTTTTTTACACTTGGGCAAGGTCGTGCATGCGCCAAAGCGATGTTTGGACCGATATTAATATATGGCCCTTGTTCATCCACAACTTGGATCATCTTATCGACATAATCATTTCCAACCAGCTTTTTTTGCACTAGCGGATCGGCTGCTTTCTTAATCGCCATCCGCCAATCTAAATCCTTCCCGTCAACCACTTGAACAGTTTGAGAATCCAATAAATCCAGTGCCAAAGCTTCACCCCCGTCTCTAACTAACTCGATTACAACTCAATAATATTGATTTGATTGTTATGTCACAAGTGCAAAGAAAACACTTGCAAAAGTGCAAAAACTAGACTATCTTAACAAAAAAGGTTAGTTAGGAGTTGCAAATGTTAGCTATTCGCAATAAACACGGTAATGAGTTGTTGAAGTTACTCCAACAAAATCCAGCTGGAGTCAACTTAAAAACACTAGAAGAACGAATGAACTTATCCCGCCGAAGTATCTTCTACACTATTAAAGCGGTTAATCTTTCTTTAGCTGAAAACCAACTTGATGAAATCGAACATATTCATGAACTTGGTTATGTACTTCCTCAAGAAACTGCTCGAGCTTTGCAACAACTGCAAACGCAAGAGAAGCGAGCTACTAGCTTTACCGATTTTCTCGCTAATCCGTGGTGTAGTTCTTCAGTTAATAAAATTGAGCGACAGTTGCTAATGCGATGGCTTTTAGTTAGTCGCTCTACTACATCAATCAATCAGTTCAGCCGTTTCTTCAGGATTAGCCGGAACACCGCTATTCATGATTTAGCAGCAATTGAACGAAATTTACCAAAGGGAATTGTCTTAAAAAATTCACCCCTAGGAAAAACAATGCTGGGTGATGAAGTCAACAAGCGGCGCTGGGTCTTTGCTAACTTTAACCAACTGTTCGAACTGGTTCATGATCAATTAAGTTTCTCTGATGACAAACGAATCAATCAGCAATTGCACTTATTAGAAAAAATCACCGGAAATACGCTCGTTGACGAAGCTTTTCACTCATTAGTGTTATACATAAAGTGGGTGCTCGAGCGAATCAAAACTTTCCCTCAATATCAGCTAAAGGAACCAGTAGCTGAACCTGAAACCTTAGCATTCACATGGGCTAACAGTTTTTTGCATGATTTTGGGGTTGATTTACCAGCCGAAGCTAAATTTTTGGCTGAGATTATCAACACGCAAGCATTCCAACATGTCAATCAGGAAAATCCTCTCGTAAAAAAGCTTTATCCTATTACCGTTCGGATGATTGAACGCTTCAATGAAATTTCTGGTACTGAGCTACAAGTTAATAAGGGAACGTTAGTGCAAAATCTTTCCGTCCACATGGTTTCAACCTACTATCGGTGTATGTATGGAATTAAGTATCATAATCCGTTACTAAAGCAGATTCAAACCGACTACCGCGAGTCTTTTGAACTTACCCGTAAAGCTGTCGAACCATTTGTCACATTCACGGGTAAACCATTATCTGATGATGAAATTGCATTAATTACCGTTTACTTTAGCGGTGCAATTCGAAACCTTGACTTGCCAACCAATAGCCATGGCGGTGTGATGGTAATCTGTTCCAGCGGAATTGGTACGTCACAACTATTGATTTCGCAACTAAGAAGTCACTACCCAATGGTTGAATTCATCGGACCCTACAATACTTTTCAGTACGAGAATGCCTCACTCAATAATGTACGATTAGTTATTAGTACCGTTAAATTACCGCAACGACTATCCACCACTCGTCCAATGATTACCGTCCCTGTAATGCCAACCACAACTGATTGGCAACAGATTGGAACTTGGCTTAAACGAACTGGAGCGATCCCTGAATATGCCTCACAGACAAACACCAAAATCGATATCAACTCGTTAATTGATGTAATGTCAAATTACGTTCGAATTGTTGATTATCAAGGTTTAGAAAAAGCACTCAAAGAATATGTCGGACAAGTTACTCCGACCGCCAATCCTATTGTCCCAACAGCCTTTGACAATAGTTTTGCCACATATGTCGATCGAGCGGTTGAGTGGAAAAACGCTACCTGGTTGGCCATGGATCCGTTGATAAAAAACGGCTCCATCGAACCGCGCTACACTTCAAGAATTATTCAGCTTACTGAAGAACATGGCGATTACATGGCTATTGGGAAAGGCATCTTTTTGGCGCATGCTGCACCAAGCGCTGGGGTCAATCAGCTTGGCTTTACGTATACATTTTTCAAAGAGCCCTTTCGGATCACCGGTTCAAAGAAAGAGCTTAATTTAATTATTGGCTTAGCGCCAATTGATCCGAAACAACATTTAAAAGTTCTTGGAACATTAATGCACTATATTCAAGATGATCAGTGGATCGAGCAATTGCACCACGTCCGGTCACAAGCCCAATTAGAAGAATTATTAGTACACAGTCATTTAATCAATTAACTCAAAAAGAGGATTGCTCAATTAATGAACAATCCTCTTCAAACTCATTTCCTAGAGATTAATTTGCTTCTTTAACTTCACCTGCTTGAACAGGATCTTCCTTGGTTAACGTCAAGGCACAGATGACAGTTACAACTGCAACGATAATACCCAAAATTAAGTAGGTGTGTTGGAAACCGATTTGATCGTAGAGCTTCCCGGCAAATGATGAGAAGAAGAATAGCGCTATTTGTTTAGCAAAATTAGATGACAGAGCATATACGGTGGCGTATAAGCGCAAATCAAACGCCCCCGCAATGTACTTCATGATCGAAACCAGCAATAACGGCATTTCAACCCCAGCTAACAAGCGCAAGAAAATGATAAAGGCTACATTGGGTACCAAAGCAGAACCAATAATCCGAATTGCTAAGACTACCCCGTAGATGATTAGCCCGTTCCGTGAACCAATCTTGTTAATCAACCACGGCATTGGAATCATCAACAGAAATTCAATCGCCGTTTGAGCACTGATCATGTAACTATAAGCGATAGTCCCTGATGAAGCAGTATCAAAAAATGTCTTAAAGAAGATAATAAACTGCTGATCAAAAGTATCATAGACAGCTGATGTCCCCATGTAGAAGAGTGATAAAATCCAAAAGTTTCGCAGCTTGAAAATTGAAGCAATTTGTTTCCAATCTAGCTTAGCAGACGTATCCTTACCTGAAGCGGCTTCAATGTTCTCCATGTGGATCTTATCACTGAACACAAAGCAACAAGTTAAAATAATGGCAGAAATCGTACATGCCCAAAAAATCGAGTTTGGACTCCAGAGGAATAAGCGACCACCAATTAAAGATGCAACCGCCCCAGCTAATGAGCCGCCCATCCGTGAGTGACCATATTCAAATTTATTCGTTAAACTGGCACGTTGAACGTATTGTTCAATTACGGCTACCCCACCGTTTAAAATAAAACTAAGGTAAAGTCCCGTAACCAAAGCAGCAGCCGTCGCATTAATCCCCAAGAAGATATTAAAGACCCATTGGAAATATGGCCCAACTAAAATCATCCCAACCGCAATAGCAATTACCAAGTCTTTTCTCATTACCAAACGGTCAGAAACAATTCCGAAAATAGGTTGGAATAACAGCGATAACCCCGACATCATTGAAAAGACAAGTCCCGCTTCAACTCCATTAAAGTGTGCTTGTTGCTCCAACCAAAGTGTCAGATAACCAAAAACAATTGCCCAAGTAAAGAAATACGAAAAGTGGGTGACTGGAAAGCCCCAAAAGTCTTTCTTTTGTTTTACATCACTACTCATAATTAACAGTTCTCCTTATTCATAGTTGTACGGAACCGGCTTACCAAAATTAGGGGTTCCATCATCGTTCCACGTAAAGGCTTTAATTAAGGTGTGACGGTTAGGATCGTACAGAGGATCCCCCTTAATATCCGTATAATTACGACAATGATAAACCATTAAATCCGTCTCACCATCTTCAGCAACTGTAAATGAATTATGACCAGGACCATATTGATGAGTTGCTAAGTCACTTTGGAAAACTGGCTGCGCCGATTTTGTCCAATTTTTTGAATCTAACAAATCAACGTCATCAGCTACCGTAAGCATCCCCATTGCATAGTTCTCGTCAGTAGCACTAGCTGAATAAGTTAAGAAGAAGCGTCCATTGCGATGAAGAACCGCTGGCCCTTCATTTACCCAAAAAATCTTGGTTTCCCAATCATATTCTGGTTTAGTTAGCATTACAGGTTTGGTTTTAAGAGTCCACGGATTTTCCATTTCAGCAATGTATAAATTAGAGTTTCCTTTAATATCTGGGTCCTTTTGCGCCCAGACATAATAAAGCTTACCTTTATGCTCAAAAGTTGTTGCATCTAGGGAGAATGAATCCATACCCGTTTGGATTTGCCCCTTCTCTACCCAATCTTCTTCACTCTGCATCGGATCTGGGTTAGCACATTCAATACAGAACATCCGATGTTGGAACATACCATTTTTATCAAACGCTGTCGTTTCCGCAGCCGCAAAATAGATGTACCATTTGTTATTAATGTAATGAATTTCTGGCGCCCAGATTAATTGACTCATTGGACCCTTATCATGTTTGCGCCAAACTGTCCGTGGTGCAGCATGTGCCAACCCTTCCAATGTCTTAGCACGACGAATTTCAATTAAATTATAAGCAGGGACTGAAGCGGTAAAGTAATAGTATCCATCAGTATGCTTATAGATAAACGGATCGGCTCTTTGAATAATCAATGGTGCTGTATAACTCGGTAATGCCACCATCATTCTCCCCTTTCAACAAAATCCATAACAATTTGCTTACAAATATAAGATATAATCCTTGGTAAGCGGTTGCAATTAAATTTGTTGGAAGTTATACTGTTTTTGGAGAATGATAAACATTTACGTTTATAATATCGTTTTCAAGAGACTTTTTTGCTTATTTAATCAATATATATATTTAGTATACTTGTTATTAGGCTTTTTCAATTCAACTAAATCTCATTATTTATACGGACAAATACTATGGAAACTAATATTTCACTTACTGATCTCGCTGTTTATAAAGCTTTAGCTAGTCCTGTTCGGTTGCAAATCATCCAGCTGCTTGCTCAAAGATCGCAAAATGCTCAAGCTCTCGCAAAAGCTTTGCAACTTAGTCAAACCATTACTTCACTCCATTTAAAGAAACTTGCAGAAGCAGGTATCATTGATTTTTATCAAAAAGGACACTGTAAAATGGCACAACTCGAGGTTGACCATATTGATATCAACTTTCCGAAAAAAATATATGAACCTTATAATGTATACCAAACTGATATCCCAGTGGGTCAATTTACCAATTTCCATGTTGAACCATCTTGTGGGATGGCAGATCAAACTGGCTACATTGGTAAAGTAGATGAGCCAGCCTACTTCATTGATCCCCGTCGCTTTAACGCTGGAATGATTTGGTGGAATAACGGCTATCTCGAATATCAAGTTCCAAATCACCTAACCCAACAAGATACCCTTCAAATGATTGATATTATTGCTGAATTAGGAAGCGAATTTCCTTTCTCAAACAATAATTGGCCGTCCGACATTACAGTATCCGTCAACGGAACTGAATTGGGATATTGGACAAGTCCCGGTGATTTTTCTGATGTTAGAGGAAAATATACTCCTAATTGGGTTCCGAATAACGTTAATCAATATGGCTTACAAAAAATATTCCGCATCACTGATCATGGTACCTATCTCGATGGTAAACCTTGGTCAGATGTATGCTTACAGGACCTTGAGTTTATTCCTGACCGTTTTATTCTTCGCTTTGAAATTAAGTCAATTGCTACTAATAACGGGGGATGCACTATTTTTGGCAAGGGATTTGGAAACTATAACCAAGATCTACGGATGAAGCTCTTCTATAGTTAATAAATTAAAAATGACATAGTTATTCGCCATAATTTGCAAAACTTTCTATTAGCTGCCTTTTGAGAAGCATTTTTTAAAGATACACCAAAAGACCGCCACAGCAATCAACGCTCTGGCGGTCTGAGTTTTATATCCAAATTTTTACCTATCTACCGTTTTAATCGCTAAGACACATAGTCCGCCGATTAAAGCAAAGATAAAGGAAACAAAGAAGATGGCTGAGTAACCAAAGACAGAAATTACCGCTGCCGCAATAATTGGCGCGATCGCTTGGGTAACGGTATTTCCCAGGTTGTAGACACCCAAGAAGAAGGCGACCCGATTTTCATCTGGAATGACCCGCAAGTTTAACAAGTTATCCAAGGCGTTCCACAGCCCCATTCCCAAGCCGGCAAAGAAGGCATAAATAAAGATCCCCGTCGTATTTCGGAAGAAGAACAAGGCTAAAGCGGCAATCGCTAGGAAAATCGTCGAGAAACCAACCGGTAACTTCAAAATCTTCAGCTTATCGGAAGCCGGTCCTGCTAACAACCCCATCAAAATCCCGAAAATCAGCATAATCGTGTTAATCAACTGGATTGAAGATTGGGTCTGGCTCCCCCGGTGTAAGAAGTCGGTCATGATGTACAAAATATAGCCCGTAATGGCAAAGTTGCCGACCCCTTGGAACATCTTACCAATCAAAGCTAAGTAGTAATCCCGGCCAACTGACCACTTTGGAAAAATAACCGTCAAATCCTTTAATGACCACTTTTGCTTGGTTTCCTTAGTTGTCACCGTTTCATCTAAGTTACTTGGTTCGTGGACAATCAAAACTGCTAAAACCGTACCGATGAAAGCAATGATCCCAAAGACAATAAAACCAAAGCGGTACTGGCCTAAGAACAGGGCTCCCACGACATTAAAGCCGTTGTTCCCCAAGGCCATCCCCAAGCCACCATAAGCCGAAGAAGCCGCCCCTTTGCCGTCTTCTGGAGCAAAGTCAATCCAAGCCACCATTGGCGCCACAATGAAGTTCAGCGCCGCTTGTCCAACCATCCAAGCAGCTAACAGCATCGGAATATTGGTCGCAAAAGAGGCCCATATCATCGTCAACATGAAGACCAAGGCCCCACCGACGATCCACGGGGCCCGCTTCCCAAAGCGCGATCGGGTTTTATCTGAAAGCGCTCCGGCCACCATGTTGGAAATGGCAGCCACGATCATCCCACAGGTGGAGAAGAGGGCCACCAGTTGAACCTTGTGCGGCGCATCCAAGTGTTGGATCAAGGCCGGTAAAAACAGACTGTTCATTACAATGTACGGCCCCAACCAGCTCCCGGGACCGATAATCAACCCCGGAATCAGCCGGGGCAACGGAATCGTTACTTTCTTCATGCGTTTGCTCCTCCTTGATTAATTACACGGTAGTAACTAAATTCACCGTATGAGTCATGCTGATGGGCATCGACGGCCCCAATAAAGTTAAACAGACCAGTAAAGCCACCAATTTCGCCTGGTTCGCCATTCACCCCTTCGTCCGAAAGGTATTGAACGTCAATTGGCTGGCCGAGGGCTTGCCAAGCTTCATCCGCAGCAAACCGGTAGCTGATCGTCGCCACCCCGAAATGATACGTTAGCTTAATTTCTACGCTACCCGCTGGGACGCCCACTTCATCAAAGCGGTAGTTCAACCGCTGGCCGAGTTTGGCCTGCATCAAGCGCAAGGTCAATTGCTTTTCGTCGTCTGCCAAGCCAAGACGGGCATAAAGCCAATTGTTGGAATCATAATATAAGCCTACCCCGGCCGATTCTGAATAATGATCCGGCTTAATTTGCACCTTCGTTTGCACGGTATAGTCTAATGAGGTGGCCCGCGTTGCCATAATTGATGGTGCAAACTGGGAAAACAGGGAATTCCCGCCGTAAATTTTCAGCTTCCCCGGAATCGTATTATCCAACCAAGCCGGACTTTGCGGGTGGTAAGGGGTCATAAACCGTTGATCATAAATTACCGTGGCAAAATCCTCATCAATGTCCCAACCCGCTTGGTCTTGAACCTGCGCACCAGGAATTTCTACCGTTGCTTTGGCCAGATTGCTGCCATCCGTTAACGTTAACCAACCATCCGCGGTCCACTTAACCGGCTGCAAGCCTGTTTCCCGCCCTAGAGGGTTCAGCTTCGTCCCTGGTAATGGTCGCGCCATTAAGTGGGTCAAATACCAGTGACCATCTGGTGTCTCGACCAGCGAACCGTGCCCCGCCTTTTGAATTGGCGAGTGCGGATTGTACATTTCAAAGTGCCCAGCATCGGGATCTCCCAGTGAGAAAAGATGCGCCGGTTGCGAAGTCAGAATTGGTTCACCGGTCGGATTTGGTTCATACGGACCAAAAATTGATTTGGCTCGGCCAATCTCAATTCCATGGCCATAGCCCGTGCCGCCTGACGCTAACAACAAGTAATAATATCCATCGTGATAATATAATTGCGGTGCTTCAACACATCCCCGGGTCGTAAAGCCTTGCGTAACGCGGTGCCATTCCCCAACCTGACCGGTAGTCAGATCAACTTCCGCCAATACAATGTGCCCTGGCGCTTGATAGCCCTCCCGCGTTTCCCACTCCAAGATCGCCAAATAATGGTGACCATCTGGTGCATGGTAAAGCGAAGGATCAAACCCAATCGAGGTTAAGTACAGGGGCTTTGACCACGGCCCCCGAATATCCGACGCCCAGACCGCATAGGCATCGGCGTTAAACTCTCGGCCGGCCATATTTTGCATGTGCGAGTATACCAACCAAAACCGCTTTGTAGCTGAATCATACGACAAATGCGGCGCCCAAATCCCGGCCGGGGTATTAGTACCTTGGAGGCTGACTTCTTCCTTCGTCAAGGCGTAACCAACTGCTTCCCAATTCGCCAAATCACGGGAATGAAAGAGTTGGATACCTGGTTGCCAATGAAAAGTCGAAGTCGCCAAGTAATAATCTTCACCCACTCGAACAATTGACGGATCTGGTGCCATACCTGGAATAACTGGATTTACAACTTTTCCCATCTTGTTCTTTTCTCCTATTAAGCTTTATAATCCTTACTAAATCAGTAACAAAAATTTCTGATTCGAATCAACGCTTAGATCATATCTTGAAAGCGCATTCGTTACAATAGTGTTAGTTGATATGATCAACAAACTGCACTAACCAAGTAAGAATTGTTACTTTTTAGGAGGGAATATGATGAGCGGTCAACACCACGAAAATGTTGTGCCTAATTTACAACCCGGCGTACGCTTCTATTTTTCTAACGTCACTACCAACGGCTACGTGCCTTTTCACTGGCACAGCAGCTTAGAAATCATTACCGTGGTCAAAGGTCATTTGCGGTTTACTTTAAACGGCCAGGTCTACCACGTGAGGGACAATCAATTTATCATCATCCCCTCCGGGGTCGTCCACGACGTTGCCAACGATCCCAACCAAGCCTACGTCCTCCAAATCCCGATCCAATTCATCACGCCTTACTACGCCCACCCCGAAAACGTCACTTTTACCAATCGTCACCAAGCATCCCCTGCTTACCAACAGGTTGTCACCCAGATTTACGCATTAGGCCGGCTGATTCAGCATCCCGATGCCACGACCCCCTTTGACTTTGGCATTACGCTGCTAACCATTCTGAAACTCCTCTTCCAAGAATTCCGGACTGAGCAGCCCTTGCCCACCGTCGTCAGCAATATTCGCAACATCATCATCTACATTAATGAACACCACCGCCAACGGCTAACCGTCCAGGGCTTAGCCACGCGTTTCAATTACAACGCCAACTACCTGTCGCGGCTGTTCAAACAGCAAGTCGGCCTCTCTTTGATTGAGTATATTTACGAAGTGAAGCTCAGTCATCTCTACGACGATTTGCTTCATAGCGACGAGAGCATTGCCGATTTAATGGCGCAAAATGGGCTCACCAACCGGCGAACGAGTCGTGAAATCTTTAAACGGATGTATGGCAAGCTCCCCAAAGACGTGCGGACCAGGCCAACGAAACCTCTATAACTCAAAAAGGGTGCGCCCACCACTGAAATTAGTGATGGGCGCACCCTTCGCATTTTATTTGCCATATCGTGAATTAACCGGTAACGACTAGCCGATCATAATATTTTTGCGCTTCGGCTTGAGAAATGGATTGCATATCCGCAATGGTTGCGACAATTTCTGAAGTCGCAATCCCCCGCTTTTCTAACGCCTTTGCCATGTCTAAAATTCCTGCTTCCCGACTCTTCCGCAACTCATGGCGCCGTTCTATTTGTTCTTTCATAAACCTCGCCTCCCGCTTTTTATCGGCGTGAATTTCTTGCACTTCCGCATCCACGGCGGCAATGAATTTATCTTTAGCATCGGCGGTCCCATTCTTCCCACGAGAGAACCACATCAAAATCTTTCTGGGACAGTTGGAGTTAATAAAATTTAGTTAGCCACCGTTGCTTGATCATAAAATTTTTGGGCTTCTTCGGTTGAAGTCCCCATTGAAGTCGCAATGATCGTAATAATTTGCTCTTGCGGAATGCCCTGGGCCGCCATATTCTTAGCGACTGTTAGGATTCCTGCTTCCCGACTCTTGCGCAACTCACGGCGCCGTTCAATTTGTTCCTTCATAAACCTCGCCTCCCGCTTTTTATCGGCACGAATTTCTTGCACTTCCGCATCCACGGCGGCAATAAACTTATCCTTAGTATCGACGGTCCCCCGGATCATGTCAAGAAAAGGGCGGATTTCAGCAGCGTGTTGGTAGTCCTTCGCCTTGGTGTTAAAAACGACTAGCGTCCGCAAGTCACCTGCGGCGATCTCCGGGTGCCACTTGTCCCGGAACTCAAATTGGTAGCGGGCCAAGCCGCGCCGGTAGTAGTCAAAGTTGCAGAAAAAGATTACGTAAGTTGGGTAGTTGGCCAACTTGTCGTAATCATCACCGCTGTTTAGGATCTCCTGGTCCATCAACTCTTGGTATTCTCGCATCCGGAAGGGCAGATTGTGTTCATTCACCATCTGCATTTCAATGGTGTAAGTTCGGTTCCGATCATCCCGCGCATAGACATCAATTCGAATCCCCTTGGCCGTTGGGGTGGCTTGGATCGTGTGCTGGGGGTCAGCGTCCTTGACCCACTTAATCGTTAATTCCGGCAAGGCCCGCCGCAACAGCTCGGCACACAACTCAGGATTGGTCATCACCGTCCCGAAGATCGGATCGTCCTTGATTGTCTTTTGTTGCCACTCAGCTCGTAAAGCCGCCCGTTCCAACGTTAAATTCTCTGGCATCATTTTCGCCTCCTTCAAAATTGCGGGACTAAATTTAGCCCCTATTTCTTATATACGTCGTGAAAGCGAAAATTCACTTTTTCATTTGACCTGCTGGGCGATAAATTTTCCAACAAAAGACGCGCCGCTCTTCCGTGTGTGCAGTCACGGAAGAGCGGCGCGCCTTGATTAAGGTTGCATTTATTCTAGAAAGAGCGTGGTCAGATCATTGAGGAGTAACGTTATTACTTGATGCTGATGAAGTCAACCTTGAAGAGGTCAGCCAGTTGCTTCAATTGGGCTTCGCTCAGCGTTAAGGTCAAGACGGTGTGGTGACCCCCACCGTAACGCATCCATTGCTTAGCCCCTTCTTCCAAGCCGACTTCTGGCGTCCACATTTGCTTAGCCACTGGCAGCTTCGGCATTTCAGCTTCTGGCGTCTTGCAGTCCACTGGGTAGCCAATGAACTTGTAGCCATCGTCAAAGTAAGACAGGGTAATGTCGTAACCCTTACCTTCGGCCCCCGTGAAGACGAGCCGGGCTGGGTCGTCCTTGCCCCCAATGCCCAGTGGGTGAACTTCTACCCGTGGCTTGTCAGAAGCCAAGGTTGGGTCGACTTCCAGCATGTGCGAGCCCATGATCGCTTCGTGGCCGGCCCGCAGATCAAGCGTGTAGTCTTCCATCAGGGCAGTTTGCTTGTTGTCGGCGGCAATCTTGAGCAGGCGGGTTAAACCAGCCATCTTGAAGTCCCCTTCTGGACCGAAGCCGTAGCCGTCAATCATCAACAATTGGACCGCTAAACCTGGCAATTGTTCCAAGCCGTTTAAGTCTTGGAAGTTGTCAGTAAAGGCATCGTAGCCGTTGTCATCCAAGAACTTCTTGATTCCCAGGTATTCACGCAGTTGGTAACGCACGGAGTGAACGTACTTGTCGTGGTCGTTGTCGCCTTCGACCAGGTCGTACTTCTTTTCCAGGTCGGCGTAAGCTTCGTCGATCGCTTCTTCAGAGATACCGTTGATTACATCAACCAATTCATTGATTGGGTAGTAGTCAACCGTCCAGCCCAACTTGATTTGTGCAGCGACCTTGTCACCTTCCGTCACGGCCACGTCCCGCATCGTGTCGCCAAAGCGGGCAATCTTGATGTGGAAGCTTTCGTTGTAGGCAATCGCAACGTGTTGCCAGTCCGCAATTTCCTTTTGGACCTTTTCGTCACCCCACCAGCCGTAAACCGAAGCGGCTGGGATGTGGAGCCGGGAATTGATGTAGGCGTATTCGCGGTCCCCGTGAGCACTTTGGTTCAAGTTCATGTAGTCCATGTCGATCGAATCGAATGGAATGTTGTTCAAGAATTGGGTTGCCAGGTGGAGCAATGGCTTTTGCAGCAATTGCGTCCCGCGGATCCAGTTCTTAGCTGGTGAGAAGGTGTGCATCCAAGTGATCACCCCGGCCACTTCATCAGTGAAGTTAGCTTCCTTCATGAACTTGGTAATGCTGTCCGCCGTCGTAGCAACCAGCTTGAATTCCACCGGGTAGTCCAGCTTGCCACTTTCGTTCAAGCTAGCGACGATTTCCTTAGCGTCCTTTTCAACAGCTTCTAGTGCTTCCGGCCCGTAGAGGGGTTGACTGCCGACAACGAACCAAAACTTGTAATCTACATTCCGCATGATTGATAATCCCCTTTGTTAAAACTGTGCCTATGCCAATAAACACATTTTCCAAATCAACTTTCAAACTAAATCGCTTACAATTTGCATTGTAAAATATTTGTACGGATAAATCAATACAAATTCCAAAATTGTTATTGATTTATTTTAACGTCCCTTGAGCTTCGATTTCTTCCAAGGTCTTCCCTTGCGTTTCTGGGACCCGGAACTTAACGAACAGAACCCCCAGGACACAAATCAAACCGAAGATGGCAAAGACGGCTTCTTGTGACATCGTGCTGGTCATAATCGGGAAGACTAACCCAACTAACCACGAACCAACCCAGTTCATGGATGACGCCAGCCCAGCGGCCCGGCCCCGGATTGACAGCGGGAAGATTTCCCCCACAATCACCCAGGTCAACGGCGCCCAAGTAAAGGAGTAAAAGGCCACGTAGATACTCAAGAAGACCACGATCATCATCGGGTTAACGTTTGGCACCATGTAGTGAATCAAGGATGGCAAGAGGAAGGACAGGGCCATCACGGTCCCACCCATCATAATTAACGTCCGCCGCTTAATCTTGTCGGCAATGGCGATAAAGAGCAAGGAACCAAGCACTAAGATGACCCCTTGAATAATCGGCCACATCAAGGCTGAACTGGCCGCATTCCCGGTTGCCTTTTCAACAATCAGTGGAATGTAGTAGAAGATCGCGTTGGCCCCTTGGAATTGTTGGAAAGCAGCCACGCCGACCCCAGCAATTACCAGGTAACGGTACTTCTTGCTAAACAGCATCTTGTAGCTAACGTGAGCCGCCGCAGCCTTTTCTTCCTTAGCCGTCGCTTTGATTTGACTTAATTCCTCATCAATTTCTTGTTGCGTTGAGCGAATCATCCCCAGCACGTGGCGGGCACCTGTTTCATCCCCATTTTGCAGCAAGAACCGTGGTGATTCTGGCAACCGCAGCACCCCGAGGAACAAGATGATCGCCGGTACGGCCGCCAAGGCCAACATCGTCCGCCAAGCCCAAGTACCTGGCAAGTCCTTCAAAACAAAGTCCATGACGTAAGATAAGAGCATCCCCGACACAATCATCGTTTGGTTCAACCCGGACAGCCGGCCCCGCATCTTAGCTGGTGCCATTTCTGACATGTAGGCGGGCACGAGGGCTGAGGCCGCCCCAACGGCCAACCCCAAGAACATCCGGACAATCACCAGGAATAAGGCCCCGTTGTGTGGTGCCACCCCAGACAGGATGGACCCCAAGGCAAAAATAATTGCTGAGTAAAGAATAACTTTCCGCCGTCCCAGGTGGTCAGATAATTGCCCCGCCAAGGCGCCCCCGAAGATCGCCCCAAACATTACGGCTGAAGTGATCCAACCGACAATGGAAGCATTACCCGACAAGTTCCAGTCAACTTGCAAGAACGGCAAGGCCCCGGTCATCACCCCAATGTCATAACCGAAGAGAATGCCCCCGAAGGAGCCAAAGAAGTAAATAAATTTATTCGAGATAGTCTTATTCATATTCGACCTACCCTCCATAGAAATTTGTCCTAATAGGTATCGATAAGTCGTAAGCGATTTCATCAGATATGATAACAGACTAACCAAATAAATTCAATACAATTTACGTACAAATTCAAAACGCTTCCTTGGCCAAAAGAAAAAAGCCGTTGCTAACAACGACTTTCCCTAGTTCCGTTTCGCTACCGATTCATTGTAATGCGGTGGCATCTCGTATTTGATTGATTCGACGGGTTCCCCTTCAATCATTTTGACAATCATCGTCCCCGCATCGAGCCCCATCTTCTCCTTTGGGTGTTCCAACGTCGTCAACCGCGGCTTGATGTAGCGGCCCAAGACAAAGTCATCACAACCAGTGACGCTGACGTCTTCTGGAATACGCAAGCCTAACGAGCGAATCACGTCCATAATTTGGATCGCCAACTCATCGTTGTAACACATCACGGCTGTTGGGTGTTCGGGTTGACTCATAATCGTTGAAACCTGCTTCAAGACCTTGGTCATATCCTGTCCGGACTGGTACATAATCGTCTTGTTCAGGTACGAAATTTCCGGGTGGGCCATATAAGCATTAATAAAGCCCCGCATCCGGTGGGTCCCTTGCATGTCATCGACTTGGAAAATCCCCAAAATTCGTTGGTGACCTTGGCTAATCAGGTATTCCGTCATCGCCAGCTCGGCTTCCATATCCTTGGTTTCCAAAAATGGCACTTGCAGTTGCGGATAGTGCGCGTTGATAAATAAAGTCGGGATCTTGGCCGCCTCAATTTGTTGATACAGTTCAATATTGGGATCCGGCATGGCACTTTGGGTGGGTTCAATAATCAGCCCGGCGACCTGGTTATCCAACATTTTTTGCAGGCTCTGGGCTTCTTTTTCCCGGTTATTATGCGTATTACTGATAATCAGCGAATACCCCCGGGCAGAAATCGCCCGGTCAATCCCACTGATGATGCTAGGAAAAATGTAATCAGCCAAGTGGGTGGTTACAACCCCAATCATCTTGTTATTGATTGTCCGTTTTTGCACGCTATCTTGCCAATCATCAACGTACATCCCCCCACCTTGAATCCGATAAACATAGTGATCATTTTGCAGTTCGCCAACGGCCCGCCGCACCGTATAGCGACTGACCTGGTACTGAGCCATTAAGTCCGATTCCGTCGGCAGCTTATCCCCTACCTGATAATCACCGCGTTCAATGGCTTCTTTCAGTCCTTTTTTTACGATTTCGTATTTAATCTCCGCCATAATACTCCTCAATTATTTTGCTTGATATGTTCTATATCTTTTTATCATAACGCAACTAACCGCCTTTCTGCTACCGATCTGACGTTAAATAAAACATTAATAAAAAGAACTCACCCCGCCCCTGGCCAGGTAAGTTCTTTTAAACAACTAACTTATTTTAACCGGTTATAACCGCTTCGCATGGTCCTTAGAGTGGGCGTTATTTTGCCCGTAGTAGGCGTTGGCGCCGTGCTTGCGGTAGTAGTGCTTGTCCAAGAGGTATTGGGGCAGGTGGGAGTCGCCCATCGTCATTTGCATCGTGTGATAGTCTTCTTCGGCCACGACTTCCAGTACTTTCGCGTTGTAAACCGCCTTAGCCGGCGTTGCCCCCCAGGTAAAAGGCCCGTGTTGGGAAACCAGGGTCCCCGGGGTGGCTTCGTAATCCAAGCCCCGTTCCTCAAAGGTCTTGACGATCGTCTTCCCGGTGTTGCCTTCGTAGTCGGCTTCGATTTCGTCCTTCGTCAGGGCGTCAGCGGCGGGAATGTCGGTGTAGAAAGTATCGGCATGGGTCGTGTTCATCGCTGGAATGTCCAACTTGGCCGCCGCAAAGGCCACCGCCCACGGGGAGTGGGTGTGCACAATCCCGCCGATCTTTGGGAAGTGGTTGTACAAGTAGGTGTGGGTTGGCGTGTCAGATGATGGATTGTAGTCCCCTTCGACGACTTCCCCGGCCAGGTTCACCACAACCATGTCGGCCGGCTTTAATTCATCGTACGGCATCCCGGACGGCTTGATCACGTACAAGCCCTTTTCCCGGTCAATCCCGGAAACGTTCCCCCAGGTAAAGGACACCAGGCCTAATTTGGGCAGTTGCATGTTGGCTTCGTAAACTTCTTGTTTTAATTGTTCGAGCATCTTTGATTCCTTCCTTAATCCAGTTTCATGGCTTCGCCCGCCGCTTGTTCAGCCGGCATGGCCTGCTTATAGTTGTCAATAAATTGTTCGTAACCCTTCACGCTGGCTGGTTCCGGCATCAGCGTCGCACTTTCGCTGGCGACAAAGACTTCTTGGTCGAGGTAATCGGCCAGGCTCTTGCCACGGTTATCCGCAGTAAAGAGGGCCAGTACGGCCATCCCCCACGGGCCCCCTTGGCCGGCGTTGCTCATCACCGTAATTGGGGTATCCAAGGCATCGGCCAGAGCTTGTTGGGCCACGACTGGAGTCTTGAAGAGGCCCCCTTGCGCCACCAGCGAATCGGTCTTAATGTGCTCTTCGCGCAGCAAAATATCCATCCCGATCTTCAGCGGGGCAAAGGCCGAGTATAGTTGGACCTTAAAGAGGTTGGCTAACGAGAAGTTGCTGTCGGGCTTGCGGACCAGCATTGGCCGGCCTTCTTGGACCCGGGTAATGTTTTCCCCGGACAGGTAAGCAAAGTTCACCAAACCCCCGGCGTCTTGTTCCCCGCGCAGGGACGCGTCAAAGAGTTTTTCGTACAGTTCATTCGGCTTGAGATCAACCCCGAGCAAGCGAGCAAACTGGTTAAAGACGTTGGCCCAGGCGTTAATGTCTGAGGAGCAATTGTTGGTGTGGACCATTGCTACCGGCGCCCCATCTGGGGTCGTGACGACGTCGATGTCGCGGTGGACTTGGGTCAAAGCTTGGTCTAAGACCACCATTGAGAAGGCTGACGTCCCAATTGAGACGTTCCCCGTCCGTTTGCGAACCGCGTTGGTTGCGACCATCCCGGTGCCGGCGTCCCCTTCGGATGGGGCGAAGACGGCGCCAGCTTGCAACTGCCCACTTGGGTCGAGCAGTTTGGCCCCGGCTGCCGTCAAATGCCCCGCCGTTTGACCAGCCAGCAAGACTTCTGGTAACAGGTCCTTGATGTGCCAATCAAAGGCCGCCACTTCCGGCAGGTTAGCAAACTGCGTCAACATCTTCGCATCGTAGTCATGGGTTGCTTCATCAATTGGGAACATCCCGGAAGCATCGCCGATCCCGGTGTTCTTTTCCCCGGTCAACTGCCAGGTTACGTACCCGTCCAAGGTCGTCAGAAAGGCCAGGTCCTTGACGTGGGCTTCGTGGTTTAAGATCGCTTGGTACAAGTGAGCAATGCTCCAGCGTTCTGGAATGTTAAAGCCAAACAATTCCGTCAGCTTCGCGGCTGCCTCGCCAGTAATGTTGTTGCGCCAGGTCCTAAATGGCACCAGCAATTGATCGTGTTGGTCAAAGGCCAAGTACCCGTGCATCATGGCACTGATCCCCACCGACCCCAGCTTAGTCAGCGCCACGCCGTATTCACTTTTGACCTCGGCTGCCAGCTTGGCATAGCTGGTTTGAATCCCATCCCACACTTTAGCGAGTGGGTAGGTCCAGATATGGTGATCGAGTTCGTTTTCCCACACGTACGACCCGCTGGCCACGACTTGAAAATCATTAGTGACCAACACCGCCTTAATCGTGGTCGACCCCAGCTCGATTCCGAGGGCCGTTTCCCCGGCTAAGATGGCTTGCTTAATTTGTTCGCGCTCCACTTGTCTTCACCTCACGTAACTTCCGTACAAATCGATATTTGTAATTAATTCATCTTAAAACAATTACATTTTATGATTTTTGTACGGACAAATCAATACAAGATGGCAAATTTATTGAAGCGGTTTCATTTCGCGATACGCAAAAAGCCCGGTCGATCCCCCCAAAAGGGGATCAGACCGGGCTTTAGTGCCGAATAGCACCTAACCGCCGATCTCGACTGGTTGGTAATAAATCGTATCTGGATCTTGGGTGGCCAGAATAAATTCCTTAAATTGCGGCAGAGTGTAGGCCACTTTGCCATAGCCAGTAGCAACAATCAAATGGCGCGCCAACGCCCGCCGGCGATACTGAGATACATAGGAGCGCGATTTCTTCATCCGTTCACTGACCGTCGCAAAAGTGGGATTGTCCGCAATGGCCACCAAGTACTGGCGATCCATTTCGGATAAATCCGCAAAGATTTTTTGATAAGCATTCTCAAATAAATATAGCTGATACTGATCCATGACAGAATTGATCGTCGCCTCCGTAACCGGCGCCCCATTGGCCGTTTCAAAGACCAAATAGCCCAACAGTTGAAAGGCGTAGGAGTAGCCAGCCGTTAATTTTGCCATCCGTTGCGCCAATGGTAAGTCCAACTTTAATGTCTGTTGGTAGGCCATCGTCATGGCTACTAAATTTAAAGGTGACAGGGCCACCTTATCCGCCCGCAATAAAAAGGTCAACCGATCGGCAGTTTGGACGTCTAGCACCAAATCTGGCAATCCGGTCATTAACGCAAACAAAGGAAGATCAAACCGTTTCATCGCACTGAATAGTTGGGCAAACTCGCGAATCACCGGCGAATTATCGACCTCATCAATTACTACAACCACGTATTTTCCCTGTTGCTTAATCTTTTCCAGCAACTGGCGAATGACGACTTGATCACTAGCCCCCGGAGCTTGAAATTCAAGGGTAATCCCCGCTGCCGAGAGTGAACTTAACTTAGCCAATCCTTTCTTAACCGGATTGGCCGCGGCTTGAGCCAACTGCTGCTTTAGATCTTCAATCAAGGTTTCGTTATTCAGCAAATCAATTACGCAACACTTGGGCTGCCGGGCTAATTCTTTTTCCGTTTTTGTTAGCAAAACCGTTTTGCCAGAGCCACGAACCCCAGTAATAAAAATCGCCCGTGGATAATTACTGCTTTCAATCAATTGGGCTAAATCTTGGGCCGGCACTTGATGTTTATTCACCAGCACTTGGGGCACATCCCCAAACGTAGGATTAAATGGGTTCGTTTGCAATCTGATCACTCCTTTTTAGATTTCTTTAGATTGTTGATTTGGTTTTAGATACTTTTAGACTCTTTTAGATTGTTAAATTCATTTTAGACTCTTTTAGATTGTTTCGCAATAACTGCGCCCACCAAAAAAATCCGGTGAGCTCCCCCACCGGACTTCACTGGCTTGATCATTACTGCCGCACCCGTTGCAACTCTTCAACCACCTTTAAAACCAAGCGTTTAGGCAAAATTGGGTAGGCCTTAGCCGTGACTTGCATCCACCAGGGCAGCCCGGCCACGACATTGAGCTTACCTTGCAACATCCCCGCGTAACCAGCCTTGGCAATCACGGCCGGGTCGGCCCCGGTCCCGGGCGCAAAGAGCTTGGTGGCCATTAAATGACCAGCCGCCGCAAAGCCGGTCTCAATTGGCCCGGGCATCAAGGTCGTCACCGTCACCCCCGTGGTCCGCATTTCTTGCCACAAGGCGTTGCCCAACGAGGTCAAGTAGGCCTTGGTCGCAAAGTACTCGGCCTGTTCGGGCCCCGGGAAAAAGGCCGCTGATGACGAGACGTTTAAGACCCGCCCCCGACCGCGCTTGACCATCCCCGGTAAGAACAGCTTCATCAATTCCGTCGGCACCGCGGCGTTGACCCGCAGCATCGTCAAATCCGCTGCCAGACTGCGGTCAATAAATTTCCCCTGGCCGCCAAAGCCGGCGTTATTGATTAAATAATCGACCGGCCAATCAAAGCCTTGCACTTCTTGGTAGACCTGGGCGGCCGTATGTCCCTTGGCAAAGTCGGCGGTGACCGTCGCCACCCGGCTGGCCGGGCACTGGTGGTGCAAATCGGCCACCAGGCTGGCCAACTTCATTTCATTGCGGGCCACTAAAATCAAATCGCCCCCGCGCCGGGCGTGTTCAAAGGCCAAGGCCCGGCCCAAACCGCCGGTCGCTCCTGTAATCAGTGCCACTGTCATTGTGATTCCCCCTTTGTTTTGGTTATCCCCATTGTACGCCTGGCGTGGGCAGATTGTTTCGGTTTTCGCCGTTCATTTCGTATAATTATCTTAATTATGCGCTCACTTGCGCGGTTCGTAGAAAGGATGTCCATCATGCTCAACGCGGTTAATCACTTCTTTACCACTTTTGGCGCCAGCGTGATCGTGCCGGTAATGATTTTTTTGGTCGCCGGCTTACTGGGGGTGAAGCTGAAAGTCGCCCTGCAAAGCGCCCTGGCCGCCGGGGTCGGGCTGACCGGCTTTGGCTGGCTGATCAGCGCCTTTACCCCGACCGTGACCAAGCTGATCAAGCAAATGGTCCAAACTACCGGCATTCACCTGCCCATCGTCGACCTCGGTTGGCAGACCGGCTCACTGGCCGCCTTTGGTTCCACCGTTGGTTTGACCTTTTTCATCGGCGGGCTGCTGCTGGAATTGGCTCTCTTTGCCCTTAAAATCACCAGGGTCTTTATGCCCTCAAACCTCTGGAATAACTTTGGTTTTATGATTTGGGCGACAATGGCCTATACCGTTACCCATAATTTGGGGCTCGCCCTGGGCTTGGCGACCTTTTTACTGTTGGTCACCTTGCTGTTAGCCGAAATCCAAGCCGACGCCTGGTCCGCCTTTTACGGGATCAAAAACGCTACCGTTGCCGCGCCCCACAACATCGAGCAAGTGGTCCCAATCCTCTTGCTCGATCCCTTGTGGAACCTGCTGGGCTTTAACCGGGTCCACGTCACTCCGGCCCGCTTCAAAGCCCGCTTCGGTCTCTTGGGCGAGCCCACCGTCCTTGGCGCCTTGCTCGGCCTTTTGATCGGGATTTTAGGCAACTTGACCCGGCTAACCAGCTTGAGTGCCTGGGGGCAGATCGCCCAATTTACGATCCAACTCGCCGCGATCATGACGATCTTCCCGCTGGTGACCCAAGTCTTTGCCGGCGCCTTTGCCCCGCTGGCGGCGGCAATCGACCAACGCCACCAGACCAGCGACCAAGCCAGCACGGACTTAACGGACCCCAAGCGCTGGTTTTTAGCGATTGACGATGGGGTTGGCTACGGGGAAACAACCACCCTGATGGCGGGAATGCTGCTGATCCCCTTGATGGTGGGAGTGGCCTTTCTTTTGCCGGGTAACCGGGCCCTGCCGGTCGTGGACCTGATCGCAATTCCCTTCATGATTGAATCGATCGTGGCCCTGACCCGCGGTAATCTGCTGAAGATCCTGGCCACCGGGGTAATCTGGTTCTCCTTGGGCCTGTACGCGGCCAGCTGGCTTGGCGACGTCTACACCGCCGCTGTTGCCCAATACGGGACGGCGCTGCCGACCGGAGTCGTCTTGATCACCAGCTTTAACTTGATTGCCCGGCCACTCAATGCCCTGATCTTCGCCGCCTTTATCTCGCAAAGTCCGGTCTGGATCGGCCTGTGCCTGCTCTTGTATCTGATCGGCCTGGTCGCCTTGCGGACCCGGCGCCCGCAAATCTGGGCCTACCTGCGCAAGATGGCCGCCCAAAATGAACCCGCGAAATAACCTTAACCCTTGGCCATCCAGTTTCGGATGGCTTTTTAAGTCCGTTGATGAAAGCAGTTGACACCATCCTTTAAATCCGTAAGTAACATCCCCACCGGACGGTTAGATGATTGATCAAAGCTAAAGATAATTAAGTCCGCTCCCATTAAATGCTTATGCCACCCGGGGTCTGCGGCCGGCTGCACTTATTTTCTCATCATATTCTCATTTAACCCTTTTAAAAAACCGCAAAACTCGCTATGATAACCCCACTTACTAAAAACGGTGTCCTCACCGCCAGATTGGAGGAAATTATATGCGTGAAATAACTGCAGCCCCGGGCTTTAATTTGCCAGTCCGGAGTGAAAAACAAATCGCCAGCAACGTCTTAAAGGGTTCTTTGGGTAACCTGATTGAATGGTTTGATTGGTACGTCTACGCGTCCTTTGCCATCTATTTCTCCGGGGCCTTCTTCCCCGCCGGCAACCAAACCGCCCAACTCTTAGCCTCCGCGGGCGTGTTTGCGATCGGCTTCTTTATGCGCCCGTTGGGGTCGTTGGTGATGGGTCGTTTGGCAGATCGCCACGGCCGGCGGACCGCCTTGACGGTCTCCGTCTTGATCATGGCCACCGGTTCGCTGATCATCGCCTTGGTGCCAACCTACGCGACCATCGGGCTTTGGTCACCCCTCATTCTGATCCTCACCCGCTTGCTCCAAGGCCTCTCGCTCGGCGGGGAATACGGCACCTCGGCTACCTACCTGTCGGAAATGGCCAGTCCCCACCGGCGCGGCTTTTACGCCTCTTTTCAATACGTCACCCTGATTGCCGGGCAATTGTTGGCCCTGCTGGTGCAAATTGTCCTACAAAAGCTTTATACCAACGCCCAACTCACCGCCTTTGGCTGGCGGATTCCCTTTGCGATCGGGGCCGTGGGAGCGCTGGTTGTCCTCTGGTTGCGGCTGTCGATGGAAGAATCCGACCAATTTACCCGCCGCAACCAACACCAAGCCAACGCCGGTACGCTGCGGCTCTTACTTCGCTACCCCAAGCAAGTCGTGATCGTCATCATGATGACCTTAGGCGGGACGATTTGTTTCTACACTTTTACAACCTACCTGCAACAATTCATGATTAACTCAGTCGGCTTGGCCAAGGAAAAGGTCGCTTTGATCAACTTCGTCGCCCTCTTGGTCATGATCCTGCTCCAACCCCTCTTTGGGGCATTATCCGACCGGATCGGCCGGCGCCCGCTCCTAATTTTCTTTGGTTTGGGGGCCACGCTGGGAACGGTCCCGCTCTTTACCCTGCTAGGCCACGCCACCACCGGCAAGCAAGCCTTTGGGTTAATGGTGGTCGCTCTAATTGTTGTCTCGGGCTACACCTCAATTAATGCCATCGTAAAAGCCGAACTCTTCCCGAGTGAAATCCGGGCCCTGGGAGTTGGCTTGCCGTACGGGCTGACCGTGGCCCTCTTTGGCGGCACCGTTAACTACGTGGCCCTGTGGTTGCGGAGCCTCCACCACGAAAGCCTCTTCTTCTGGTACGTTTCGGCGACGGCCTTCATCTCCCTGTGCGCGTACCTTTTCCTATTAAAGGGCCACCGCTCCCAATTTACAACCGAAGCCTAATTTAAACGTCGCTAGCTCCATCAAGCAAGGAGCCAGCGGCGTTTGTGGTTAATTTTGATCTTCTTTCCAGTGACGCCCTTCATTAATCTTCATCTTCTTAGCGATCTCTTCATACGGGTCCATCCCCAGTTGGTCACACATGTAAAAGAGGTAGATCAAGGTATCGGCAATTTCTTCTTTTAAATGTGCCGTTTCTGCATCCGTCAAGGCTTGGCCTTCGGGCTTCCACTGAAAGATTTCTAAGACCTCGCTGGCCTCCAAATTAACCGACAGGGCTAAATCCTTGAGGTTATGATAATCGTCCCAGCCCCGCGCGGCGCGAAAGTTGCGCAAAATTGTTAACGCTGCTTGGTAATCCATTTTGTTCACCGCCATCCTTGTCATTTTTCTTCCATTATAAACCAAAAGCCCCCGGCGCATCAGGCACCGGAGGCTTCTGGTTTTGGAATATACGACTAAGTCTCGTCAATTAACCCCTTGACGAACTTGGGTCGAGAACGGCCTTATCACCCCGACAGACCTCTGGGACACAAATTCCCAGACGTTTAGGCAGATGAGCACGCTCACTGCCATTAAGGACGACCAGGTTCTTCCTCGCCCATGGGGTTCTCACCCGAGGCTGAGAGAAAACCGTGTTTTCTCCCAGCCTCTGTTGGTTTTCGAATATTACACAGATCACGTGGTAAATAACCACAAGCCTAGTGGATAAGTACGAACGACGCGTACCGCGTCAACCTTCGTCCTAGCTTATCCATCCGGCTTGCCGAGGAGGTTATTTCCCACTCTCTTTTTTCTTAGTGCCGCTTGAAGGCCAAGCCGGCCCCAGCCAAAGCCGTCGTCAGCATCAGTCCCAGACTGGCCAGCAAGCCCGCTTGGATGTTGGCGTGCGTTTGTTGCGCCGTCGCCGACGTGGCCGTGACTTCACTGACCTTGTCCTTCACGTTCGCGGTTGCTGCTTGGACCACCGGTGCGACCGTATCTTGCACCGCTGTAGCTACGTGAGACACAGCCGGTTGGACCTGGCTGATGGCCGCGACTGGCGCCACGGCGGCTTCAACGATCGCTTGGGCGGCCGCCGTGGTCATTGGGATCACCACTGGCGCCACTGGGGTTACAACTGGAGCAACCGTCTTTGCGACCGGTACCACGGCTGGCAACGTTGCCGGCAAGGCTGAGGCTGGTTGTTCAGCCGCCGCCTTTAACATCAGCAGGGCGGTCTTGCCAGGGGCAACCGTAATCACAATCGGTTGGACAGCTGGTTCTTCAACTTGGGCCTTCACGTTCATTAACTTCGTTTGCGCCTTAGCTAACTTCGCAGTCGCTGCCTCGGCTGCCGCTTGGGCTTGGTCAACTACCGCGGCCTTGGCATCCACGGCGGCCTTCAACAGTTGTAATTGGGCCGTCGCCGTTGCCAACTTTTGTTCGGCCACCGCCAGGTCAGCTTGGGCGACCGTTAAATCAACCGGTGCCCCTTGTTGACTAGCCAGGCTGGCCTTTAAGGCCGCCAGCTTCGTTTGCGCCGCACTGACTGCCGCTTGGGCCGTCTTGACCGCTGCTTGACTGGCGTTAAACTTCGCTTGTGCCTTAGCTTGAACGGCTTGTTTCGTTGCTAAGTTGGCTTGGGCTTGGGCTAACGTTGCTTGGGCCGCTTGTAAGGCCGCTGCTTGAGTCGCGTGCCCCGCCAGCAATTGGTCAACCTTAGCTTGAGCCGCTTGGACCGCCGCCTTGGCTTGCGCTAATTGAGCTTGGGCGGTCTTCACCGCCGCTTGGGCCACCTTGACCTTGGCTTGGGCTTGACTCAGGTTCGCCCGGGCCGTTTGCAAGGCTTGTTGGGCGGCCTGGACTTGCGTAGCCTTAACTTGGGCCGTTGCTTGAGTCAACTTGGCTTGGGCCGTTTGATAGTTGGCCTTGGCGGTGGCCAAGTTGGCTTGCGCGGCTTGCAGGGCTGCTAATTGCGCCGCCGTCGCGTGCCCAGTCACCGTCAAGTCCAGCAGCTTTTGCCCTAAGACATTAGTCTTGCCGTAAACCGTGGTCGTCCCGAGGTTAAAGTGGAGCCAACCATCGTGGCCCACGCTGACCCCTAAGGCTTGTTGGTGGTCACCCGTAATCAATTTGGCGTTGATCAAACCGGTTAAGGATTCACTGTGGCCCCAGTTGGAATCCAAATCGTTAAAGAGCATCCCGACCAGGCCCTTGTAGATGTTTTCCTTGATTGCATCCAAGGTAACGCTGGTCTTGACCGTTTGCCAGCCCGGCAATTTATTGCGGGCCATTTGGTTCCACACGATGTTGATACTTTCGTCTTCTTCCCAGAAGGTATTGAATTGATCACCGATCTTGTAGAGGGCGTGGGTGTCGTGGCCCGGTTCCGCGTAGTTGTTAAAACCATCGGCATCGTATTGCGCCGCCACGGCTTGGGCGTACGCCACGGAGCCTTCACTGACGACCAGCGGCGTCGTCCCCATTGCCCGCCGAATTTGGTTCAACAGGTTGGCCGTCCACTTGGTCAATTCCGTCCGGGCCGCCACGCTCATGTTAAAGACGTTGTCGATCACCGTCGCTTGGTCGGCCGCGTTGTGGACAAATTTGTTAACCTTGACGCTATCCCAATTGCCGTTTCCAGCCAGCGCAATCACTTGCACTTGTTGTGCGGAAAGCTTCCCAGCCATAAAGTCCTTCAAGGCTTGGGCGTAACCCTTCGGCAGGACGATTTGGTTAGCATTGTCCACGGCTTTGGCCTTCGCCACAGCGGTTTGGGCTTGTTGGCAAGCGACTTGGGCCGCGTTCAATTGCGCTTGGGCGGTCTTAACTGCTGCGGCCGCTTGGCTTTGGGCCGTTTGCGCTGCTTGTTGGGCCGCCGTGGTCGTCTTGACCGTTTGGGTCGCCGCTTGAACGTCACTTTGGGCGTTGGCTACCGCCGCATTAGCGTGGGCTAAATCAGTTTGCGCATCAGCCAGGGTCGCAGCCGCGTCACTTTGCGCTTGCTTCGTTGCCGTCAACTTGGCTTGAGCGGCGTCCAAGGCCGGATCGTTTAAGGCCGCTTGCAACTTAGCCACGTTGGCACTGGCGGTAGCAACTTGGGCTTGGGCCGCTTGGGTCGCGGCTTGCGCCGTGTTAAGTTGGGCTTGAGCCGTGTTAGCCGCCGCTTCTTTAACCGTTAAGGCTGCTTGCGTGGCAGCGACGGTGCCGGCTTGTTGGCGCAGGGCTTCGTTTAACGCGGCCCGGTTGGCACTCGTCGTGGCCGCAGCACTTTGCATCGCAGCCACGGCACTGGCTTGGTTGGCCACAGCCGCCGACGCATCAGCGACGACCGCCGCTTGGGTCGCGTAATCGCTGGCCGCTTGGGCGTAATCACTTTGGGCGCTGATCAGGGTTGCTTGGGTGTTGACAACCGCATCACTGGCCTGGTTCACCGTTGCTTGGGTGCTTTCAACTGATTGGACTGGGGCGGCTTGGCTTGCTGAAAGGGGGGTGAGGCTATCAGCTTGCGCTTCCGTTTGGTTGACTGCTACACCGGCAGTCACTGCTGCCGCCAAAGCTGTTGCCGCCGCGAAACTCTTTACTGTCTTGTTCATGATGTTCACTCCTTAGTCGTATATTAAAATCCAAAACTTGTTTACGGTTCGAGTTTACTCATGAATATTTCATTTTCAGACTGATCATTATGCGAAAAAAGAATATTTTTCGGTTTTCACGTGACATGAAAGCGCCTTTCATGAATTTAAAGGTGATAAGGTGTTTTTTAACCTCATGATTTTTTAATTTTCTGGTGATTAAACGCACCGCTGGTTGCTAAATCAACGATTAGCGCCATTGTCAAGTGAAAACCATTTTAGGAGTGAAAACGCTTCACTCTTAAATAACGGCCGTTAAACTAAAAAAATAATAAGTCGGAAATTTTTCCTTAATTTTTGTATTATATGACTATATTTTCATATAAAAAGCTAATCCAACGAACAATTCCGTTTCTGAATGGCCAAATTGATCGCCCGTTAGCCAAAGCCCTTGGTATCATTGATTTTTCGACAGCTAAGTTAAATTAGCTTTATTTATCATGCGACACCAAGCCGTTTTTGTCCTGGACAAAATATAAAAAATTCAGCTTATCGCCATTAAAACTAACGGTAAGAATACTTTTTAACCTTACATATCAGTTACACAAGCAAGGACCCTTAAAAAACGTTCGTCCGTATTTATCCAATGACAACCAAGCCTGGCAACTAGTAAAACGCGAATTTAGAAAATAGCAACAACAAAAAGCGCTAGAAAGCAACGTTTTCAGTAACGTGGTTTCTAGCGCTTTTAAGTTGGAAGATTTTTTCTCAGGCTGCCCGTAGCATGATTTAACTAACGTTTATTTTCACGACGTGGGCGATTGAACCAACCGACTAACAACGTTAATGTTCCTAGTAAGTTAAGTAGGACTGTTGATTTTGCCCCCGTTTGCGGCAATTGCTGTGGCTTTGCCTGCTTTGAGTCACCATTCTCCTTCAGGGTAGCTGCGTTAGCCTTTCCGAATCGTGTTGGACCTTCTTTGCTATCCGTACTCAACACCCCTGGAGTAATCAGTTCCGGCGTCAGTGGATTATCATTCGCCGAATCTACTGGTGCTTCCGGCTTTAATGGTTGAACTGTCGGAACCAACGATCCTTCTGGCAGTGGCGTTTCATGATCATCTTCTGTCGGATCCACTGCTACTTTTGAAGGCGGCACCACCCTATTTGCTGGATCTTTAGGAGTTATTGAAGCATTGGCTGCCATTGGTGTGTAGCTAACTACTTCGCGGTAGCTCAGCGCCAGTGGCGTAACTGTTTTACCCCCTGCTTCTTCACGATCCGCACGATAACCCGCGATCTTCGGTGTGGATTCACTGCTAAAACCAAATACTTCCGGCGACCACGAATCTGACCGTACTTCTCCCGTAACTTTATCAACCACAATTTTTCTTGCAAAAGTTACTGACTGAATTTTATCGGCTGGCGTTTCAGCCCCGGCCCCTTGATAATGCACCGTTTGAGTTAGCGTCCGTTGAACGTCGCCAGCTTCGGCCGGCCACTTTGGTCCCTCGGGATCATTTGGATTGATTGGTGTCCCAGGTTCTTGAGGAGCCGCTGGCGTGACTGTTTGCGTCCCGTGCTTGACGATCACATCGTAGGTCTTGCCGTTGTTGCCATCGCCCAGTTCGCCACCAACTTGGTTGGTGTAACCATCGTCAACCAGGACGTAACCTTGGTCGCTCAACGCTTTCAGTTCGTCGGCCGTACGGTACGTGATTTGGTCGCCGTACTTTCCGTTGACACTTTGGCTGTCGATTTCTTTGTTGCCATTGTCTTGATCCAGGTACCGCACCGTAAAGCCGGCATCCTTCTTCACGTAGGTCACTTCCGTATCCTTCGTTGGATCTTCTGGCGTCACCGTCTTTTCAAGCGGCGCGTAACCTAGCACGTCTGGCACTGATTGATCCGGCGTTACCTTGGTTGGATCCTTTGGATCCGTTGAGTAACTTGGTCGATCAACCCCTGGAATCTCATGACCTTCTGGGTCCACCGGCACGATCTTCCCGTTTGGCCGGTACGTAACCGTATCCGTCACGTTCAGGTTGTCCGGCGTTGCCGTCTGGGTCCCGGCCGTGGCTTTGTCAGCCGTGTAGCCTGCTACCACTGGCGTCGCTTCTGCCCCAAAGGTGTGATCCGTTGGCGTCCACGCCGTCGTGCTCGTCACTTCCCCCGTGACCTTGTCGACCGTCACCGTCCGGGTAAAGACGTTTTCAGCCGTTTGGGTCCGGTCAGCTGGCGTCTTAGCGCCGGCTCCTTGGTAGTGCACCGTTTGCGTGGCCGTCCGTTGGACGTCGCCAACTTCTACTGGCCATTTTGGTCCTTCCGGATCGTTTGGGTTGATTGGCGTCCCAGGTTCTTGTGGGTCATCTGGCGTGACCGTTTGTGTTCCGTGCTTGACGATCACATCGTAGGTCTTGCCGTTGTTGCCATCGCCCAGTTCGCTACCAACTTGCTTGGTGTAACCATCGTCAACCAGGACGTAACCTTGGTCACTCAACGCTTTCAGTTCGTCGGCCGTACGGTACGTGATTTGGTCGCCGTACTTTCCGTTGACACTTTGGCTGTCGATTTCTATGTTGTCCTGGTCTTGATCTAGGTACCGCACCGTAAAGCTGGCATCCTTCTTCACGTAGGTCACTTCCGTATCCTGCGTTGGATCGTCTGGCGTCACCGTGTCTTCAAGCGGCACGTAACCTGGCACGTCTGGCACTGATTGGTTCGGAGTGACCTTGGTTGGATCCTTTGGATCAGTTGAATAACTTGGTCGATCAACCCCTGGAATCTCATGACCTTCTGGGTCCACCGGCACGATCTTCCCGTTTGGCCGGTACGTTACCGTATCCGTCACGTTCAGGTTGTCCGGCGTTGCCGTCTGGGTCCCGGCCATGGCTTGGTCAGCCGTGTGGCCTGCTACCACTGGCGTCGCTTCTGCCCCAAAGGTGTGATCCGTTGGCGTCCACGCCGTCGTGCTCGTCACTTCCCCCGTGACCTTGTCGACCGTCACCGTCCGCGTAAAGACGTTTTCAGCCGTTTGGGTCCGGTCAGCTGGCGTATCCTTCCCAGCTCCTTGGTAGTGCACCGTTTGCGTGGCCGTCCGTTGGACGTCGCCAACTTCTACTGGCCATTTTGGTCCCTCCGGATCGTTTGGGTTGATTGGCGTCCCGGGTTTTTGGGGAGCCTTTGGCGTGACCGTTTGTGTTCCGCGCTTGACGATCACATCGTAGGTCTTGCCGTTGTTGCCATCGCCCAGTTCGCCACCAACTTTGCTGGTGTAGCCATCGTCAACCAGGACGTAACCTTGGTCGCTCAACGCTTTCAGTTCGTCGGCCGTACTGTACGTCACCTTGTCGCCGTACTTCCCGTTGACACTTTGGCTGTCGATTTCTTTGTTGTCCTGGTCTTGATCCAGGTACCGCACCGTGAAGCCAGCCTCCTTCTTCACGTAGATCACTTCCGTATCCTTCGTTGGATCTTCTGGCGTCACCGTTTCTTCACGCGGCACGTAACCTGGCACGTCTGGCACTGATTGGTTCGGAGTGACCTTGGTTGGATCCTTTGGATCAGTTGAATAACTTGGTCGATCAACCCCTGGAATCTCATGACCTTCTGGGTCCACCGGTACAATCTTACCGTTTGGTCGGTACGTGACCGTTACATTTGAAAGGCCACTAACTTGACCGGCATCATTGATCTTTACCACGCTTGTTGCAATTTCCGCCACTTGTTTTTGATCCGCATGATAACCATCGATCACTGGAACCTTTTGTGCTGGTAGACTCGCGACTGCCGTTTGCCATGGGGTTGCTGCTACCCCCGGGTCGCCTTGCAACACCCGGGCATAATCAATTGTCACCGTTCGCGTAAAATCAGCTTCTTGCGTTACTGATGGCGGCAAAGTCGGTTCATTTGCTTTAGGTCCTTCATATTGATAGTTGATCTGCCGGCTGGCGGTTACTGTTTCACTCGTCTGAAGCAGGTCTTCATGATACGTCAAGGTTGGTTTATCATAGCTCACAAATTTTGATTTATCTAAAATCCCAAAACCAATCTGCGTATAATCTTTCCAAACCATATTCGGGTGGTCTGGATCCGCAGGATTGGCAGTTTGAATATCATCTGGATCACCTTGCGTATTCGGGTTCACCACCCCTAAGATAAAGCTAGCCTTCCCTTGCGTTAAGAAAACAATTGCTTCGGCATTGGCAATATACTTATCAAAACCTTTTGAATAGTACACCGTCTCACTCAGTTGCTGATCAGCAGGTCGGGTCGCATTAATTTTTTCAATTAATTGCTTCGCGCCAGAATTCCCCTGACTAATGTCTTGCGGGGTCGGAATAATCTGCGAGCCACTCGGAATAAACGCCGCCAGGCTGCCATCAATTGGCTTCACAAATTCCGCCCGTGCCTTCAAGGAATCCAAGCCATCAATTGGTACTTGGCGATTTAAGGTATCTTGGGTAAAGTAATCTTCCCCTTCATAAACCTTATCCGTTCCCGTTTCAACTAGGTACTTCGTCAATTTTAAAGCCGTAATCCGGTCAAAGACGATCCCATTAGCTGGGTCTCGAAAAATTTCATAAAACCCTTTGGTATTCGCTCCCGCAAAGCGTTGATCGATGATTGGGTCAGATAATTCAATCACCATATCGTAGGAACGCTTTGTGTTCGCGTCAGTTAAAACTTTCGTCCACTTAATTCGCAACTTGGTATCGGCAGTAACATCATTTACCTGCAAGCGGACAGGATTATTTTCCATAAAATCACGCGGCTTGCCACTTTGGTCTGCTAAAACATTGAAATTGGCATCCGTCAGCGGAATTGGTTGTTCAACTTCCTGACCGTCAACTACTTTGACATAGGCAGCTTGAACCGTTTCAGCATCATTATGGTATTCAAAGCTGTTTTCTACGTATGCTTTGTCCGTAGCTTCAATTGCTTGATTGGGATTAAATTTTTCTGCTTGCGCTTGCCGTTCTTGCTCCCACTTTGCCAAGGCCGCCTGCGTGTTTTCAAGCTGCTCCTGCAAGGCTGCCGCTTGCGTTTGATAGTCTGTTGTTGTGGCGGTTACCCAGTCTTTCGTGGCTTGATCTGCAACCGTTACCTGCGGAGTCGCTTGCTCAACCGTAATCCCACTGGCCTGAGCTGCTTTGATTGCATCAAGCAATGCTTGGCGGGCGTTAACTAATGCCGTCCGGTCAGCCGCGGTCGTCGCTTCGTTTAAAGTCGTCTGCGTCGGGGTCTGGCTCGTAGAAGCAACTGGGCGTAAAGTAATTTGGTTTTTGTCATTCGATTGACTTTCTGCGTCATTTAAAACCGTCGCGTCAACACTGGGTGCTTCGGCGGCCTGAGCATGAATTGTCAAGCCATTCCAATATAAGAGACTGGCGACAGCAACTGAAGCAACCCCAAGACTAGTTTTCTTAATTGTAAATCGATTGACTTTTTTGGCAGTTTTGCGCATTTTTAAGAATGTGTTTTTCCGGCTAACCATAACTTTATGAAATATTCCTCTCTTTTTTTAATTTCCAGATAAATAATTAAGAGGGTGATAACCCTCCATTTCACCAAATTGATAGAAATTATTTTTTTATATTCGAAAAATCAGCAGTTTTGATTTTAGCTGTTCACCTTCCAAAAATCAACCGTTTTACTAAATTTGTCTCATAGTCCAACTGTCATTTTTCGCTCAGTATCGCTACTTTTTTCTTTTATCATTTCATTTTTCTTCTATTCGAATTCATATTCCAATAAAAATACAAATAATTTTAAATTGTTTTTATTTTGAATTGTTATTGACTTTTCGTCAGTAACACTCCCCTCCTTAACAATCTTTTCGCTTAATGCTGCAAATCCCACCCGCTAAATCCTCAACTTTAGTAAGAAAGTGCTTAATAAACACCAAAAACCCCCACCAAGACAAAGCTCAGTGGGGGCTTGGGAAATCTTGAATTGTTAATTAGTGAAAATCAATGGTGCACAAATTTAATTAACCTAGTTGTGACGCTTCTTCAATAAACTGGTCCCGGTCAGCATGGAAACCATTGCCAAGCCTAAGGCGGACATCCAACCAACCGCCGGGGTAGCTTCACCCGTTTGTGGCAAAGCAGCTTGGGCCGCTTGGTGCTTCATTGCCGCGGCCTGGGCTTCAACCCGCTTTAAGGCCGCGACTTGCGCTGCCTTCGCCGCTAACGCCGCCTTAGCAGCCGCAACTTTCGCTTGGGCCGCTTGCAAGACTTCAACGGCGGCCTTGTACAGCGCTTCGGCCTTCGCTAACGCTGCTTGCGCGGCGTCAGCCCGCACTTGCAATTCTGGCAACGCCGCCTTGGCCGCTGACCAAGCGGCCTTGGCAGCCGTTAATTCCGCTTGCGCCTTGGCCAGGTTTGCTGGCGCGTTTTCCAGATCACTGAGCTGTTGCTTGAGCAAGGCCAGCTTTTCAAGGGCCGCCTGCAAATCTGCTTGGGCCTTGGTCAGGTTAGCTTGGGCCGCTTCGTACTTAGCTTGTGGATCAGCAGCAGCCGCCTGGGCCTTATTCAGATCACTTTCGGCCGTTGCCAAGTCTTGCTTGGCCTTAGCCAGAGCGGCTTCCTTTTCAGTTTGCGTTCCTTGGAATTGCTTGACTTGGTTTTCCGCATTCGTGACGGCTTCCTTAGTCGTCTTAACTTGGTTTTCCGCGTCCGTAACGTTCTTTTGAGCCGTGGTTACCTTGGTCGAAGCATCGTTGGCCTTACCAGTAGCGTTTTGCACGTTCGTGTTGGCAACGTCCAAATTGTACTTAGCCTTGTCCGCCGCTGGGTTAGCTGGCGTAGCGTTATCGGCAATCTTGCTGTGAACGCCATTGGTCGTGGTCGTTCCGAAGTCAAAGTGGAGCCAACCATCTTGGCCCATGTCGACCCCGAGGGCTTGTTGGTGATCCTGCGGTAACCCAGCGTTGGTCAGCCCACTGATCGATTTGGCGTGCGTCCAGTGCATCTCGGCATCCTTAAACAAGAAGCCCTTCAACCCGTCGTAGATCAATTCCTTTAATTGGTCCAAGGTCAGGCTGGTTTTAACGGTTTGCCACCCGTTTGCTTTAGCGCTAGCGGTTGGGTTTACCCAAACCTTGTCCGTCCCAGGAATCGTTTCGACACTCAGATCTTCTTCGTATTGGGTTCCATATTCGTCAGCAACATCCTTTAAAGCTGCGTTATCGTGATCAACTGGAACAGCAAAATTATTGAAGTTATCCGTCGTGTAGCGTTGCGTAATTTTGTGCGCGTACTCAACCGAACTTGTCGTGACAATTACCGGGTTGTAACCAGTTTGTTGCCGAATTTGATTAATCAAACCGGCCGCCCATTCAGATAACTCGGTCCGCGTTGCTTCATCCAAGGCAAAGACGTTGTCGAGCTTGATCTGTTGATCCGCCGCACTGTGCTTAAAGGTGTTCTTATCCATCCAACCAGCTAATTGGTTGGCCAAGGCCTCACTGGACAGATTCCCACCAAAATAAGCCTTTAACAAGCTCATGTAATTGGTCGGTAAGGTGATTTGGTTATCAGTTACCTCTGCGGCCGCGACTGGCTTAGCACCATTCTTGATTGCTTGATCATAAGCCGATTGAGCTTGCTTTTGTTGCTCCTTGGCGGCCGCTAAAGCATTATCCGCTTGTTGCTTAGCCGTTTGTGCGTCTGCTAACGCCTTTTGCGCGGCCGTCAACTTAGCTTGTGCTTGCTTAGCAGCAGTTTGTGCTTGCGTCAATTCCTGTTGGGCCTTTCCTAAGGCTGAGCCGTCTAAAGCGTTGGTCGCCGCCGTTACTTTTTGTTGCGCGGCGTCAACCTTAGCTTGCGCGTCATTCACGGCTTGGTTGGCTTGCTCTGCTGCCTGCTTGGTCGTTTCAACGTCCTTTTGGGCGGTGGCTACCTTTTCCTGGGCGGCACTAACCACTTGCTCTTGGTCCGTAACTGCCTGCTTAGCTGCCGCAATATTTTCACTGGTAGCGTTTTGCAGGTCGGTTTGCGCCTTGGCTACCGCCTTTTCCCCGGCTTGAACTGCCGCCGCGTCCTTGGCCACTTCATTCTGCTGGTTGGCTAGCGCCCCTTGCGCGGCGTCATTGTCCGCTTGCGCCGCATCAAGGGCTTGCTTGGCATTATTCGCCTGTTGCGTTGCATCAGCTAAAGTAGTTACCGCCGCACTAGCCGTACTTTCGGCCTTGACGGTTGGCGTTTGCACCGTTGCTGAAGCAGTTGAAGCTGGGGCGCCGGTTGTGGCATCGTCAGCGTGAGCCGTGGTCGCATTAACCGCGGCCCCCGTCGTTACAACGGCCGCCGCAACTGCCGTAGCCGTCGCTAATTCTTTCACGTTTTTCTTCATATCATCGACTCCTCACCATTTTTAAAAGTTCGCAAAAACATCTTAAACAACCCAAGGATAGCACCAACTAAACCAAAGGTAAATCTTTTGGAAAAGTCGTGCGATAAATAATCGAATTATTAACCAAGAAAGCGCCAACTTTTCCATACTGTTATTTTACACCTAATAATCTGAACTTGATAACCGATTATCGCCACCTTGCAACCCCTTTCATATTTTATAGACCAATTCCCAAAAATCACAAGGTTAGCAGTTAACCAGCTATGCAATGAACGCGAAATACGAAAAAAGCCCGCCATCAAACGATGACGAGCTTTACTAATGCTGACTAGAGGATTCGAACCTCCGACCTACGCATTACTAGTGCGTTGCTCTGCCAACTGAGCTAAGTCAGCATATAGCGGCGAACCGCTATAAAAAAAGAGTACGGATATCCGTACTCAACTCGCGTGGCGACGCCCTATCCTCGCAAGG
>NZ_HE997174.1:109409-344966 GCF_000312405.1 Limosilactobacillus ingluviei str. Autruche 4 | reverse complement strand
TTAGCGCTTAATCATTATATCATCAATTAATTTCGATGTCAAGAACTTTTTTTAATTAATTTTTGAAGCTCTTGATTGATTAGCTGCATCAGCAACTCTTATATGTTATCAAATCATCAACTCACTGTCAACAACTTTTTTAAATTGTTTGGCGTTGATCAGCAGTGATATATTCAACTGCCGTGACAACGATATCTAATATACAGGCTTATCCAAGAACTGTCAACATGATTTCAGCAGGTTTTTATCAGTTTTTTAGCTAAAACGAACATTATAATTAATCAGACCATCACAATGACTTCAAAGGCGAACTTTGTGAATATACTCCCCGTAACAAGCCTGAGATACCGCTTAATTAACGAAGAACCCAAATTGATTTTTTTCGTCCCAAAACGGGGAGGATTATGTAAAAACGCCGCTCAGGGCGTCGCCTGAACAGCGTTTAAGCTCAAAAATTACTTCTTTGGCCGCATCGTTGGGAAGAGCAGGACGTCCCGAATCGACTTGGCATTCGTTAACAGCATTACCAACCGGTCAATTCCGACCCCGAGGCCACCCGTTGGCGGCATCCCGTATTCCAAAGCTTCCACAAAGTCTTCATCAATTGGTTGGTATTCATCGTTCCCTTCAGCGTGTTCCTTGGCTTGGTTTTCAAACCGTTGCCGTTGGTCAATTGGATCGTTTAATTCACTAAAGGCGTTCGCAAATTCGCTCCCTAAAATGTACAGTTCGAACCTGTCCGTAAAGCGCGGATCCTTTTCGTTTACCTTCGCCAACGGTGAAATTTCAACTGGGTGCCCGTAAATAAAGACTGGTTGTTCCAAGTGGTCTTCCACCTTTTCTTCAAAGAAGGCATTGATGATATGACCAACTTTCCACCAACTTTCGTAAGCCACCCCGTTTTCATCAGCCAACTGGCGGGCTTGTTCAATTGACATTTCTTCCCAGAAGTCAATCCCGGTGTATTCCTTGATCGCATCAACCATGTGCAAGCGAGCAAATGGCTTGGCAAAGTCCATCGCCGTCCCTTGGTATTCAAACTTCAGGTCCGGGTAGATCGCCTTCGTTGCCGCCTTCACGATCCCTTCCGTTTCTTCCATTACGTCATGGAAGTCAAAGTAAGCCGCATAGGTTTCCATCGTATCAAATTCCGGGTTGTGCTTTAAGTCCATCCCTTCGTTCCGGAAAATCCGCCCTAATTCATAGACCCGTTCCATTCCGCCGACAATTAACCGCTTCAAGCGCAATTCCGTGGCAATCCGCATGTACATGTCAATGTCCAAGGCATTGTGGTGGGTAATAAATGGCCGGGCTTCCGCTCCAGAGGCCACATTTTCCAAAATTGGCGTTTCGACTTCAAGAAAGCCATTGTCATCCATGTAACGCCGAATCGCCTTAATAATCTTGGTCCGGTTTACAAACCGCTCAAAACTTTCCCGGTTGGTAATCAAGTCTAAGTAACGTTGGCGGTAAACCAATTCGGGATCTTGCAAACCGTGGTACTTGTCTGGCAACGGCCGCAAAGCCTTAGTCAGGAAAGTGATTTCGTGGGCGCGAACCGTTAATTCGCCCATTCGGGTCTTGATTACATCCCCCGTAATCCCCCAGAAGTCCCCAATGTCAGAGTCCTTAAACAGCTGGTAGGCTTCTTCACCCACCATGTCTTGGCGCACGTAAAATTGAATCCGGCCGCCCCGGTCCAAAAGATCCGCAAAGCTAGCCTTACCGCTCCCCCGCTTGGCAACCATGCGCCCCGCGATGGTTACGATGTTGCCTTGTTCTAAGAGCAGTTCCCCATCACTTGCATCATACTTTGCATGAATGTCGGATGACAGATCATGATCCGGCGCAAAGCGGTGCCCAAATGGCGCCACCCCTTGGTCCTTCAACGCTTGCATCTTTTCACGCCGGACAATCATCTGGTCGTTCAGCTTTTCTTCACTTGCCATGAATTAAATCCTCCTTATTGAGCGCGGGACACCCCACACCATTTACTGAGCTTGCCGCAAGGCCGCCCGTTGTTCTAAACTCTCAATGAATTCGTCAAAGATATCAATGACTTCTTGTTGGGTCGTAGCTTCCATCACCTTGACCTTGGTCCGCGCCGAGCGGGGAATCCCCTTCAAGTAGTAAGCCGCTTGGCCCCGGAATTCCGGCACGGCCGTGTGTTCACCCTTCAGCTCAACCAAGCGGGCCAGGTGATCCTTGGCCGTCTGCAGTTTTTCAGCGGGCGTGGCTTCGGGTAAAAGTTCCCCCGTTTCCAAATAGTGAACCGTTTGTGTCAGCATCCACGGGTTCCCCATGGCCGCCCGACCGATCATGACCGCATCTGCCCCAGTATAATCTAAGACATACTTAGCATCTTGTGCCGAACGAATATCCCCGTTGGCCATAAACGGAATCGTCAACTGACTGGCAACTTCCTTTAACACGTCCCAATCCGCATGCCCAGAATACATTTGTTTCCGGGTCCGACCGTGCATTGCCAACGCCGCGGCCCCCGCTTTTTCGGCCGCCAGGGCATTTTCAACCGCATAAATGTGTTGGTCATCCCAACCAGTCCGCATCTTCACGGTCACAGGCTTTTGAACCGCTTCGACGACGTAGGCAACCATTTCGTAAACCTTCTTTGGATCAAGCAACCAGCGCGAACCGGCGTCAATGTTAACTACCTTATTGACGGGACAACCCATGTTGATGTCAATCACATCCGCATCCGTGTGTTGGTCAATAAACTTGGCCCCTTCGACTAAGGTCTCTTTGGTCCCCCCAAAGATTTGAATCCCCATCGGGTGTTCTTCGGGATCGACGCCCGTCATCGACAGGGTCTTTTTGTTCTTGTACATAATCCCGCGGTCGGAAATCATTTCACAGACCACGTAACCAGCCCCGAACTTCTTACAAATGACCCGGAAAGCTTTATTGGTTACCCCAGCCATCGGTGCGACCACAACTTGATTTGGGATCTTTAAATCCCCGATTTGCCATTCCATCTTTTTCCCCCTTCATTAATTGCCACATTGATTGTAAAACAACGACAAAATAACTTGCAAGGCTCGACTTTTTTATACACAAACTTTAACATACCATTTTTTGCGGCGCGCCGCCAGAAAAAAACGCAACCGCTCCACCGGTTGCGTTAATTTACTTTTGCTGTTGGGCAAGCATTGCTTGTAATTCAGCTTCACTGAACTGGTAATGGCGCCCACAGAATTGGCAAACCGCTTGCGCCCCATGATCTTGCTCAATCATTTCCTGCAATTCAGTTGGCTTGAGCGTTGCCAAGACGTGCCCAAAGCGTTCTTTGGAACAATCACAGTGGAATTGCACCGGCATGGTTTCGTGAAGCTTCAACTCCTGGTCCTTAAAGATCAAGCGCAAAATGTCCTCTGGCGTTTTCCCAGCGCGCAACAACTCCGAAACCAAAGGCAGCTCCTTTAAAGATTGTTCCAAAGTTTGCAAAGCTTCATCACTAGCGCCCGGCAAGGCTTGCACTAAGAAGCCCCCGGCTACTGCAATTGAATCATCGCTGTTGACAAAGACCGAGACTCCCATCGCCGACGGAATTTGCTCCGACTGAGCCAGGTAGTAGGTGAAGTCTTCACCTAATTCGCCCGAGACCAGTTCCACTTCCCCGGTATAAGGTGTCTTATCCCCCGGAGCCATTTTAGTCACGGACAACACCCCGTTGGTCCCCACGGCCCCCTTAACATCAATTTTACCTTGCGCATTTAAGGGCAGGTTGACATGGGGTTGCTTAATGTAACCCCGGACGTTGCCGGCCGCATCCCCATCCGCCACGATAAAGCCTACCGGGCCATCCCCTTGGATCTTAACCGTCAGTCGCCCAGCGCCTTGTAAGCCCGCTGTGGCCAAGAGGGTCGTCCCAACCAAGGTCCGCCCCAACGCGGCTGATGATGCCGACCACGTGTCATGAATGGTGTGGGCCTGTTCTACCAAATGCGAAGCGTTAACTGCGTAAGCCCGAAACATGCCGTTCATGGCTGTGCTCTTCACTAAATAGTCGTTCATTGATTTTTCCTCCTCGTACCTCACTTCTAAGTATCCAATGTACTGATCTGCTCGGTCACTGTCAAGCCAGACTGCGCTAAGCCAGCTAAAAAGCCTTGATGAGCACCATCTTGCTCACCAAGCCCCGTAACAAAAAACGAAGAGCCCCCGTGAGCTCTTCGCTTTCGCCTATTCTTTTGGTTGATCTGAATCCGCGGGTTGATCGTCGTCAGCATCAGTGGTGCTTGGTTGATCCGCACTGGTCGTCGGTTGGTCAGCGGCTGACTCTTGGTCCGCCGTCGCCCGCGCATTTTCCTTACGTTCCAATTCTTGCTTGGCTTCTTCAAAGGTTTGCGCCCGTTGTTCACTATCGGCTTCTTCAACCGCCTTTTCTGGCATCTTGCCGGTCTTGTACAGACTGAGAATCTGCTTTTCATCCAGCGTTTCGTATTCCAGTAAGGCTTCGGCAATCAACCGGTGTTGTTCCCGGTGGGTTTCAATGATGTGAAGCGCTTCTTCATGCCCTTCATTCAAAATCCGCCGAACTTCTTCGTCGATTAAGGCCGCCGTCTTTTCTGAGTACGGAGCTTGGCCAAATTCTTGCCCGGTAAAGACCGCCCCGGAAGATTGTAATTCCACCGGTCCGATCTTATCGGACATCCCGTATTGGGTAACCATTGCCCGGGCAATTTGGGTTGCCTGTTCAAAGTCATTCGATGCCCCGGAGGATTGAGACTTGAAGATCAATTCTTCGGCCGCCCGGCCCCCCATTAAGCCCGCGATTTGTTCCATCGCGTTCTTCTTGGACATCAGCATTTGGTCTTCCTTTGGCAACATGATTGCGTAACCGCCGGCGCGACCCCGGGGCACAATCGTCACCTTGTGGACGACGCGAGCATCATTTAAGACTAAACCAACGATCGTGTGGCCTGCTTCGTGGAAGGCGACCGTCCGCCGTTCTTGCTTGGAGATCACCCGATCGCGCTTAGCCGGCCCAGCAATGACCCGGTCCTCGGCCTCATCAACGTCAGCGGCGTCAATTTCCGACTTGTTGCGCCGGGCAGCTAAGAGGGCCGCTTCGTTCAACAGGTTGGCCAAATCGGCCCCGACAAAACCAGGCGTTTGCTTGGCAATTTCCTTTAAGTCGACATCACTGGCCAACGGCTTGTTCTTGGCGTGAACGCGCAAGATGGCTTCGCGCCCCCGGACGTCCGGCCGGCCGACCAGAATCTTCCGGTCAAACCGCCCCGGCCGCAACAGCGCGGGGTCCAAGACATCAGCCCGGTTGGTAGCGGCCATAACAATGACCCCTTCGTCACCTTGGAACCCGTCCATTTCAACCAGGAGTTGGTTTAAGGTTTGTTCCCGTTCATCATGGCCACCGCCCATACCGTTGCCCCGACGGCGACCTACCGCATCGATTTCATCGATGAAAATGATCGCCGGCGCCGCTTTCTTGGCTTGCTCAAAGAGGTCCCGGACCCGGCTGGCACCAACCCCAACGAACATTTCCACGAAGTCCGACCCGGAAATAGAGAAGAACGGTACGCCGGCTTCCCCAGCGACCGCCCGGGCCAAGAGGGTCTTCCCCGTCCCTGGCGGGCCTTCCAAGAGGACCCCGGATGGAATCTTGGCACCTAACTTCATAAACTTCTTTGGGTTCTTCAAGAATTCAACGACTTCGACCAATTCTTGCTTTTCTTCTTCTTCCCCGGCCACGTCAGAGAAGCGGACCTTATTGTCCTTAGCGTCAGCCGGCTTGGCCTTGGATTTCCCAAAGCTCATCACTCCCCGGCCACCGCCGCCTTGGCCCGCTTGACCCATCATCATGTAGAAGAAGAAAATCATGATCACTAACGGTAAGACCGTAATCAAGAGGTTCGACCATAAACTATTGGACTCCTCTGGTTTTGTAGTGATCTTGACGTGTTCACGTTCTGCGTACTTCTGCAATTGATTGATCGTCACATCGCTTTGCAAGACCGAACTTTGGAAGTTCTTGGTAGTGCTGGAACTTTGCCCGGCAAAAGCCAAGCCACCCTTGTTGCTGTTTTCAGCCGTTTGGGCGTGCTTGTAAGTCCCAGTAATCTTATAAACCCCACCGTTTGGTTGCACAGTAAAGTTCTTGATCTTATCGTCCTTTAATTCAGCAATAAATTCGCTTTGGGAAACTTCTTTTGTCTGCCCCGTATGGGTGTTGCCGCCAAAGAAGTAGTAGACAATCCCCATGATGCACAAAAAGATCACTGAATAGAACAGGACGTTATGAGTGAACCCGTTGTTCTTTCGATTGTTGTTCATAACAACCTCCTATTCATGTCGCCTGTATCGGCCACAGTTTGAAAATCCAACGGCTTGCGCCATTCATAATGGCATAAATATACCACACTTGACTAACGTTGACCATTAATTAGTCAAGCTTTCTGACAAAAAGTAACCCTCCGCCCACTCAGCAGGACGCAGGGCTGCTTGAACCATTATTTCGTGTAGACGGCCGGCTTTAACACCCCAACGTATGGCAAGTTGCGGTAGTAACCCTCATAATCCAAACCGTAACCTACCAAGAATTCATTTGGTACGATAAAGCCAGCATAATCCGCTTCCACCGTCACACTGGCATCCCGACCAGCTGGCTTGTCCAGCATCGTCGCCACCTTGATTGACTTGGCGCCCCGCTCTTTCAACAGGTCTACCAAGTATTGCAAGGTCCGCCCTGAGTCAATAATATCTTCACAAATCAAGATGTCCTTGCCTGCCACATCGGACTTCAAATCGCGAACCAATTCAACTCGCCCCGAAGATTCAGCTGCCCCAAAGTAACTAGAGACATCAATAAAGTCCAAAGTGGTGTACAGGTCTGTCTTTTCCAACAGATCCACCGTAAACAAAATTGCTCCCGTCAAAACGGAAATGACCATTGGCCGCTTGCCTTGGTAATCAGCCTCAATTTCTTTGGCCATTTCCCCAATCCGGGTTTGAATTTCCGCCTCACTATACAATACGCGCTCAATATCGTTATTCATGTTCCTCTACCCTTCCCTGAATCAATTGCACTGCTTGGCCCGCTGAGGTGGCTGGGGGCCAATCCCACCAGGCGGTCTTGACCCCCACCAACCACAGCACGCGTCCCAACTGATCCACCAACACCCGGGCCTGGCGGCGGTCAGCCGGCGCGATTTTTTGATTAATCCAAATCCGACGCACGGTTTGGTGACCACCCCCCTTTAACCGGAGGCGATCCGTTGGCCGCGCCGGGCGCCAGACCAACGGCAGCGCCGCATTTGGTAACCACATCGTCGCCACGATTTGACCCTGCAGCGGCGGTGGGGTCCCAGCTGGAAGCACCATCGCGCGCCAGGTCGGCGTTACGACTTGCCATTGGGCAAATTTTACCATACTTTCTGGGCCAAGCAGGCCCTCCGGCGCCAAATTCTTTTGATTTTCTAGGCGCAGTTCTTGATAATTCCGGACCAAACACCACTGGCCGGGCAAAGTAAACACTTGGTTGGGCCGCGCTGCTGGAGCCAAGCGTTTTTGCAATTGCTGCAAACTGGTTTGCTTTAGTGCCATAACCCCCTGCTGATTGAGCCACCGGCGCAATAATTGCCGTTGATTGGGGGCCGAACAAGCCCACCAAGCGGTCAAATCCAAGTGGTTGTCCTTGGCCATCATCAGCAGCTGTTGATCCAAATGCGCCTGTTCGTCAGCCAAGAGATCCGTCAGTTGCCCCGCAAAATCCGCCAGTTGGCGCACCAATTGGGGGTTTTCTTGTTGGAGCAGGGGTAAATATTGGTGGCGGTACCGGTTTCGCGTAATAGTCAGGTCGGCATTGGTAGCATCTTCAAACCATTGCAAAGCGTGCTGCTTGGCCCACGCCTGCAGGGTGGCTTTAGAAACCCCCAACAGTGGCCGGACCAACTCGCCCCCCGCAAAGGGGCGCCGTTCCTGCAAGCCGACCAATTGGTGTAAGTCGCCCCCGCGGACCAGCTTCATCAAAATGGTTTCGGCTTGATCATTGGCATGATGCGCCGTGACCAGTAATTTAGCGCCCGTCTGCCGCATTACCTGGGCCAAAAACGCATAGCGGGCCTGCCGAGCCGCCGCCTCATTCGCCCGGGGGTGTGCCCAGTGGCCGATCTCGACCCGTAAGGCCCTCTCCTGACAATACTGCCGTAAAAAGGCCGCTTCGGTTTCACTTTGTGCCCGCAAGCGGTGGTTAAAATGGGCAACGATCAAGCGCGCAGGTGGCACCACCTCTTGCAGCAAGGCCAAGAGGACCATTGAGTCAACCCCGGTCGAAGTCGCCACGACAATCGGAGCGCCCATAGCAAAAAAGCGACTCCCAGCCAGGGGTCGCTTAATTTGTTCAGTTAAATCGGGGGCCATCAGCTGCGCCGACCGCCCCGGCCGCCGCGCTTACCATCCGTTTGGCGCTTTAAGGTTGAGAGCCGGGATTCGCTTTCCTTCATGAAGGAAGCCAACATGGAATTAAAGTCGTCGTTGCCTTTGTGGCTGCTCCGCCCCCCGAAAGTGGCTTGGGCCCGGGGCGCGCGCCGAAAATGGTCGTCACGGTGATCATGGTGCACAGGCTTGGCATGCTCAAAATGCTTCTCGGCAACTGGCCGGGCTGGCTTGGCCGGGCGTTCTTCCACCGCCTTCATTGACAGAGCAATCTTACCGTCGGGAGCAATTTTCACGACCTTCGCCGTGACTTCATCCCCGACGGCTAAGATATCGTGAATATCCTTGACAAACGAATTGGAAATCTGGCTGATATGCACCAACCCGGTCTGGTGGTCGGCCAAATCAACAAATGCCCCAAAATTCGTAATTCCCGAAACTTTACCGGAAACCTTTGCGCCTTCTTCAATTGCCATGAACAGCAAATCCTCCTAATTCCTCGTGACGGGTCCTCCCGTCCTTTAAAAATTCTTAAAAATCATTGTAGTAGAGTATACCATACTCCCCACCGAATGTGACCGCTTTATTTAACAAAATTATAGATGATCTCGCCCTTCTTAGCGAAGTTGTATTTTTCACGCAGCAATTCTTGCAGATAGGTCGGATCCTTGAGCAAGCGATTTTGCTTGCTCAACTTGGCGTTTTGGGCCTGCTTGTGCTTGAGGGTCGTTTGGGCCGTGGAAATTTGCGCATCAACCCGGTTTAACTGGCGGTGAGCCGACCACAATTGAAAACCTAAAATTAAGGTTATGATCATAAAGACGCCCCCGATCAAGGCCGCCCGGCGTAGGTGGACTTGGGTCCGGTAGGATCGGTTGAACTGCCCTTGCTGTTCCCGCGCTCTGGTGTAAGCATTATCTAATTTAGTGACCCGGTGTTGCGCCAAATTGCTCGCCCCTTCCTAAAAATTGCCTATTCAATGTTAGTATGGCACAGGGGCCCGGGCCTGTCTAGGCGTGGCGTTAAATTCATCACCTTTTTGGGGCTAATCAAATGTCTCGGCGTACTCTTCTTTTTCAATCGTATACATGAGTTCCGCATCGGCTTTTTTAGTCGTTTCTTCAATGCGATCAATTTTGACCGTGGTCGTCTTATTGCCAAATTTGATCGTCAAGACATCGCCTACCGCAACCTTAGAAGACGACTTGGCCGCCTTGTCGTTAATTAAAATCCGGCCTTGGTCGGCAATCTGCTTGGCCAAGGTCCGCCGTTTGATAATCCGGGAAACCTTTAAAAATTTATCGAGTCGCATCTGCATTTCCTCCATCCTTGTTTGTTTTTTGCATTGCCGCCTGCAAACCGGCTACAAATTGAATCAATTGTTGCAACCAGAGCGTCGTGGTCATCTTCGGTTGGATAATCAACCGGACGGTCAGCCGTCCAGCCTCTTCCCCGAGCGTCGCTTTAAAACGCGTTTTGGCGAGCGCTTGAATAATCTGCGGGGGGGTCAGCTGATGGGTGGCCACGGGGGTTAATTCCACCATTAGATTATCCTTTTGCCGGCGAATTGCCGCCAATTGGGCCTGGTCAGCCCGCAATTTCAGCTCGGCCACCTGCAGCAGCGTCGCCACTGGAGCCGGATAATCACCGTAACGATCCAAAAGGTCGCCGGTCAAGTCCGTCAATTCAGCTGGCGAAGCAATATTTCTAAGCGCCTTGTACCATTCGATCTTTTGCCGTTGATCACTAATGTAGGCATCGGGGAAGTACGCTTCAATCCCCAGTTCCAATTCGGCATCCGAATGCTTGACGGGGGCCTTGCCCTGCTTTTGCGCAACCGCTTCAGCCAACATCGTTGAGTACAAGTCATAACCGACGGAATCGATAAAGCCATGCTGTTGTTTACCTAACAGACTGCCCGCGCCCCGAATCGAGAGGTCGCGCATCGCAATCTTAAAGCCACTCCCCAATTCCGTAAAGTCCCGGATCGCCGCTAAGCGCTTTTCGCCCAGCTCGGTCAGGACCTTGTTTGGCTGGTACATAAAGTAAGCAAAGGCCACCCGGTTGCTGCGCCCGATCCGGCCCCGAATTTGGTAGAGCTGGGCCAAGCCCATCCGGTCGGCATCCTCCACAAAGAGGGTATTGACATTCGGGATATCAACCCCCGTTTCAATGATTGAAGTCGTCACCAAAACATCATATTCACCCCGAATAAAGTCATATAAGACCCCTTCGAGCTGAACTTCGGTCATTTGGCCGTGAATATAGCCAATCCGGGCTTCCGGGACCAAGGTTTGTAGTTCGGCGACAACCCGTTCAATATCACCGACCCGGTTGTGCAGATAATACACCTGGCCACCCCGTTGCATTTCACGCCGAATCCCAGTTTGAATTGCCCCGGCATTTTGTTCTAAGACGTAAGTTTGAATTGGGTAGCGACCATTGGGCGGCGTCTCTAACACCGAAAGGTCGCGCACCCCCAGCATTGACATATGCAGTGTTCGCGGAATCGGCGTGGCGGTCAGCGTTAAGACATCAACGTTGGTCTTCAGCTGCTTCAAACGTTCTTTATGTTTAACCCCGAAGCGCTGCTCTTCATCGATAATCAGCAAGCCCAGGTCCTTAAAATGTACATCCTTGGACAAAATCCGGTGGGTGCCAATCACCACATCCACCGTCCCCGCGGCCAGCCCTTGCTCGGTTTCTTTTAATTCGGCCCGCGTCTTAAAACGCGACATTAAGGCCACGGAGATCGGAAAGCCTTCAAAGCGGGCAGTTAGGGTATCAAAATGCTGTTGCGCCAAAATCGTCGTGGGGACTAAAAAGGCCACTTGTTTGCCCCCAGCGACGGCCTTAAAAACGGCCCGCATCGCCACTTCAGTCTTCCCGTAGCCAACGTCCCCCACCAACAGCCGATCCATCGGCTTGGCGGCTTCCATATCGGCCTTGATTTCATCGATGCTGCGCAATTGGTCGGGCGTTTCCACGTACGGAAACTCCTGGTCAAATTTTTCCTGCAAATAATCGTCCGCTGGAAAAGCATACCCCTTGGCGACTTGCCGCTGCGCATACAAATCCACCAATTCATCCGCAATGTCTTCGACCTTGGCAGCCACCCGATGCTTGGTCTTCGCCCATTCGCTGCCCCCCAAACGATTAATCCGGGGTTGCTTTCCTTCGGCTGCGACGTATTTTTGGACCAGGTTCAACTGGGTGATGGGAACAAAGATCTGCGCGTGATCCCGGTAATCGATCACAATGTAATCTTGGTGGACACCATCGACTTGCATCGTCTTAATCCCCGCAAAGACCCCAATCCCGTGATTAACATGGACCACAAAGTCCCCGGGTTTTAAATCCGTATATGACTTCAAGCGCTCCGCATTGGACAGCTTTTGGGGCCGCACCCGGCGTTTTTGCAACTGTTTAAACAGTTCGCCTTCTGTAATGACGGCCAATTGGGCGGGCGGTAACTCAAAGCCATGATTTAAACTGGCCGCCACCAGTTGCAACTGGTGCGGCTGTAAGTCAGCTCCCGCCGTTTCAACCACTGATAAGCCCAAGGTGGCTAAATCGTTCGCTACTTTGCGGCGGCGTTGTTCACTCGCGGTTAAAATCACCACCGTCTCACCTTGGGCCACGTAGCGTTGCAACTCACTCTTCAGGAGGTCGACCTGGCCAAAGAAGCGTTGCATCTGCCGCGCATGTAAATCAACCAGATTGGCAAATTGCAAGCCACCTAACCCTTTCTTAAACAGCGCCAGGTAGGTCTGGGCCTGCGGCTGCGTCGTTAAGCGCCGGGCCAAGTCGAACGTCGGGCTGGCTGGTTGCTGGTGACTGCTTTGCCACGCCGCTTGGTCGGCCACCAGTTGTTTAGCCTGTTCTTTAATCCGGGCCAAGTCATCGATGATCCAGCTGCCACTGGTGGGCAGATAGTCGCCGAGCCAAGCGGGGGTTTCATAGAGATGCGCTGGATACCCCAGCATTTTTTCCGAGACGTGCCCCGCTTTTAATTCCTCGATCACTGGCGCATAGGCATGGGCTAACTGGTCCTGTTGTTCAGCTGGCAATTCGGCCTGACGTTTAGTCAACTCGGCTTGCAGCGCCGCGGCGGCGCGTTGGGTAGCCGCTTGGTCCATCACCAATTCGGTCGCCGGCAAAATCGTAGCCGCTTCAATATTTTGCAAACTCCGCTGACTGTCGGCCTCAAAGTAGCGCAACGAATCAATTTCCGTATCAAACAAATCGACCCGGACGGGATACGGGGTATTCAGGGCATAGATATCCAAAATCGACCCGCGAATTGCAAAGTCCCCCGGCGCAGCCACCATTTTTTGCCGGACGTAGCCCATCTTTGCTAACTGCGTGGCGGTCGTGGTTAAATCTAATTCCGCCCCGACCGTTAGTGACAATTGGGCCGCCTGAAAAGCCGCGGGCTGAGGTAAGGGGCGCAATAACCCCGCCGCCGGGGCAACCACCAGGGCGGGCTGCTTGGTCAACAGCGCCTGCATGGCCAGCACCCGGGCCAAGCGATAATTAGGCGAACTGGTTGCTTGCGCCAGGGCCAGACTTTCTTCGGCCGGAAAGGCATAGACGGCCGTTTCGGGCAATAAATTGGTCAAATCATTAACCAGTTCTTCCATGTGAAAAAGGCTGTCGACCACTACCAATTGCGGACCGGCCAAGCGTTTTTGCAAGGCCGCCAACAAAAGCGCCCGGGCTGAACCAGCCACCCCAGTAATCAATTGACGCTGCTGGTGTTCAATACTGTGGATAATCCCCGCAAATTGTGGGGCCGTAGCCATTAAATCCGTCAGTTGTACGATCGTCGCTTCCCCCTTTGGCTTTTTCAATCAGTCACATTATGTTTTTAGACCCGGATAAACGATTTTTCCTTGGCCGCTTTGTAAGCAGCGAACTTGCCACCTACTAATTATAATTGTTCATCAAAGTGGCAAAACTGGCCCCCTTGACCCAATCTGCCAACGCATCTTCGGCCCGTTGGATGGCCACATCAAGGTCGCTGCGTTCTGCCGGTGTGAATTTCCCCAGGACGTGGCTGACCACCGTGCCATGTTGCGGGTGATCAATCCCGACTTTTACCCGGTTAAACTGATCCGTCCCTAAGTGCGCGATGATGCTCTTTAAACCGTTGTGACCCCCGGACTTGCCGTGGGTTTTTAAGCGGACCTTGCCCACGGGCATGTCTAAGTCGTCATTGACGATTACCAAATCATCCAGCGTCAAATCATAATAATCCAAAAGCGGCTTAACCGCCCGCCCCGATTCATTCATAAAGGTCGTCGGCTTCACTAACAAAACCTTTTCCCCGTGCACCATTCCAGAAGCCACCACTGCTTCAACCTTGGCGTGCGTAAAAGCGCCAAGGTGGTAATCACGAGCAAACTGTTCCACAACCATAAAGCCAGTATTATGGCGGGTTTCATCGTAACGTGTCCCGATGTTGCCCAAGCCAACAATCATTTTCACTGTTCTTTCACCTCAATGTTTTTTGTCAATCCCTTTTATTATACCGAACTTTCCACAATAGGCGAAGCCGAAACCCTTGGCGAAGTTTACCCGAAAATCACTTTTCTTTCTCATCCCCCTCTCATTTTCAAACCATTTGTGGTATGATGATGGACGGCAGAAAAGCGTACGGAATTAAGGAGTCAATTATGATTTTTAAATCTCTCATTAAGCCTAAGGAAACCCTCACGACCTTGTCAGAAGATGCCACTTTGGCCGAAGCATTAACCGTCTTAGAGGATTCGGGCTACCGCTGTGTGCCGGTCTTGGATCCGACCGGGACCCTGTTTCGCGGCAACATCTATAAAATGCACCTTTACCGGCATAAATCCCGCGGGGGCGACATGAGCCTGCCGGTAACGGCACTGCTGAAAAACGCGACGAAATTCATTTCAATTAAAGCATCTTTTTACACCGTGTTCTTTACCATCCGGGATTTGCCTTACATCGCGGTCCTCGACGGCGATAATCATTTCTACGGGATCTTAACCCATAACAGCTTGCTGAAGCTCTTAGCCGAAGCTTGGAACGTCAACGCCGGCAGTTACGTCTTAACCATCCGGGTCCCTGATGAACGGGGCGACCTGTCCACGTTAGCCAAGGAAATCACCCGTTTCACTCAAATTGTCAACGTGATTTCGCTGGCGCCTCACGATGACCAAACCAAAGAAATCCTGTTTACCTTACCGGCCGACGTAGACGAAACCCGGCTCAATCGCATCGTCAAGCGCCTGAACCGGCGGGGCTATGAAGTGGTTGAAATCGAAGACTTGCATCCTTAATAAACCAAAACAACCTGAGGAAAAAGCATCCTTTTCCTCAGGTTGTTTTTTACTTTAGACATGAACACTGATCCGCAAAGCATGATCAACCCGTTTCATCACCAACGGGCCCAAGTGGGTCACCCGTTGGCGCAAACGTTGTTTATCAATGGTCCGCACCTGTTCCAATAAAATCATCGAATTTTTGGCAATGCCGGATTCGGCGGCCGCTAAAAAGACGTGGGTAGGCAAACGGTGTTTGGTCAGCTTGGTCGTAATCGCTGCCACAATCACCGTGGGACTGTGGAGATTTCCAACGTCATTTTGCACGATTAAAACTGGGCGCACCCCACCTTGTTCCGAGCCAAGCACCGGATCCAACGCGGCGTAATACACGTCGCCCCGCATGATTTCTTGCGTCCGCTTAAATTCAGCCATTATTCCCGATACTCCCGGGCCAACCGGTCACTTAAGCCGGTCAGTACTTCATAATTAATGGTCCCTAATCGATCAGCCAAATCGGTCGCCGTAATCTCCGCATCCCCCGACTTGCCAATCAATACGACCTTGGTCCCCACCGGTAGGGCTTGAGGCAGCCGGACCATAAATTGATCCATGCAAATCCGACCTAAGATTGGGCAGCGTTGCCCGTTAATCAACACACTTCCCCCCGAAAGGCTACGCGGGTAACCATCCGCATACCCAACCGGGACCGTGCCGACCCATTCATCCGTTGGGGCCGTGTAAGTGGCTCCGTAACTAACCGACGCGCCCTTTTTGAGCTGCTTCACAAAGGTCAGCCGCGCTTCCAACGCGGTCACCGGCTGCAGGGACCAGGTTGGCGTTAGTTCACGCCCTGAGGGATTACAGCCATACAGTGAAATCCCCATCCGCACGTAATTAACGGCGACTTGGTCCGAATGCCATAAGGCCGTTGCCGAATTAGCCGCGTGGACATAGCGGGGTTTTTCCTTGACCACTGCCAACATCGCCTGCCACTTGGCGACTTGCGCCTTAAAATATTGATCATCGGCACTGTCAGCCGTTGCAAAGTGGGTAAACAGACCTTCAAATTCAAAATGGGGGTCGGCCAACAAGGCCACGGCTTCTTGCAGGGCCGCCGGATCGGTAAAGCCAATCCGGCCCATGCCAGTGTCGATTCCTAAGTGAACCTTTAACGGGGTCGTCAGCTGGCTGGCTTGGGCAAGTTGCAAATAAGCCTTCAACCACGCCACATCCCCCACCGTTAGTGAAATACCGGCCCGGGCGGCCACTGGTGCATATTGAACTGGGGTAATCCCTAAGACCAAGGTTAACTGGTTAACCCCCGCCGCTCGCAACGCCAGCCCTTCGTCCAAGAGGGCCACGCAAAAACCGCCAACTGCCGGTTCATCCTTTAAAGCATTGACCACTGGTACCAATCCGTTGCCATACGCATTGGCTTTTACGACGGGTAAAATTTGACTCCCAGCTGGCAATTGGGCCAACTGGGTCCGGAAATTATGCTTGAGGGCTGCCAAATCAACGACCACCTTGGCGTCCCGTAATTGTGCACTAATCATGCGTTTTCACTTCTTTCCAAAATTACAAAGCTCAGCGCTAAGGCGTTGGTATGACTGATTGACACCCAGACCGTCCCCGAGTGCGGCGAACGCGTCACTTCTGGTTTGCCCCGCGCATTATTTAAAACCTCAATATCTTGAAAGCCGACTTGCTTGCCGATCCCGGTCCCCCAGGCCTTGCTAAAGGCTTCCTTGGTGGCCCAACGACCGCCAACGTATTCCACCAGCCGTTGGCCATGCAATTGTTGGGCCTGGGCTTGCTCCTGCGGGGTTAAGACCCGCTTCAAAAATTGATCATTGCGCGCTAAGGCCCGTTCAACCGGGGCTAAATCTTGGATATCGGTTCCCGTTCCGACAATCATGGCCTAATCCTCTTTATGGTGGAGGCGGAAAGCTGGCTTTTGATTGCCATCGCGGTGGCGCCGGTGATTGTTGCGCCGACCATTGAAGTGCCGTTGGGATTCCCGGTGGAAGTTGCGGCGGTTGCCCTTCCCGTGCCCCCGAAAACCACCCTTGCGATCATTTTTCCGCCGGGGCAGGGGCCGTTCAGGCGTAATCTTGACCGGCACTTGTTCCGCGGAATCCTTGGTCAGATCATTCAATAAGGCCGCGACCAGTTCAACGGCCGGATGATCTTCCAAGAGCTGGGCGGCCGCTTCTTGGTACTTTTCCGTCGTCGGGTCTTGAATCAAAGTCTGAATGTCATTGACCGCACTGGCCACTTGCCCGCGGAAGGCCTCTTCTTCGGTTGGCGGCTTCAATGGCAGCATCCGCACCTTCGTCAGCTTTTCGATTTCGTGCAGATAGTCCATTTCGTTGGGCGTCACAAACGTTAACGACACCCCGTGGTGCCCGGCCCGCCCCGTCCGGCCGATCCGGTGCACGTAAGAATCGGGATCGGATGGAATATCGTAGTTATAAACGTGGGTTACGCCCGAGATATCCAAGCCCCGCGCGGCCACATCAGTTGCCACTAAAATATCCAATTCGCCGGCCTTGAAGCGCTTCATGATTTTCGTCCGGCGTTCCTGGGTCAAGTCACCGTGAATGCCAGCCGCATTGTACCCCCGCGCCAACAAGCCCCGGGATAATTCATCCACCCGGCGTTTGGTCCGCCCAAAGACGATCGTTAAGTCCGGATCTTGGACATCGATTAAGCGCGTCATAATATCAAACTTCTCGTAATCCTTCGCCCGGATGTAGTATTGGTCCACCAAGTCCGTCGTCAATTCCTTGGCCGCAATCTTCACCGTTTGCGGGTCTTGCATAAATTGGACGCCGATCTTTTTAATTGCTGGTGGCATCGTAGCGGAAAACAGCAAGGTTTGCCGGGTCGCTGGCGTTTCTTTGATGATTGCTTCAATATCATCCAAAAAGCCCATGTTCAACATTTCGTCGGCTTCGTCCAAAACTAAGGTCTGCACGTGGTCTAATTGGACCGTTTGCCGGTTGAGGTGATCCCGCAGCCGCCCCGGGGTCCCCACCAAAATTTGGGGATGCTGTTTCAGCGCCTTAATTTGGCGGCGAATATCCGCCCCACCGTATACAACTTGCACCTTCACGTGCTTATCCCGTCCCAAACGGAACAGCTCTTCTTGCGTTTGGATGGCCAACTCCCGGGTCGGCGAAATAATAATCGCTTGGATGGCGGGATTATCCAAATCAACGTGTTCCAACAATGGCAACCCGAATGCCGCCGTCTTCCCGGTCCCGGTCTGGGCTTGCCCAATCACGTCTTGGCCCGCTAAGACCAGGGGAATGGTCTGTTCTTGAATGGGGGTTGCTTCTTCATAACCACTCTTCTGAATCGCTCGTAATAAATTCTTTGATAAACCTAGTTCGCCAAATTTCAAATTGTCACCTCATGTTACTTGATTGTTTTAGTAAGTTCGTGGAAAAGCCCTTATTTATAACGCAAAATTGCGGCAAGGAGGCTTTCATTTCCGTTGCCGCAACGTTTTGAACTGCTATTCTGCTGTTTGGCGCAGGACGGCTAAGGTCTGCTCCAAGTGTAAGCCATGGCTGGCCTTGAGCAAGACCACATCCCCCGCTTGCAAATCTGCGGCCAAGGCTTGGGCCATTTCAGCCTGAGCAGTCGCTGCAAAGTAGTGCAAGTCACTGGTCGGGTAGCCTTGAGCCAATAAGCGATCCCGCAAAGCGGCCATTTCGGTCCCGATCAAGTAGACTTCAGCAAATTGTTCATGACTGATACTGTCCGCCAAGCTTGCGTGCAATTCCGCGCTCGCCGCGCCGAGTTCCAACATATCCCCTAAGACCAACACCTTTTTCCCTTGGGCGGGCACTTCGGTCAAGGTCTTAACGACCTCTTTGACCGCCGTCGGATTCGAATTATAAACGTCCGATAAAATACGTTCCCCATTTTGCCCCAGGACCCATTCCGTGCGGTTGGCCGTCAGATCAAAGTGCGCCAACGCCTGCTTCATGTGGGCTGGGGTCACGTGCAGCAAGCGGCCGACTTCCATCGCCGCCAAGGCATTGTTGACGTTGTATTCCCCCACCACTGGGATGGTAAAGGTTTCGTCTGGCCATTCATTGACTTTAAAAGTTACGTGATCATCCGCCGGGGTGACACTGGTCGCGTAAAGATCATTGTCCAATTGGCGCCCAAAGGTCCGGTGGGCTTGGGCCAACTCCTTCACCCGGGCCTGTAACAACGGTTCGTCCCCATTAAAGACCAAATACCCATCTTCTTGGAGCCCATGGGTAATTTCCATCTTGGCATCGGCAATCTTATCACGGGTGCCAAAGAATTCAATGTGGGCTTCCCCAATCATCGTAATCACGGCAATATCAGGCGTGGCCAGCCGACTCAAGGCATCCAATTCACCAAAATGGTCCATCCCCATTTCAACCACCACTGCCTCGGTGCTGGCATCCATGTTCAACAGCGTCACTGGCACCCCAATGTCATTATTGAAGTTGGCGTGGGTCTTGGTGACGTTCATTTGGGTCGCCAGGATGGCTGCAATCATGTCTTTAGTGGTCGTCTTGCCATTGCTGCCGGTTACCGCCACAACCATTGGATTAATCTTATGCAAGTAGTACTTGCCAAGGGCCTGCAAAGCCGCCAGGGGATCGTCGACTACCAAGCGGGGGTGGCCGTCAGCGATGTAATCGTGATCCGCCGCCCACAAGGCTGCCGCCGCCCCGTTTTCGAAGGCATTCGCGACAAATTTATGCCCATCCTGAGCGCCGGCCAATGGCACAAATAAAGCCCCCGGGTTCAGCGTCCGACTATCAAACGCCACACTGGTAACCGTTAAATCTTGCCATTGGGAAATGTCATTTTGCGCCTGCACCGCTTTAGCGATTTCGGCTAATTCCATTTTCATCGGTTTACTTCCTCTTCTTCTGATCTCGTATTAGTCAATTATTGATTATATCACTGAACGAAGTGTGAAGCGAACCACCAACCAAAAAAGAGGGCCGCGGCCCTCAATTCCTTGTTCACTTACATTTGTTTCAAACGTTCAATCCGCGCGTCCAGCGGCGGGTGGGTATCAAAAAGATGACTGAACTTTTCCCCGGCCGGTTCATTAATGTACAGGGCCGAACTGTTCGGGTCAGCATTTTGCATGGCTGGCGCGCCTTTTAAGGCTTCCAATGCTCGGATCATGCCCTGGGGATTACGCGTCAGTTCAACGGCCCCCGCATCAGCCAGGTATTCCCGGTTGCGCGACAGTGCCATCTGCGCAATTGACGCGGCTAACGGCGCTAAAATAATCAACAGCAAGGATCCCACCATGGCCAAGGCGCCACCGCCATCCCGCCGGTCATCATCGCGATTGGCCCCACCAAACCACCAAGCGTGGCTGGCAAAGTTCACCAATAAGCCAATCGCTGACGCTAGGGCCAAGGCAATCGTTTGCAAGCGAATATCATAATTCCGGACGTGGGTCATTTCGTGGGCCATTACCCCCTCTAATTGTTCCCGGTCCATGAGCTGTAACAAGCCAGTGGTTGCTGCCACTGCCGCATGCTCAGGATTGTTCCCGGTCGCAAAGGCATTGGGACTGGGATCATCAATGACAAAGACCCGTGGCATTGGGACTTGGGCCACCAAGGCCATGTCTTCGACCACGTGCCATAGGGCTGGAAACTGGTCCGCACTGGTAATTTCATGCGCATTATTCATCCGCATCACGACATCCGTGGATTGCCCGATCATCACCGAAGTATAGATCAACGCAATAATCAACGCAATCACAACCCCGCCGGCCGCACTGCCGGCAAAGAGCCGGCCCACCGCCGCCCCGATCAGGGCCACCAACAGGGTAAAACCGGCCATGACGTAGATCGTGCGGCGCTTATTCATCGCAATTTGTTGGTATAACATCGCCCAACCCCTAGTCTAAATCATCAAAGGAAACTTGCGGGGCCGCTTTGGCTTCTTGCGGTACTTGCAAGTAATCCAAGGCCGTAAAGTGATGTTTTTTCGCCACGAGGTTGGCCGGGAAGTTTTGAATCTTTGCGTTAAAGTTGGCCACGACCGAATTGTACAATTGGCGCGAGTAGGCAATCTTGTTTTCGGTGTTGCTTAACTCTTCCATCAATTTGCTGTATTCAGCGCTGGCCTTTAAGTCCGGGTAGTTTTCCGCAACTGCGTACAAGGAGTTCAGCGCCCCACTCAGCTTGTCAGAAACTTCCATCAGCTTTTGGTGATCCCCCGCTGGCAAATTAACAATTTGTTGGCGCAACTGGGTGACTTCTTCTAAGGTCTTCTTTTCGTACTTCGAATACCCCTTCACCGTCGCCAAGAGGTTAGGAATCAAATCATTCCGGCGTTGCAGCTGGACGTCAATTTGGCTCCATGATTCATCCGCATGCGTCTTAAGGTTAATCAAACCGTTATAAGTTGCAACATACCAAATGACCACGGCAACGATAACCACCAGCAGAATAATTAAAGCAATCATTAAAAAATTTTTCCTCCTTCATTTTCCGTTTCGTTTATCAGTTAATTGTACCAAGTCCCCTCCCCCCTGACTAGCCAAATCCCTTTTCTTTCCGTATCATTGATTTAGTTCATGATTTGGAGGGAAAAAATGAAAGTCTTATTTGTCTGCCTCGGCAATATTTGCCGTTCACCAATGGCCGAAGCGATGTTTTATCACGACTTGCAAACCGCCGGCTTAACTGACCAGGTTGAAGTTGCTTCAGCGGCCACGTCCAGCTATGAAGAAGGAAACCGGCCCCACCCGGGCACCCAAAAGATCCTGGCCAAGTACGGGCTTGATGATCGCCACCACCGTTCCCGCCCGCTGACGGCGGCCGACTTTGCCGAATATGATCTGATTATCGGTATGGACGATATGAACATGGCCGATTTAAAACGCCGGGCCCCCAAGCAATACCAAGATCGCCTGTTTGCGATTAACGACTTAACTCCTGGCCACCAGGGTGAGGCGATCCCCGATCCGTGGTATACCCACCGCTTTCAAGATACTTACGACAGCTTAAAGCGGGCCTTGCCGTATTGGTTGGCCTACGTCCAAAAACACCTTTAAACATAAAAAAGCGACGCCTTCATCACGAGACGTCGCTTTTTGCTTACTGAATTTGGGTAATTTGCTTGGTCGCTTGGTTGTAATCATAGATCCCAATAAAGTTGGCAATCGTTTTGTCGGAATTATCCTGCCGGACTTCGAAGCGGTAAACGTCCCCGTTCTTGCTGATCGGCATAATCCCGTAGCCTTCCTTATTGAAACCAGCCTGGTTGGCAAAACTGCTGATGACATCCTCGCTCGTCGCACTGGCGGCCGCCGCATTGGCCACGGGTTGGTTGCTTGGCATTGGCGCCCCCGTCCCCGTACTTTCCTTAGCCGAGGCAATCTGGCTGCGCAACTTGCCATAAGCCGACTTCATCGTGGCACTGGACGATTTGACCGTCGACAAACTGGTCGTGGCTTCGTCTAAATTGTTCTTCTTCAGGCTTTCCTTGGCGGCCAAGTAATTCCGGAGGTCCCGGCGTAAGGCCTTGGTCGTCGTCGTTTGGTGGTCCACCTCATTTAAGGTGTCTAGGGCCGCTTGGTACTTGCCCTGACTGATTAAGTGATTGGCTTGTTTAACGGCTTTCGCGGCCGCACTGGTCGTTTGGCTCGTCGTGGATGAGGATGAATTATCGCTAGTGGCTTTTGAACTGCCACAAGCCGCCAGCGACAACGCCATCCCCAACGCGGCGGTACTGATTAAAATGCGCTTGGTAATTTGGCTGCTCATAAATTATCCTCCATCCTATTAATGCCAAGTATCATTGCCCCCAGGGGAGCTAGTAACATTATTGTAACATTTCTCGGCTTGTTCGTCACTTTTGCTTCGGAAGCGCTTTTTTCGTTGCCAATGGCCGCAAGGTTCGGCCAAATTTAACTTGCACCGGCAAAACCACTTCGGTTGGCGTCGCTTGTTGTTGCAACTTAGCTTCCAAGAGTTCAACCGCCCGGGCGGCCATTTCACTCAGGGGTTGAATCACCGTCGCTAATTGCGGGAGGAGCCGCTGGGTGGTTTGGGTCCCGTCATAACCAATGATTTGCAGTTGTGTCGGAACCGCGTAACCATTTTCCAGCGCTAAGTCCAACAGGGTCGCTGCATCCAAGTCGTTGCTGGCAAAGATCGCATCTACTTCCGGATGTTCCGTAAAAATCCGCTGGAGACTGGCCCGATTTTGCACCGGATCAGGCAAACTCGGGTAGGTGTACGCTGGCCAGCCATGTGCTTGCATCACCGCTTCATAGGCGCGTTGGCGCGCAGTGTCTTGAGCATTTAGTGGCGATAGATCATCCGTGTGAATGATATGCCGGGCCCCGCGGGCAATCAAGGCGTCACAAGCCGCCACTGCCCCCGCATAGTTGTCCGAAGCAACGACCGGAATATCAGCCCGCAAAAACCGATCGACGGCCACGATTGGCAAGTTAGCGTGCTGATATTCGGGCAGATCCGCATTGTGCGTAGCGATAATCAAACCGTCCACCTGCCGGCCCAACAGTTGCTGTAAATATTGCCGTTCCTTGCCAGGATCGTTCAACGCCCCACTGACCAAAACTTTATATCCCCGTTTAAACAGCCGCTGTTCCAATTCGGCAGTCAACTCACCGAAAAAAGGGGTCGCCACCGTCGGGACAATGATGCCGATCACGTTGGTTCGTTGGGTATGCAGCTGTTGGGCAATCACGTTGGGATGGTAATTTAATTCGGCCATTGCGGCTTCGACCTTTTCGATCGTTTTTTGACTCAAGTACCCCCGGCGGTTGATCACCCGCGAAACCGTGGCCTTCGAAACCCCGGCTAATTCAGCGACGTCTTCTAACTTAATCTTCTTGTTCACATTCTCAATCCTTACCTGCTTCAAATTAACGTGTTAATTTTAGCAGAGCACTCGGGGGCGATGCAAAAAACGGACCGGGCCAAGCCCGATCCGTTTGGTCTCCCGCGTCCGGTTGCGGGAGTTAAGGTAAAGTAAGTTTTCCGCTATCCAGGAGAGATATAGGTATTAGTTTTGTTCCATCACGACTTGGCCATTCGCGGTAATGGTGAAGGTCTTGTTAGCGGCATCAGCCACCAGAACGGCCTCATTTTGACCGGCTGCATCCGTGCGCACGATCTTGATCGTCGTGTCACTTGGCGTCGTGACTTCAATTGCCCCCTCAAGGTCAAAGGCCGCAAATTCATTGCGCCAGGTCAATAATTGCAACAGGTTGGCAACCACGGGCCGTTGGACTTCCTTGGCCACTTCTGCTTTCGTGTAGTAGTGCCGGTTGATGTTGCGCCCTTCCTTGGTTTCTTCCAGCAACTTCAAATCATTGCTGCCGGCCAACAAACCAACATAGTAGACCATCGGAATCCCCGGGGCAAAGATTTGGAAGGCCCGGGACAAGAGGTAAGCCCGGTCGTTATCGCCGAGGGCCGAGTAATAGGTTGAATTGATTTGGTAGATGTCTAAGTTGTTGTATTCAGCTGACGAGTACTTCCGCTTCACGTTAGCCCCCACCTTGTACAGTTCATTGGAGGCATATTCGATTTCTTCGTCGGTCAGGATATCCTTGGCATCTACCACCCCGATCCCATCATGGGTGTCCAAAGTGGTAAATTGCTTCATCGGACTCATCTTTAACCACTTGGCCAACCGGGCCGTCTTCCCGGAGTACAAGGTGTACAGGGTCGTCATTGGCAAGGTAAAGTCGTAAATAAAGAAATCATGAGCCGAAATCTTTTGGGGAATCGTGTAGTGTTCGTGAATTTCCGGCAAGATTTCCGCCTTATAAGGGGCCAAGATTGCTTGCACTTCATTTAAGAGGTCCCAAATTTCTGGTTCCACGAAAAAGTCGTTGGTATCAACCTTCTTAATTGCGTAGGCAAAGGCGTCTAGGCGAATCATGTCGGCCCCGTGCTTGACCATGTCAATCAGCGTTTGCTTAAAGAAGGCATTGGCGACTTGACTCTTGACGTTGATGTCAATTTGTTCTTCCCCAAAGGTGTTCCATAAGTGTTCCACCGTCCCATCGGCAAATTCGATGGCTTGCTTCGGCGCCTTGTCCTTGCGCTTGTAGATTAAATCCACATCGGCTTGGGTTGGCCGCTGAGCGCCGGCTTGTTCCCAGAACTTTTCCCAGCGAATGAAGAAATCGGCGTACTTGGAATCATCGTGCTTGGCCTTAAAATCTTGGTACATTTCTGATTTCTTAGAAATGTGGTTGATCATAAAGTCAAACATCAAGTAGTAGTCTTCCCCTAAAGCTTCGACATCATCCCAATCCCCAAAAGCCGGGTCGACAACATCATAGCGGTACGGAGCAAAGCCGCGGTCCCCGGTTGACGGGAAGAATGGCAATAAGTGGACCCCACCAATTGCGTCCTTGATGTAAGTCTTTAAGACTTCGTGGGTTTCCTTAATGTCTTTTCCCATCGAATCGGAATAGGTAATCAGCATTGCTTTGTTCTGAATCGGCATGGTAATTCCTCCAAAAAGTTTAAATTAATGATTTTCGACAACGTTTCGACTTTGCGACCACCGGGCCACCCAAATGCCAGCGGCAATCATGAGCAAGCTCAGCCCATAGACCCAAAACGGTGCGGCCAGCCCTGGTCCGCTCATCGGCTGGCCTAAGAGGTCATTTAAGGCCGCGGCCAAGCTTGGTGAGAAAAAGGCCCCGAAGTTAAAACCAATCAACACCAAGGACGTAACTAGGGGTTGCTGGTGCTGCGGTGCTAAGTTGGGTAACAAATTAAAGATCAACGGTGACACTAACTGCAGGGGGAAGCCAATTAATAACAAGCCCGCGACCAATAAGCCGAAGTTGGCTTGGCCCCAGTAAAACAAGAAGTTCGCCAGGGCCATGACCAGCAAGCCCAAGTAGACGGTGCCAAAGCCCAGCCACTTTTGTAAGCTCCCGTAACAAAGGCCCCCCAGCGTGGCGCCGATCAACATCAGGGATAAGAAGTTCGCCGCCCCCGTATACTGGGCCCCTTTAAGGACGACCGCCAAGCTGGCGAAGCGATTTTCCATCCCGACGTAATCGACCACCAAGAAGAAGGCAAAGGCCACTAACAGCGCCACCATTGGGCTGATTTGGCTTGGCTGCCCCGCCGCGGCGTGCGACGTTGGTTGGGTTGGATCAGCCGCGCCAACTTGATCCTCGGGCACGCGCCAGGCAAAGAAGCCCAACGCGACAAATGCCAATAAATAAACCAGGAAGGAGGCGTGCCAGCCACTGACGGTTAACAAAATCCCCGCCACAAAGAGGGTAAAGGCTTGGCCAATTTGTTCCGCGGCTGCCCGCCACCCTAACATCTGCGCCCGGGTTGGCTCTTGGTACCAAACCGAGATCAAAGCAATCGCCTGGGAGTTGTAAAGCCCAAAGCCGGCCCCCAACAAGAGCCGTGAGGCCAGGATCACCCAGTAGTTTTGGATGTTAAAGAAGGGCACGACCCCCATGACCCCCACCAGGGTCACGCCGGCCATAATCATTTGCTTATCGGAAATCTTCAGGCTGGCTTGCAACAGCGGCGACAAAACCACAAAAATCATTACCGCAAACGCCGGCATCGTGGCTAAATACTCTGCTTGCGTTTGCGTTACGTGCAGCGCTGCCTTTAGCTGTGGCAAGGCCCCCTGCACCGCATAAGCACTGGTCAGCATAAACGAGACCGATAAAAAGGCCAGTTTGGTGACCAATGAATCTTTGCTTGTTTTCACAATCAAAACTCCATTTCAACTGGGGCGAACCGATCACGTCCCCCCAGGTTCTCTCTTAATGTGCGTTTCGAAACTATCAAGAGGTTATCATTTGAAGCGGTTTCTGTCAATCGATTGACAGAAAAAATAATCCAGCTAATGTTAATCGATTGACACAAATGCTTGAGCCACATGGGATTAGGCCTCGTGGTGGTTCGTGAATTTTTTCTCAAACCAACGTAAAAAAAGGACCGGCCCCGCTATCGCGTTGCCGATCCTTTCAATTTCAAATCAATTTTAGTTCGCTTCGCCCTCTTGCTTAAACCGTTCGTTAAACAAAGGACTCACAGGCCGGTTTTCGTTGATCCGCTTGATAGCTGCACCAATCAATGGGCCGACGGATACCTGCTTAATCTTTGCAATTTGTTTTTCTTCTGGCAGACGAATCGAATCGGTTACGACGACTTCTTTGATCGGTGCCGCCGCTAAACGTTCAATCGCCGGGCCCGATAAGACCGCGTGGGTACAAGAAACGTAAACTTCCTTAGCCCCCGCATCCATCAAGGCTTGGGCCCCCTTGGAGATCGTCCCGGCCGTATCAATCATGTCGTCGATCATGATGCACTTTTTGCCCTTGACGTCCCCAATGATGTTCATAATCTTCGCCACGTTCGCCTTTGGCCGCCGCTTGTCAATAATGGCAATTGGCGCCTTTAAAAATTCGGCCAAAGCCCGGGCCCGCACAACCCCACCGTGGTCAGGGGAGACCACGACGGCTTCTTTGGCGACCCCTTCGCGCAAGAAGTAGTCGGCCAACAGGGGTGCCCCCATCAGGTGATCGACTGGAATATCGAAGAACCCTTGAATTTGCGCCGCGTGCAAGTCTAAGGCAATTACCCGGTCGACCCCGGAATTTTGCAGCATGTTGGCCACCAGCTTGGCCGTAATTGGTTCCCGAGACCGGGCCTTGCGGTCTTGACGCGCATAGCCGTAGTACGGAATTACCACGTTGATCGTCTTGGCGCTGGCCCGCCGCAAGGCATCAACTAAAATCAACAGTTCCATCAAATTGTCATTGACCGGCGCTGACGTCGATTGAATGACGTAAACATTGTCGCCACGAATACTTTCCTCAATGTTGATTTGAATTTCGCCGTCACTAAAGCGATCCACGGCTAATTTCCCCAATTCAACCCCGACTTCATCGGCAATTTTTTGTGCCAATGGTCGGTTGGAACTCAAAGCAAAAATCTTGAGCTTGGAATCAAAATAACGTTCTTTCATTAGGCCCTCCAAAGCAAAAATACTCCCTAGCTATCCACTATTAATAATATTAACAAGTGGACAAAAATGCAAGAATTACCACGGGAGTTTCTTGGCGTAATCGGCCTTATTGGTCTGCCGGGCCCGCGCGATTGCCATATCGTACTGGTTCGTATCGTCAGTAATCGTGGAACCGGCGGCAACAAAGGAGTCAGCCGCAATGTTGACTGGCGCCACCAAATTCGAGTTGGACCCAATAAAGGCGTGGTCGCCAACATTGGTATGGTGCTTTTTGGCCCCATCGTAGTTCACAAAGACGACCCCGCAGCCGACGTTGATGTCCTTGCCTAACGTCGCGTCCCCGACGTAGGATAAGTGGCCAATCTTGGTGCCTTCCCCGATGTAGGCCTTCTTGATTTCACAGAAGTTGCCAATGTGGACATCCTTGCCAATTTCGGCTTGCGGGCGCAGGTGGCTGTTGGGACCAATGTCAGACCCATCGTGCATTTCGGCTTCTTGCAAAGTCGAAGCCGTCACCGTGACGTTGTCATGCAGGGTCGAATCAATGATCCGCGACCCGGCACTGATGTAGCAGTCGCTGCCGATCACGGTGTGGCCCTTGATCACGACGTTGCCTTCCAAGACCGTATCGTTACCGATCTTGACCCCCGCATCAATGTAGGTCGTGGCCGGATCCAGCATTGTCACCCCTTGTTTCATCAGGTTGGCATTGATGCGGGCTTGCATCAGTTGATTGGCCCGGGCCAAAGCGATTCGGTCGTTCACCCCCATTGATTCATCAAAGTCCTTCATCCGGTAAGCCGTCACAACTTCGCCTTGGCCCTTGAGAATTTCAATCACATCGGTCAGGTAGTATTCGCCCTGGGCGTTGTCGTTTTTGAGCAACTTTAAGGCCGCAAAAAGCTTCCGGTTGTCAAAGCAGTAGACCCCGGTGTTGATTTCTTTAATCGCCTTTTCTTCTTCCGTGGCGTCCTTTTGTTCCACGATCCGCTCAACAATCCCGACTTCATTCCGGACAATTCGGCCGTAGCCGGTCGGGTCCGGGGCTTGGGAAGTCAAAATCGTCACGGCCGCCTTGCGTTGGGTGTGGTATTCAAACAGCTTGCGGAAGGTGTCGGCCGTAAACAACGGCGTATCCCCACTGACCACCAGAGTTTGCCCATCCAAATTCGCCAGTAAGTCGGCCGCTTGCATCACCGCGTGGCCGGTCCCCAGCTGTTGCTTTTGCAAAACAAACTTCGCCCGCGTCCCGATCGCTGCTTCGACCGTTTCGGCCCCGTAGCCCACCACGGTAATGATGTTGTCGATTTGGGCGCCTTCCAGCTGGTCTAAGACGTGAGCGACCATCGGCTTGCCACAGACCTGGTGCAAGACCTTGTAGAGCTTGGACTTCATCCGGGTCCCCTTACCCGCGGCGAGGATAATTGCGTTGCGTTGCGTCATGTTATTCGTTCCCTTCTTCAGTAAAGACTTGTGTTAAGAAATTGCCGGCTTGGGCCGTCAGGGAGTCATCAGGGCCAGCCGTGACCTTCAGCAGTGACGTCACGCCCGACACCAGTCGCTCACCGTCAAACTGCCCTTCCGCAAAGACGTTCATCCCAACCAGGTGGGCGTCAAATTCCTTAATGAGTGATTGCATCCCCTTCATGGTACCACCACCCTTTAAAAAGTCATCAATAATTACCACATTCGCCCCTTGCTTGAGGGTCCGCCGGGACAATTCCATCTTTTTGATCCGCTTGGATGAACCCGAGACGTAATTGACGCTAACCGTTGACCCTTCGGTGATGTGAGAACTGTTGCGCACGATCACAAACGGCTTGTTCAAATACATTGCCACGCTTTGGGCCAGCGGAATCCCCTTGGTTTCGACGGTCATAATCACGTCGACGTCCGTATCGATGTATTGAGTGGCAATCAGCTGACCGACTTCGCGCAAAATTTCCGGCCGGCCCAATAAATCGGACAAGTAGACATAGCCCCCTGGCAACAAGCGGGATGGGTCGGCAATCAATTCAACTAAGTCCGCAATGACCCGTTCGGCGTTGGCCTTAGAATACTGGGGCGCAAAAAAGGCCCCCCCGCTGGCCCCGGGGACCGTATCAACCTTGCCAATCCCAAATTCAGCCATCGTCTTTTTGACAATGCTCAAGTCTTCGCTGATCGACGACTTGGCCGCCCCGTAATTTTCGCTAAAGTGCTTTAACGAGACCAGCTTGTGGGGGTGTTCCAACAAGTACCGGGTGATGTCAACTAACCGATTGCTCCGACGAATTTTCATATTTTTCCCTCTTTTCCTTTGGCCTGGCCGGGGGGGCGCCAACTTAACGAAGGGTTCCCCGGCACCAAGCCCGTGCTTTGCGAACTATTTTTTAGGTAAATCCCTTTAAAATGACACGATTACCTTCAAATCATACCATAATCGTTCGGTGTTTGCCGGACTTTTTTCAAAAAGGGGCCGTAATTAAGGAACGTTCGGAAATAGAAAACGCCCCGCGTAATTTCATCCGCGTGGCGTCCACTAAACTATCAGTGCTTCCCAATTTACCAGGAAGCCCTTAAGGTTAATCCACCTGGCGATGCCGATTGGCTATGGCGGCCAGGTAAATTCCGACTTCAATCACCGCGATAAAGAAGCTGACCGGCCAATTAGTCAAATAACCCAGGTACAATCCGGTCCAGGTCCCCGTTAAGGCAAAGAGAATCGCCAAGCCGATCATCTTGGCCGTCCCGGTCGTAAAATACTTAGCGCTGGCTGCCGGCAGGGTCAGCAGAATAAAGATCAACAAGGAGCCCACGATTTGGGCGGCCACACTGACGCTTAGGGCCACCAGCAACAAAAAGATCACGGCAACCACGCGCTCACCGACCCCATTAACCTGGGCGCCGGTCCGATCAAACGAGGAGAACTTCAAGCGCCGGTACAGCAAAAAGATCCCGACCAACACGACCACCGACAAGCCAATTAACTGGTAAACCTCGGCTTGACTGATCCCGACGACACTCCCAAACAAAATGCTGGTCGCAGAACTGGCGGTTTGACTGCTCAACGATAAAAAGAGAATCCCCAACCCGATAAAAAGGGCCGACGTCGCACTGATCACCGCTTCGCGCCGCGATTCTTCGGTACTCATCTGACCAACCATCACCGAACTGGCCATCGTGTACAGCAACATTCCAGCCAGGGGCGACCAACCCATGAAGACGGCAAAGGCTGCCCCAGCAAAACCAATTTCCGACAGGGTATGGGTCAAAAAAGACAGGTTGCGGGCGACGACAAAGACGCCCACTGTCCCGGCTACGACCGCAATAAAGGTACTGGCAAAAAAGGCGTAGCGCATAAAACTTAAAGCAAACACTATTCAGCACCCCCCTTTGGTGAAGCTGGCAACTCGGCAATCGGGCCCGTCGTATAACCGGTCTTGGTCAGGTGCAAAAAGCGGCTGCCGTAGTGCTTGGCCAACTCCCAGTCGTGGGTGATAAACATCACCGTCAAGCCTGCCATTTGAAACTTGGTTACCAAATCCAGCAACTCATACTTCACTTCGTTGTCCAAACTGGCCGTTGATTCATCCAAAATCAAAAGCTGCGGGTGGGCTAACAGGGCTTGGGCCAAGTAGGCGCGCTGCTTTTCCCCCCCGGAAGCGACGCCCAACGGCCGATCGGCCAAGGGCAACAAATTGGTCTGCCGCAAGATGCTGGTGACCTGCTGGCGTTCCTTTTTGCTCAGCCACGGGGTCAGCTTCAAGGGCAGATTCAAGGCGACAAAATCACGGACCGACAGCGGGTAATCACGCGCCAGGTTCCGAAACTGGGGCACGTAGCCCAGGCGTGTCCCGGCGGCAAATTCAATCTGGCCGTGGCGGGGCTTTAACTGATGAAACAGCGCCCGCACCAGGGTGGTCTTCCCGACCCCATTTTCCCCCACGACCACCAGAAATTCGCCTGGTTGAATCTGAAAGGAGAGGTCCCGAATAATCTCGTGTTCTCCGTAAGCTAAGGTTAAATCATTAACAGTCAGTAAAGCGATCTTAATCCCCTCCCTTTTGAATTTGGCGTAAAGCTTGGTATTGACTTTGCATCCACGCAATGTAAGTTTGGTGGTCCGGTTTGGTCTCCGTCACGTTTAAGACCGGAACGCCAGCTTGCTTGGCCCGCTTGACCAGATTCTTCACCGTGGTATCGCTGGCCTGGCTGTTATTGACAAACAGGGCCAATTCGTGCCGGTCAATTTGCGTTTGCAGCTGTTGAATATCGGCCGGCGACGGATCATTGCCATCCTCAATCGCCTTTTCAAAATGGCGATCGACAATCTGATAGCCCAAATCCGTTAAGGCATAGTCAAAGACCGGCTCACTGACCGCGACTTGCTGGCCCGGTTTGACCTGGGCTTTCACCGTGGCAATCGTTTGATCGAGCTGAGCCAATTTTTTCAGATACGCCCGGGCTTGCGTTTGGTAATAGCGGCGGTGAGCCGGATCCAATTGGCCGTATACTTTGGCCAGGTGCTTGGTCAATTTTTTCATCGTGGTCGGGTCGTACCAGACGTGTTCGTTGGCCCCCATTTGCTTGCCGGCCACTTGTTGGCCGACGTTGATGACCGTCTGCTCGGTGGTCGTTGCCTTGGTCATATCACTGAGCCAGTGATCATAGCCCAACCCATTTTCAATCACCACGTTGGCCTGGCTAAGCTCTTTAGCTTGGGCCGTAGTAGGTTGAAATTCGTGGGGATCAGTGGCGGCACTGTTGATAAAGGCCGTCACTTGCCCGTATTTTCCGGCGACGGCCGTGGCCGCTTCGCCATAAAAGTTCAGGCTGGTCACCACCCGAATCGGTTTTTGCGTGGTCACCGGTAAATGCGGCCGCCAATCGGTCACCATTAAGACTAATAAAATTAAGAGGTAGCCCACCAAACCGGCCAGCCCCCAGTATTTTTTCTTCACGTTGCGTTCCTTCCCTCACCCTTATTTATTATTAAATCGTAATGATTATCATTAGAACGAAAGCATCATACACGGCCGCCTGGAAAAATGCAAATCTTTCCCGTTGGCCTGGCTGACCCGGCCACCCTGAGGAAACGTTTACATTTAAAGCCATCGATACCTGCTTTGGCAAGAAAAAGCCGCCAGTCCACCGTTTCTGCCTGCCCCCAGCCACAGGGGCCGGTTAATTGTTACTTTTTTGTGAAAAAGTGGCCCCGGCAAGTCCATTTCCTGCCGAGGCCCCAAGTTATTTACTTTCCCACGTTGCCGTTGCGTCATGCTGGGTCGGGCGGACTAATTGAAAATCGGTGTCGTGACCCAACTGATCCACCAGTTCAAACTCGTGGGTCGCTTCGTCAGCCGGCAGTTTGATCGTCAATCGCGTGACCTTGCCCGGCTGAACGGTTAAGCGCTGAGTCTTAAAACGAACCGCACTTTCGTCATCATCATCTTTGATTTGGACCGTTGCTTTGCGCAGCCCTTTCAGCTGCAACTGATAGGCCCCTTGCGCATCGGTCCGGAAGGTTAAATCATCCGCACCGGCGACTTGATCGTGTTTAACCAACTGGTAACTGCCTCGTTGGGCCGACTTAGACGTCGTAAATTGCCGGCTTGCTGCCGGCGCAGTCGGGCGACTCTGCCACCACCCGGCCCCCAACAGGCCCGCCCCCAGCAAAAAGCTCAAACCAATCAACCAGCCTGTCTTTGCCCAACGCAAACTTTTTCCCACGCTCAAAGCCACCAAGACCAGGGCAATCCCCCAGCAAACACCAGCCCCTAAGAACCAATACATCATCGTCTTTCCTCCTTTTATCCTTGCTTCATCAGTAACATTAGTTTCATGGTCACCGCCTTCACAGCGCTGACGGGTGTCGTTGCTGAATGAAAGACCCAATACTGCAAAACCCGTAACCACATTGCCGTAGTCGCCACTTGCATCATGGCTGTTTCAACCGGCACAGTCGTCTCAGGATAAAATAACGCGTGCACACGGCGTTCCAGACGAGTCGCAAACGCCGGATCGCCATTGGGCCCCAGCAAAGCGTGCAACGCTTGGAATTGAGCTTGGTACCCCGCGAGGATTTGATCCAGCAGAACTGCATTAGGAGGCCCCGCCGGCATCGTTACCAAGGCTGTGATCGTTGCTTCTTCGATTGCTTCGAGTAATTGATATTTATCGTCATAGTAGCGATAAAAAGTTGACCGAGTCACACCCGCGGCGATCGCAAGTTGGTGAGTAGTAATTTTGTCAAACCGGGTCGTCTCCAACAAAGTTAACAAAGCGTTGTGCAACTGCTGACGCGTTTGGGCCTGTTTCTTTGTATACATAGCGCTTCCCTCCAAAATCAATCAATTTTAATCATTATGTCACATTTCGGACAAAATGGCGCGTTTTGTGCTGGGGGATTGGGGGACTGTTCTTTAAGCTAGGTTTAGCAAATCCCGAAAGGAGTACTTTGTATGAAACGAAACGTTGACCTTCATGGCCGCCCTTACCACCGCGGCCGCTTATTTACCCTAATGCTGATCGCAACTTTTGCTGGCGCCCTAATGGAATCGACCTTAGGGACGGCCCTGCCGACCTTAATGGCGAAATTTGCCATCAATCTCAGCACTGCCCAGCAAGCGACGACCTGGTTCTTATTGGCCCTGGCCATCATGGTACCAGTGTCAGCTTACTTGATCAAAACCATTCCCACCCGCCGCTTAACGCTGACTACTTACGCTGTTTTAATTGGAGGTTTGTTACTGACGGCCTTGACCCCCGAACGCCACGCCATGTGGCCAATGTTTGTTGTTGGCCGGGTCGTGACCGCCGCTGCAGTGGGGATCTTGATGCCACTGTTGCAAATCACGATTTTAAAATTGTATTCAACCAAGGAACGCGCCGTCGTCATGGGGCTGATGGGCCTCGTAGTCGGCATGTCGCCTGCTATCGGGCCTACCTTAACTGGTTGGTTGCTCGACGCTGACCACGTTTTTCTGGGGGTAACGCTGAAAGCAGCGTGGCAAACCATCTTCTATTTACCGTTGGCCGTCTTAGGCGTTATCTTTTGCTTATCCCTATTTTGGATGCGCGATGTCTTGCCCCAAGCGCAAGGCAACCACCTCGATTGGCCGTCCTTGCTCCTGTCTAGTTTTGGCTTCGGTAGTTTTTTACTTGGCTTTACCAACCTGGCTGGCCACGGGTGGGCTGACTTTGCTCAAGTTACGTTACCAATCTTGCTCGGAAGCGGGTTGATCATCGGCTTTGCCCACCGGCAACTCCAACTTGACCACCCCTTCTTGGATCTGCGGGTCTTTCAAGCTAAGCGCTTCACCTTGGCGACCTTGGGCACGATTATGGTTATGATGGCCATGATGGGGGTCGAGATGATTTTGCCCACTTACTTGCAAAACGTCCAGGGCCTCAGTGTCTTGAAATCGGGCTTGGTCCTCTTACCCGGCGCACTCTTGCTCGGGCTGATCTCTCCGTTAGCGGGATTAATGTACACCAAATACGGGGTGAAATGGACCACCCTGCCGGCCTTTTTGACGATTGCAATCGGGACGCTCCCTTTTGCTAAAATTACCACCACCACGCCGGACACCATCATTACCATCATGTACGCCCTACGGATGGTCGGAATCGCTTTAGCAATGATGCCACTGACCACCGCTGCCATGGACGCTCTCAAACCGGCCCAAGAAACCGACGGGACCGCCGTCAACAGTACCGTCCAACAGCTTGCTTCTGCCGTAGGGGTGGCTTTATTAACTTCCGTTACCCAACACGTGATTACCAATCACCAGCCCCATGCGGCCCTCCAAGCACTCGCCCCGCTTAAATACGCGGACTTGACCATTTTGGCTTCGTTAAAAGGCTTTCAGGTTACCTTTGCTTTAGGATTAGTTTTCGCCTTAGTAGGCGTTGGTATCGCCTTGGCCTTTAAATCACAACCGAAAGAAGGGAAAAAAGTATGATCATCTACATTATTATCGGCCTCTTGTTAGCCATGATTGGGGCTTGGGTCGCTTTGCCAACCCGGTGGCTTAAAATCACAGTTGGCGGCCTCTTAACCATTTTGGTTGTCTGCTTAACCGTCCAGTTAACGTTAACTTTTACTGACCACCTGGGGATGCGCCAGGTGACGACCGTTTCGACCAAGCAAATTTATTCAGCAGCCGGTCAGCAATCACCGGCCGGGATTTTGGTCGCTGATCCGGTGGGGAAAGCTGATCCGGTCCACCAAGTCTTGGTGTACCAAGATACTCCCACGGGAAAGGCGAAGGCCCATTTTGTCCCTAACCAAAAGCACCTGACCGAAAGTTTCAAACGCCAGGTTAAAATTACCACCACGGCAAAGAAAAATGCTACCCTGACCACCAAAACCACCCGTTGGCAGTGGCGCAGTAAACAGGCCGAACGGTGGCTTAATGTCGGTCAAGCCGGTGAGCTGGTCAAAGAAGTCAACATCGTCCACCTGCCGCAAGATACCTGGGTGACCCTGTCAACCAAGCAAATGCAACAATTGCCAACGTTAATGACCCAAGCCGCTTCCGAACCGGCCAGTCAAATGGCAAGGCTACCGGCTGAAGAACAGGCAAAACTAACCGTAAGCCTAATCAAACAACAACTAACCCCCCGATAAGCAAAAGGACTGGTGATACGCACCAGTCCTTTTTCGGGAGGAATTCGTCGGGGTTAGTAAACCGGCCGACGCGCCCCGGCGGTTGCCGGATCGGCAATCCCCAGGCTGTCGTTTTGGCCAAAACTTGGGTCAGCCACGATCTTTAAGACGACGTCGGCAATACTTTGCCGGGACCCCGAAACCCCAACAAAGGCTTCGTGGCGGTGGGTTATGGTGTACTTGACCTCATCGCGATCATTTAACCACGGCAAGCGTAAGGTCGTGTAAGTCAACCCCGAAGCCGCCGCCAATTGATCCGACTGGACCATCGGGTTGTCAGGCTTTACTTCGCCACCAAAGCAGTATTCCCGGTTCCAGCGGCCGAATTCCCCCGGCACTTCATCGTAGATCCCCAGAATATTGGTTAAGATCAAGCGGTCCACGCCCTGAGCTTTCATCGCCGCAATCAGGTTTTTGGTGGGACGGTTGGCCACGTCGTGATCAACCACCGCATTAAAGACCAAATCTTGGCCCGCCACGCCCTGTTCAACTACCGCTGGATCATTCAAATCCCCTTCGACGACCGTCACCCGCGGGTGGGGCGCTAAATCTTGCAGCCGCTTGGCATTGCGCAAGACCAGGGTTAACTCGACGTTTTCAAATTGGGCCTCGTTTAAAATGCGGTCTTCAACCAGCCGGGCAATTTGCCCGTTGGCCGCAAAAATTACCATTTTCATCTTCTAAACTCCCTCATTTCGATTAATCAAACAAAAAATGCAACAACAGCCGGTCGACCCGCCGGCTTTCGTGCAGCTGGCTGTGCGACAGGCCGGTTAATTTCACTTCCCGATAGCTGGCCGCCCGCGACTTAAACAGCGGCCGTAACCGCCGGGAGGCCGCGTTAGGGACCCGCTGGTCGGCCGTACTGTAGACATTGAGTACCGTCAAGTGGGCCGGAAGATTCTTGGTCAGTTCCGACGTCAGCTCCGCCTTCATTCCCGGAAACAGGCCCCCGGCTAACATCACCAGGTGGCGGACCGGGGGCAAATCCGCTTGCTGGCGGTAGTCATTTAAGTAGGCCAAGGTGGTTAGATTGCCCATCGAGTGGCCGATTAAATTGATCTGTTTGGTCTTAGTCGCCCGCTGCCCTACTTCAATCGCGGCTTTAAGCCACCGACCATCCTGGTGAAAATCGGTATTGCGACTGTCAGCAAAATTGACTTCCACCAGCGGATGGTGCGCATTTTTGGCCACGTGGCCCACCAAAACGGCGTGCCCTTTGCGATCCACATTTACCCGCACGATCGTGTTGCTAGCCCCGTGGGCGGTTAAGTACGTCGTCATCTGGTGTTCTGCCCGGGCACTGCTGCCGTAGCCGTGCATAAAGTAGGTGGTCGTCGAAGACTGGGCCGCCTGCACCGGCCAAAAACTCACCAGCAACCCGGCCAATGCGCCCAGCAAAATGGTTATCACTAAGCGTTGTTTCATAGCTAAGCCCCCTGAGGCGCTAAGCGGTGTGCCGCCACAAACTTCGCCACGCTCGCCTGGTTGGTCACCCTCAAGCCTTCCGCCAAGCGGGCCCCCGCTTGGTGTGCCAAGTCTGCCATTGTAGACATCGATTTACTGATCGGATCACTCATGCTGGTCGTAAAGGGAATGATCACCTTACCGCGCAAGTCATAGTCTTGAAAGAAGGTGTGAATCAGCATCGGTGGTTGGTGCCACCAGGTTGGAAAGCCCACCCAGATGGTTTGATACGCAGCCAAGTCTGGCAGATTGTGGCGTAAGGCGGGTAAGTAATGATTTAACCGTTCATCGTCCGCCCGCCGGACGTAATTATCGTAACCCTGGGGGTAAGGCGTTTGCGGTTGCAGTGCCACCACTTGGCGGGCTCCGGTGACTTTTTGCAGGGTTTGGGCCGCCCGCTTGGTGGTTTGGGTCAGGGAGAAGTACACGATTAAAGTTGACCCTGGCCGATTCATTTCAATTATCAAAGTGATCACCAGTCCTTTTAAAGTTGCCTGACAGCTTAGTCGCTAACCACGACCAACGACTTGATCGCCTGGCGCTGATCCATTGCTGTGTACGCCGCTTGGATCTCATCGAGAGTAAAGGAATGGGTAAAGACTTGCCCCGGGTTGATCTTTTCATCCAGAATCGCTTGCAGCAGGACCTGGCGATCGTAAGTCGTTACCGATGCAATCCCCCCGCGCAAGCCAATGTTTTGCCAGAAGAAGGCGTTCGCGGTTGGTTCCGTTTGCGGGACCCCCACCCGGCCAATTACGGCACCCGGCCGGGCCAACTTGCCGGCTTGTTCAATTGCGCTGGTGGCCCCGACGCATTCCAAAACAGCATCGGCCCCACTGCCGGTCAATTCCATCACCTCGGCTACGGCTTGGTCGCCACGAGCTTCCACAATATCGGTGGCGCCAAACTGGCGGGCCAAGGTGGCCCGGTCCGCGTGGTGGCTTAAGGCAATGATCCGCTTTGCCCCCCGTAATTTGGCGCCGATCACTCCGCACAAGCCCACGGCCCCGTCGCCAATTACCACGGCAGTATCGCCAGGCTTGACTTCGGCACTTACGGCAGCGTGATAGCCCGTCGCCGCCACGTCAGCCAGGGTCGTCAGTGAGGCTAATTGGTCCTCAGAATAATCACTGGGCTGACCCGGGATTTTCACCAGGGCCCAGTCGGCGTTGGTAAACCGCAGGTATTCGGCTTGGTAGCCGGCGTTGCCACCGGGTTCTTGATTTAAACAATTACCATCAAAGCCGGCCAAACAAGCGGCGCACTTGCCACACCCGTGGGTGAAGGGGGCAATCACGAAGTCGCCCGGGGCCACCTGGTGGATGTCAGCCCCGACTTCGGTCACAATCCCGATCGCTTCGTGGCCGGTCATGGAACCAATTTCCCGCTTGGCAATCCCGCGGTACCACCATAAATCAGAACCACAAACACTGGCCCGTACTACCTTGATCAAGGCATCGGTGGGCTTTTGAATTGTCGGCATGGTCACTTCTTTGACCACCATTTGACCCGGTCCTTGAAAAATCGCTGCTTTCATTTTGCTTCCTCCAATCATTTAGTTAAGCCTACTGTAAACCTTCAAGTCGACTTCAAGGCAAGCGCAAAATAAAAAAAGACCAGCGAAGTTTCCCTTCGCCAGTCTCTCATCATTTAATCCCGCCGGTCAGATTGTTTGCGCAGGTGGTAGTAATCCTCCTCTTCCAAGAAGGGCAGGACGTGATCTTCAAAGTGGTCTAATTTGTACGCCAGGTAGTTTAAAGTCCGGTCCAATTCCGTGCGTTGTTGCAACAGCGCGTCGTATTGCTCTTGCAAGAGGCTCTTTTGGGCGGCCCGGCTGTCTTGGTGTTCCCGGTAGATTGTCACAAAATTCACTAACCGCTCCACCGACATCCCAGCTTTGCGCATCGCCTTGATAAACAAGCCCCACTTAATCTCGGCCTCACCATACTCCCGGTATCCACTAGCGTTGCGGGGAATCGGCGGCAACAGGCCGCAACTCTCCCAGTAGCGCAAGGTCTCCTTGGGCACCGCCAAGCGTTCGCTCGCCGCTTTAATGTTCATCTGACTTTCCCCCTTGCTGTTTGACCACCATTGCTTCCATTGTATCAAATTCCCGCAGAAGGGTTTGACAATGCGCTTGCCACTGCTGCTTGGTTTCCGCCACAAAGCTTTGTCGGGCCGGGGTCGCCTGCGGTCCTAACTGGACCAAGTGCACGTATTCGCGCAAAAAGGCCGCCCCGGCTTCAGAACTTCCCAGCCGCTTCACGTGCTGAACCCAGGCCAGGTCCTGGGCCGAATAATTTCGTAACCCATCCGCTCGCCGGGCCACCGGGGGCATCAAGCCCTCCCGTTCCCATTTCCGCAATTGATCGGGCGTCACCTGCAACTGCTTGGCTGCCGTAAGAATCTCCATAAGCGTTTCCTATTCTTGTCCCGCAAAATCAAGTGCCATGTGGGCATAGCTTTCTTCCTTGGCATCACTTGGTTGGTAGTAGCGGCGGTTTTGATCCAGCTTGGCAATCGCCGCCATTTCCGCAGACGTTAATTCAAAGTCAAAGATTGCCGCGTTGCTCTTGATGTGATCCGGGTTGGTCGAACCAGGAATCACAATAAAGCCCATTTGAATGTGCCAACGCAAAATAATCTGGACGTTGGTCTTGTGGTACTTGGCTGCCAATTCCGTAAAAATTGGCTCATTAATCAGCCCCTGATCACCGTGCCCCAACGGATACCAGGCCATCAACCGGGTGCCAACGGACTTGAGCTGCGCGCGGACCGGTCCCTGGGTAAAGTAGGGGTGGGCCTCCGTTTGTAACACCTGGGGCTTGATCTCAGCTTCGGCCAGTAAGCGGGTTAATTTTTCATCGTGGAAGTTGGAAATCCCGATCGCCCGAATCTTGCCGGCCCGGTACGCGGCTTCCAACTGCCGGTAGCCGGCCATGAAGTCGCCAGCCGGTTGGTGCAAAAACATCAGATCAATGGTGTCGACCCCCAGGCGTTCCAAGGTCGCATCCACCGCTTGGGGATCCGTGTAGACCGTCGGCCACAGCTTCGAGCTTAAAAAGACTTGCTCCCGGGCCACCCCGGCCGCTTGAATCCCGCCCCCGACCCCGCGTTCGTTCAGGTAGGCGTTGGCCGTATCAATCAATTGGTAGCCACTTTGCAGGGCCGTCGTCGTCGCCGCTTGGGCTTGGGCCGGGGTCATCAAAAAGGTGCCGAGGCCGAGTTTGGGCATCTTGACCCCGTTGTTAAGTTCAAAAAATTCCATTTTTACTTCCTCCAATCAAATTCGTAACCTTAGGATAAAGCTTGGAGTGCACTTGAAGGCAAGCAAAAAATTTAAAAATGGTACTAACAGGATTTTACTCCTATCAGTACCAAATATTGTAGAACCCTTTAAATTCAATGTTTCGTCACCAGTTTGAAGACCTTATCAAGTTCCCCGTTCAGGTAGGAGACAATATTTTGACACGACAGCTTTTGCAAATCGACCAGTGAATCGGTGCTGTAAAAGGCCACGTGGGGGGTAATCAAGACGTTGGGCCGCCCAACTAAGGGGTGGTGGGCCAAATCTGGATTTTCCGTCGTTAAGACATCCAGGGCGGCCCCCTTCAGTTGACCTTGGTCTAATGCCGCAATCAGTGCGGCTTCGACCACTGCCGCTCCCCGCCCCATATTGATGAAGTAGGGGTGCTTTTGCATCTGGGCAAAGGCGGCCGCGTCAAAGTAGTCGTGATTAGTTTCGTTTAAGTTCATGTGGTTCGTCACCACATCAGCTTCGCGGAATAAGGTCGCTGGCGACACCAGTTCCACGATCCCACTGACCTTGGCAAAGTCGGCATCGGTGATGAAGGGATCGGTGGCCAAAACGCGCATCCCCAACGCGTGCGCTCGCATGGCGACGGCCCGGCCGATCTTGCCCAACCCGACAATTCCGAGCGTTTGGTTGCTCAAGCGCGGATTGGGCGTCATCAAATCATAGCGCCAGGCGTGATTTTGGTCGACGTCATTGACGTAGGCCTTGAGCTGCCGCACCAGAGCTAGCATGGCGGTAATCGTAAACTCAGCCACGTCTTGGGTACAATACTCACCAACCGGGCACACCCCAATCCCGAATTCCTCGGCCGCCGCCAAATCGACGTTATCGTAGCCCGTCGCGTTGATCGCAATCACCTTAAGCTGGTCGGCTTGGGCCAAAGCAGCGCGATCAAGGGGAATAAAGGCCGTCAGGAGGGCATCGACCTGGGCTAGTTTGGCCAAAAACTCAGCCCGGCGTTCGGCCGTGTATTCGTAAACTTCGATTTCACAGTTTGCCAACCCCGCCGTCAGCACCTGGCGTTCTAAATCGTGCTTAGGCATCATCGATTCTTTGTAATCTGCGATGAGGACTTTCATACTACTGCCACCTTTCAAAAAAGCCGGGATTGCTCCCAGCTTATCCTTCCAGCCCCGGATGGACCATCGTCACGTGTTCCCGTTGGGCCTCCATAAACGGCGGGCCTACGACTTCAAAGCCCGCCTGCTGATAATAACCCACGACTGGGGTTTGAGCGTGGATCGTGATGGTTTGCCCCGGAAAATGGCGCTTGATTCCGGCTAACAGGTGTTGCAATAACGCCTTGCCCAGCCCCGTGCCCCGGTAGGCTTTGGCAACCACCACCCGACCAAAACTAACCCCGTCCGCCGTCGCAAAATAGCGGGCGTAGGCCACGACCTGCTCACCCTCGCGAGCAAACAAGTGGTGGCAGTGCCGATCTTGTTCATCTGGTTCGGGATAGCTGCTTTGCTGCTCGGCATTAAAGACCTGCGCTCGCAGCCAGTAAATCCGTTGTAATTCATCCACCGTCAGGGCGGTAAACTCTTTATCCTGCCATTCCATCGGCGTCCCCCCTATAACATGACGACCTGGTAAACTTCGTGGCAAAAACCGCGCAACCCGTTATAAACCCGCTTGGCCCGGGATTCACTGCGGCAAATTGCAAAGACCGTTGGCCCGGTGCCACTCATTTGCGCCACATCAGCGCCTAATTTCAACATTTTGGCCTTCAAGCGCCCAATTTCTGGGTACTGCTGCTCGGTTACCGGCTCCAAGACGTTGCCCATTTTTTGCAGGGCCCCGGGCCAATCCCCCGTCTGCATTGCCTGCAATAAGCCCGCATTATCCAGGTGCGCCAAGGTTTCATAATTAATCTGGCGCAGGATGGTCGGCGTTGAAACACTGACCTTGGGCTTGGCAACCACCACCCAATCGTGCGGGACGGGTGGCAATAATTCGACCTGTTCCCCATGGCCGGTCACGTGCGCGGTGTGACTGTAGACACAGTACGGGACATCAGAATCAATGCTCAAGGACAACTTCGCCAACTCTTCTAAGGACAGCCCCAGCTCCCAGCCCGCGTTTAAGCCCCGCAACACGGCCGCGGCATCCGATGAACCGCCTCCCAAGCCCGCCGCAACCGGGATATTCTTTTTGATCTTAATCGTCACCCCCGCCGGCTGGTGAAAGCGGGTCTTTAACATATGGGCCGCTTGGTAGGCTAAATTTCGCTGGTCATTGGGCAGAAAACCACTGTCCGTGTAAACCTTGATCGTCTGCGGGTGGTCATGAATCTCGATCGTAAGGTAGTCAGCTAAATCAATCGAGGTCATCACCATATTCCACTTTGGGAGACCATCGAGGTAGCGCATCGGGGTATCCAAAGACAGGTTGATTTTCGCCGGTGCTTTTTCCGTCACCAACATGGCAAGTCCCCCTTTTAATCAGTTGTTTGCTAACATTATACAGAGCTTTAGGGAAGGCTTTCAACCGGCAAACAAAAAGAGCCTCCCGCGAACGGAAAGCTCTTAAAAATTAATCAAAAATCCCGGCGGCTTGTAAGGCATTGGCCAGTTGAATAAATTGGTCCAAGCTCAACCGTTCCGGCCGAATTTGCGGATCCAACGCTAGGTCGGCCAAGACTTGTTGCACCGCCGCGGTTTTGGCAGCATCTTTTTTAAAGTACGGTTTGAGGTTATTCCACAAACTCTTGCGCCGGTGGGCAAAGCAGGTCTTGATCAACGCAAAGAGTTGCTTTTCGCTGCTTGGCAACACCGCCAACGGCTGGGCCCGCTGGGTTAAGGTTACGATGGCTGAATCTACGTTTGGCGCCGGGACAAAGGAACGGCGCGAAACGGTAAAGGCCAGCTTGGCGTCCATCTTGTATTCGATCGCCAACGTCAAGGCACCATAGTCCTTGGTACCAGGCTGCGCCGCTAAGCGTTCGGCGACCTCTTTTTGCATCATCACGGTGATGTTGGCCCATTCAACCGGGGTCCCCAACAAGTGCATCAGAATCGGGCTGGTAATGTAATATGGCAAGTTCGCCACCACTTTGACGGGCTTGGTAGGATCGGTAAAGTGCTCGGCAATCAATTGGGGCAGGTTCGCCTTTAAGACATCCTGGTTCAGCACGGTAACGTTGGCGTAATCACTCAAGACGTCAGCCAGGACCGGCAATAAGTCCGTGTCCAACTCCAAGGCTAAGACCTGGCCGGCCCGCTGGGCCAATTTTTCCGTCAATGCCCCCAGCCCGGGCCCAATTTCAATCACGTTATCGGCGGCACTAATCGCCGCCGCATCGACAATCCCGTTTAAAACTGCCGGGTTGGTCAAGAAATTTTGACCAAAGCCCTTCTTGGCGTGGAGGTGATATTTTTGCATAATCGCCTTGGTCCGGCTTAAGTTTCCGATTGCTTCTTTACTCATCGCGTTGTCCTTCCTGGTTGATTTGCTTGAGTGCCGCCACAAAGTGGTCCCGCTTGATCTGAAAGAGGTTTAAGCGGACCAAAAATTGCTTGGCGTTGCCGTAGCCAATCCCTAACAATTGACCCAGCCGTTCGCGCCGCCGGCGGGCCGTCTTGCCCCCCATCAGGTCGTTTAATTGCAGGTCGGCCACGCTAAATTCAGCGGGCGCACTCGGGACTTCCGTATACACTTGGGCCAAGGCCGCTTGAATCGCGGCCGGACTGGCATGCTCAACGCCCAGGCTGCCGTGGGCTTGACTTGGCACCCCTTGGTCGCGCCGAATAAAGGCATGCTTGACGCCCGGAATCGCCTGGCTGATCATTTTACGCAACCGTTCGCCATTAAAGTCGGGGTCGGTAAAAACGATCAAGCCCCGCGTTTTTTGCAGCTGTTTGAGTTGGGCCAGGCCCGCTTCGTCCAAGGCCGAACCGTTGGTTTCAAAGGTATCAGCGGCAACGGCCATTTGAATCCGTTTCGTGTCGTCCTTGCCTTCGACGACAATCACTTCTTTAATCTTTTGCATGGCGGGTAAACAAGCGCACCGCGTTGTCATACGTCGCGGTCGCTAGTTCTTCAGGCTCCTTTCCTAGCAATTCCGCCAGCCCCAGCACCGTAAAGTAGGTAAAAGCTGGCTCATTTTGTTTGCCCCGGTAGGGCATCGGGGTTAAATACGGGGCGTCAGTTTCCACCAGCAAGTGCGCCAAGGGGGTCACCTTGGCTGCTGCCTGAACCGCCGTGGCCTGCTTAAAGGTCACCACTCCGCTAAAGGAAAGGTCCATTCCTAAATCCAAAAAGCGTTGCGCCCACTCGGGACCTTCCGCAAAACTGTGCATAACCCCACCAAATTCTTCCACGTGAGCGGCCTTTAAAATCCGGTAAGTATCTTCAACGGCTTCCCGACAGTGAATCACCACCGGTAAGTGCAACTCCCGGGCCATCGCTAATTGCCGGGCAAAGATGCGTTGCTGGACGTCACGAGGCACCGCATCCCAGTAGTAATCCAAGCCAATTTCGCCCATCGCAACGACTTGGGGGTCAGCCAATTGATTCAAGAGAGTCTGTTCGGCCGCTTGATCATACGCCGCCAAGTCCTCCGGATGCCAGCCGACTACTGCTGACAACGCTGCGTGGTCATGCGCCAGTTGCAAGGCCCGGGCGTTGAGTTTGGCGTTGGAACCCACCATGTTCATCTTAACGACCCCAAAATGGGCGGCCCGCGCTAGGTAGGCCGCCACATCATCGTAAAAGACATCGTCATTGAGGTGGGTATGAGAATCGTAAATGGTTAAGCGTTGCGGCTCCATTATTCAACGCCCGACCCGTTAACCAGACTTTCTGGAACCGTCACCAGCGTGACTTGGCCGTCGTGTTCAGCTGATAGGATCATCCCGTTGCTTTCGTGGCCCAGCATCTTCTTTGGTTTCAGGTTAGCCACGATTACAACCTTCTTGCCAACCAAAGCGGCTGGTTCTGGATACCACTTGGCAATCCCAGAAAGGATCTGCCGCCCCGTGGCCGAGCCATCATCCAATTGGAACTTCAGGAGTTTATCGGAACCTTCGACCGGTTCAGCCGCCTTGATTTCGGCCACCTTTAATTCCACTTTTTCAAAGACATCAAACCGGATTGCCTTCTTGCCAGTGGTTTCGGCAACCGGTGCTTGGGCTTGTTGCTTTTCTGCCATCGCTTTGCGTCCCTTCTGCTTTTGGTTAGCACTCATTTGACTCTGAATGAATTCAATTTCTTCCTTGCGATCCCGCCGCGGGAAGATTGGCGTCCCCTTGGCAACGACCTGCGCTTCCGCCGGGAAGTCATCAAACTTCAGGTCCACCAGGGAAACCGGGTCACTAGCCAGGCCTAATTGACGCCAGATTTCAGCCGGCACATCTGGCATGAATGGTTGCAGCATTGCCGCCGCAAAGCGCAAGGCCTTGGCCAAGTGGGTCATCACATCTGACAGGACCGTGGCTTGACTGTCGTCCTTAGCCAAGACCCACGGTTCGGTTTCATCAATGTACTTGTTGGCCCGGGCGATCAATTTCCAAATTTCGCTTAAGGCATCAGCAAAGCGAGTTTCGTCCATCAGCTGTACGTAGTTGGTAAAGACTTGCGCCGCGGTTGCTTCCAAGTCGGCATCAAAGGCCGTCGTCGCCGTTGGCTGGCCAACCAAGTGGCCGGCTTGGTACTTGTTAACCATCGCTACCGTCCGGTTTAAGAGGTTCCCCAAGTCGTTGGCCAGGTCGTAGTTGACCTTATCGACAAAGTCTTCGGGACTGAAGACCCCGTCGTTACCAAACGGCATCGCCTTTAGCAGATAGTAGCGAGTCGCATCCAAACCGTAGCGGTTCACCAACGTTTCCGGGTAAACGACATTCCCCTTGGACTTGGACATTTTGCCTTCCCGCATCGTCAGCCACCCATGGCCGATGACGTGCTTGGGCAGTGGCAGCCCCAACGCATGGAGCATGATTGGCCAGTAGATCGTGTGGAAGCGCACGATTTCCTTGCCGACCATGTGGACATCCGCCGGCCAGTACTTCTTGAAGTTGGCGTCGTCATCAGAGCCGTAGCCTAAGGCTGTAATATAGTTGGATAAAGCATCGATCCAAACGTAAACGACGTGCTTGGGATCGCTTGGCACCTTAACCCCCCAACTAAATGACGTCCGGGTGACCGCCAAATCTTCTAGCCCCGGCTTTAAGAAGTTGTTAAGCATTTCGTTCATCCGCGATTGGGGTTGGATGAAGTCCGGGTGGGCTTGGTAGTAGTCCATCAACCAATCAGCATACTTGCTCATCTTAAAGAAGTAGGATTCTTCTTCCACCAGTTGAACTTCGTGGCCCGATGGCGCTTTCCCACCGATCACGTTGCCTTGGTCGTCACGGTATACTTCGGCCAGTTGGCTTTCGGTGAAGTATTCTTCATCATCAACGGAATACCAACCGCTGTACTTACCCTTGTAGATGTCACCTTGGTCCAAGAGTTGTTGGAAAATCTTTTGGACCGCTTTTTCGTGGTAATCATCGGTCGTCCGGATGAACTTGTCGTTGGTAATCTTCAATTGTTGCCATAATTCCTTGATCCCCTTGGCCATTCCGTCCACGTAAGCTTGCGGGGTTTGACCCAATTTTTCGGCCTTTTGTTCAATCTTGAGCCCGTGTTCATCCGTCCCCGTCAAGAAAAAGACGTCATAGCCCCGCAGGCGCTTAAAGCGCGCAGCGGCATCACAAGCCACGGTCGTGTAGGAGTTCCCGATATGTAACTTCCCGGATGGGTAGTAAATCGGCGTCGTAATGTAGTAAGTTGGTTTTGCTGCTGCCATTGCAATTCCTCTTTTCCAGAAGTAGTTAATTAGTTCTAGTATAGCAAAGTTTCGGGGCTGATTGTAGCGCTCACCCTAAAACAAATCCAGCTGTTCGGGGTCAGGCGGAACCAAGCCGGTAAAGTGCAACCCCAAGTAATCGCGCAGGGCCAGGGCGTTGGGAGCCGCATCCCCACCGGAATTGTTGTTAAAGATCACGCAGACCTCCGCCGGGGCGGGCTGCAAGCTTGTGATCGCCGCCCCTAATTCGGCCAACTCCTGGGCCGAATACGAGTACAGGGTGCGCTTGGCGCGCCAGTCGGCCCCGGTATGCTGCCAGCCAGCCGAGTTGCGCCCGTGCAAGCGAAGCAGGGCCAAACGCGGGTTAGTCGTTGCTAAGACAAAGGGCACACTGGCCGGCAGCTGGTGGGGTTCATCAGCGGCCACCAAAATCAGCCCCAATTCCTGGCAGTAGTTAATCAATGATTGCCGCACCCCCGCCTTAAACCAGGATTGGTGGCGAAATTCCACGGCTAAGGGCAACTTGGGCAACCAACGGCGAATTTGCATCAAGTATTCAATGTTGGCCGGAAGCGCCGTAAAGGTCGGCGGAAATTGAAAGAGAATCGCTTTGAGCTGCCCAGCCGCCACCAGCGGACTGATGACTTGGCGAAACTGCCCAAACAGTTCGGCCAGGGTTTGACCGGCTGGCAACTGGGCCTGGGGGTGTTTGGTCATCGCTTGGTGGGCCTTAACGATAAATTGAAAGGCTGGCGTAACTTCCCCCAGCCAGGCTTGGACCGTGCTCAGCCGTGGCAGGGCGTAAAAGAAGGTATCCACTTCCACGACCGGCAAGTGCTGGGCGTATTCTCGCAAGGTGAGCGGGTGCGCTTCTTTAATCAGGGCTTGGTGCTCCTTCCAGGTGGTCAGGCCAATCGTAATTTCCATTGCAAACTTCCTTTCTGCATTAAAACAGGCCGACTGCCTTGAGCCGACCTGCTACCTATTTATTCGTGTATTTGCTGCTGAGGGCTTGTTGAACGTGCTTGGGCGCTTGATCAAAGGCGACTTTGCCTTCATACTTCGCCCGAACCATCAGCCGATTGGCCCCGGTCGCATCACAAGTAATCAAGGTCAGAATTTTTTCGGGCGTATCATTGACTACGTCCACCCGCGTGGCCAGGATAAACTTGCGCTCATAAATTCGGTAGGTGTAAACATGTTTCATGTCCGTTAGATAAACCTTTTGCCCCACCTTCGCGTGGTAATACAGCGGAGAAAACAGAATCTTCGAACCGTGCGCCATGTTGTGACCGGCCAAGGCGTAGTTGCCCTGCCCCATTTGTTGGTCCGGACGCATGGTCCCGGCTGCCAAGGCCAAGGTGGTATTGGACACCCCGGTCGCAATCGGGATCGTCATCTTAATGGCCGGGATCGAAATTTCCCCAATGATGTTGACCGCCTGCTTGTTGGCGCGCGCCTTGGCGACCGCTTGGAAGTTCAGATCCTTGGTTTGGGAAAAATCAAAATCCTTTTGATTGACTTGCTTTTGCTGATTTTTTTGTACCAAGGTCTTAGTAATCGTTGGTCGGTAACTGCCGACCAGATAGTATTTAATCTGTTGGTTAAAAATTAAAGCGAGGCTGACCAGTACCAACAACAACCAGCCAACCCGTTTTAACCATCGTTTGGCTTGCATATTCTCCTCCATCCCCACTGACAATTCTGGCTTGACAGCTCGTTGACCAGTGGTTGTAAAATAAGCTTCGTTTATTGTACACCATTTATGAAAGAAGGTCGGCTATTTTGGCTGCTAATCAGACCCCTGTATGGGTCAGAAACCTCCGGGTGCTCTCGGTCAGCGTCTTTTTTGCCGGGATGGGGTTTTCCGAAATTATGCCCTTTTTATCCCTGTACGTCGCTACGCTCGGTGACTTCACCACCCGGCAGCTAACCTTTTATTCCGGGGTGGTCTTCGCCAGCATGTATGTCGTGTCGGCACTCACCTCGCCACTATGGGGTAAACTGGCTGACCGAATCGGGCGGAAACCGATGTTGCTGCGGGCCGCGCTAGGGATGGCGGTTGTGATTGCCGCAATGGGGCTGGTCCAAACCGTCTGGGAACTGATCCTGTTACGGATGGCCCAGGGCATCTTCGCTGGCTTTGTCAGCAATTCCAACGCTTTGATTGCGACCGAAACCCCGAAAGCCAAGGCGGGCCGGGCCCTCGGTACCATGGCGGCCGGCGTCACGGGCGGGAACCTGCTCGGCCCCCTGCTAGGCGGCAGTTTGGCGGAAATTTTTTCCTACCGGGCCACCTTCCTCGTGACCGGGGGGATCTTATTTCTCGTCTTTTGGGCGTGCTTCTTCCTCGTAAAAGAAGAGGGCTTTACCCCCGTTACCGCTGCTAAGTTTGATCACGCCAGTGGGGTCATCAAAAGTTTACGCTCCCCGCAAGTCGTGCTGGGTTTGTTATTAACCACCATGATTATTCAGGCCGCCAACAATTCCATCAACCCGATCGTATCCTTATTTGTTAAAGAGCTGATGCATAACGGTCCCGGGGTGACCTTCGTCAGTGGAATCATCGCTGCTTTGCCGGGGATTGCCACCATGCTGGCGGCGCCGCGCTTAGGCCGCCTCGGCGATCGGATCGGGACCCAAAAAATTCTGATTGCCGGCTTTCTTTTAAGCATCCTGTGCTTTGTCCCTTCAGCCTTCGTGCGCAACCCGTGGCAATTAGGCGGTTTGCGTTTTCTGATTGGGATCGCGGACGCCACCCTCTTCCCGCAAGTGCAGACCCTTCTGGCCAAACAAACTCCCTCCGAACTAACCGGGCGCATCTTCAGCTGGAACCAAAGCACCATGTACATCGGCAATATTTTGGGCCCGCTGATCGGGGGTGCCGTGGCCGGGTGGTTTGACTATGGGGCCGTCTTCTTGGCCACCGCTGGACTGGTCGCTGTCAACCTCGGCCTCTTTTTAGCCAACGTTTTCTTCCCCTTACAAAAAAGCCAGGCCTGATTTTCCACCACTTAAAAATCGCCAGCCCTAACCGCGGGGACTGGCGATTTTAAGTTTCTTTCCTTTCCCGCCACCATTCGGGAAGCTGGCACCAATGCAGCGGCGACTGCCAACCTGTGGCTCCCCACGCTTCAATCAGCTGGGCCAAGCTCAGTTCCGCTGGCAGGCTCGCCCGTAACGCCGCGGCCCACTGCGCCGCCGGACGCCAGGTTGGCTCCCACTGCTGTAAAGTAGCAATCGTATTGATCAATTCTTGCTCACGCTGCGTGGTCCGCCAAAAATCGGCATCTAAGGCGCGTAATTGGAGCTGCCCAGCGGCATTGAAGCGGTAGCCGGCCCACATGTGCTGACTGATCGGCAGCAAACACCGTTCACTGGCCACATAGCGCAACCGACCCACTAAAGCCGTGGGGCTGGTATAGCCCAGGGTAACCGGATCAAAAATATCAATATAGTTGTCAATCCGGGCCCGGTACTTCCGAACCCGTCGCCACTCCCGGGTGGTCAAAAGCGGATAGAGATTGGCCCCCTCATAGAGCCAAGCGTGTTTAATCCGCCCTAGGTGTTGACAATTGGCCAGGGCAAACTGCGCATTGATCGCCCCGAGCGAGTGACCATAGATAAAAAATTTAGCCCGCGGATACTGAGCCACCAATCCATTCAAGACCCGGGCCGCGGTTTGCAGTTGGGACGGAATGTGCCGTTGGTGGCGCAAAAGTGCTTGCAGCAAGGGGAGGTTGGTGGCCAGCCATTCGTCATTCCAAGTCGTCGGGTTGCCTTTGCGCAAGCCTGACGAGCCCTTAAATAACAAGACCAACTCACGCGGCTGCGTTGCGGAGCCAATTACAAAGAGCTGAAAGCCATCGGGCTCATAAATATGGGCCAGGACCTGTCCTAACGGATACCGCCCGACCTTAATTGGTTGCCCTGGAACCAATAATTGGTATTCCAACTTGGCTAGGGCCACCCGTTCTTGATCCGTTAACTGGGTCTGCATTCGTTTCTCACCCCTTCCACGCTGCGTGGTGTTTAACTCTAGTATACCCCAGGATGGCAAAAAAGGACCGGCGCAAAAACGCCGGTCCTTTTGAAAATGAAGCCCGTTCTGATTACTTGAGACCGTACTTCTTGTTGAACTTGTCGACTGCCCCATCGGCTTGGGTAAACTTTTGCTTCCCCGTGTAGAATGGGTGGGAGTCGGAAGTAACTTCAACCCGGATCAGTGGGTATTCGTTGCCGTCTTCCCACTTAACCGTTTCCTTAGACGTAGCCGTAGACCCGGACAGGAACTTAAAGCCCGTCGAAGAGTCTTCAAATACTACGTAGTGGTAATCTGGGTGAATTCCTTGCTTCATAATTTATACGCTCCTTTGCCATGAATCATTGCCTGAAACATAGATTATTTTCAATAACCTAGACAGAATAACACAGTTTGCTCCAATTAGCAACCAACGAACCCGGGCCAACCGCCAAAAAGGCCGTCAGTTCCCGGGCCAGCCGAGGTAAAATTTATTCGTCTTCAATCTTGACATCGGCGTTCAGCCGGTTCAGCTTCCAGATGATCCGGTCATAACCGCGCAAAATATTATCGGCCTTGTGGATAACGGTTTGGCCTTGCGCCATCAACCCCGTGATGACTAGGGAAGCCCCCGCGCGGATTTCGCCGGCTTCGACGTCCGCCCCGCGTAAGGTCGCCTGATCGGTATGGTTGATCAAGATCCGCCCATCGCCGCCTTCAATTTGCATCCCCATCTTTTGCAATTCTGGAATGTGCTTTAACCGCTTCGGGTAGATCGTGTCGACCACCACGCTTTGCCCCGCTGCCAAGGCCATCAATGGCGTCAACGGTTGTTGCAAGTCCGTCGCAAAGCCCGGGTACGGCATCGTCTTAACGTGGATTGGCTTAAGGTCGGTCACCGGCGGAACGTAGATTTTATCACTGTCAATTTGCAGATCGACGCCCATTTCCATCAACTTGCTGGTAAAGGCTTCCAAGTGTTCGGGGATCACGTTGTTTAACATCACCCCGTCCCCTAAGGCCGCGGCCAAAGACAGGTACGTCCCCGTCTCAATCCGGTCGGCGATGATCGTATGGGTGTTCATCGATTGCAAGGTCTTGACCCCGGTGATCCGGATCACGTCAGTCCCGACGCCCCGAATCTTAGCCCCCATGTTGTTTAAGAAGGTCGCCAGATCGACAATTTCTGGTTCCCGGGCCGCGTTTTCAATCACCGTTACCCCGTCAGCCCGTACGGCCGCCAGGATCGCATTAATCGTCGCCCCCACGGAAACCATATCCATAAAGATCCGGTTCCCATGTAAGCCGTTGGGAGCATCTAAATGCACCGTACTGCCATCTTCGTGCACCGTGGCCCCCAAGGCTTCAAAAGCCTTTAAGTGTTGGTCAATCGGCCGGGGCCCAATGTTATCGCCCCCGGGGAAGGTCAACGTCGCCCGGTGGAACCGGCCCAACAACGCCCCCATAAAGTAGTAGGACGCGCGCAAGCTCTTAATCGCCTTGCTGGGCAGTTCGGCTTCCATGATTTGGGTTGGGTCAACATCAAGCACCCCGTGGGAAAAGGCAGACTTAACGTTCATTGACTCCAAAATAATCATTAGGTTGTGAACATCCAGGATGTCCGGCACGGTATCAAACTGCACAGGAGTGTCGGCTAAGATGGCCGCCGGAATCAAGGCCACGGTACTGTTCTTGGCACCACCGATGGTTACTTCACCCGACAGACGGTTTCCTCCTTGAATGATCATTTTTTTCATGTTGGTCTTTCCTCACTTAATCACGCTATTAATTCATTGTTCAACCTGTCTTACGAAATTGAAACAGTCAATAGATATGATAATGAATAAAGCGCGAAATTACAACCTTTTACCGGGATTCTTAACAATTCGATCACGATCCGCCCACTTTTTTCTGGTCGGGCGCTAAAAAAGCGGTCACAACCAAGTGCGGTCATTAGTAAAGCGGCCTCATTCATTCAGTTTCAATGTACCCGCTTCCCCGGCAAAAAGCAACTCAAGCTACCAAAAAAGACTGCCCCGCTGTGCGGAACAATCTTTCAGGTTTAATCGCATTAGTGATTAGTCGGCTTGCCCTTCCAAGGCGGCCTTGACAAAGGCCGCAAACATGCCTTCTGGGTGGTTTGGCCGGGACAAGAATTCAGGGTGGTATTGGGCCGCCATGTAGAAGCGGTTGGTTGGAACTTCCACGATTTCGACCAGGTTGCGTTCTGGGTTGACCCCAGCCACCTTTAAGCCGGCGGCTTCTAATTCAGCCCGGTAAGCATTGTTGTATTCATAACGGTGACGGTGCCGTTCGTGAATCAAGCTTTGACCGTAAGCGGCCGCTGCCTTGGTCCCATCAACCAGCTTGCAAGCGTAGGCCCCCAACCGTTGGGTCCCCCCGAGGTCTTCAACGTCCGCTTGGTCCTTCATCAAGTCAATGATGTTGTGACTGGTATTGGGATCAAATTCCGTTGAGTTGGCATCCGCATACCCCAGCACGTGGCGGGCGTATTCGATCGTCGCAATTTGCATCCCCAAGCAAATCCCCATGTACGGAACGTCATTTTCCCGGGCATATTGTGCCGTCGTGATCATCCCTTCGATCCCCCGGCTGCCAAAGCCCCCTGGGACCAGGATCCCATCGTAGCCACCCAAGACCTCCGCCACGTTGTCAGGCGTGATCGTTTCAGCGTTAAAGTGGTCAATTTCCACCTTGGCATCCACCGGATAGCCGGCGTGCCGCAAGGATTCGTTTACTGAAATGTAGGCATCTTGCAGGTCCGTGTACTTCCCAACCATCGCAATCTTAACCGTTTTGGTCAGTTCATTTTCAATGTGGTCGACCATCTTGGTCCATTCCCGCATGTCGGCCGTTGGGACGTCTAACTTAAAGTGGTCGACTACTAATTGATCCAAGCCCTGCTTTTGCATGTTCAGCGGAATTTCGTACAGGTTTGGCACGTCCATTGATTCAATCACGGCCGTTGGATCCACGTCGCAAAAGAGGGCGATCTTCTTGCGCATGTCGTCATCAACCGGCTTTTCAGTCCGCAAAACCAAGATGTTGGGTTGAATCCCCAAGCCCCGCAATTCCCGCACGGAGTGTTGGGTTGGTTTGGTCTTCATTTCGCCGGCCGCCCCTAAGTATGGGACCAAGGTGGTGTGAATGTATAAGACGTTGTCTTCGCCGGCGTCCTTCTTCATTTGCCGGATCGCTTCCATAAATGGTTGGGATTCAATGTCCCCCACGGTCCCCCCGATTTCTGTGATCACAACTTCAGCGTCGGTACTTTCCCCGGCCCGTTGGATCTTTTCCTTAATCATATTGGTAATGTGGGGAATTACTTGGACCGTGCGGCCTAAGTAGTCACCCCGCCGTTCCTTGCGCAAAACTTCAGAGTAGATCTTCCCAGTCGTGACGTTGGAGTACTTGTTTAAGTTGTTGTCAATAAACCGTTCGTAGTGACCAAGGTCCAGGTCGGTTTCCGTCCCGTCATCAGTCACGAAGACTTCCCCGTGTTGGTAAGGGCTCATCGTCCCCGGGTCAACGTTAATGTAAGGATCGAACTTTTGAATCGCGATCTTTAACCCCCGGTTCTTCAGCAAACGGCCCAGGGAAGCGGCTACGATCCCCTTCCCCAGCGATGATACAACCCCACCAGTCACAAAAATATACTTCGTCATGCTTGTCTCCTTTGCTTTGCGTTTTCTAGCACTTTCAGCCCACCGGCGCGCTTCAGTCGGCTGACAAGGGGTGCGCCAAACGTAAAAACTCCCCGCTTCAATTGCTGAAACAGGGAGCCTTAATTTTATCTTCATTGGCCCAAGAAATTCTTGGGAGCCCAAGTATCATAATACTGACTCCGTCGTGGATAGTCAAGCCATAAGTTCGTTAAAACTTATTCTTCGTCATCCTCTTCTTCGTCGTCTTCATCGTCGTCGCCGAAGTCTTCGTCATCCAACTCTGACAATTGGTCTTCGATGTTGTTATCATCATCGTCATCATCAACCGGATTGTCATCATCGTAATCATCGTCATCGTAGTCGTCGCTGTCATCATCAGTGTCGGCTAGATCATCGTCTTCAGGGTCGTCGTTGTCGTAGTCGATGACATCATCATCGTCATCGCTACCGGCCAAGAAGGCATTAACCTTGCGACTCTTCTTCTTTGGCCGATCTTCATCGTCATCATCGGTTTCCCCGATCGTGGCTTCGTCGATTGATTCAAATGGGTACCATGCACGCAAGCCCCAAGTGTTGTCACCCAGGGAGATAAAGCTGCCGTCGACGTTCAAGTCCGTGTAGAACTGGGAAAGCCGTTCGCGAATTTCTTCATCGCTCTTGCCAAGGTACTGTTGAATTTCGTTCGTTAAATCAGCAAAGGCCATTGCTTCCCCATGGTAAGCCAGGATCGCATGTGCGACCTCAACCATTGAGAGTTCTGACTTATCTTGGCCATCGAAAACCTTTAAATCCAAATTGGTGCACATCCCTTCAAAAATAATGGGCCCGCCCGCACCAGGCACGGGGGGCGCTTTTGCGTCGTTATCTACATAAAAGTCCAACTTACATAATACTATCTTTCAAAGCTTAAATCAAGGTAGTAGTTACCGATCAACCCACTCTCGTTGTGTAAGCGGTACCGCAAGCGCAAGTGCCCTTGGGCCGCCGCCCAGTCCATTTCGCTAACAGCTTCGGCGGTCTCAACTTGCAGGCTCAAAACCCCGTATTCGGTTCGGTAATGGCTCAGGGTGGGCTCCTGCGGGTTAAATTGCAATCGCGTCCGCCGGGCCCCATTCCGGGTCACGCTCAAAGCGCCCGCATCCAGGCGCATCTGGACCGGCGTGGCTTGACCCGCTTGGTGTTCCGTATAGGTTAAGTAGTGCTGGTGATCATTCAAACTGACCAAACGCCCCGCCTCTTGAAAGGTAAAGCGTTCAAATTCCCCGTCAATCATCGCTTCAATTTTTAGGCTGACCTGCACGGCCGTTTCTGTCTTAATCATCTTCACCCCGTCTCAGTTTGCCTCTATTATAAGTAAAAGCGGACCGCTTCTCAAATTTGATCGGTCCGGAAATATTTCGTCCCCGACCAAAGTTCGTTATAATGGAAACTAACTTTAACTTGACAGAAAGGAATTACCATGGGCTTTTTCGATGAACAACTGCCAAAGGAAAAGGTCTTTCGCGACCCGATCCACCATTACATCGTCGTTGATAACCAAATCATCCTCGATTTGATCAACACCCCGGAGTTTCAACGCCTACGCCGGGTCAAGCAACTAGGGACCAGTGCCTTGATTTTCCACGGGGCTGAGCACTCCCGCTTTGGCCACAGCCTGGGGGTCTACGAAATTACCCGCCGGATGTGCAATCATTTTCAACGCAATTACCCGAGCCAGGATGCTGGCGACGGCTTGTGGAACGACCGCGAACGGCCGGTGGCCCTGTGCGCCGCTTTGTTGCACGATCTGGGCCACGGCCCCTTCTCCCACACCTTTGAACACATCTTTCATACCGACCACGAAACGATTACCCAGCGCCTGATCACCAGTCCGGAAACCAATATCAACCAGATTTTACGGCGGGTCAGTCCCGACTTTCCGGCCCAGGTGGCCAGCGTCATCGACCATACTTATGCCAACCCCCAAGTCGTCCAGATGATTTCATCGCAAATTGATGCCGATCGGATGGACTACTTACAGCGGGACGCTTTTTATACCGGCACCAACTACGGCAAGTTTGACCTTGACCGGGTCTTAAAGGTGATGCGTCCCGTCCAAAATGGGATTGCCTTTGAAATTGCCGGGATGCACGCCGTTGAAGACTACATCCTCAGCCGCCTGCAAATGTATCTGCAGGTCTACTTTCACCCGGTTTCCCGGTCGCTGGAAGTCATCTTGGCCCACCAACTCAAGCGGGCTAAGTGGCTCTATCAACACCCCAACGACTACCAACCGGAGTTTTTGCCCCAATTGTTGATGCCCTTTTTCAACGGCCGCTTTTCCCTAGAAGATTACCTGACTTTAGATGACGGCGTGCTGACCACTTACTTTACCCACTGGCGCCACGCCAGCGATGACATCTTAGCGGACCTGGCCGACCGCTTTTTAAACCGGCGCCCCTTCAAATCGGTCCTTTACGACGAAGCCTCGGCCGCCCGGCTGCCCAAATTACGGGATTTGATCGCCACCGCCGGCTTTAATGCCGACTACTACACGGCAACCAATTCATCGTATAAACTCCCCTATGATGTCTACAATCCGCAGGCGCAAACGCCCCAAAGTCAGATTGAACTGGTCCAACCCAACGGGGAGTTGGTCGAACTATCCCAAGTTTCGACCTTAGTCGCCAGCGTCGCGGGCAAAGAAGCCGGCGACATGCGCTTCTTCTTCCCCAAGGAAATGCTCGAACAGCACCAAGACATCGAGATCTTCCAACCGATTTACGACGAATTCCAAAGTTATTTGCACAACAATCACTTAATCTAAACCGAGAAAGGATTTTATTATGACTATCAAACTGGTTGCCATCGATATCGACGGCACGTTAATCAATGACCAACGCGAAATCACCCCCAAGACCAAGGCGGCCTTAGCGAAGGCCACCGCCGCCGGGATCAAGGTCGTCTTATGTACCGGCCGGCCAATGACCGGGGTCGTGGCCTACTTAGATCAATTACACCTTAACGGTCAGGCTGATCAATACGTGGTCAGCTACAACGGTGGCCTGGCCCAATCGACCAGCCAGGACGTGATCGTCAACGCCACGGTTGACTTTGATGACTATCTGGACCTGGAAAACTTCTACCGCAAGCACGGGGTGAAGTCAATCATCGAAACCGCCGATTATATCTACTCGGCCAACCAGGACCTCAGCCCCTACACCGTTCACGAATCCGACTTGGTCTCGATGCCGATCCGTTTTAGGACGATGGACCAGCTGTTGGCGATGCGCGAACAACTCGAGATTGGCAAGGTGATGCTGACGGATGAACCGGCCAAAATTGACGCCATCTTGCCCGAATTACCGGCGGACCTCAAAGCGCGCTTTGCCTTTGTACGCAGTGAGGAATACTACCTCGAAGCCGTCAACCCTAAGGCCGGCAAGGGCAACACCCTGACCGCCTTGGCCCAGCACCTCGGGTTCGAAATGGCCGAAGTAATGGCGATTGGCAACGCCCAAAATGATGAATCAATGATTGAAGCCGCTGGCATCGGGGTTGCGATGGGCAATTCCATTCCTTCCACCTTGGCCTGCGCCGATGTCGTCGTGGCTGATAACAACCACGATGGGATTGCTGAAGCGATTGAAAAGTACGTCTTAAATTAACCACAGCAAAAGCCGTGACCTGGTCCATCCCAAGCCACGGCTTTGATTTTTAATGATGATGCCGGTAGTACAGTTGGGTCCCAACCAGCCCCAGCGCGCCCACTAAATAGCACCCCAAGGCCGCCTGCCGGCAGAAGGGATTGTCGATAGCTAAGCTCAAGCAGCCTAGGGCCACGATCAATAACGGCCAGGCTAAGGCTTTGGCCAAGCGGGCCAGCTGAGCGGGTGACCTTTGCTGGTGCCGTTGCCAAGCCAAGGTCGTCAACCACCGGCCCCGCAAATACTGGATCGCCAAAACTACCAGCAACAACGCTGCCAAAAATAACCACTGATTCATCGAATCCCCTCCTTTATCAAACCCTATGATCACTTTTATTGTACCCCCCGAAACAAAAAAGCTATTCCGGCGCTCCCGGAATAGCTTTTTACTTTGCCCGTTGGTGGATCCCATCAATCACATCTTGGAGGGTCAAGTGGGCTAATTCGGCTTCGGCTGCCGCTTGGACCCGCCCGTACAATTCGTCCAAGGTGCCTTGAATATTGGCCCCGACCAGACAAGCTGGATTGGTCTTGGGATCGATGTGCAACAGGGTGTGGTTCATCGAGACTACCCGAAAAACCGTCAACAAGTCAATCGTAGCCGGGGCCTTGGTCAAGACCGGATCGGCGGCCCCCGGGTGGCTTTCAATCAGCCCAGCCCGCTTTAGGTCGGCCATTAATAGGCGCACTACGCTCGGGTTGGCCTCAATGCTAGCCGCAATCGCTTTGCTGGAACGATCCCCGCTTTGAAAAATTGCCAGGTAGGCCAGGATGTGGATGGCATCACTTAATTTATGGGAAAATTTCATTTTAATTTCCTCCTCGCCATTTCCTAGCCAGAATACCACATTTAGCTTATTCCGCCAATACTGCTTGAATGGCAACCGGCAGTGGCGTCAAAGCGTGGCCCAGGACCGTTAGCAAATCATCGCTGGCGTGCTTTAAGTCCCCTTGATCAGCTGGCGCTTGGAAGGACGCGTACAGCGCCGCCGTCGCATGATCCAACCCCGCTTGTTCTAAGCCAGCAATGTATTGAGCTTGACTGACCTGGGTCGCCGAATTGGGCTGGCCACTAGCTTGGGCCGTGGCAGCGCCTAATTCAGCGTAGGACGTGATGGAGCCGGCAAACTCGTAAACTGGCTTTGGATCCGCTAAAGTTAAGACCTTGGCCGCCCCGGCCGCGTATTCCTTTTCCAAGGCCCAGCCCAGTGGTTGCCGGGCCCAGTAGGCCGCCGGTTGACCATTCGCGACGGCTTGCAGGAAGCTGGCTTCGCTCTCCAAGTACCAGTTGTTGCGCACCATTACGGCCGGAACACCAGCCGCGCGCAAGGCCTGTTCCGTCAGTTGGTGATCAGCCGCCAGCCAACTCTGGGCTTGATCGGCGTGTGGGAAACTGGTGTAAACGACCCGGTCGACCTTGGCCGCCGCTAAAGCGGCCACCATATTTTGGTGTTGAACATCCCGGCTAACGGCACCCCCTGGTTGAGAAGAAATGAACAGGACCCGGTCCACCCCGGCTAAGGCCGGGGCTAAACTGGCCGGTTCACCATAGTCACCATGACGGACTTCATTGACCGGAAAAAGTTGCTGGGCCTTCGCCGTATTCCGGGCGATCACCACCACTTGATCCGCCCCGACTAATTCATTTAAGGCTGCCACCGCCGCTTGACCAAAGTGCCCGGTGGCCGCAGTAATTCCGTATTTCATCATTCATTCCCCCGTTTCTGGTAAATCTGTTGGTTTAAAAATTACAGCTTTATTCTAACACCTGTTATTTAAAAGTCAACATGTTTTGTAAAAAAAACGCCGCCACTCGCCAGCGGCCGCGAAGAAGTTAGAAACAAGTGGCAAAAGTGGCAAAGCTAAAGAAAATCCCCGGGAAGTTCGCCCAAAAGACAAACCAGTCCCGGTCCCGCTTAAAGAAGGCATAAATGCTCCAAAGCGTACAGTTGACCCCCGCCACAAAGGGTTGCAAAGGTGCGGCCTTGATGCCGGCTAAGTTCTTTTGAATCTGGGCAATGTAGGAAACATACATCAAAACAGCAATTACGCTGGCAATCCGACCCAGCCATAAAATAAAGGTCTTTTCTTGGTTTTCCATCATCCATCTTCCTCTCGTAATCGTTTTCTAATTATGTTTCTTATGTTAGCGCTTTATCCGCTTTGTGTCAACCGCATGACATAAACGAAAAATAAAAACTGATCCCACCAAGGGACCAGTCAAATTTCCTTTACCCGGTTAACCCCGGGATCAGTTTTACCGGTAGGGTCACGGATTCCACCGCTTGTCCTGCCAAGCGTTTTTGCAGCAAATCGACGGCGGCTTGCGCCATTTCGGGGATCGGCTGTTGGATCGTTGTCAAATCCGGGAAGAGCAACCGCGTCGAACTGGCCCCGTCGTAACCAATTACTTTGACGTCTTCAGGGACCCGTTTGCCCGCCTTTTGGTCATCTGGCAAATCAAAGCTGATCTCATAAGTCAGCTTTTCCCGGCCATACTTGGTCATTAACTCTTCGTAACCCCGCCGCCGCTCTTGGTTGGGCGTGGCCAACGTCGCTGGATAATTAGTGTGGATAATGTGTTGGCAGCCCGCGTCAAGCAAGCGTTGGGTGGCTAAGCAGCCCCCTTGGTAATTATCCGCGGCCACGACCGGGATCTGCTTGCTGACAATTCGTTCAATCGAAACAATCGGTAAATTGGTATTATGGTAGGCTTCAATCCCCTCATTGTGGGCCCCGACTATCAAGCCATCAATCTGACCGTTAAACAGCAATTGCAAGTACTGCTCTTCTTTCCCCGGGTTATTTTGGCTGTTGCCCATTACCACCCGGTAGCCCAGTTCATAGAGCCGGGTTTCCAATTCTGCTTCCAGCTGACCGAAAAAGGGGTTGTTGACGGTCGGAAAGACCAAGCCGACGAGATCCGTGCGTTGCTTATAGAGCTGACGGGCGACCGCATTCGGGCGGTAATTGAGTTCCTCCATTGCCTGGTGGACCTTATTAATTGTTTGCTTACTCAGGTAGCCGCGGTTATTTAAGACCCGCGAGACCGTCGTTACTGAGACGCCGGCGAGTTTGGCGACATCCTGGAGTTTTACCCTTGCCATTTTTGTCACTCCGTTACGTAATTTTTTGTGAAAGATTGCGTTAAGTATACCATATTTCCGCTTTCCACCGGCCCCTCCGTTCCGGGGCCAGCGACGGGAAAGGGCAGTCTGACAAGGTTTGACCTTTGAAAAGAAAAAATTCAGCTGGAGAACTCCCCAACTGAACCATTCCGAACTAATTTTAATTTGGTTAATTTTGCGCCGTAAATTTGCGCAAGCCAAATGAGATCCCAAAGGCCACCAGCAAGAAGACCGTCACAATCAAGTACGGGTACTGGTAGTTCCAGTCTAGGGTCGCCCCGGATAAGAGGGGGCCAAAAATATTCCCGATGCTGGTCAGAGACATGTTCATCCCGTTGATCAACCCCTGATCCTTGGTGCTGGCCTTCGTCAAGAGGGTGGTAATCGCCGGCCGCAGCAAATCAAAGGCCTCGAAGACCACCAGGGTGGCAACGATGATTTGCCAATGAGAGTGGTCATAGATCACGACCAAGGTTGCTAACGCGCTGAGCAAGTAACTGTAACGAATTAATTTGACTTCGCCCAGCCAAACAACCAACTTTTCAAAGAAGAAGACCTGCAAGATAAGCGACAAAATCCCGTTTAAAGTCAAAACGGTCGCGATCGCGGCTAAATCAAACTGGTGCACCTCATTGACGTACAGACTGTAAATACTTTCAAAGCCGGCCAACCCAAAGGCGGCCACTAAGATCATCGCAAATAAAATCAACATTGGCCGGGTCATTAAGTGCCGATACTTCCCCCAGCCGGGAGCCGGCGACGTTGGCGCTGATTCACTTGGTTGGCCCAGGTCAACTTTGCGATCATCCGGCAACCAAACCAGCGCCACCAAAGTTGCCAGCCCGCCGAGGATCCCGGCCACCCAAAACGGGACCTTGTAGCCCCAGGCCGCCAGAATCCCGCCCAGGCCCGGGCCCAGGATTAAGCCCCCACTAAAGGCGGCCGACAGCCAGCCAATCACTTTGGCCCGTTCCCGCGGGGTCGTAATATCGGCCGCCAACGCCATCGAGGTTGGGACAAACATCGCAGCCGACAGGCCATCGATGACCCGGGAAAAATCAAAAATCCACAGGGTGTTGCCGACCGCAAAGATCAATTGCCCAATGGCAAACAACACCATCCCCCAGATCAACATCGGCTTTCGACCGAGCCGATCCGACCAACGACCGACCACTGGGGAAGCGACAAATTGTACCAGGGCAAACAGGGCTGACATCACCCCCATATCAAAGGCCGAAAAATGATATTCATTTTTGATAAAGGGCATGACCGGGAAAATCAGGCTAAGCCCGAGGCAGATTAAAAATTCACAGACGATCATAATCGCAATCGTCCGTTTGACCAGTTTGGACATCGTCTGGTCCCCCTTTCTACGAAAAAAGTGCATTAGCCATGCTAACACACTTTACAATGTAACGATACTAATTTGCCTTAAATTTTTAATTCAGTGAAGAAGGCCACCGCATCACCCGTGAGCATTGTAAAATCAACCGGTAAATTCAGCGGTTCTTGGTTAATTGCCAGGATTTGGGCCGCCGGATTAGCGTAGTTCAACAACCCGGCAAACGGGTAGACCTGCATCGACGTGCCCACGATCACGACCAGATCAGCCGCCTGCAAGGCTACCAGTGACTGCTGCAGGGCCGCCTCCGGAATGGCTTCATCATATAAGACAATATCCGGCCGCAAGGCACCCCCGTCGGCGGCGTGCAAGCGACTGTGCAAGTAGTCCGCCACCGGCACGGTCTGGTGACACTTTTCACAGTAAACCCGCTCCAAGGTCCCGTGGAAATTGACCAGGTGCTTAGTCTGGGCCTTTTCGTAAAGCCCGTCGATATTTTGGGTAATTACCACCGCCCGGTCCTGCTGGGTCAAGGCCGCTTGCTTTTGGTGAATGACATTCGGCTGGGCCGCCGGAAAGTACAAGTTGTCCTTACAAAACTGGTAGAAGCCGGCCGGGTCACTGGCAAAATAACGGTGACTCAGGTAATACTCAGCATTGCGATTCTTAGTGTACAAGCCATTGGCCGAACGAAAATCGGGAATCCCCGAGGCGGTCGACACCCCCGCCCCGGTCAAAAAGACAATCTGCTGGGCCGCATCAAAAGCGGCTTGAATTTGGGCATCCATGCGTTCACTTCCTTACCAGATACGGGATCCCCCGGTCCTCTAAGAAGGTCTGGACCGGCGTGTCATACCACTTGACAAAGGCGTCCGGAGTATTCGGCTGGGGCGCCGGCAGGACAAAAGAGTTCTGCCGGTCGTTGCGCCGGATTCCGACGTAGACCTCCTTTTCCCCGTGGCGGCTTTGCATATCCGAATGGAAAATTTCAAAGACCTGCCGGACCTTCAAGCGCAGCTGCCGTTCACTTAAGGCCGGGGTTAAGGTGGTGAAGTCATTGTTGTGTAAGGCAGGTAAGCCCCAGGCCTGCATTTGTTCGTCAAAAAGCCGGAACAATTTGACAATTTGGCGCCGCATCTCAAACGGTGAGTCCACCGGCTTAGTAGCCCAGGCCGCGGACAACTTTTGCGCCGCCGCAAAGGCGACCGGGTAAGCGGCCGTCAAGGTCGACGCAACCTGGTCGAGGTGGTCGCCATAAAAGACCAGGGCGTCCAAGAGGGTCAACAGACGCAAGGTTCGTTCGTCGTTGTCGCCATCTTTTTCCGGCGTCAGGGTCGCTTGAATCCCCTTGAGATAAGCCGCTTCGACCGTATCATCGATCAGGCCGTGTTGACGTTGCACCTCCACCACCACCCGGTGCATCGCCACGTCGTAAAGGTCGGTCGCCATGATCATCATTTGTTCATCCAATTGCGCATTGCCCAAGGACAAGGAAAAGAAGATCTGCGGGAAGCCCTGCAATAACATCAACAAGTGCAACAATTCGTGCGACGCCGTGTAATCGGGCGCCGTCACATCATTGACCGTAATAAAGAGGCCGCCGGGCAAGACCTTTTGGCTGGCTTGGTCATGCCGCACGTAGCCGGTCTTTTGGTCGCCAAACTGGACAAAGACGCTCCCGTCGGGGTAGCGATCATTTACTTCGGCCAACAGTTTTTGAACCGTTGCATTCAATTCAATCTTTTCGCTCATTTTCTCTCATCTCCCGTAACAGTGCTGTTGCTTTAGCCGCATCAACGTGACTTTCCGTCGCCAAGCGGGCCACCAGGGTGGGCACTTCAGCGGGGGTCGCTCCCACGCTCAAGGCCAATGACCGGTATTGCAATTTCATGTGGCCGGCTTGAATTCCGGTTGTCGCTAACGCCCGCAAAGCCGCCAGGTTTTGCGCCAAGCCCAGGCTGGCAATCACTTGGGCCAGTTCCTTGGCGGACTGAATCTGACTGATTTGATAGTTCAACTTCGACTGGGGGGTCAACTTGATCGACCCACCGACCGTCCCGACCGGCATCGGGAGTTCTAACATCCCCATTAACCCTTCGGCGCCAACGGTCCAGACCGCCAGCCCCCGGTAGTGCCCGTCCTTGGCAGCGTAGGCGTGAGCACCACTTTCGATCGCGCGCCAATCATTGCCACTGGCCAGTACGGCCGCATCAATTCCGTTCATGATCCCCTTGTTATGGGTTGCCGCCCGGTAGGGATCGACCTGGGCCAAATTACTAAGGGCACTGATCCGCTGGGCGACGGTTTCGCCATCAAGCGCGGCCGTCGCCAGGTCGGCAAAGGCCACCTGACAAGTGACCGTCACCAAGGAATGATCCGCCAAGTTACTGAGAATGGCGGTCAAGACATCGTAACCATTCTCCCGTAGGTGCGCGGCCACGGCTTCGGCCATCGTATTAACCGAGTTGGCCCCCATTGCATCTTGCACGTCAACTAACAAATCGACACTGACAAAGCTGCCCAAGGGGCGAATCTGCAGGTCTACCGCGCCGCCACCGCGTTTTTGCATTGACGGCCGGGCGGCGTTGGCCAGCTGGAGCAACTCCGCCTTGTGCATTAATAAATCGGTAATTACGTGGTCGGGATCGGTCACGTTTTGTAAGACGACCTGCCCGATCATTTGCCGCTCTTGAATTACGGCCGTAAAACCGCCGCTTTGGGCGACCCGCTTGGCCCCGTTGGAAGCCGCCGCAATCACCGAGGGTTCTTCCGTGGCCATCGGGACCGTGTACGGTTGCCCGTTGACGACTAGGCCTAAGACCAGTCCCTCAGGAACCCGATAATCAGTCACGTAATTTTCAATTACCAGATCATGCTCTGGCGTGGCGTTGATTTGCAGCTGGGCCTCCCCGAGTGGCCCCAAATCACGACCGTGGGCCAGTAACGTTTGTCGTTGGGCCAAGCTGCGGCGGTAAAAGCCGCGTTGCCATTCCTCAGTCATCAGTCTGCGCCCCCTTTTGTCGCTGCTGAATATACTCCGTAATAATCCCTTCCCGCACTCCGCTTTCCGAGAAAATCACCCGGCCGTCGCTGTTGCGTTGCAACAAGCAAATCAAGGGCAGCATCCCGCCGATGATAATGTCGGCCCGGTCGGCTTCCAAGCCATTCATCTTCTTGCGTTGGGCCAGGTTGCGGTTTAACAATTCCCGAAAGGTCGCATATACGACCCGCGAGGACAGCCGGTAACCATGAATCCGGCCGTTTTGTTGGTGCCGGTGCGACTTGCTCATCCGTGCTAGGGTCCGGTTGGCCCCACCTAATAAGACAATCGGCACCCGGTTGGCAAAGCGTAGCCACGGGACCTTGTTAAAGCGGTCGGTCACCAACGTTTCGGCCCGGAACAAATCACTGGCCTTGACGAAGCCGCCCAAGTGAAACTGCTCGGACAGATTGACCGCGCCAAAGGGCAGGGAAATCAGGTCGCGGGCCCGTTGGTTTTGGACCAAGACCAGCTCACAGCTGGCGCCCCCGACATCTAAAATCAAGCAGTGGTCCATCTTTAAGGTGCGCACCACCCCCAGGTAGTCATAGTAGGCTTCCTGCCGGCCCGATAAGACCCGCAGTTCGATCCCGACTTCTTGTTTGACCCGCTTTAAAAATACGGCCTGATTTTTGGCTTGCCGGACCGCAGCCGTCGCAATCGCCACCACCGTCAGATTGGGCATCCCGGTGTACAGGCGTTTGAACCGTTTTAAAGCCGCGATGGTCCGATCCATCGCGGCAGGCTGGAGCATCCGCTCGGGACCCATCCCCTCGGACAACCGGCTGTTTTCCTTAACCCGCTTCACCTCATGAAACTCCCCGTTGCGAGAAATCTTGGTGATCGCCAGGCGGGCTGAATTGGAGCCCAGATCCACAATCGCCAGGTTTTCCACGGCTCCTCACCTCTCTTCACATTTATTTTTTCACCATTAAAATATCACTTTTAATCTTACCATTTTCTCGCCGGTCCGACACCAATTGACGATCGCTTTTCTCAAAAAGTCGGGGCCCACCGCCCGAGCGGCAACTTTCGGCTTGCCCTAAGCGGGGGTTCTCACTACAATAGAAACATTGTCAAACCCACTTGACCGAAAAAATTCTTTCTACCTATTATTTAGCACAAAGGGGGCACTTTGCACGTGAAGTCAACTGATCCTGAACGCCAAGCCGAACAAGCCCGGGTCGATGCCGTAATCGCGGCCATTGAAGAGCAAATCACCCGGACCAAGGCGGCCTTAGCCAAGGCCCACGCCGAAACCCGGGCGGTGGAAAAAAACTACGGCGCCAACACGTCCATTAACCGCTACGAAATTGACGACATTGCCGAATCCCGGGCCGAAATCGAACAACAACGGCGCTTGCTGTTCCAAGCCAGCGAAAACGAAGAGATCCTAAAGCGCCAGCTCGCTACCCTCCAAGAATTAAAGAAGAGTCCCTACTTTGGCCGGATTGACATCCTCGATCCGGGCGAACGGGAACCTGAATCGCTCTACATTGGGGTGGCTTCGCTGATGAACAGCGATAAGACCGACTTTTTGATCTACGACTGGCGGGCGCCGATTTCTGGAGTCTATTACAACGGGACCCTGGGGACGGTGACTTACCCGACCCCCAACGGTCCGCAAACCACCAAGTTGGTGAAAAAGCGGCAATTCACCATCGTCGACGGTCAAATCACCAATATGTTTGATACCAACGAAACCGTCGGCGATGAAATGCTCCAAGCCGCCTTGGGCCAACAAAACGACCAGTACATGCAGTCAATCGTCGCCACGATTCAGCAGGAACAAAACGACATCATCCGCAATACGCAAAGTGACTTACTGGTCGTCCAAGGGGTGGCCGGCAGCGGGAAGACTTCGGCGATCTTGCAGCGGATTGCCTACCTGCTTTTCCATGCGCGCGATTCCTTAAACGCTGATCAAATCGTCCTCTTCTCGCCGAACCTGCTCTTTTCCCAGTACATTTCCCAGGTCCTGCCCAAGCTCGGGGAAAAGAACATGCGCCAAGTCACCCTGGCCGGCTTTTTGAGGCGGCGGTTTGAAGGCTTGCAAGTTGAGACCCTCTTTGACCGCTACGAGACCAGCCACGGACACGCCAACGGCCGGGAATTTCTTGAATCCGCGGCGATGATGCAGGCCGTCGAAGCCTACCTGGCTAAAATGGCCGCGGGACAAGTGCAGCCCTGCTTTGTTCCAATCCGCTTTAACGAGGAACCTTTCTTCTCAGCTGACCACATCGCAACCGTGTATGCCGCGCAGCCGACCGCTTTGCCAGTCGAACAGCGGCTCTTAGCGACCAAAAACGCCCTGATTAAAGAGTTGAAAGCCCGGATTGCGACGGAAGCGCGGCAGGATTGGGTCGCCAAGGAACTCGACGCGCTGACCACCCAGCAAATCACCAAGTTACTGGGCAAACACAGTGTGGATGACTTTGCCAGTCCGGAACAACTGAATGCCTACCTGGCCCGCCGGTGGGCCAAACGGCGGCTCCGTCAGGTTTATGACGCCCTGTACAATAATTACTTCATTGACTACTACGCCCAGTACCACGACCTGTTGGCCCAGCTGCCGATTAAAGACGCGGCGGCTTTGACCCAGCGGTACGATGAACAGCTCGAATTTCACCGGCTGCCCCTGAGCTACACCGCTTCATTAATGTACCTGCGCGACTTATTGAGCGGCAGCGGGGTCAACCGGGCCTTCCAGTACGTCTTTATTGATGAAATGCAAGACTACTCACCCGCGATGCTGTATTACCTGCGCCACGCCTTCCCGCTGGCGAAGTTCACCATTCTGGGGGACAGCGAACAAGCCCTCTTCTACCCGCTGATCACCCCGACCACCCTCCTGGCGCAAACCCAGGAATTACTGGCCGCCAAGCACCCCAAATTAGTCGCCCTGCGGCGGTCGTACCGGTCCACTAAGGAGATCACCGACTTTGCCAAGGCCCTTCTGCCCGACGGGGACGAAATTATTTCCTTCACCCGGCATGGTGCGATTCCGCAGCTATTGATCAGCCAAACACCGGCGCAATGGCACGCCGACTTAGTGGCTGCCGTAACCGCCGCCCAAGCCGACTTCGGGAAGGTCGCCCTCTTGACGCGCGACCAGGCCCAGGCGGCGCAACTGTACCAACTCTTGTATGAGCGGGTGACCCCGCTGACCCGCCTGACCGCCACGGACAGCACCCTGCCCAGCGGGGTCGTCATTTTACCAACCTACCTGGCCAAGGGGCTGGAATTTGACGCCGTTATTCTTCCCGACGTCAGCACCCAGGCCTTCACCGCCCAAGATACCGGGCTACTGTACACGATGGCGTCACGGGCCATGCACCACTTAACCTTGCTGTGCCCCGGCGAGCTCTCAAGCGTGGTGACCCCAGCCGCCCGCCAGCTCGTCCAAATGAAATTCACCAAAGCATAAAAAATGGCACGACCTGTTCGCAGGTCGTGCCATTTTAGCTTTGGTTAGCGGTGCAAGAGTCGGATCCGGCTGACCGCTTCAATTTGGCCCAGCGTGGCGACCAAGGCTTCCGCCGCAGTCGGGGGCATCGAGGCGACATCAACCATCGTGTAGGCGTAATCGCCCCGCGAGCGGTTCACCAAATTTTCGATGTTGATCCCGGCGTTGGCAATCACCGTCGAGATCTGCCCCAGCATATTGGGAATATTTTGGTGGATCAAGGTCAGGCGTTGATCACTGGCAAAGGGGGCCGACACGTTCGGCAGGTTGACCGAATTGACGACGTTGCCGGTTTCCAAAAAGGTCATTAATTCTTGGGCCGCCAGCTTGGCGCAGTTGGCTTCGGCTTCCACCGTCGAGCCGCCGAGGTGCGGCAAGATCACAACGCGGGGGTGCCCCTGAATCGTGGCGTCACTAAAGTCGGTCAAATACCAGCGAAGCCGGCCCGCATTGAGCGCCGCGATCGCCGCTTCGTTGTCCACAATGCCCAGCCGGGCAAAGTTTAACAGGACCGCGGTCGGTTTGAGCTGGGCCAGTAAACCGGCGTCAATCATCCCAGTCGTCTCCTCATTTTTCGGGACGTGGACCGTCACAAAATCGGCCCCGGCAACCGCTTCGGCTAAGGTTGCCGCCCGGTGTACATTGCGCGACAGGTTCCAGGCCGATTCCACCGACAGGTAGGGATCGTAGCCGACCACTTCCATCCCTAAGGCTTCCCCCGCATTGGCGACCAGTGAGCCCACGTGGCCGGTCCCGATCACCGCTAATTTTTTACCGGCAATTTCCTGGCCGTTAAACTGGCTCTTTTTGGCTTCCAGGGTAATGTCGGCCCCGGCGGCGACTTGTTGGGTCCATTCCGCGGCCGCAATCAGGTTCCGGTTGGCCGCAATCATCATCGCCAGGACCAATTCCTTGACCGCGTTGGCATTGCCACCCGGAGTATTAAAAACGGCGATCCCGGCGGCACTGGCCCGGGCGAGCGGAATGTTGTTAAAGCCGGCCCCACAGCGGGCAATCACCTTCAGACTGGCGGGAAAATCATGCTCGTGTAAATCCACCGAGCGAATCATGTAAGCATCCGGGGCGGCTTGGGGCTGGTTAACCCGGTACTGGTCACTTAAGGTCGCCAACCCGGCCGGGGCAATCGCATTGTAAGTTTTAACGTGGTACATGCAGCTTCATCCTTTCTGGTTTCACGTGGAACATTAGTGGTGTTTTTCAAAGGTGGCCATGAAGTCACGCAGGGCGACAACCCCTTCGTACGGCATGGCATTGTACAGGCTGGCCCGCATCCCACCAACCGAACGGTGCCCCTTTAAGTTTAAGAGGCCCGCCGCTGTCGCTTCGGCAAGAAAGGCGGCGTCCAGGGCCGGATCGCCGGTCACGAACGGAATGTTGGTCAAGGAGCGGGCGGCTGGGGCCACCGGATTGTCAAAGAGACGCGATTGCGCCAAGAAATCATACAGGACCTGGGCCTTACGGGTGTTTTCAGCGGCCATCGCGGCGACACCCCCCTGGTCTTGGAGCCACTTTAAGACCAGGTTGGCCACGTAGATTTGAAAGACCGGTGGGGTATTTAAGGCCGAATCCTTTTTCGCCAGCGCAGCATAATCAAGCATACTCGGCAGGCCAGCCGGGACCTGGGCTAAGCGGGCCTTTTTGACGACGACAATCGTCACCCCAGCCGGGGCAAGATTCTTCTGGGCGCCGGCGTAAATCAAGTCAAATTGGTCAAAGGGATATTGTTGCCCCAAGAAGTTTGAGGATAAATCCCCAACCAGCGGAACGGACGTTGCGGGCAAGTGATGGTAGGCCGTCCCGTAAATCGTATTGTTAGTCGTCAGGTGCAGGTAATCGTACTGATCTTTGGGGAGGGCCGGGAGCGCCGGAATGGTGGTATAATCCGGACCGGCATCAGTTACCACGTCCACCGTCAAATCCGGCAGGCGGCGGGCTTCTTCAACGGCGCGGGCCGCCCAGTGGCCGGTTTGGGCAATCGCGATCCGGTGGTGTTTGACCGCTAAGTTTAATGGAACCATCGTAAACTGCAAGGTCGCCCCGCCCTGCAAAAACAGCACTTCGTAATCATCGCCCAGCCCTAATAAATTCAGTAAGCGTTCCTTGGCCTGGGCATAGAGCTCAGTAAAGAGGCTGGAACGGTGCGAAATTTCTAAAATGCTCATGTGACTGCCTTGGTAGTCGAGCAATTCGGCTTGGACTTGCTGTAAGACTGGTGCCGGCAGGACCGCGGGCCCGGCCGCAAAATTATAAGTTGGCATAAGTTACCCCTTTCCGCTGGATCAACAAAGAAAAAAGGCCCCCACCGTGGTGGGAACCTCACTTTGCTGGTCCCCACCGGTTGTGGAGGCCAACCCAAATGACGGCCTCCTATTAGCTAGCAGACCGGGAGGAAGACAAGTTGTCGTTTCGTTGTAACATCTGGACTTCCTCCTTTCCTTCGGGAACGTTTTTGTTAATCAAATTTTAATTTAAACTTCATTCTTTGTCAACACCCGGTGAAAATCTGCTACAATGAAGCCAGACTGATTCGTTAAAAGGAGGCCTTTCTATGACCGAATTACTGATTGTTCGCCACGGGCGGACACCCGCTAACGCTGCCGGACTCAAGCAAGGCACGATCAATACCCCGCAGACCTACCTCTCCGAGGTCGGTCGCGCCCAAGCTACCGAGCTGGCCACCCACTTCGATCTGAGCGGCGCCAGCGCCCTGTACGTCTCCCCCTTGGAACGGACCAAGCAAACGGCCGCGATCCTAAACTCCCAAGCCCAATTGCCGGTGATTGAAGACGCGCGCTTGTTAGAAATTTCCTATGGGCAATGGGACGGCCAGTTAAATGCCGACCTGATGGCCCAGTACCCGGAACATTTTTACCCGCTGATTGAAGACGTCAAGCCGAGCTATGCGGCCGTGGCCCAGGGTGAAACTTTTGCGGCCGTCCAGGCCCGGGTGAAAAGCTTTACTGATGAAATCGCCCAAGCGCACCCGACCGAGCAAGTGGTGATCGTCACCCACGGCTTTACCGTCCGCTCCTTTGCCGCCAACGTGGTCAATTGCCAAGCCCTTGAAATCTTAGAACCGGCCAACTGCAGCGTCAGCAAGATTATCATTGACCCCACTACCCACGAACAACACCTGGTCTACTACAACCGCACCGCTACGATTAGCTTCTAAGGAAAAGTCCCCGGCTGGCAGCTGCCAGCTGGGGACTTTGTTATTCACTGACCGCCGCCAAGTGATGGGTCGATTTTAACGAATGTTTCAAAATAAACGGGGCCAACAGGGTTGCCAAGACAATCACCGTGATAATGTCGGAGTAGTATTCCGTCGACAAGAGGTGGGCTTCATAGCCGATCTGGGCGGTAATCAATGACATCTCGCCCCGGGCAATCATCCCACTGCCGATGATATAAGAACTCGGCCAAGAGAAGCCCATTAATTTGGCGCCACCACCGGCCCCTAAAAGCTTCGTCAAGCAGGCCAGAATCGTCATGATAATGATAAAGATCCAAGCGTGCCAATCCGTGCTCAGCTTCATTGACAGGCCCACGTTCACGAAGAAGACCGGAATGAAGATCGCGTAACCAATCGGGATAAAGCTGCGGTTGATAACCTCTTTTTTCTTGGTGTTGGCGACCGCAATCCCGGCAAAGAAGGACCCGACGGCCCCGCTTAAGCCGACCGCATCGGCCAAAGCCGCCATCCCCAAACAGATCACCATCGCCATCACCGACGGGGCCGCAATCGTTAACAGTTGCCCGGCTAGGTGCATCAAAGTTGGCGCTAGCCAGCGGATCAAGAGGTAGGCCCCCCCGAAGAAAAGGACTTGCTTGAGCAGGGTGAAAAGCAGGCTGCCGTGGCCCACTTCAGCCCCGGCACCGCCATTCATGCTGATCAAGATACTTAAGGCCATCACCGCCCCGATGTCATCGGCCACCGCGGCCCCGAGGATTGTTGCCCCTTCTTTGGAGCCCAGCTGCTGGTATTCGCGCAAAACGGCCACGGAAATGCTGACCGAAGTGGCGGCAAAGATGACCCCAATAAAGAGCGATTCAAACCACTGCAAGCCAAACAAATCGGCGGCTACGCCCATGACGATAATCGGCAGAAGAATCCCCGCCAGGGCCACGACAACGGCGGGCTTGAGGTATTTTTTGAGCAGGGACAGATCACTTTCCAGCCCGGCAATAAACATTAAGATAATGACCCCAATTTCTTGAAACTCATTGATCATTCCCCCGGGGTGGATCCAATTTAAGAGCGCGGGACCCGCGATCACGCCGACGAGGATCTGGCCGATCACATCGGGGATCCCCACCCGGGTAAAGAAGTGGGAAACCAGCTGGGTCACTAGCAAAATGCCAGCTAAAGTGGCAATAAATTCCATGTGCGATACCTTCCTTTCGCATCGTTGCTAAGTGCCGAAACCGAAGGGCCAAAAAGGGGCAAACCACCCCACCAGCCGCGGTCGAACGGGGCGCGGGGTTGGTCAGGGGAGTTGAACCACTCGTCAAGTACCCGGCGGCGGTCCCGACATATGAGGAAACACTTAACCAATTTTAATTATAACAACAAAAAAGCCGGTAGGGAAAGTTAAAGCTTCCCGACCGACCAAAAAGGCTTAATCAACAAAGCGGTGCCACAAGATGCGAATGAAGCTGGCCTTGTCGACCTGCTGGGTGGTGTATAAGTCTGCGTGTAAGCGGTGACGAGTGAGGCTTGACAAGCCAGTCGTTTTAACGCTCACGGTCCCGACCTTCGTCCCCCGTTTGAGCGGGGCGCGTAAGGCATCGTTGGTTGCCAGGCGCAGATTCAATTTCACGACTGCTTGGTACTTGGGCAAGCTAGCCCCAGGTTTAGTCCAAACCACTAGCGCAGGGGCTTGAACCGGCACCTTGAGCGGTAACCCGCCTTTGACCGTAATTCGTTTCGCCTGAGCGCTCAAGGTCAACTGCTGGGGCTGAATTTGCTGGTCGACCAACCACTGGTAGAGGTGCTGGGTCGCCGTAAAGCGACTGGTGGTCGTCCCGTTAGCATGTAAGACGACAGCTACCAAGGTCCGCCCTTGATAGGTGGCTGAAGAGGCCAAGCAGTAGCCCGCCGCGTGCGACGTCCCGGTTTTCAGGCCGGTGTATTTGACCCCGGCCACCGCATACGCCGTATTGGTCAAGAGCTGATTGATATTAGTCAGCGTCTTGGAAGCCCCATTCGACGTGGTCAGTTGCATCGTCCGTTGCCCAGCGACCCGGGCCGCCCGCGGGTAGTGGGCCAGCAGGTAACTGGCAATTTTCGCCACGTCCGTTGCACTCATTTCATTTTCAGCTTTACCACTGACCCCCTTAACTTGAAGTTTGGCCGGCAGATCCTCATTTTGCAAGCCAACGGCATTAACAATCTGAGCATCCTTGACCCCAAGGGCGCGGGCCTTTTTTTGCATTTTCTGGTTAAAGGCCGCTGTTGAATCCCCAACTGCCCCGGCCAGCGCCAAGGTTGCCCCATCAGCGGACTTAATCAGGGCCGCTTGGACCAGTTCGCCGACCGTATAAGTGGCCCCTTGCTGCAGGCCAGCATTGGAGTATTCCGGATTATTGGCAACGGCGGCCACGTCCTTAGAAATTGCCACGCGGGTATCCCAGTTCAGTTCTCCCCGGGTAATTTCATCTTCAATCACCAAAACGGTTAAGAGCTTGCTGATGGACGCAATCGGGAGTTTTTGTTTCGCGTTTTGTTGGTAAATAATCTGCCCGGTCTGGGCATCGACCAGGACAGCGGCCTTGGCATCCACAGCAGTCGTGGCCGCCGCATGGCCAGCTGGGGCCAGGCTGCTGACACAAAGGATAGCCAGCAAGACCCCCAGGAGTTGGCGCAGTTTTTTCACGGTTCATTCCCTACTTTCACTATTTTTACCGTTTTCACAGCGTTTTTTAAGCCTAATGCTGTGAAATTACTCAAAATCAAGGGCCAACTTGCAAGAAAAAGAATCTGGTGTATAATCCAAGCCATTAGGAGAACACACGAAGGATTGGTGAATTTTTTATGCGCAAGAACCTTAAGGACGCCTATTTAACGGCCATTATCTTTTCGGTAATCGCCATTTTCTTGGCCCAGTTTCTGTATTAGGGAGGATTAATAATGAATTACATTCGTGCTTGGCTTAGTTATTTTTGGGACTACACCGTTCACCACAAGTGGTCCAAAGACATCTTGCGCGCGAACTTTCTTTACGTGTTGATTATCCTCCTGTACAGTTCGTTGCACCTCTTTTATGCTAATTTGCACTTGGTGCCCTGGGGATTGTTCATTCGGCTCCTGATCGTAATGAACTTCACTCTCTTCTTCAAGGCCCTGTTAGATTACTTGAGCCCTGATGATTAATAAATGGCCGTCGGTCGGTTGGACCGGCGGCTTTTTTAGTCTTGAATCACAATTTTGGTGCCGACCGGCAAATTAGCGGCCATCCACTTGGCATCGGGAATCGACAACCGAATGCAACCGTGCGAGCCAGTGCTCTTCCCCAGCTTCGCCGCTTCCTTGGCGTTATAAGCGCCACCGGCTACGGTCGGCACACTGTGGAAGAGGTAGGTGCCGTGATCTTTCCACGAGACCCAGTAATTGGCCCCTTCGTTGAGACTTTGGTTGAAAAAGGAATCGCCCCGCTCGGCTTGGGCGTAGAAAGTGCCCGTCGGCGTCATGCTTTTCATTTGGCCGGTTTGGGGATCCTTTTGGTACATCCCACCGGTACTGTACATTGTGTAAAGCAATTTATTGCCATCGTATAAGTACGTCCGGTTATGCTTCAAGCTGACCTTAATCCAAAAATTTTTGACCGTCTTTAAGTCCGGGTACGGGACCGTTTCCGAGGATTTGTGCCAGTCGATTGGGGTCCGCATGTGGGCCGAATCGCCCGCTTGCGTTACCGAATCAGCTTGGACGGTTCGGGCGGATTGGGTAACGGTGGCCGTGGTCTTAAGCTCGTCATTACCCTTGACGCGCGACCACTCTAAATGAACACAGAGAACCACCATCAGGCCACAAATGACCCAATAGAAGATCCGCAGGTTTTTACTGTTCATGTATTTTCTAACTCCTTAACTAAAGTTTCGCTAATTGCTACTAAATCCTAGCCTACTCCCTTCGGCATGATTATTCAATGAACGTTTTTTGCCGTTTTTCGCAGACAAACCTTTTTCGTCACTCATTCCCAGCAGGTTCAGCTTCGCCGCCATTGGCTAATTGCTGCACCTGCTTTTCGATTGCTCCTGGCGAAGATTGCAATCGTTATCACTAAAATACCTCTAAAGCAGCATTTTAGCCCCGAAGTTTAAAGCCATCTAGCGGGCTTGAACCGCCGACCTCACCCTTACCATGGGTGTGCTCTACCTAACTGAGCTAAGATGGCATTTTTAGTATACCAGATCCTTCTGCGCAAAGTGAGCATTTTCCTCGGGTTTGATCCTGGCGGCGAGTACAATTAAGGTAATTTACCACCAACAGAAAGGATCATCAGCAACATGCAACCAACTGTCTTAATTCCCGCCGTAATTGGTGACGCCAGTCAACCGCTGTTTGCCAAGGCCGGGATCAACGTGATTACCGTCCCGACCGTCGACGCCGCTACCCTTGTCCAATACGGCGCACAAGTCGACGGGGCCATCCTCGGCCTCGAGCCCATCCCCGATGAGACCTTTGCCAAGACCCCACGGTTGAAGATCTTAGCCCGGCTGGGCGTCGGCTACAATAACGTCAACCCCACCGTCGCTAAGGAACACGGCGTGGTCGTCTCGATCACGCCGCGGGCCAACTACAACACCGTCGCTGAAGGGATTTTAGCCATGATCTTCGTGTTGGGCCGCAACTTAATGGCTAGCAACCGGGCGATTATGAGTGGCCACTGGCCGGCCGTCCGGGCCAACGGTGGTCACGACATTCTGGGCCAAACCCTCGGCATTATCGGCTACGGACGCATCGGTCGGGCCCTGGAAGAAAAAGCGGCCGCCTTAGGGATGAAGATCTTGGTCAATAACGGCGACCATCCTAAGCAGCCCCGCTTTGGCCAGCTCGTCGACTTGCCGACCCTCTACCGGGAAAGTGACTTCATTTCCTTAACCCCGCGGGTTACCCCACAGACGACCGGGATGATCAACAAGGATACCCTGGCCCTCATGAAGCCGACCGCCAACCTGATCAACTACGGGCGGGGCCAACTGATCGTAACCGACGATCTGGTGGCGGCCTTAAAGGACCACCAAATTCACGCCGCGGCTCTGGATACTTTTGATCCCGAACCGCTGCCGTCGGACAGTCCGCTCTTACAGCTCGACAACGTCTTTTTAACCCCGCACGTGGCCGGTGGTACGATTGAAGCCAATGCCCGCGCCGTCCATGATGCGACTGAAGAAATCATCCGGGCCCTAAGTGGCCAAGCGCCACTGTGGGCCGTCAATGAATAGGAAAACGCCTGACCGCAACTGGTCAGGCGTTTTTTGATGTGATTCTCTTTCAAATCATGAATACCGATCCGTCCTAATTATCACTTGCCCGCCGCTAGGGTGAAGCAAATCCAGCGGCCGAATGAATAATTATCGATTGATGTTCATTCATGGTGTATAGATTACACCGCTCGGTAGCAATTGGCAAGCATTTTGCGCAAAATGTTTCACCCAAAGGCATTAGCGCAACAACTCCCCAACCGCCCGCAAGGTTGCTTCGTTTAGGGTCGCGCCAGTTTGGGGAACGGTCGTCAAGTGACCTTCCAACAAGCGGTGGTATAAATCAGTCGCGGCTTGACGGTGGGCGCGATCCTGCTCCCCGCAAAAAATATCCACCCGGCACTGGACGTGCATCAGCTGGTTGGTCAAATCCCGGTGGGCAGCGGTCCGGTAGAGAGCCAAGGTCGCCGCCTTATCCAGGGCCGTGGTCTTAAACCGCCCCGCCCCCTTCAAGTGCAAGCCCGTCAATTTCGTCCGGTAACTACCGGTCTGATAGGCGGGGGCCACCAGGACTAGACGATCCAAGCGGCCAAACTGCGTCGTCGCCACCGTCAACGCTAAAAAGGCACCAAAGCCGTGACCAACTAAGGTCACCGGCTGGGGCAACTGGCGGACCAGTGCCACCGTCGCTGCCACCAGTTGCTCAAAGTCCCCACTAGTATCAACTAAGGTCCGGTAGTCGGCTACCTGCAAGGTGCGGTAGCCAACCGGTAAATTCTGCCATGGTGCGACCGACGTTGCTAAATCGGGTAATACAAAGACCGTCCCCATTATTCAGCCCCCAAGTCAATGTCCAAGACAATCGGGGCATGATCCCGCCGCGCCCCAGTATCCATCATCGTCGAAGCTTGGACCCGCTCTTTCAAACGGTCTGACACCAGCCAGTAGTCGATCCGCCAGCCGGAATTGTTCTGCTTAGAAGTCACCGCCCGTTGGGCCCACCAGGAGTACACGCCGGTCGTAGTAGGGTTAAGGTAGCGGAAAGTATCAGTAAACCCAGCCGCCAACAGTTTGCTAAACTGCCCCCGTTCTTCATCCGTAAAGCCGGCCGAGTGGTGGTTATTAGCCGGGTGCGCGAGGTCAATTTCCTCGTGGGCGACGTTAAAGTCCCCGCTGGCAATCACCGGCTTTTGCGCATCCAATTCCTGCAAGTATTGGCGGTAGCAGTCATCCCACACCTGCCGCTCGGATAAACGTTTCAGACCGCTACCAGCGTTAGGCGTGTACACTTCCGTTAGGTAGAAGGTCGGAAATTCCAGCGTGATGATCCGCCCCTCTTGATCCATCGGGGCCGGGGCGCCAATCGTCGGGTAGGTGACCGTCGGCGCATAGGCCGGGTGAATCAAGTACATCGTCCCCGCATACCCCTTGCGCGCGGGTTCGACCGAGGAGCGCCAAACGACTTGGTAGTCCTTAAACAAGTCCGCCAGCGCAGCCAGGTGTTTTTTCGTCGGGCCGGCGGCGGACAACTTAGTTTCTTGAATCGCGACCACCGCTGGGGCTTGGGCAGCAATGTTTTGCAGGGTCGTACGGGTTTCAGCCGCCCGGGCCGAGGTGCCGGTCAAGGCCGCGTTAATGGAATCAATGTTCCAGGAAATAAACTTCATCTTTTTCGCTCCCTTTGTTTCTTCTACCGACTAGGATACCAGAAAGTTAGCGCGCTGACACGGTTGGCACCCCCTTTTTCACAATTTCTGAATTACCCCGGACATACCGTCGCCCAGCCTAATCATGGCTGCCCTTCCGATGTTTCACTGAGCTATAAATATTCCCGGTGGTCAGCTCCGCCCCTTTACGAAAAAACGCCGGACCCCACCTGGTCCAGCGTTCGCAATTACATTAATTTTTGCCGGGAGTAAGCAAAGTAGAAGATCACCCCGGCTACCAACCAGGCCCCGTAGGTCAACCACGCGTCCAAGCTGATGTTGCCCAGCAGCAAGACACAGATTAAGATCGACAGGATTGGCAAGGTATGGCCAAACGGCACCTTAAACGGCCGCTTGAGATTCGGGTGCTGGCGCCGCAACAAGATCACCACTAAGGAGATCAAGGCAAAGACGGTCAGCGACCCGACGTTGGCAATCAAGGCCAGGTTGCGCAGGTTGACAAAGCCGGCTAAGGCTGCCGCCAGGATCCCGTTAATCCACAGGGCCCGGTTCGGACTTTGGTGGCGTTCATCCAACTTAGCCCAGGCGCTCGGCAACAGACCCCCGCGGCTCATCGCCATCGTTACGTTTGCCCCGGCGTACACAAAGGCATACACCACGGCCATGATCCCGAGGATCGCCCCGGCCGAGACAATTTGCGCCGTCAAGGTGTGGCCCTTTAATAAGAGGACCGTCGCCATGGCTTCAGAAACGTTCAGATCCTTATAGGTCACGACCCCGGTCATCACCAAGCTGACTACCACATACAAAGTCGTCGAGACGAGCAGTGAGATGATAATCGCCCGCGGCAGGTTCTTTTGGACTTGCTTGGCATCTTCAGCCGACGTCGCCAAAGCATCGAAGCCCAGGAAGGTAAAGAAGACCGCCGCCGCACCGGACATCACCCCACTGCCGCCGTACGGGAAAAAGGGGTGCCAGTAGGTCGGATTAACATCCTTGGCACTGACGATGATAAACAAGAGGATAATCGCAATTTTGATTACTACCAAGGCGTTATTCAAGAGCTTGCTTTCACTGGTTCCCCGGCTCAGGATAAAGGTAATCAGCAAGGTCATTACCAGGGCCGGCAAGTTCACCCAGCCACCACTGGCCGGATTGGTCAGCAGGACGTGGGGCAATCGGACTCCTAATTCTTCCAGGAAGGACTGGAAGTAGCCGGTCCAACCGTTGGCAACCGTCGCCGTGGTGGTAATGTAGACCCCGACCAAGGTCCACCCGGCCAAGAAACCAACGAATTGACCCATCGTGACCCAAGCGTAGACGTAGGCGCTCCCGGAGTTAGGAATCGTCGTCGATAATTCGGCGTAACACATCCCGATCAAACCACTGGCCAACGCCGCAATCAGGAAGGAGACGACCACCCCCGGGCCGGCATCGGTCGCGGCCACCACCCCGGTTAAGACCAAGATCCCGGTCCCGATCATTGCCCCGATCCCCAGCACTGCTAAGTCAAACAAACTCAGGGTCCGCTCACTCTCCGGTTTGCCACTGATACTGGACAGGAGCTGATTAATATCAACTTTATTATTCATTTTTCCAACATTCTCTCTTTCTATCGGCGCCGTCTGGGCCCCGTTGCGAGTTTAACGTTCCTAATTATACCGCAAACTGCGGTCGCTAATCCGAATCTTTACTATACCACGCTTGCCTTTCGCCTGGCAAATTAAAACGAGCCGGCAACGCCATCGGACGTCCCAGCTCGCTGAATTGCTTTTGTTTCACGTGGAACAGCTACTCTTGGCGTAACAAGAGATCCACAACCGCCGTGGCTGGAATCTTGCCAAAGTAGGCACTTAAGTCCACATCCGCCAAGGCGTCCGTGACGGACTCGTAATCGTAGCGTACCCCTTGGAGGCGCTGTTCAAATTCGGCCACGTCTTGTTGGCCGAAGAAGTCGCCGTAAGTTTTTAAAGCGGTAATCTTCCCGCCGGTCACTTGCAGGCGGAAGTCAATCGTCCCTTGAGTAAAGTGTTGGCGGTGTTGGATTGCGGCGGCCGGGGACTTACCGTAGACCCAGTCCCAATTGGAGAAGACCTTGGCGTTTAAGTCGGCCACCGCCTGCTTGGTGGCTTCATCCAATACATATTCCGTGGCGTCCGCCAAATCGGTCACCCCTAAAATCTCCTTGGCCAGGGTGTCCCGGAATTCTTCAATCGTCAGGTGTTGGTAGGCCGGGGTAAAGTAAGGTTTTAAGTTCGTCACCCGGGCATGGACCGACTTGATCCCCTTCGCCGCAATCTTATCCTTGGGCACGGTTAAGGCCTGGCCAATCACGTCGAGGTCGACGTCATACATCAAAGTCCCGTGGGAGAACATTCGGCCGTGCTCCAAACGCATTGCATTGCCGGAGAACTTCTTGCCATCAATCTGCAAGTCGTTGCGGCCGACCAATTCAGCGCCGGTCGCCCCCATTTTGTGCAAGGCCGCCAACACCGGGGTGGTAAACTTAGCGAAATTCCCGTTCGAGGCCCCGTCGTCCTTGGTGATAAAGGAGAAGCTGACGTTGCCGAGGTCATCAAAGACCGCCCCGCCCCCGGAGGTCCGGCGGGTCACGATAATGTCGTGGTCCTTAACGTAGGCCAGGTTGACTTCATCATAGGCGTTTTGATTGCGCCCCAGGATAATGCACGGGGAGTTAATGTAGAAATACAGGATCGGTTCGCTTAAATCCGCTTGCTCCATCAGCACCGTTTCCAGGGCCAAATTGTAACGAATATCGCGACTGTCAGTGACTAAGTACTTCATTACGCTTCAGCCTCCGGAAATTCATCAACTAATTGCACCTGGACGTTGGCGTTGCCGGCTAACAGCTTGGCGACGGGGCAGCGTTGTTCGGCCGTGGCCAGCATCGCGGCCCCCGTCGCGCGGTCAACTTGCGGAATTTTGACGTAAGCAGTCAACCAGAATTGGTAGCCCGTCTCATCCGGGCCAAATTCGACCTTCACCCGGACGACGCTTTCGTGCAGCAGGCCGCGCCGCTTTTCTTCTGCCTGTAACGTGGCGTTCAGGCAGGTTGCTAACGATAAGCCAATCAATTGTTCCGGATTGGTCCCCGCGACTGGCTTGAGCGGGGAGCTGACCGTCACCGCCAATTCCCCATCGAGGCTACCGGCCACCCCTTGGATTCCGACTTCGTTTTCGACCCAGGTCGTGTACTTTACATCCTTTGCCATCGTTTTGGCCCCCATTCTTTGATCTTGTGCAAACGTTGTCACTATTATACCGCTTACTTTAAGTCAATGAAAGGGCTAATCACTGACCACCAAAAAGGCTGACCCTCATTCGGGCCAGCCCTTCATCCTAAACTATTCTAAAAGGTGCGCATCCCGCATTAACTCGCCCAGCCAGGTCTTTTCGACCTTCTTTAACAGCGGCTTGCGCAGTGCCTTTGGCAGCGGTAATTCCATTTCACTCAATGGCTTTTGATCGTTCATGTAGTACATCGCCCGCATTAGTTCCCGCAGGTCGTAAATCGAATTAAAGACCTCCGGCACTCCCCGATCAACGTCCAGGAGAGTGTAGACCGCTTCCATCGCGGTCCGGACCGAGTATTCGGTCGTAAAGACGGTGTCGCGACTCGGGGATTCCGCAAAGTTACCGATGAAGGCCAGGTTCGCCGAGCCGGTTGGCACGACCGCTGGCCGGTCCCCTTTCTTGCGCAACATGAAGTAAGACGTAATAAATGGCATGTAGACCGGCACGGTTTGAACCGAGTCTTCGGCCGCGTATTCCTTGATCTTGGCTTCCGGTACGCCGAGGTGGTAGAGCCATTCCGCGGTGATCTCTTCCCCGCTGCATTCGGTAATCTTCTTTGGAATGTAGTTCCCCTTCGTATCCGAGTAGAGCCCGTAAATCCAAACGACGATTTCATTTTCGGCTTGGTCCTTAAAGTGCGGCTGCCGATGGATCGTCCAAGATAAGAGCCAGTTGGAGTCCGTCACGGTAATGATCCCGCCGGTATTGACCTTATGATCGTGCAGGTCCCGTTGGGTCAGGCGTTCAATGTAGGGTTCCAGCTGGGCATTTTTAATCGTGGCCGTGGCCGAAATAAACCACGAGCGGGCCGGCAGGTTGCGGCAGAAGGCATCCGGGTTCCCAAAGGCGGGCGATTGCTTCGCCAACTTCTCCCAGAGCTGCCAGGAGCCACCCAGTTCATTGGTGATCGGGGCTGGCTCATGGTGACTGCCGTACGTCGAGCTTTCGGTAATCGAACCATTAGTTACAAAGACCAGGTCATCATCGGTAAGGGGAATCGTTTGGGCCTGGCCGCCTTCGGTCAGCTGAATTTCCTTGGCGTGCTTTTCGCCGTTGGTCGTGTCAACAATGACATTCTCCACTTGACAATCGTAACGGAATTCAACCCCGTGATCCTTTAAGTAGGCCAACAGCGGCTTGGTCATCGATTCATACTGGTTGTACTTATTGAATTTGAGGGCCGTAAAGTCCGGCAAGCCATCGATGTGGTGAATGAAGCGCATGGCGTAGCGCCGCATTTCAATCAGGGAGTGCCACTTTTCAAAGGCAAACATCGTTGACCAGTACAGCCAAAAGTTGGTTTCAAAGAAGGCCGGGGAGAACCAATCTTCAATCGTTTGTCCCTCGAGGTCGTCTTCCGGGGTCATAATCAGCTTGATCAATTCATTAGATAGCTTGCCCAACTGGTATTGGCCGTCGGTTGGGACCTGATTGCCCCGCTTGTGGATCAAGCGGCAATTGGAACTGTTCGGATCGTCCTTATCAAGCCAGTAGTATTCGTCCAGGTAGGAAGCGCCCGGAATTTCCAGCGACGGAATTGAGCTGTACATATCCCACATACATTCAAAGTGATTTTCCATTTCCCGGCCACCGCGCACCACGTAGCCCAGCCCCGGCAGTTTAGCCCCATCTAAGGAACCCCCGGCCAAGGTTAATTCTTCCAGGACATGAATGTGGTCCCCCGGCAGCTGCGCGTCACGGACCAAGAAGACCGCAGCCGACAAACCCGCTAAGCCCCCACCAATGATGTAAGCGTGCTTGTGATCCACTCCCGCCGGCTTGCGTGGTCGCGCGTGCCCTTCATAATTCCCGTTTGAATAATACATCATCAAAACCCCTTTCCTAGCTGCTGCTCCGGGCCTCACCCCAGAAATGCGACATCTGTACCTTTATTGTAATGACAACGCTTTCTAGTTTCAAACGTCAACTGGAATTTATATCGCATTTTAGGACTGGCGTCTCAAAATGACTCAGTTCCATTCGCGAACCCCGGGACTTGTGAAAGACGATTTTTGTCAATTGTGTCTGATTTCACCGTTTTAAATCAACAAAAACAACCGTGATTTTAAAAAAAGTTTGTGAATTGGTAAATTTTATAGATCCCTTGGTTAGCTTCACAAATCAAGCTGTTATCTTGTGAAAGGTATGGTTTTGACGGGAAAAATAATGGCACAATCTCCCTTGCCGACTTTGTGATTTAATGTATAATAAGAACCGTTAAAGATTGATCGTTAGTTCACAATATTGAGGAGGAAGTTACTGATGACAGAAGAAAAGCGCGTAGCCGTAGTTACTGGTGGCGAACGGGGGATTGGCCGGGGGATTACTGACCGCCTCTTAGCCGATGGGTACTGCGTCGTGATCGCCAACCGTAACGAAGCCGATGGGCAACAGGCCGTGGCGGAATTAAATGCCGCCGGCTACGAAGGCAAGGTCGTCGCCGTAGCTGGTGACGTTAGTGAGAAGGCCAGCCACGAAAAGTTTGTCCAAACCGCCGTCGAGACCTTCGGCCGCTTAGACACCTACATTAACAACGCCGGGATCGCCCAAATCCAACTCCTGCAAGACGAAACCAAGGAAGATATGGACGAAATCTTCCAAACCAACGTCTACTCCGTGCTGTTTGGGATCCAAGCCGCCACCGCGCAGTTCCGCAAGCAAGCCGACGGCGACAAGATCCGCAAGATTATCAATGCCTCCAGCATCGCCGGGCACGTGGCGTTTGACATGCTGGGTGCCTATTCCGCTACCAAGTTTGCCATCCGGGGCTTAACCCAGGCCGCCGCCAAGGAATTGGGCCGCGACAAGATCACCGTTAACGCCTACTGCCCGGGGATCGTTGGTACCGACATGTGGGACTACATCGACGAAAAGATGGTCGAAGCCTGGGGTGGCGAAAAGGGCCAATACCTCAAGAAGTACTCCGGCCTGATCACGATGGGGAAAGTGGAAACCCCAGCTGAAGTTGCTGGCTACGTTTCCTACCTGGCTTCGCACGATGCCGACTACATGACCGGCCAGGCCGTCCAAATCGACGGGGGAATCCAATTTATCTAACCCCCGGCCAGCCGTCTGCGCCCGTTTCTGGCGCCTAGTTCAGTGCAAACTAAAAAGACGTTCCGCGCGGGAACGTCTTTTTTCTTACTTATCTAATTTAATCGAGTGCCCCACTGGCCTCCCCTTTAATTGGGTCGCTACCACCAAGGCAATGATAATCAAGGCCAAGGTAAAGTAGAAGCCGACGTGGGCCCCGGCCGTAAAGCGGGCTTGGGCCGAACCACGCGCCGCGTGCCGGCCTAATTCCAGGCACGAGGTCGCCAAGGCCGTCGCCAGGGCGCCGATCACTTGTTGGACGGTGTTTAAAATCGTCGAACCGTCCCCGGCTTCCCGGCCGCTTAAGGCGTTTAAAGCGGCCGTTTGGGCTGGTGACATCGCCAGCGGTGCCCCGATCATTAAGATCACGTGGGCAGCGATGATGTAGCCGATCTTAGCGTGGTCGGAGGCGACCGCCAACATTAAAGCGCCGACCAAAGCAATGACTAACCCCACTAAAGCGGGCTTTTTGGCGCCGATGTTATCGTACATCCGGCCGGCCACCGCTGACGTGACGGCATTGACAATCCCCCCGGGCAGCATGATCGCCCCGGTCAGGGCCACGGCGATCCCGACCCCATTTTGAATGTATTGGGGCATTAAGTACATTGCCGACAAAATAATGGCAAAGTCAAGCATCACGACCAAGGTCCCGACGGTAAAGTCTTTATTCTTTAAGACCTGCAGGTTCAAAATCGGGTTGGCTAAGTGCAATTGACGCCGGGCATAGGCCGCCAGGACCACGATCCCCACGATCAGACTGCCCAGGGTTTGCCAACTTCCCCAGCCATACCGGCTGGCCAGGCTGGCCCCGGCGACGATCCCAGAAAAGCCAATGATTGATTCGACAATTGACAAGCCATCCACGTGCGGCTTAGTCAGTTCCCCAACGTTTTCCAGTTCAAAAATCGCAAAGAGTAAGGCAATAACCAAGAACGGCAAGAAGAACCAGAAGATCCACCGCCATGAAGCCACCCCGAGAATCACCCCGGTCAAAGTTGGCCCAATCGCGGGCGCAAACATGATCACCAGGGCCATCGTCCCGTTGACCGCCCCGAGTTTTTCCGGTGGGAAGATCTGCATGGCGACCGCAAACATCAGCGGTAAGATCAAGCCGGTCCCGATCCCCTGGATCATCCGCCCGGCCAATAAGACCGCAAACGACGGCGCCAAGGCGGAAATGATACTCCCGAGGATAAAGATCACCAGGGCAAAGATAATAATCTTTCGGGTCGAGAACCACTTCGCGATAATTGATGACAGCGGCATGATGATCCCGATCACCAGCATATAGCCGGTCACCAGCCATTGCAAGGTAGCCGCCGACATCCCAAAGGCTTCCCCTAATTTGGGCAGGGCAATGTTTAACGATGTTTCTGAAAACATCCCAACAAAGGCCCCCAGCAACATTGATACCATCGCCAATTTCGGGTGGCGAACCCGGTGGCGGACCGCCATTTGCGGCCGCGCCTGACTTTCGACGTTTTCCATGTGGTTGCTTCCTCTCTCAATAAATTCCGGTTAATTTTTTAAGCTCACGATTGATTACCTTACCAGAAATTTTTCGGCTTCGTAAGTAAAAAGTTATTCATCAATTTATTGAGTTAGCTCCTGCCGCGCTAAGCCCTTTCATTTTTAAACCGCAAATATTTTCATCATCACTTAAAAACGATCAAAAAACCGCGGCCCCACCCGGCCGCGGTCATTTTAATCATCAATTACTTTCAAGCGGTGCCAAGCCATCCCTAACATCAACAGGGTCCAAACGCCCCCAGCGACCAGGGAATTCTTCAAGTTCGCCGGCAAGCCCAGGAGCTGCCCAAAGCTGCCAGCCCCGTCCAACCAGGCCATGAAAATGCTCAACAGGTGAAACAGGACCGTAAAAGCCAACCCCATCAGCAAGGTCCGGCCCAGCAACGCCCACCGCGCGTGGGGGAGCTGCGCTGCTGTTACCTCGTAGTCCGTCAGGTGCAAGTGCGCCGCTGCCACCCCCAGGTAGGTCATCGCCCCCATCAGAACAAACAGGTTAAAACCGCCGTAACTTAGCAAAATCGCTTCGGCCGCCGCCGGCCCGAGCGCGTATGCCGCCATGATGGCTACAAAGGTGCTCAAGAGCAATAAGAAGAACAGCGGCAAAATCACGTTGTTGCCCAACCGGTTGATCTCACCGCGCTTGTATTCGTCCAGCGGGCCGGTGATACCGTAAAAATGCTTCATAATTTTCGCGTACATTATTCTTCCTCCTCCCAAAACAGGGTGTTCAAATCCGTCCCCAGCGCGTGGGCCAACTTGAGGCACAGGTCCAAAGTCGGATTGTACTTATCATTTTCAATCAAATTAATCGTCTGCCGCGCCACCCCGACCGCTTGGGCTAGGGTGAGTTGGGAATAGTCCGTATAAGCGCGGCGAAATTCACGTACCCGGTTCATCGGCCCCCTCCTTTTTTGTCATGTATATTTGACTTTTGTCATCTATAATGTACACCCAACCCCGTTAGATGTCAATTATAAATGACATTAATAAGAAAAAGAAAAAGCCGAGGAAATCCCCGACTTACTAATTTACCATTGATTGAGCCAAGTCGTCACCGCGTGTTTCCAGCGCTGCCAATGGCTTAACCAGGAAGTGTGCGACTGGTGCGTCGCGGCTTTTATCGCCGCTGGCTGGGGACTGGTCAGCTTGACCCGGGTGGTATTTTGGGCCGCCGCTTGCTCCGTCGTCAGGGCCACCGCATTGCCTTGGTCGTCATAGGCGACCCCATCCTTGACCGTCCAATCATTAATAATGTTGCCTTGCTCGTCAACCACCCGATCGCTGATGATCCGGTAGCCATTGGCCTTGGCTTGGGCCTGGGATTGGAGCGCTTGGGCCGTTGGAGCGGCTGGCTGCGTTACTGGCGTTTGGGTCGCCGCACTCGTTGACGTGGCCGGCGTGGTCGTCCCGGCCGAACTTGCGGCTGTAGTTTTCCCCTTAAGCTGCGCCAGGGTCGCTTGATCGCTGGCCAATTGGGCCTTGGCACTTTCGATTGCTTGGCGGATCGCCTTGCTTTGGGCCGGATCCGTCACCACGACCGCCAGCTTGGCCTTTAACTGCTCAAGGGTCGCATTATCTTGGTCCACTTGGGCTTGGGCGGCCTGGATGGCGGCTTGTTTGGTCGCGGCTTGGCCGCTCGTTGCCGCTGAAGTTGGCTTGGCCGAGGAAGTTAGCGCCGTAGTCACGGTCGGCTCAGTATCGGCCCGGACCCCAGCGTTGGTGGCAACCACGCTGGTCGTGGTCAGGGTCGCGGCGATCACCAAAATCCCCGTTAACTGTTTAAAACTTCGCTTCATTGCTTAATCATCCTCATTAAAAATTCACATTTTCGTGCTTTCAATATTCATTATACTGAGTTCAGAACTAGATTACCAGAGAAACTGGTACTATATTGACTTTTGGAACGATTGACAATTTCTTAAGATGGACTTAGAAATTGGGAGGAGTTTTAAAAAATGAAAAAGGAAAGTCTTAACATTGGTCAAGCGATCCGGTTCTTTCGCAAGCAAGAACACGTGACCCAAGAAAAGCTGGCGGAGGACAGCGGGTTATCGGTTAAATTTATCTCATTGCTGGAAAGCAACGAAAAGTCCAACATCAGCATCCAAAACTTGGCCAATATCGCCCACGCCCTGCATTTGGACCTGGCGACTTTGACCAGCCAAATGGAAACCAACATTCCCGAGCCTTCCTTACCCAGCAGCTCCCGGCAGTTGATTCAGGCCTTGGCCACCTTGCCGGAAGAGACCGCCAACCGGCTCAGCAAAAGTTTTCTCGCTATCTTGCAAACCTTTCAAGCCCAGGATAAATAGCCCCCACCACCAAAAAAAGCGTCCGCTAGGGGACGCTTTTTTGCTGGCCTAATAAGTCGTCACCTGACTGGCGGCTTGATCGATGGCCTGTTGCTGACTGGTGGTACGGTAGTATTGATTCTTAAGCTGACTGATCGTCGTCGTGGTCGTGTTAAAGCCTTGCTCGGCCGTCGTTTTGCTGGAATCATGGTCCAAGGTATAAATCGTCACCTGATCGCCATTGACGGTGTAGTAGACCGTCGAGGCCGCCGTCCCAGAACCAATTGCTTGCCGGCCTTGCGGGGCCGTCCCCCGGATCAACTTGGTCAGGTTGGTGTAGCCCCCGGCCCGGTAAATCAAGACCGCTAATTGGTTGTCCGTCAGCGTTTGTTGGGCTGAACTGGTTTGCGAACTGGCCGTGGCACTTTGGCTGGTGCTGGTGGCACTCGTCGCGCTGCTTTGGCTAGCGGCACTGCTGGATGACGCCTTCTTTGCACTGCTTTGGTGATCCTTCTTCACTTTGGCGGTGCTAGTGGCACTACTGCTGTCCTTGGCCGCCGATTGTTGATTGCCACAGGCAGCCAGTGTAAAGGCTAAGCCCAGGCTGGCGGTAGCAAGCAAAAACTTCTTCATTGTTTTTTCTCCTTTATACCGGGCGATCCCGGCCATCATTTTTGTTCATCATAACACTGCAATGGCTTGCAATTAAAATGATTTCTAAAAATTTTACGTCCGCTTAACCATTTGGTCCCATTTTTCACGGTTAATTCGTCGTTTGGGCTTGGCTGCCTTGTTCAGCCCCACCCTTGGCTAAAACCTGATCGATTTTCGCCTGCTCGCCGCCAAACTCCCGGGCCAATTCCACCTTGGAGTAAGTCTTCATTGCATTCTTATTCCCCATGCCACCAAGGTTGGGCTTGGGTGCATCGTATTTAACGACCACGTTTTGGTCGCTGACGATCATCATCGTTGAGTGGGCGCCAAAGTCAATCACGTAAATGTTGCCCTGCTGCTGCCAGTGCATCTCCGCACTGTTTTGCACCAGGTTGTCCACTCCCTGCCCATCGAGCTTCAAAAAGGCCATCAGGGCGTACTCGCTGGCGGAATACTGGCCCACCGGCTGCCCGACCTGACTGCTGGTCGCCGCCCGGGCGGATGAACTAACTGGCGCGCTACTAGAACGGGATGAGCTGGTTGATTGCACCGCATGGCTAGTGGTCGATGAGGCCGCTGGTTCCGTAGTCTTTGACTGACCACAGCCCGCCAACACGCAGCCCAGCGCCACCACTAGGCCACAACTTGCCAGAATTTTCTTCATGCTTAAATCCTCCGTTGTCAATTTAGCGCCATTATAACATATGACAAAATCATCATTTTATAAAAAGGTCGCTCCAGCCCGGAGCGGCCTTTTAACGTGGCGCCGTAAAATTAAAGGCATTGTACCAGTGGTGCATTTCCGCAGCACTGACTGCCGGAATGTGCCAGCCGTTCAAGCCACAGGCGCTCACCACCAGCAGCATCCCCAGCGCAATCAACAGCGCGGTCACCAGCCAGTAGCCCTTATTAAAGAAGGGGGGCATGATTTGATGGACTGCGATCGGCTGTTCCTTGCCAAACCACCGCAGCACCATTTGCCAACCCCACGCCGTTCCCCGGAGCAGCAATTTCGCCAAGCCCCAGGTCAAAACTAAGCTGAGCAAAAAGACACCCAGGCAGATCAAGGCCGCCCCTAATTCGGCCAAGCCATAGGCCAATCCGCTCTTGCCCAGGGCCACCAATCCCGCCGGGATCCCCATTACCCCAGCAAAAAGGGTAGCCACCGTCATGATCGCCAGGGAAAAGGGCACCGCCCACAGGGTGACGTAAAGCGACAACAACACGCAAATGAGCGCAAATAAAATGCCCAGCAAGGCCAGGGCAAACCCACCCCAGACCGGCAGACCCAAGATCACTAAAACAATGACCAGCGCCAATTGCGGCCCAGTCAACCACCGGCGGCGTTCCAAGCCTTCTTCAGTCATGATGTTGGCAACCACTTGCTTAGGCGTCCCCAGGTCAGCCAAGATGGCGGCCTCGGCTTCGCCGTTGGCCAGGCGGTCTTCAATCAATTCCCGGTAATCACTGATGTAATCCCGAAAGTCCCGCACGCCCGCAAGACGCAAGCGCCAGCTTAACTCCCACAAATAGGTTTTCTTGGTCATCGCTTCTCACCTTTTCTTCATTACTTGCTCGATTAACCAGCCTAATAACATTAAGGCCACGACCACGCCCAGGACCGCCAAAAAGACCGTCAAGGCAAAGGAGATTAACCAGATCACCAGCGGAATTCCGAAGAGCAATAAGAAGATCACCACTAAGATCTCCTGCCAGGTCCACTTATGGCGCAGACGCACCCCCGGTTGGGCCAAAATGGCGGCCGCCACTTCCTTAGGCGTCCCTAAGTCAGTTAAGATCACCCCTAAGCGTTCATCCTTAGCCAAACGCTGGTCGATGATTTGCCGGTAATCGGCTACATAGGCTCCCGCATGCTTGACCCGGGCCCAAAAGAGCCACCACCAAAGCCGCAATAAATACCATTGTTTACGCATGTTCCATTGCCTCCCGAATAAATTGGTAAATCCGTTCCACTTCCGTCTGTTCCTGCAAAAAATCCACCACATCGGCTTGGCCCGTGGCCGTGAGGTGGTAGTACTTACGGTTGCGGCCGTCAGCTAATTCATTGTGACAAGTGACCTTGTCCTGCTTTTCCAAGCGCTTGAGAATCGGGTAGAGGGTTGATTCGGGCATTGCAATTACCGCCGCTAAGTCCTTGATGATTTGGTAGCCATAGGAATCCCCCCGCTCCAGTACGGCCAAAATGCAATACTCCAAAAAGCCTTTTTTGAGTTGTGGACTCATCGCCTTCCCTCCTTACTTTGCTATGCATAGTATAGCTTACCCGTGATACTTTGTAAAGCGTAGTACCTCGGTAAAAAGCATATGGCTTACCCCATGCAAAAACGCCGCTGCGACCGGGACAAACCGGCCACTCGCGGCGCTAGGCAAGCTTATTTATTTTGTTGGCGTTGGTGGCGTTGATTATGTTGGCGCCAATAGGGCAAAATGATCAAAAGCAAACTAATCGTGAGGTACAAGGGAAAATATCGAAAGACATCAACATTCCCCTGGGTCACAAAACTGACGGCCAGCACCGATCCCCAAAAGACAACTTCATACCCTAATACTTTGATCAATAAATCAATCCCCAATTTGGCACCCCTTCCGTTAACTTGGTCTAAGACCTCGTGATCGTGATTTTGATTAACGGTAGTGTACACCAAATCAAGGCCACGCACTGTCACCAATCAGTAAAGATTGGGTTACAGTTATTTTACAGGCGATTAGCACTAGGAGAAGAAATACCTTGCTGCTGGATAATTACTCAGGGAGATGCTAGCTAATTGGCGTTGCCTTGCAATGGGCCTTATTACTTCCCGACGAATTGTCAAACTAAGTGCAACGGTTCTTCAAAAAATTTAATTTTTAAAATGGATTGTCAGTTTACCTTAAAAAAGCAAATGTGTGGTAAGAATTTAGGGAGTCCAAGGGACCGTCAGCTTTTAAAAGTAAGCGGTTGCTAATAATTTTGTGCAAGCGGTTGCACTAGGCGGCCGATAGTAGTATTATGTAAGCGTCATCATTATAGACTCATTAATTATCGATGGAGGCACTATTATATGAGCGAGAAAAAGTTAAATAAACATTTGCCGTCCCTCTCGTTTTCAGTATTAATGCTGATGACGTTTGGGAACCTGGGGACTTCGATGGCCTTTGCTTTGCAGAGTGCTAACATGGGGCGGATCTTCCAAACCCTGGGGGCGGACCCAACCAAGCTAGGATGGTTTTTCATCCTGCCGCCATTAGCAGGGATGGTTGTTCAACCACTGGTCGGCTACTTTTCCGACCGGACCTGGATTCCTAAAATTGGGCGGCGGCTCCCTTACTTGATTTTAGGGACGATTGTAGCTGTCATTGTGATGTGCCTGTTGCCGAACTCCGGCTCGTTTGGTTTCAAGACTTCGACTGCGCTATGGTTCGGCGCGGTAGCCATCCTATTTATGGACCTGTCTTCAAATATGTCGATGCAGCCATTCAAGATGATGATTTCTGACATGGTAAACGATGAACAAAAGGACCAGGCTTGGTCATGGCAGACGATTTGGGGAAACATCGGGTCCGTTGCCGCTGACCTCTTCCCGTTTTTCTTGACCTGGATTGGGGTTAAGAATATTGCAGCTAAGGGTGAATTACCAGATTCTGTTAAGTGGTCATTCTATATTGGAGCTGCGATTTTAGTTGTTTCATCAATCTTTACTATTTGGAAAGTTGACGAATATGACCCAGAGACTTATGCCAAGTACCACGGCTTAGACCAAAATGCTAATATTAGTGAAAACTTCGTCACAATTGTTAAACACGCGCCCAAGGTTTTCTGGACGCTGGGAATTGTTGAATTCTTCTCTTGGACTGGTTTCCAATACCTGTGGACTTATGGTGCAGGGACGGTGGCCCAAAACATCTGGCACACTACGAATGCTTCTAGCGCTGCTTACCAAGCGGCCGGAAACTGGTTTGGTGTCCTGTCTGCTGTTGAAGTTGGGGTAGCAATTATTTACGGATTGGTTTTGCAAAAGCTGAATGACCGAATTCGGAAACCTGCCTACGCCTTAGGAATGGTCCTGGGTGCCCTCGGCTTCTGGGGCTTGTCTGTTGCGCCGACTAAGCTATTATCGTTCGTTGCTTTTATTGGTATCGGGATGTGCTGGGTTACGATCAACTCCATCCCGTTCACTATCCTGACGAATGCCCTGGATGGTAAGCATGATGGTACTTACATGGGGTTATTCAACTGCTGGATCTGCTTCCCACAGATTGTTGCTTCTGTTTGCTCCTTTGCTCTTTATCCGTTATTGGGCAACTACATGCCACACATGCTGGTCGTAGCTGCTGTCCTAGCACTGATTGGGGCATTTACGGTTTACGTTGTCAAGGAAACCTCTGTTGAAAAGGGAGATATTGACTAATGAATCTTGCTGCTATCTACCACCGGCCGGAAAGCGAAATGGCCTTTCTTTATGACTCTCAGACGATGCATATCCGTTTACGGACTGCTAAAGATGACGTAAAAGCGGTCCAGCTATTGCACGGTGACCCTTACAGTCTTCGCAGCCTGGCGGGAATTAAACCGCCATTTTATACCAAACCGACGCCGATGAAGAAAATCTTGTCAGATGACCTCTATGATTATTGGCAGATTGCGGTTACCGAGCCGAAAAAGCGCTTGGCGTATGCTTTTGACATCACTGGCGCTGATGGGACGAGGACGGTTTATACCGACCGGGGCTACCTTCAGCCAGATGACCACGCGGCCTTGAATGATTTAAATACCTACTTTCGGATGCCCTTCTTCCAAGAGATTGATATGTTTCACGCTCCAGAATGGGTAAAGAAAACGGTTTGGTACCAGATTTTCCCCGAGCGCTTTGCCAATGGTGATCAGTCCAACGACCCTGCTGGTACTAAAAAGTGGAATGCCAATGATCATCCTGGTCGTCAGGATTTCTATGGCGGTGACTTGCAGGGTGTACTGGACCACCTTGACCACCTTCAAGCATTGGGTGTCAATGGGATCTACTTTAACCCGCTTTTTAAAGCCCCTTCTAACCATAAGTATGATACAGAAGACTATTACCAGATTGATCCCCACTTTGGTGACGCCGCCTTATTTAAGGAAGTGGTTGCCCAGGCTCACAAGCGGGGGATTAAGGTAATGCTAGATGCCGTCTTTAACCATATTGGTGATAAGTCGCCGCAGTGGCAGGACGTCCTTAAAAACGGCCAAAACTCGAAATATGCTGATTGGTTCCATGTTAATAAGTTCCCAGCAACTTACACGCCGACCAAGAACTTTGAATTTACCCCGGATGCAACTTACGATACCTTTGATTACACACCGCATATGCCGAAACTCAATACAGCTAACCCAGCAGTGCAGGATTACTTGTTGGGAATTGCCAAATATTGGATTGAGGAATTTGATATTGATGCTTGGCGGCTGGATGTGGCCAATGAAATTGACCACCACTTCTGGAAGAGGTTCCACCAGGAGACAACGGCCCTCAAACCAGATTTTTATATCCTAGGTGAGATTTGGCATACCTCGCAGGCGTGGCTGAACGGGGACGAATTTAGCGGGGTAATGAACTACAGCTACACCGGTGCTATTTTGGACCACTTCATCAACCACCGGCTTAGTGCGGAACGAATGATTGATCAGCTTAGCAACCAGCTGATGAAGTACCGTGACCAGACTAATCAGATGATGTTTAATGTCTTGGATTCTCATGATACAGCGCGAATTATGACTCAGGCCCACGATAACCGGGACCTAGTCAAGCAAACTTTTGCCTTTACATTCTTGCAGCCTGGAACACCGTCAATTTACTATGGCACCGAGTACGGCATGGATGGAGACAATGATCCGGACTGTCGGAAGCCAATGAACTGGACGCCAGACGATGATGCTCAAGAAATGCTTGCAGATTTTAAGAAGCTAGTCGCATTACGTCGTGACTATGCTGACCTAATTGCAGGCGGGACAATTGCATTTAATGTCCTGCCAATCGGGGTGGTGGAAGTTTCCCGTACAGGTGCTGGGAAAGTGCTTAAAGGACTCTTTAACACCACGGGCGCACCAGCGGAGTTAGCAACCAGGGGCCAACTGCTTCTTAGTCAGGGAATGCAGGGGCACCAGCTGTCTCCAGACGGTTTTGCGATAACAATTGAATAGCGGGTAGCGGGATAACTGGACAGCCAGCCGCTGCATTCTTATCGTTAAAATAGCAAAGAGGTCGGGTTATTTTCCGGCCTCTTTTATTAATCTAAATGATATATATCAGTACAAAATCGTGTAGCAATTATCAACAGGAGCACTTTAATGAAATCAGTATCTTTATACCTTGAAGGATCATATCTGCCATGTTGTATTGCATGTCTCGTTAAATGTGTGTGTTCTACTCCAACATGAAAATGCCCACGTTCTAGAAAAATATCTAATGTCTTCAATAATGAAGAAAAGGTTAAATAATCAATTGCAGGTCTTTCATCATCCTTATGGCGTTGAAAATAACTTTTGATTTCTCTTCTGTTTAAGGTACTGTCGGTAGAAACCGATCCAATCACTTCAGTATATTTAAAATCAAGGATACTTACCGCTGTGCTAATCAATACTTTATAATTGTTAAAGTTTTCTTTGAGCAGCCTTCGTATTATCTTCAGTTGATCCAAGTAACCAGAATCAAAATCTTCATCAATAAAATCATCTATTAGTTCATCAAATTCATAGAAGAACTGCTTATAATTGTCTTTAACGTAATATTCGGTCATTATCTTATTTATTTCATTATCCGACTTATCCTTAAGTTCGACCAATTTATCAATTTCAAGAAAATCAGTTACTACCCACCCATTATTACTTAAATTATCAACCACAGGGATTAATTCACTATATTTATGGTCTAATTCTTGTTGCGCTTCTGCAACGTAATTTGCCCACGATTGCATTTTCTTAGCAAAAGCAGTTTGCTGTTCAGCAATTTGTTTAAGAAATCCATTAGTTGACTGTAACTGATTAGGTATCATTTGACTTAATTGCTTAACTGGAATACCAGATAAGGATGAATTAGTCTTTACGAAACTAGATAACACTGATTTGGGGACAACAGGATAAGCCGCAGCCGCTTTAGCTATTTTCTGATACGGTTTAACCATTTGTTTATTAAGGTTTTTCATAATGGTTGCCTGTTGTCCTAATGACTGATTAAGCTGCTGGGTCATTCTTAAAGCACCAGTTGCTCGGATACTATTATAAAAAGCGTCAATCTGCTTCTGAGCTATCTTTGCTTCATTCGGAAGATAATCTGTCATTTAAGTTTCTCCTCGTATATCAAAATAAAAACACCCAGCTGTAATACTGAGTGTTTCTGTATCCAAATGTGGCAAACATTTTGGCAAACAAACATGTTATTTTTACTGAGTTGGTCTAGTTTTCAGACTGCCAAAATGCTGTTATATCGCGGTTCCAACTCTAAGTTACATTACAATTCTATTCATATTCAATCGTCGAAGGCGGCTTGCTCGTAACATCGTAGAGGATCCGGTTAACGTGATCGACTTCATTGACGATCCGAACCGAAATCTTTTGCAAGACGTCCCATGGAATTTGGGCAAAGTCGGCCGTCATCCCGTCAATCGAGGTTACGGCCCGGATAGCGACGGCTTCATCATAAGTCCGGCCATCCCCCATTACGCCGACCGAGCGAATCCCCGGCAGCACGGTAAAGTATTGCCAGATTGATTCGTTTAAGCCAGCCTTTTTAATTTCTTCGCGCAGAATCGCGTCACTTTCGCGCACGATTGCCAGCTTGTCGGGCGTGATTTCACCCAACACCCGGATCCCCAACCCGGGACCCGGGAACGGTTGGCGCCAGACCAAGTCGTGGGCAATCCCCAGCTTTTCCCCCAGCGCCCGAGTTTCGTCCTTAAAGAGGCTGCGCAGGGGTTCGATCAGCTTAAAGCCCATCTTTTCCGGCAGCCCGCCGACGTTGTGGTGGGACTTGATCGTTTGGGCCGTATCCGTCCCGGATTCAATTACATCGGTGTACAAGGTCCCTTGGGCCAAGAATTCGGCGTCCTTGAGCTTCGCGGCTTCTTTATTGAAGACTTCAATAAATTCGGCCCCGATGATCTTGCGCTTTTGTTCCGGATCAGTCACGCCCTTGAGCTTGCCCAAGAAACGGTCAGCCGCGTCAACCTTGATAATATTAACCCCTAAGTCGCGGTTCAAGGCATCCATGACGGATTGCGCTTCGTTTTTCCGTAACAGCCCATGATCCACAAAAATCGCCGTTAATTGGTCGCCAATCGCCTTGTGAATCAAAACGGCGGCCACACTGGAGTCCACCCCACCGGAGATCCCCATGATCACTTGCTTGTCGCCGACCGTTTGACGAATGTCTTCGATTTGCAAGTCGATAAAGTCGTCCATTGACCAGTTGGCCTTAGCGCCACAGACATCAAAGGCGAAGTGCTTCAAAATGTCGAGCCCGTATTGGGTATTGCGCACTTCAGTGTGGAATTGCAGGCCGTAGAACTTCTTGGCGTCGTTGGCCATAGCTGAAATCGGGCAGTTCGCACTCGTGGCTGTCACTTCAAAGCCGGCGGGCGCTTCTTTCACCAGGTCTCCGTGGCTCATCCAAACGTACTGGTCCTTCGGCAAGTCCTTAAACATCACCGCACCATCACTTAAGACTTGGATGTCGGCGCGGCCGTATTCGGAATCCTTGGCCGCTTCGACCTTCCCGCCCAAGTTTTGGGCCATCAGTTGCATCCCGTAGCAAATCCCTAAGATCGGAATCCCCAGTTCGTAGATTTGCGGATCTACGGTAAAAGCATCCTGGTCGTAAACGCTGTTCGGTCCCCCAGAGAAGATAATCCCCTTTGGGTTGATCGCTTTGATTTCTTCGGCCGTAATTTTGTGCGAGAGCAATTCGGAGTAAATCCCGAAGTCCCGAATCCGCCGGGTGATCAATTGGTTGTACTGGCTCCCAAAGTCCAAGACGATAATCTTGTCGAAGGCATCCAGGTTGATGTTTGCCACAATTCCCACTCCTTTATATTGGTTTAAAACTTACCAATCATTGTACGGGCTTAACCGAACGAGGTCAAATAAAAGAATGATGAGAATTTAAGGGGCGAAGAATTACTCCCGCCGGCTTCCCCATTTAATTGCTTTCTGGTCGAATCCCGAACTTTTTGTTTTTTTCAATCGTCAATTTATCGGAACTGCCCCGCGGGTGGTTAAGATTTCCTTATTGATCTTTTTTGACCAATCCAGCCTGTTATAATAAAAGTTAGCAAATCGGAAAGGATGGTCATCGCACCATGGATATTTACGGTCAATTTGGCCCCCGCCTGCACGACGTGTTAACCCGGCTGACCGACCAGATTGAACAACTCAGCCACCAAGAAGTCGCCGCGGGGCGGCCGAAACTTTACGAGCACCTGATCGGCCGGGTCAAGACCCCGGCCAGCATGGCCGAAAAGTGCCAGCGCAAGGGCTTTGCGGTCTCGACGCACGCCGCCCTGCGCGACTGCCAAGATGCCGTCGGGGTGCGGATCGTCTGCAATTTCATCGATGACGTCTACCGCTCCTTAAAGTTGCTACGGCAGGCTTCGTGGTGCCAGATCGTCGAAGAAAAGGACTACATCACCAACGCCAAGCCCAATGGTTATCGTTCTTACCACGTGATCTTAAAGTTTGAAACGCCCTTTGCCGACGTCGATGGCGCTACGCCTGGCTATTATTACGCCGAGATCCAACTGCGCACGATTGCGATGGACTCCTGGGCCAGCCTCGAACACGAAATGAAATACAAGCACGATGTCAAAGACGCCGCCCGGATCAGCCGGGAGTTAAAGAGCGTCGCTGAACAGCTGGCCGCCTGTGATATTCAGATGCAGACGATTCGCCAGTTAATCCAAGAAAGCTAAAGGAGGGAAAGGGGATGTCCCTACGTGTGTTAATCGCCGAAGATGAACAACAACTCGCCCGCGTGCTTACGGCCGCGCTGCAAAGTATCAATTACGAGGTAACCGCCGTCGAAAACGGGGAGCTTGCCGTTAAGGCCGCCCAAGAAAATGCCTACGACGTAATCATTTTAGACATCATGATGCCGGTCAAAGACGGCTTGACTGCCCTCAAGGAAATCCGGGCCAGCGGGGATCGGACCTACGTGATGATGCTGACGGCAATGGCGGAAGTCGACGACCGGGTAACCGGCCTGGACGCCGGCGCTGATGATTACCTCACCAAGCCCTTCTCGCTCAAGGAATTACTGGCCCGCCTCCGGTCCTTGGGGCGCCGCAACGAAGAGTACGATGACGACGTCTTGACCTTTGCGGATCTAACCTTGGACAACAACGAGCAACGCCTCGAGGCCCATAATTCCATCAGCCTCTCCAAAAAGGAAACCCGCCTCTTGCAATATTTGATCTTAAACGCCGGTAAGGCCCTCTCAACGGCCGATTTAATCAATCACACTTGGGACGATGATGACGAAGCCGCCGATGCCCAGGACCTCTGGATTAACATCTCCTATTTGCGCCAAAAATTACAGGCGGTTAATTCCCTGGTCCAAATCACCGGGGAAAAAAGCGGCCCCTTCACTTTGCTGCAACCATAACAAGGGGGTGGGGTGATGATTCAAAAACTGCGCCGTAAATTTATCCTGATCTCAACCGCGGCCCTCCTATTGGTGTTATCCACGGTTATCGGTAGTTTGGTCGGCACGACTTACTATAAGGCCGATCAAGAAGTCAAAGCCGTGTTGACCACCCTGGTCGACCACCAAGGTGACATCCCCACGACGGCCACCCCCCTCAAGGGTCAGGGGAAAATGAACCGGGAAGGCATCTTTCAGTACCGTTACTTCAGCGTCAGCTTTGATCAGACCGGCCAGATCATCAAGGTCAATGACAACCATATTTCCACCGTTGAATTAGAGGAAATCAAAGCGCTGGCGGCCCAGTACCGCCACCGGCGGGGGCACGGCCACGCTTTTTACGATGGGACCACCTACGCTTACCGCCGGGGAAAGCAGGGCAATCTCACCACGATTGTCTTCTTGGATGAAACCATCCTGATGGCCCGCGTCAACCAGATCTTCCAGTCGGCAATTATCCTCGGGCTGGCCTCCTTGGCCCTGTACACCCTCCTGTTGGCCCTCTTTTCCAAGCGGGCGATTGAGCCAATCATCAAGGCCGAACGGCGGCAAAAGGAATTTATTACCAACGCCAGCCACGAGCTCAAGACCCCCTTGGCCATCATCAGTGCCAATAACGAAATGGTGGAACTGCTCAATGGCGAAAGTGAATGGACGCAAAGCAACCACCAGCAGGTTACCCGGCTGACCCAGCTGATCAACCGGCTGGTCGCTTTGGCCCGGCTGGAGGAACGGCCGGCCATGGTGATCACCAAGCTCGATGCCTCGGTGGTCATTCAAACCGTTACCACCAACTTCCGGACCTTGATCGAGCAAGACCACAAAACGTTGGTCACCAAAATTTCGCCCGAGCTACACATCAAGGCCGACGAAGGCTACTTCACCGAGCTGGTCAATATTTTCGTCGATAACGCCGCCAAGTACTGTGATGAAGGCGGCACGATCAAGGTCTTGTGGCGGCCAACCAATAAGGGACGCAATGCTACCTTGCTGGTCGCGAATTCTTATGCGGCCGGTGAAAACGTTGATTACGCCAAGTTCTTTGACCGCTTCTACCGCAACGATACTTCGCATAACCAAGCCAAACAGGTCGGCTTTGGGATCGGGCTGTCAATGGCCCAGAACCTCGTAGAAACCTTCAAGGGGAAATTAAACGTCCACTACAAAGACGGAATGATTTACTTCGTGGTGAAATTTAAGTTAGAGAAATAGCAGCGCGGCTGGGCAGAAACTATCTTTTCGACTAAAACTTAGCAAGTCGCAACACCAAAAGCGCTAGCAATCAACGTTTTCAGTAACGTGGTTGCTAGCGCTTTGGCATTTTTAAGACTTTTTTTCAGCCGCTTAATCTTCCCGCAAGTAAATCCGGTCAATTTTATGGTTCGTGGTCTTATGCAAGATAATATCGGCCCGGTTGCGGGTCGGCAGAATATATTCGTTTAAATTTGGTAAATCAACCCGCCGCCAAACGTCCTTGGCCATCGCAAAGGCATCCGCCCGGTCCCCCTGGGCATAGGAATAGTAGTAGTTATTGGGGTCTTGGAAGGCGGTATCCAACAGCATCCCAAACCGTTCCAAGTACCACTGTTCGACCAATTCCGCATCGGCATCGACGTACACGGAGAAATCAAAGAAATCACTGACGTACAGCGGCTGCTTACTTGGCAGTTGCAAGACGTTGATCCCCTCGACAATCAAAATGTCTGGTTCAATGATCCATTGCGGCTCATCCATTACATCATAGACGCTGTGCGAATACGTCGGCGCCGCCACCCGGTCTTCGCCGGCCTTGACGTCATTTAAAAAGGTCAGCAGCTTTTCCATGTCGTAAGATTCCGGAAAACCCTTGCGGGCCATAATCCCGCGCCGCTCCAATTCCGCATTGGGGTACAAGAAACCGTCGGTGGTGATCAATTCGACCCGCAGGTCCGGCATCAATTTGTGCAAGAGAATCTGCAAGAGCCGAGCGCTGGTGCTTTTCCCTACCGCCACCGACCCGGCAATCCCGATAATATACGGCACCCGCCGGTTGGATTTCTTTAAAAAGGTCATCTTTTGCAAGTGCATCTGCTGGTAGTTTTGGTACTGCAGTTGCAAGAGCTTAATCAAAGGCAAGTAGACTTCTTGGACGTCAGCCAAGGAGATCTGGTCGTTTAAAGATTTGATTTCATCCAGGTTCTCCTGGGACAACATCACTCGCTCACTAGGAAAAAAGCTGTGCCAAGTCGCCCGGTCGAACTGATCGTAGTTTAACCATTCGTTCATTTTACCGCTCCGTTTTGAAAAACTTAATAAGTTTATTGTACCACATCTGGCGCCGATGATAGCACTTTCATCATTAGCGGTGAGCAGCAGCTGATTTGAAAAAGAAATTTATTTTTGCTAGGGTAGAAGTAGATAAAGGGGGGAATTATTCTTGGATCTAGACATACAGCCCGTCCGATCGGGCTTAGCTGACTACCAAGAAATCAAGCAACTTTACATGCGCGCCTTTCCGGCCTATGAGCGGGAAAAGTGGGCCTGGCTGATCTTCAAAAGCCACTTTAAGCACGCCGATTTCGAGGCCTTTTATGACCAGGGGCAATTCGTGGGCTTTGCCTACGTGATCCACGTCAAGGGCCTGCATTACGTTTTGTACTTAGCCGTCAACGACCGCTTGCGCTCGCAAGGCTACGGCAGTCGGATCTTGACGACCTTAAAGCAACACTACCACGGGGTGCCCTTGGCCTTAGACGTTGAAGCACCCGACCCTAAGGCGGCTAATAACCACCAGCGGCTGCGGCGGTTAGCCTTCTACCGTAAGAATGGTTTTCGCCCAACAAGCCGCAAAATGAAGGACCCGGAAGTCACCTACCAGGTCCTGACCACCACCAACCACTTTAACGGCCAAAAAGTCGACCACGTCTTTGACTGGTTTGAATGGCCCTTTGGTTGGATCGCAAAATAGTTTGACTTATTCGGTCCGCACAGATCTGAGATCCGTGCGGACCGATTTAGCTTTACACCAAAAAAGTGGGCTGCCCCAACTTAGGAGGCACCCCACTTTTTAATTATTTGGGAAACTTCAGCGTCGTATCATCCTTGAGTTCCGGCGCGTCCGTCGTGTAATCATCAAAGGTCGACTTATCGTCATTTTCCGTCTTCAAGCTGGTCTTCTTGTCCTTTTGCGCCTGCTTGAGCTTCTTTAAGCTCTTCTTGAGGTTGTAAGTGTAGTCCTTCTTATTGACGTCCTTAAAGCCTGGCAAGTGGTAGAAGCGCAGCAAGTCGCCGTTGATTACCTTGTCTGACAGCCCGAGGTCGGTCGTGACGTACTTTTGAATGGCGTCAAACTTGGCTTGTTGGGCCTTGGTTGGGTTGGCAATTGGCTTGCCATTCTTGGTGTAGAAGTACTTCCCATCGTACTTGGTGTACTTTGGCGTGACCCAATCCCCATTTCTAAACGGCACGATTTGGTTGCGGTCAGCCGACAGGAGGTCTTGCCCAAACTGAAGGTACTTATTCGAGGAAATCCCCAACAGGTCTTCTAAGGTTGGCAAGACGTCGATTTCACCCCCGTAGGTGTGATTGATCCCACCTTGCAAGCCCTCAGCATTGATCATAAACGGCACCTTTTGCCACATCGCCAGGTCGTAGCTGGTGATGTTCTTCTTGCCCAAGACCTTGGCAATCGCTGGTTTGTGGTTGTTTGAGATCCCGTAGTGGTCCCCATACAAGACCAAGACCGTATTCTTGCGCAAGCCCGTCTTGTCCAAGTAATCCAAGAGTTCCTTAACCGATTGATCCAGGTAGTGGGCGGTTTGGACGTACGGATCCACCGTGTTGTCCCCCGTCTTTAAGGCCGGGAAATCGGTGTTTTTCTTGTCGATAATGTATGGATAGTGGTTCGTAACCGTAATCAACTTGGCGTAGAATGGTTGCGGCAGTTGTTCCAAGTAGTAGGACGTGTCCTTTAAGAACAGCTTATCCTTCATCCCGTAACCCAACACGTCGTCTTTAACTTGCGGGTAGTATTCCTTGCTAAAGAAGTACTGGTAACCAAAGGACTTGTAGGCATTATCCCGGTTCCAAAAACTTGGCACGTCACCGTGGAAGGACGCCGAGGAGTAGCCCAGCTTTTGGTCTAAGATCGCTGGGGCAGCTTGGAACGTATTGGTCGTCCCGTTGGTACTCATCGCCGAGCCTTCCGGCAACCCAAAGAGCGAGGCTTCCAGCATCAATTCGGCATCGGAGGTCTTCCCCTGGCCAACTTGGTTGAAGAAGTTGTCAAAGGCCAGGGTATTGCTGGAATGGTAGAGCGAATTGATCGTTGGCGTGACTTCTTTGCCATCGACCTTGTAGTCAATCAGCCATTGCTGGAAACTTTCCAGGTGCAAGACAATGATGTTTTTGCCCTTCAAGGTCCCATAGTAAGTAGCATTAGGCCCGGCATAGTGCTGCTTTAAGAAGCGTTGGACCGGTGCCAGATCCTTTTTATTGGCCTCAGCCTTAATCGCGCTGTTGTGGGTCGTCTTAACCCCATCGTAAACGGTGTAAAATTCCAACCCGAGGTACTTGACAATGTAGTTGTTGTCAAAGGTCCGGGTCAGCAATTGACTCCGGTCCGAATAGGCCATCCCGAGGTTGGCCCCGAACAGCAACAACCCAATTGCGGTAATCGTGGCGGCGTAGCGCCGTTTGAAATAGCGCATGTCCACCCGGATCCAGTGGGCCAACAACACAATGATTATCAAAATCACGTCGGCGTAGACCATAAAGTCGGACGGGTGAATGATCTGCGCTAAACTCTTGCCGAGGTTATCCGACGAGCTCCCCGACCCCTTGATCACGTTAAAGGTAATAAAATCGGAAAATTCCCGGTAATACAAGATGTTGGCAAAGAGCCACGTCGACAAGAGGGCGTTGATGATGCTCATCAGCCAGTAGGACAGGCGCCCCCGGAAGTACAGGGCAATCCCCAGCAAAATGATGGCGCTGGGCAGGGTGTTAAAGGCGAGCAAGAATTGTTGAACGCTCGTCGTGGCCCCTAAATTAAACTTGGTTTCATACGCCCAGAGGCTCTTGATCGCAAACAAGAGCACACTCAAAGCAAAGAAGCCCAGCTTGGTATTAAGGCCAGCCCTGACTTTTTGCAACGCTGTTTTCATTAATTTTTTCCTCCATCAAATTAATCAACACTCACCATCATACAATAATGCACCGCGTCTGTAACGGTTTGGGCGGTGATTTTAGGAAATTGTAATTTGTCGGGCCCTTTTTTAATCGACCGGGTGAATTTCGTAAAGTTCGGGCGCCACCCGGTCAAGCAAAGCGGTCGGTTGCCCCACCGCCACCAAGGTCAGGGTGTGCATCGCCCGCGAACAAATCGTGTACAACAACTGTCGTTCGTCATCGCCGGCGTACTTAGTTGCGTTGGCGTCCCAGACGATCACGGCATCAAATTCCAGTCCCTTGGCCAGGTACGATGGCACCACTAAGGCCCCGTCGACCAAGCGTTGGTTTTCGGTCCGCACCAGGGTCGCCTTGACCCCGGCGGCTTTAAGCGCCGTCGTAATTGCTTCACTATCCGCCAAACTTTTACCGATGATCGCGACCTTTTCCCCCGCCGCTTGGGCCTGGGCCAAGGCCGTTTGGACCGCTTGCACCCCGCGGGCGGAGTCGGCAGTGACGACGACTTGGGGTTTGGGCCCTTGGCGATCAAAGGCTTCAATCTTTTCCCCATCGAGCAGGATTTGGGCGGTGAAATCAGTAATCTGGGCCGTTGACCGGTAGGACTTGGTCAACTGAACGACCTGGGTCTTGTCTGGTTCAAACATCGTACTGAGCTGTTTGAGCAGGCTGCGCGAATTTTCGTGGGTGAAAATTGCCTGGTTCAAATCGCCCAGCAGGGTGAACTTGGCCCGCGGGAAGCAAAACTTCAGGTAGGCCAGCTGATAGGCATCGTAGTCTTGGACCTCATCAACAAAGACAAAGCGCATTTCCGAATCGCCGCGCTTACCGGTCAGCAGGTCGTACAGGTACAGGTAGATCGACACGCCGGCCGCGCTGATCTTGCCCGCCTTAAAGGCCGCCAATTGCCGTTCGACGTAAGTCTGCCACTGCGCTGGCGTCAAGTGCCATTTGCTTAGGTCGACCAAGTGGGGCACCACCCGTAGGAGGTGAATATATTGGGCGTTGATGTTCAACCAACGGTGGTGGTCAATCGCCCGCTTGAGTGGGGCCATTTCCTTGCGCAGAATCTGCTTGGCAAAGAATTGGTACTCGGCTTCATCGCTGGCAAATTCGCGCGGCCGGTTCTTCAAGAGGGTGTCCATTTCTTCCTTGCTCAGGCTTTGGACCCGCTCTTCGACCCACTTGGCGTGCATTTCATTACCCAAACGGCTGTTAAGCATCCGGATCAACCGCTCCGTGGTCCCGTCGAGGCGGTTGCTCAAGCGGTAGGTCGAGGAAAAACCGTAATAAATTTCCTTGAGCTTGTCCTTAGAAGCAAACAGGCGGTCACCAAATTTAAGCGGCCGGAACTTCAGGTGCCCATCGGTGCCGAGCCGCTTGGCGTAGCGGCCGGTCGCCTTAAAGAAGGCCAGGCTGGTCAACAGCTGGTTGGCCCGCGCTTCGATCACGTCGCTTTCTTGTTCAAAGCGTTCGCGCAGGTCCGCCACTTGCAAGCGCGGCACCCGTCGGTTGAGATACTGGAAGTAGGTCATCTGCACCATGTTGTGTTCCCCTAATTCCGGGAGCACTTGGTCGATGTAGTCGTTAAAGAGCTGGTTGGGCGAGAACATGATCACCTGAGCGGCGGTTAAATTGCCCCGGTAACGGTACAAAAGCCAGGCCACCCGCTGCAAGACTGCCGCCGTTTTCCCACTGCCGGCCGCCCCCTGCACAAAGAGCAAGTCGGCACTGGTATTGCGGATAATCCGGTTTTGGGCCTTTTGGATCGTCGCCACGATGCTCTTCATCTTGGTGCTGGAGTGGTTGCTCAAGGCGGCTAACAGCATTTGATCGGTCACGGTGGCCTGGGTGTCGTAGAGGGTGACGATCACGCCGTCTTCAATTTGGAACTGGCGCTTTAAGGTCACGTTGACGCTTTGCTCCCCGTCCGGGGTCTGATAGCTGACCGGGCCGAGCTCACCTTCGTAGTAGATCGACGAAATTGGCGCCCGCCAGTCGTAAATCAAAAAGTGGTCCGGCGTATCGGTAAAGGAAGCCAGGCCGATATAAATCGTCTCCGCCGCCTGGCCCGGCCGCTCTTCAAAATCGATCCGGGCAAAGTAGGGTTTGGCTTCCAAGCGTTGCAAGGTCGCCAAGTGGTCGGCCGCGTGCTGCCAGGAATTTTCCCGTTCGTTCAGCATTTGTTGCTGGGCCCGCACGGACAGGGCGGTGTCCATCATCCCCGAGTAGGTCGTCGTATTCATCCGGATGTCGTTGAATTGGGCGTCGATGCTCTTAATGTCGCGCTTGGCCGTTTGGATCTTCTTTTCGGCCGCTTGCTTGGCGACCTGCAATTGCTCCATCACGTGGTCCAAGTATTGTTGTTCCGCTTGTTTCACTGGCTCTGCCACCGTAAATCCCCCTTTAAAAAGCTGGCTGCCACACGGGCACATTCAAAGTCAATCTAATTATTATAGCATCTTTCCCCCACCAGCCTCGACTCAGACGATCGCTGGCTGAAAGCCATTTCTTCTAAGAATTTCCTAAGCCGGGTGAAAAACTTTTCCATCCGGCCGCAAACCCAGTAGAATGAATGTAAGGTCAAAGATGGTTAAACGACAGCAAAGGGGGCCCGGGGATGGCACAATTTTTTTACATACTGACACACTTGCAAGAAGTGATCATCCCCTTGTTCAACTGGTTTGGCAATTGGTCATACTTACTGTTGTTTTTGGTGACCTTCATGGAAACCGGTTTGATCATCTTCCCCTGGCTGCCGGGGGAATCATTGATCTTTGTCGCCGCTTCCCTGGCTGCGTTAAGTCCCACCATTAAAATCAGCATTTTAGTCCCCGGCTTTTTTATCGCCGCCCTGCTCGGGGATTTGACCAACTACACCATCGGCACCAAACTGATTCGCCTGCCTGGGTTGCAAAAGCGGGTCGGCGGACCACGTTTGGCGCAAACGGAGGCCTTTTTTAAACGCTACGGGCTGTTGGCGGTGATCTTCGGCCGCTTTGTCCCGGTCATCCGCAATTTTGTCCCGATGATCGCCGGCAGCGCGAAATTTCCACTGCGCAAATTCATGATCGGCAACCTGATTGGCGTTACCCTCTGGGTGGCCTTAGCGGCCGGTTTAGGCTATTTCTTTGGTTCAATTCCGCTGGTCAAGGAGCACTTCTCCTTGGTCGTGATCGGCATCGTCCTGCTGTCGACCTTGCCGGCCGGGATTATCTACTCCTTGCGGGCGATCCGCCGGCACATCATCAAAAAGCGCCAGTTCTGACCGTCAACGCCCCATTTATTCGCTTAATATGGTAAACTTAATTTCAAACATCAGGGATAAATGGAGGAATTTAACATGGCAGTGAACGTTTACTTGGTCCGCCACGGACAAACTTTTTTGAACAAGTACCACCGAATGCAAGGGTGGTCGGATACCCCGCTGACGGAAAAAGGGAAACAAGACGCCGCCCGGGCGGGACAAGCCTTGGCGCAAGTAGATTTCGACTACGCCTTTGCCTCTGATTTAAAGCGGACGATGGATACCGCCCGGATCCTCTTGGCCAACCACCCGACCAAGATTAAGGAACCCACGCCAGCCCCGGCCTTTCGGGAAGAATTCTTCGGCTACTTTGAAGGCTTGAGCAGCCTGTCGACGGCCGTTTTCGTCAGCGGCAACGACAACTTGAGTTCCTTTGAAGAATTAATTGATACTTACGGTGCCGAAGCAACCCGGGATAAGATCGCCGCCGCCGACACCTCCCACGATGCCGAAGACGACGCCACCTTCTGGGCCCGGCTGACCCCAGGCCTGGACCAATTGCGGGCCCTGCCTGACAACAGTAATGTCTTAGTCGTCTCCCACGGGATGACGATTCGCTCGATCGGCAGCAAGTACGGTTTAAAGGGCGTCCACACTGCCCAACCCCAAAACGGCTCGATCACGAAATTAAGCTTAACGCCAACGGACACCACGATTGATTTTTACAGCCAATTAACACTGCCCGAAGAGTAAGGGGGAACATCAAACTATATGGATACCACCATATCGCGGCCCGAACGGGTCATTATCATTGGGTTGGATAACGACCAGCCCGACTATCAGTATTCGATGACGGAATTAACCGAGCTGGCGGAAGCCAACCAGATGGAAGTCGTCGACCGGCTCGATCAAGCCCTCGACCGGCCAAATGCGGCGACCTACTTTGGCTCCGGGAAAGTTGAAGAATTGGCCCAACTGGTGGCGGCCTTGGAAGTTCCCACCGTGATTGCCAATGACGAACTCTCCCCCAGCCAGCTGCAGAACCTGACCAAGGCGACCGGGGTGCGGGTGATCGACCGGACGGCGCTGATTTTAGAAATCTTTGCCAAGCGCGCCCAATCCAAGGAAGCCAAGATTCAAGTGCAAATCGCCCAACTCCAGTACCGCCTGCCCCGGTTGCAGACCGCCAGTGATCAACGGCTCGACCAACAGACCGGGTCCGGTGGGGGCGGCGGCTTTACCAACCGGGGGGCCGGGGAAACCAAGCTCGAAATGAACCACCGGGTGATCGCCAAGCAGATCAGCCACCTGCGCGCCGAGCTCAAGGAAATTGAAAAGTCCGAACAGACCAAGCGCGCCCAACGCGACAAGGCCGCGATCCCAACCGCAGCGTTGGTCGGTTACACCAACGCCGGTAAGTCAACAATCATGAACCACCTGGTCGAGCGCTATGGGGTAGACGCTGACAAGCAAGTCTTTGAAAAGGACATGCTCTTTGCCACCCTGGACACCAGCGTACGGCAATTGACTTTGCCCGACCAAAAGCGCTTCTTGTTAAGCGACACGGTCGGTTTTGTCTCCAAGCTTCCCCACCACCTGGTCCAAGCCTTTAAGTCGACCTTGACAGAAGCAGCCCAGGCGGATTTACTGATCCAGGTGATCGATTACTCCGATCCGCACTATGAGCAAATGATCAAGACGACGGAAACCACCCTCCAGCAAATTGGGGTGGAAAATATCCCGATGATCTACGTCTTTAACAAGGCCGACCGGACCGAAATCGAATTTCCAACGATGGAAGGTGACGACCGCTTGATCATCTCAGCCAAGGACGGTGCCTCGCTGGACCTCTTGGTGGAAGCCATCAAGCACCACCTCTTTTCGGATTACGAAACCGTCGACCTCTTGATCCCGTTTGCTGACGGGCAAGTCGTCTCCTACTTAAACGAACACGCCACGATCCTCAATACGGAATACGTCAGTGAAGGGACCAAATTACAGGTCGAACTGGCGCCCAAGGATCTGCCGCGGGTGGAAAAATACCGTGTAATGTAAACAACCAGCCCCCTGACTTAACGGAAGCGAGCATAAAGCTCCCGCCAAAGCCAGGGGGCTGTCTTGATTTAATGTTTAAAACGCTGATTGGTTAAGGCAAATAAAAGCAGTAAGCCGAGCAACCAAGCCCCGAGGGACAGCGTCACCAAATTGTAATTGCTGGTGATTCCTAAATTATGCTGAACCGTTTGCGGCAAGTTTACGGCCAGATCCTTGGTCACAATGTGGCGGGTAAGCGCCGCCACCCGAAAGCCTGGCCAGTAATTCAGCAACTTTTGAATTAGCTGTGGCAAAGTCCCGTAGGTAATGTAGGTCCCGGAAAAAAAGCCGGCCAACGTCCCTACAATTGCCGAAAGGGAAGAATAGGCCACCGCCGTTTTGATGAGTTTAATCAATAAGCCGTATAAAAAGCTGGCAATCACGACTAAGCTGAAATTAAACAATAGGGTTGCCAAGAAGGCCACCCCAAACGGGTTATACTGATACTTGAGGCTCAAATAGCCAAAGCAAATTACTGCAAAGACGCCCGTCCCGAGGGCCCCTTCAATCATGGCCGTCAACAAATACAGATAATTAATCGCGCTACTTTTGAGCTGCCCATTCACCAAATAATCCGCCAACCGCCCCGTCTGCTCATCTGAAATCAGCTGTCCGTACGCATTTAAGGGCGTGGTGACCGCCACAATTGAGATCAATCCCGCCATCATCCAGGTATCAATGAAGCGGTCAAAATGGGGGACCCCATTGGCCATAGCAATTAAATTATTGCGCAAAAATAGGATGTAAATAACTAAACTGATGAACATCCCTAAGAAGGAAAAAAACACACCCGCGCGATCCTTAGTGTACAAAAGAAAATTCCGCTGCAAAAATTTCCCCATTAGTCGGCCCCCCTTTCCATCATCGTAAACAGATCCTGATACGTAACCGCCTTGATCTCAAAGGCCGCTTCCAAGAGATCATGCTTTTCAAGGTAGCTAACGGCTTCCTTTGCGGTTTTCGTATAGTGAATCACTTGGTGACCCGCTAAAACAATTTTGTAGTTCGGCTGCTGAGCCAAAAATTGTTGCTTCTCCCCATAAAAACCGATCGTACCGTGCTTTAAAAATAAGATTTTATTTGCATGGGCTAACTCTTCGAGGCGATGCGTAGTAAACAGCAAAATCGTCTGGGGATTTTCTTGACAGTAGGTATCGATCAACGCCCAAATTTGAGTCTGAAATTGGACATCAATCCCCGCGGTCAGTTCATCTAAAATTAATAATTGTGGTTGGCTGGCCGTGGCTCGAAAGTAATTAACAATCCGCTTTTGGCCACCAGAGAGCTGCCCATACGGCATGGTTGGCTCAATTCCAAACTCGCTGATTTGCCTTAAGGCACCCTTCATCTCACGGTTACTCAAACGGCAACTTAAGTTTTGCCGGACCGTTAATTCGTCATCTAAGAGGTTCCCTTGGAAAACCGTGCCAATTTTGATGTCGGCAAGCTCAATGTTGCCCGCATCAACTGGCGTCAAGCCCATTAAACTGTTAAGCAACGTGGTTTTGCCTGCGCCGTTCACCCCAATCAGGGCAATTCGCTCGCCGGGTTCAAAGGTGGCGGAAATATTTTGCAAAATTGATTGTTTAGAAAGGTTATCGATTTTAACTTTCATTGGGATCACCTCTCAAAGTAATGGCTATTTTCCTGATTAAGACATCCAAACGACGGATTACAAAAAACTACAAGATCATCTTTTTCATTTATAAGTAGATTACTTAACAATATCATAGTACTTATTGAAAAAAATGCAACGTTTTCAAAAAAATAAAATCTGACAATAATTATGTCACAATCGAGACTTGATTGTTTTAAATAAACATAGGGCAACATTCAGGTTGTGTCATTTTAGCCACACCGCATCCCCTAGCACCGAATACGTCAGTGAAGGGACCAAATTACAGGTTGAACTGGCGCCCAAGGATCTGCCGCGGGTGGAAAAATACCGTGTAATGTAAACAACCAGCCCCCTGACTTAACGGAAGCGAGCAAAATGCGCTCGCCAAAGCCAGGGGGCTGGTTTAATTTAATGTTTAATGCGCTGATTGGTTAAGGTAAACCGAGCCTAGGGACAGCGTCTGTTGCCATCCTACTGTTGCTTAGGATGAAAAAGTTCATTATGACTGCCAAGGCGCATAAAGCGAAACACTCTTCGCTTATTAATCTCGGTGTAGATAATTAACAAATCAACTTTCCCATCAAGTAAGTGGAAATCCATGTTACCGGCGTAGGGTAATGACGGATCGACTAGCTCATGCGGATTGTATTCGGTCGGAATTTCACCGTATTCAAGGATGTAGTCAATAATTTCTTGCAGCTCAGCCTGAAGATTATCAGCTTTCTTTCGCCACCGATTTACATCCAGCTTGAATTGACGATCAAAGCTGACCTGCCAGTTTTTATTAGTCATTGAAAAGTTCCTTTATGGCCTCGTCAGTGTTATCAAAGGTTTTCGCAGTATTAGGGAGTAGTCCTTCTTCTTCGGCAAAGGCCCGCACAATCGCTTTTCGCGTTTTGTCATTAAAGGTTACCCGCTCAACTTTTGGCGCAGTCTTGATTTCAAACGGCACCTTGCCTTGGATGAGAAATTGCTTTGCCGCCATGGTGAAATAGCCATTGATCGTCATCCCCACACTAGCCAAGCCTTCACTTAATTCTTTCCGCAACTCGGGATCTAAGCGGACGGTAGAACCGGTTTTGACCTTGGACGTTGATGCAGCCATAATAACCCCTCCTTTTGAATAGGTATCATAATGATACCTAAATAGTATTGCAAATTGAGCAAAAAGTCTATCAATGCGACCTCTGCTGACCTTGCGAGTTGCAATTTTTTAATAACGAAGCCCTTAGCCAAAGTAGGTCAAAATCGCCTGCTTATAGACTTCAATATCCTTATGGAAGGTCGAGAGCAACATGTATTCATCGACTTGGTGGGCGGTCCGGTTGCCCGGGCCAAAGACGGCGATCGTCATGTCCGGGTTGCCCTTGATCATTTCCGAGGCGTCAGTGCCAGCCGCGCTGCCGCAGATCTTGATCGACTGGTCAAAGACTTCTTCAGCCACCTGGTGGAGAATCTGGTTAAATTCACCGTGCGGATCAGTCACCACCGGCACCTTTTGCCCCAGTAATTCCAGAGCGAGCTGGGCACCTTCTTGGCGGTTAATGCGGTCGATCAACTCCTGCAGGTGGTCTAAAATCATCAGGTTGGGTTCTTCGGGAATCGTGCGGACCTTCATGTACAAAGCGGCCGTACTCGGGACCGAATTCAGCTGCTGACCCCCTTCGATCTTGGTGACCACCGGCACGGTCTTGCCGAGGTGAGGATTTTCTGCCCCCAGGGTGGCAAAGAAGGCCTGTTGGGCCTGGTAAAAGGTCATCAAAGGCTCGATCGCGTTAAAGCCCAGTTGGGGCATCGAGCTGTGGGCGGCCTTGCCCTTGGAAGTTACTGCATAAGTTAAGGAACCCTTGTTGGCACAGTTAAGCTGGCCAAAGGAAGGTTCGGCTAAAATCATCGCGTCGACGTCGGCCAAGTAGCCAGCTTTGGTGAAGGCTTGGGCCCCTTGCATGTGGTTTTGCGGGCTCGATTCTTCGGCCACCGTCACCAAGAGCTTCACCTTACCGCGGACCGGTTCGGTGTGATCAGCCAGCTCAAACATCGCAATGCACTCGGCCGCCAAGCCGCCCTTCATGTCGGTCGTGCCGCGGCCGTACATCTTGCCGTCCTTGATTTCAGCGCCCAGCGGTTCATGATCCCAGGCGGCTGGGTTGCCCAGGGCGACGACGTCCTCGTGGCCCTCTAAGGCAACTACCTTGTCAATCTCCCCGGTCCCAATTTCCGCGTAAAAGTTGCTGCGCCCGTTTTCGACCGGTAAGACCTGATTGTAAATTCCGCGGGCATCAAAGGCCGCCTTGAGGAAATGGGCGACCCGGTCTTCATGGCCGCCGACGGTGTTTAAGCGAATCAAATCTGCTACGAACTGTTCACGTTCCTGTTTATCCATGTGTTCTCCTTAGTTAATGCGAGTAACGGCACCGAGCTGGCGCACGGTTTCGACGCCATCATGGTGGTTTAAGTAGGCCACCAACTTCGGCAAGCTAACCGCCCCGAGGTACTGGTACTGGCGGCTGTCACCGAGCTGGTAAAAATTAATCGTTTGGTTGGCTTCGACGGTGTAGGCCAGCATGGCGTCAATTTCGCCCGGCGCCAGGCGGTATAGCGTCATCTGACTGGAATGGGCCAGCGGGGCAGCTTGGCTTTTCTTAGCCACGATCAACTGCTGGTGATCCAACGCCCCGGTTAAATTCGCCGGGTACAGCGAAGTCGCAAACTGGTGCCCGCCGTAAACCAAGACCGCCGCGGCCAACTCCGGCGGCGTCAGGTTGGTCGTCAAGTGATCCTTTCCTGAGGTACTGCTGCTAATTTGCTTTGACTGGGTGGTCGCAGAACTGGTCGAGTGCGTTAGGTGCGACGAAGTAGTGATTCTGGATTGGTGATGGAAATAATAGGCGCTACCCCCCGCCACCAAAATGATGATGACCACCAGGCCCCACCACTTGGCGGCACGGGTGCGCGGTTTGCCTGCCATGATAAATTCCTCCTCTGCCATGCGACCCTGCCAATATTTTTTACTATCTTAGCTGATTTTGTGATCAATGAAAAGCAAGCAGGTGTTTATGCGTAAAAAAAGTGGGGCCCTCAACGGTACCTCACTTTTGAAGTTAGATAGTTTGATCGCGGTCTTGCAGGTGCATCCCGTCATCATCATGTTCTGGCCCAAGCAATTCTTGGTTGTTGTCCAATTCGGACTTGCCAGCGAAGTGGTGCTTTTGCAGCCAGATCATGGCCAGCAAGCTCAAGATGACAAAGACGACGATAATCCCGGTCAAGACACTGTTACAGAAGGCCACATAGTGTTCCCCGAGCCCACCGGAGATCCCGTTACGCAAACCTAAGATCGAGTAGGTCATTGGCAGGTACCAGTGAATGACGTTGTAGAACTTCATCGTGACTTCCATTGGGAAGGTCCCCCCGGAACCCCCGAGTTGTAACATCAACAGGACCATGGCCACGAACCGGCCTGGGTTGTCGAAGGTCATCGACAAGAACATTACCAGGGCAAATGAGGCCCAGGCAAACAGCGTCAGCGTCAGGAAGAAGGACGGCACGTGCTTGACTTCCAAGCCCAGCGCCATCATAATGCCCCCTTCGGCCACGGCCATCGCTAAAGCAACCAGGGCTTCAACGGCGACCTTGCTTGCCCACCAACTGGAGGCCTTGCGTCCTTGCAAAGCGACCCGCCGGATTGGGTAAACAAAGTTGAAGACCAAGGCCCCCACGTAAATCGCCACGGACAGCACGTACGGTGCTAAGGCGTGCCCATAGTTTGGCACGTAGGAGTAAGACTTGTGTTTCAAAGTCGTTGGCTTGGCGATCATGTCCGCCGTCTTGTCGGACGTGCGAATCGAGTTGACCTGCTTAGCCCCGGCGGCCAGCTTGTCAGCCAGTTCGCCAGCCCCGGCATTCAATTGGGTAATCCCGCTGACCAGTTGTGGCGTGTTGGCGTTTAATTCCGCCGTCCCGGCCGCTAACTTCGCGACCCCAGCCACTAAGGTTGGCACTTGGCGGTTGAGCATTTGCAAGCTCGAAGCCAAGGTGTTGGCCCCGCTGGTCAGTTGCCCAGAGTTGGCGGCCAGTTGGTTGGCACCGGCCGCAGCTTGGTCAACGCCAGCCGTGTATTGGTCAATCCCAGCGACTAACTTGTTGATGTCGTTCGGATTGATTCCGTTTAACTTGTCCAACAAACCAGATGCTTGTAAGCTCTTCATCGTTGCACTTAAACCATTCAACTGGTTCAACAAGTCCTTGGAATCATTCATCATGCTGTTAGCATTCTTCAAGGTTTCGTTCATGGTTGCCATTTGGCCGAGCAAGTCATGCACCGTTTCTAACTGCTGTTTAGCATTGGTTAACTTAGATTGTAATTGACTTGCGGAGCCGGCGGCCGTCTGTGCCCCAGTACCAGTTTGCTTTGCACCAGCCTCAACGGCTTGGACTTGGGCCATGATCTTGGCCTTTTCCTCAGCACTCATATCCGATGAACTTTGAACAATCCCAGCAATCGCTTGGGCCGCGGCTCCCGCACTGGTAGCACCGCTCTTAACATCGTTCAAGCCACTGGCAATCCCGCTTTGAGCTTGAGTGGCAGCGGTATTTAAACCACTGATTGAATCATTAAGTTCTTGCACGTTAACGTTTTGTAGTTGACCTTGGATCGTTCCCAACTGTTGTTGCAAACTATTAATTTGATTGCCCAGGGCGCTGGCCTTACCTACTGAATCCATTAACTGACCAGTATTGAGTTGACCAAGCATCCCTTTCATCGCAGTCAAGCTACCAGCCGCCGACTGCAGCTGACCGGCCCCGGCCCGCAAAGCGCCAGAGTTGGCCGTCAGTTGACCGAGCCCGTTTTGCAGCTGACCAACTCCGCCGGTGTACTGAGCGATCCCGCTAGCCAGCTGCCCACTCCCGTTGGCCAGTTGGCTGGCCCCGGAGCCCAAGGCGCCGACGCTAGAGTTCAGAGTTTGAACCCCGGTGTTGACCTGGCTGACCCCGGCTGCGTAGGCCGCAAAGCCGCTGGTCAGCGTGCTGGTCCCGCCCGCCAGTTGGCCGGCGCCATCCGCCGCGGTAGTCATCCCCTTGCCCACGGCCTTCAAAGCCTTAAAGGTCGCCTTGGAGTAGGCCTTGGTAACTTGGTAGCGAATCTCTTGGTTCAGCTTGTTCATCCCCAGTTCGCTGATTACTTCGGCGATGTAGTTCAAGGACCCGTTGGTTTCATACTTTACTTCCATCTTCTTCGGGTGCTTGTTTAAGACCGTCGTCGCGTCTTGCGAGAAGTTCTTTGGAATCGTTACGACCGTGTAGTATTGCCGGTGCCGTAGCCCGTAGTGGGCCTTTTTAGCGGAGACAAACTCCCACTTCAAGTCCTTATTCTTCTTTAATTCCTTGACCGTATCCCGACCGACGGCCATCGTCTTGCCCTGGTATTCGACCGGGACGTCCTTGTTAACCACGGCGACCGGTAAATCGCCGGTATTGCCGTACGGATCCCATACGGACTTCAAGAAGAAGATGCTGTACAAAAACGGGATAAAACAAACCACAAAGACGGATAACCGCAAAAGCTTGTTTCGCCAGATGTGACGAAACTCTGCCTTAATCATTTCCCACATATCTCTTTCTGCCCTCTTTCGTCTGGTGTTAGTAATTGGCTAGGCCTCGACTTGCGGTAAGACCTTAATGGCGCGCTTGACAAAGCTGATCACTTCTTCATCAGAAATGTCGTAATTTTGTTCTTGCCACCAGTAGAGCGCCCCCATGATCGCTCCACTAATGGAATAAGCCGCCAGCGCTGGGTTGGGTGCGTTGTGCAGGACTTGGACGATCGCCGCATCGCGCGGCCCCTTATCGCGCAAGCCCAAGAGAATTTCGCTGCACATCCGCATCAATTCGGAATACAGGGAATCGCGACTCCCCGTGGTCGTCAAATTCCGAAAGAACTTCTTGTGCTGGTTGACGTAAGTAATCAAGGTTTCGATCAATTCGTCTTCCGTCAGCGACTGTTCCCACAGCGTACTCAAGCGTTGGTTAATGGTCTGCTCCAGCAAATCGTACTTATCATGGAAATAACGATAGAAGCTGCTCCGGTGTAAGAGTGCTTCATTACAAATCTGATCAACCGTCAACCGTTCAAAAGGTTGATTTTCGAGCAACGTTTCCAGGGCATTTTGAAAATCCCGGATGGTGCGATTCATTTTCATCAGATTCTCCCCCCTTTTCTGTTTTCCATCGAACATTATAATTAGTCCCTTGGCAGTACAAAACCTTCAAATTGACACGTTAGTCTTTAAAAGAGACGTTTATCTTATTTTATCTCTTTTTGAATATTTTAGTAAATCTTTACTAGACAGAGGTTTTCTGCTACAATTTAAGCAGTCTATGCCAGTAAGCGCTTTCGAGAAGGGAGAACCAATTAATGGATACTTCACAAGAAAAATTCGGCCAATTTGACGGCCAAGATGTTATTAAGTACACGCTGACCAATGATCACAACGTCAGCATCAGCGTCTTAAACTATGGGGGGATCTGGCAAGCCTTCATGGTTCCTGGCCAAGATGGCAAGCGCCACAACCTCTTACTCAGCGCCGACAACTTTGCCGACTTGCACGCCGCTGGCTACAGCATTAACCGGGTGATTGGGCCAACGGCGGGCCGGATTGAAAACGGGGAATTTACGATCAATGGGCAAACCTACCAAGTGGACCGCAACGAAAATGGCAACACCCTGCACGGGGGCAGCACCGGTTGGGGTGACGGCCACTTCTGGGACGTAACTGTCGATGCTGACCGCGGGACGATTACTTTGACCCAAACCTTTAGTCCCGCCGACGACACTTACCCGGGGAACAAAGAGGTCGCCGTGGTTTACACCCTGGGCGAAGACGACAGTGTGACGCTGGACTTCTACGGGGCCACGGATGCCAACACCCTCTTCAACCCGACGAACCACACTTACTGGAACCTCGCCGACGAAAGCGAACCAACGATTGAAGGCTTGGAATTACAGCTGAACTCCAAGTACCACTTGGCCGTTAAGGAAGGCAAGATCCCAACCGGAGAAAAAATCGCTAATGCGGGCACGCCGTACGACTTTAGCCAGCTGACCAGCCTCGGGGCCGCGTTAAATGAAATGTTAAAGACGCCGGAACAAGGTTTTGACGACTACTTCGAAGTGACGCCAAGTGCCACTTTGGCCCACGAACCGATCGCCATCTTGCACGATCCGAAGTCGAACCGGACGTTAAAGATGTTCTCCGACCGCAACGGGTTGGTGATGTTCTCGACCGACGGAATTTCTAGCGACGTCAAGCTCAACCGACCGGGCCGGCCGTGGATGGCCTTAGCCTTAGAAGGCCAAACCTTACCTGACAGCCCCCACCACTTTGATTTTGGGGACGTGACCTTGCGGCCAAACGACCCTAAGCACTACCAAATTCACTACGAAATTGAATACTAATTAACGACAAGCAAAAACGACCGGCGAACTTTTTCACCGGTCGTTTTTTAATTAGGCCAAGCCCACGCGCTTGAAGATGTCATCCACGTGGCGCAAGTGCCAATGGTAATCAAAGGCGTCGTCGAGGTCGGCCTTGGTCAGTTGCTTTTGAATCGTTGGGTCAGCTTCCAAGAGCGGCCGGTACGGCACGTGTTCGGCCCAGCACTTGGCGGTGTACGGCTGAATCAAATCGTAAGCCGCTTCCCGGGTCATTCCCGAGTTGACCAGCTTGAGCAGCACCCGGCCGGAGTAGATCAGGCCCAAGGTTTCGTCCATGTTGTGCTTCATCCGGTCCGGGAAGACGTCTAAGTTCTTTAAGATCTTGCCGAAGCGGTGCAGCATGTAGTCCAACAGGGCGGTCGAATCTGGCAGAATCATCCGTTCCGCGCTGGAGTGGGAGATGTCGCGTTCGTGCCAGAGGGTGACGTTTTCCATTGCCGTAACCACGTTCCCGCGCAGGACCCGGGCACAGCCGGTGATGTTTTCCGACCCGATCGGGTTGCGCTTGTGCGGCATCGCTGAGGAGCCCTTTTGGCCCTTGGCAAAGTGTTCTTCAACTTCGTGAATTTCGGTCCGTTGCAGGGCGCGAATTTCGGTCGCCATGTTTTCCAGGCTGGTCCCGATCAAGGCCAAAGTCGCCACGTATTCTGCGTGGAGGTCGCGCGGCAGGACCTGGGTCGAAATTTCTTGTGGCCGCAAGCCCAGCTTTTGGCAGACGTACTCTTCCACGAAGGGATCAACTTCGGCAAAGGTGCCGACCGCCCCGGAAATCTTCCCGGCTTCGACCCCCTTCGCGGCGTGTTCGAAGCGTTCTTGATTCCGCTTCATTTCCGAGTACCAGCGGGCCGCCTTCAGCCCAAAGGTGGTTGGTTCGGCGTGAATCCCGTGGGTCCGCCCCATGCAGACGGTGTCCTTGTACTTGCGGGCCAGATCAGCCACGATCGCCATAAAGTCCGTGATGTCTTGGCGCAAGAGGTCGTTGGCCTGCTTTAATTGGTACCCCTGGGCGGTGTCGACCACGTCAGTACTGGTCAAGCCGTAGTGGACCCACTTGCGTTCTGGCCCAAGCGACTTAGAGACGTCGCGGGTAAAGGCGATCACGTCGTGGTGGGTGACGGCTTCGATTTCAGCAATCCCTTCCACGGTAAAGGTGGCGTGGTCACGGATCTTAGCTACATCTTCAGCCGGAATGTGGCCGAGCTTGCTCCAAGCTTCATCAGCGGCAATTTCGACTTCCAGCCAACCGCGGTACTTGTTTTCTTCACTCCAGATCTGCTTCATTTCCGGACGGGTATAACGATCAATCATTAGTAATTAATTCCTCTCTTTTTTATTCGGCTTGGTCAGCCCAAATCTTGCTGGCGGCCACTTCGGCCAAGGTTGCATCAATGTCGTCGGTCAAAATCGTCACGTGACCCATCTTGCGGTCAACCCGACTGGCGGCCTTGCCGTAGTCATGGAAGTGCCAAGCCGGGTGGGCCGTTAATTGGGCGCGGAGGGGTTGGACGTGTTGGCCCAAGACGTTGACCATCACGACCGGCTTGAGCAATTCAATCTTGGGCAGGGGCCAATTGCAAATCGCCCGGTTGTGAATGGCAAACTGGGAGAAGTTGCAGGCTTCAATCGAGTAGTGCCCCGAATTGTGCGGCCGCGGGGCCAACTCGTTAACGTAAATCTCGCCGTCGGTGCCGACAAAGAATTCGACCCCCAAAATTCCCCGTAAGTCCAGGGCGGTCGCAATCCGCTTCGCGGCCGCTTCGGCCTTGGCGGCCACGGCGTCACTGATCCGCGCCGGGACGATGCTGAGGTGCAGGATTTCGTGACGGTGGATATTTTCGGCGATGGGGAAGGTTGTTACCTCCCCATTTTCATTCCGGGCTACCATCACCGAACACTCCAAGGCAAAGTTTACCCAGCCTTCCAAAATCGCATCACCAGTTGCAACGATCCCCTGACACTGGGGCAAATCCGCCGCCGAATGCAGGACGATTTGGCCGTGCCCGTCGTAGCCGCCCTGGCAAGTCTTTAAGACACACGGATAGCCGAGCTGGGCCACGCCCGCTTGCAGGTCAGCTTCATTTTTAACCGCCACAAAGGGCGCCGTTTGACAGCCAGCTTCTTTTAAGAAGGTCTTTTCCCGCAGGCGGTGCTTGGTGGTGTACAAGAGGTGGGTCCCCTGCGGCACGTAAGCCGTCGTCGCGACCTTCTTGAGGGCCTGCAAGTCGACATTTTCAAATTCATAGGTTAAAACGTCACTCTTCGCGGCCAATTCTTCAATCGCCGCAACGTCTTCGTACGGCGCCACGATTTGTTCATCCGCACACTGGCCGGCCGGGCAATTAGGGGTCGGATCTAAAATAATGACCTTCATCCCGGTCTGCTTAGCATCTAACGCCAACATCTGACCGAGCTGGCCACCGCCGATAATCCCGATCGTTTGACCCGGTTGAATCAAGTTAGTCAAGGTGGGCCTCACTTTCTACCGCGGCATCGTGCATCTTTTGGCGGTACGCTTGGATTTGAGCTTGCAAAGCCGGGTTAGTCGTCCCGAGAATTTGCAGGGCTAATAAAGCGGCGTTCTTGGCGCCCGCCACCCCAATCGCCGTCGTAGCGACCGGAATCCCGGCTGGCATCTGCACAATCGACAAGAGCGAGTCCATGCCGCCCAACGCCTTGGTTTGGGCCGGCACCCCGATCACGGGCAGGGGGGTATTGGCCGCAATCATCCCCGGCAGGTGGGCCGCTCCCCCCGCACAAGCGATAATGACCTTGGTCCCCTTTTCAACGGCCGCCTGGGCAAAGGCGAACATTTCCGTTGGCATCCGGTGGGCGGAAATCACGTGCTTTTCGTAGTCCACCCCAAATTGCTCCAAAATCAAACAAGCTTCTTTGACGGTCGGCCAATCCGACTGACTGCCCATTACCACACTGATGCTGCTCATTTTTGCGCCTCCATTGCGTGTGCTGTTTATCCATTGCTTTAATTTCCTTTCTAAGGATACCAAAGGCCAGCGGGGACTTCAAGGAAATTCCGAATAATGTAACGGTGACTGTATTTTAAAGTTCGATAAAATCATCAAATGGCCCCCGGCGCGCCTTTATTTTTCGGTAGTTTTATCGGTAATTTTTGATTTTTCAAAAATCTTTCACTTACCGCGCCCTTTTTGCTGGGTATATAATATTCTTATTTTAAGCAAGAGAGAAGGAAATTTGATGCTAGAGAAAACGTTCTATAAGCAACTGCTCAAGCGCTCGTTTGCCATGCCGGTCAAAATTGTCTTTTGGGACGGCAGCAGCGCGCAGTATGGCCAGGGGGAACCCAAGGCCACCATTACCTTCCGGGAAAAAGTGCCGGTCAGCGCGGTCACCCAAAACGCGTCGATCGCCCTAGGGGAAGCTTACATGGACCAAAAGATTGATATTACCGGTCCAGGCGCTCACCCCCTCCAAGAAGTGATTACCTCAGCTTACCAACAAGCCGGCAGTTTCCTGCGCGACGCCAAACTAAAAAAATTCTTGCCGAAACAAAGTCACGGCGAGGCGCAAAGCCAAGCCGACATTCACAGCCACTACGACGTCGGCAATGATTTTTACCGGCTCTGGCTCGATGACACGCTGACGTATTCGTGCGCCTACTTCACCCCGGAAAATCCAACCAACGACCTAACCGCCGCGCAAATCGCTAAGGTCCACCACATCTTGCAAAAGCTCAATCCCCAACCCGGTCGCCGCCTGCTCGACATTGGCTGTGGCTGGGGGACCTTGATGCTGACGGCCGCCAAGGAATACGACCTGAAAGTCACCGGGGTCACCCTCTCTGAAGAACAATACCAGCTGGTCAAACAGCGGATTGAAGCAGCTGGCCTCAGTGGGGTCACCGAAGTGCGCCTACAAGACTACCGTGAGCTGGGCGACGAACAGTGGGATTACATTACCTCGGTTGGGATGTTTGAACACGTCGGCCAAGAAAACCTCGGCCTCTACTTCCAAGACGTGGCGAAGTACTTGAAGGCTGATGGGACGGCCCTGATCCACGGCATTACCCGCCAACAAGGCGGCGCCTACAACGGCTGGATCAACAAGTACATCTTCCCGGGCGGCTACATCCCCGGCCTGACGGAAATCATCGACCACATTGAAGCCGCCCACTTGCAAATCGGGGACATGGAAATGCTACGCCGCCACTACCAACGGACACTGGAAATCTGGGACGCCAACTTCAATGCCCACCGCACCGAAATTGAAACCACCAAGGGGACGCGCTTTACCCGGATGTGGGACCTGTATCTGCAGGCCTGCGCGGCTTCCTTTGAATCCGGCAATATCGACGTCGTCCAATATCTCCTAACCAAGGGGCCGTCGGGCACCGGCTTGCCAATGACCCGCCGGTACATGCTGACCGACCGCTAATCCAGCAAAATTAAAGGGTGACCTTGCGTCCACGCGCAGGGATCACCCTTTTTTGAAACTTCTTTGTTAGAACAGGCCGGTAATCGTCCCGTTTTCATCAATCGTCATCTTCACGGCCGCTGGCGTCTTCCCCAGCCCCGGCATCGTCAGCATCGTCCCGGACAAAGCGACGATAAAGCCGGCCCCGAGCTTTGGCACAAACTCCCGGATGTGGAAAGTAAAGTCACTCGGCGCCCCGAGCGCCGTTTGGTCATCCGAGAAGGAGTACTGGGTCTTGGCGATGCAGACCGGCAGGTTGTCCCAGCCCTGCTTGGTAAATTCGGCCAGTTGCTTTTCCGCCTTCTTGGAAAAGACGACTTCCTTGGCGCCGTAAATCTTGGTCGCCACGGCTTTGACCTTGTCGGCAATTGGCAGTTCAACATCGTAGAGCGGCGTGAAGTCCGCTGGTTGGTCGGCCAATTCGACCACCGCTTCGGCCAGGGCGTGCGTCCCCGCGCCCCCCTTAGCCCAGGCATCGGCGACCACCGCTTTGACGCCCAATTCGGCACAGAGTTCTTGCAGTTTACCAACTTCGGCATCCGTATCAGCGACAAAGTGATTAATCGCAACCACCGCCGGCAGCCCGTAACGTTGGATGTTTTGGACGTGGCGCTTGAGGTTGACAAAGCCGGCTTCTAAGGCTGCTAAGTTTTCGTCCTTCAGGTCAGCTAAAGCCACCCCACCGTTGTACTTTAAGGCCCGGATGGTCGCCACGATGACCACGGCGTCGGGGTGCTTGCCTAAAGCGGGCCGCTTAATGTCGAGGAACTTTTCAGCCCCCAGGTCGGCCCCGAAGCCGGCTTCGGTCACCGTGTAGTCACTTAAGGCCAGGGACGTCTGGGTGGCTAAGACCGAATTGCAGCCGTGGGCAATGTTGGCAAACGGCCCCCCGTGGACAAAGGCGGGCGTGTGATCCAGGGTTTGGACCAGGTTTGGCTTGATGGCGTCCTTGAGCAAGATCGTAATTGCATCCGCAAAGCCCAGTTGGCCGACCGTAACGGGTTCCTTGGCCCGGGTGTAGCCCACCACGATTTGTTTGACCCGGCGCTTGAGGTCCATCAGGTCCGTTGACAGACACAGGATCGCCATTAATTCGGACGCCGCCGTAATGTCAAAGCCGGTTTCACGCGGCACCCCTTGCATCACGCCGCCCAGACCGGTCACGACGTTGCGCAGGGCGCGGTCGTTAACGTCTTCGACCCGCCGCCAGATCACCCGGCGGGGATCAAGATCGAGTTCGTTATCCCGCATGATGTAGTTGTCAATCAAGGCCGCCAGGGTGTTGTTGGCACTGGTCAGAGCGTGCAGGTCGCCAGTGAAGTGGAGGTTGATGTCTTCCATTGGGATGACTTGGCTGTAACCACCCCCGGTGGCACCCCCCTTGATCCCGAAGACTGGCCCCATTGATGGTTCGCGCATTGCGATCGTCGTTTGGTGCCCCAATTGGTTCATCGCGTCAGCTAAGCCCACCAAGACGGTCGACTTCCCTTCCCCGGCCGGGGTCGGGTTAATTGCCGTCACCAAGACCAGCTTGTGCTTCTTACCGGCTACTGGGGCAACCGGTGTGGTTACCTTCGCCTTGTAGGGGCCGTATTGTTCCAGTTGGTCCTTTTTCAGTCCCACCTTGGCCGCCACAGCTTCGATTGGCAACATTTCCGCTTGATCCGCAATTTGAATATCCGTTAACATCCGATGGCCTCCTCATCAAAACCCGAACTTTATTCTCTTATCTAACATTACCGTTCGATTATAACCCCAAACCATCCCTTTCAACAAGTTCAATCATCAGATTTAGTTGTGGAAGTAGGGCCGGCCGCCTTACCAATCGGCTTGACGTCGGCAATATCGAGCAGGAAGGTAAAAATCGGGACCCCGACAATCAAGCCCCAAGTGCCAAAGAGGTGCTCACTAACCAAGAGGACCACGAAGGTGTAGAAAATCGGCAGTTCCGTCCGGCTCGACATAAATTTGGGATTGAGGACGTAGGCTTCGATCGCGTGGATCACCACCACCATGATTAAAATATAGGCAATGTAGCGCCAGCCACCGACCGAGTAGGCGACCATGCTAAGCGGCACCAAGGAAATGATCACCCCGGCAACCGGAATCAGACTCAAAATAAAGACCATCAGCCCGAGGGCAAAGATCTGTGGCATATGCATAAAGGTCAGACAGATCATCGTAATCACGGTATTGCAAATCGCGATGAAGAACTGGGCTTCTAAGACGACCCCAAAGGTATTGACGAACTTCTTGCCGAAGTAGTAGAGGTCATTAAAGAACCAGCCCAACAATTTGCTGGACAGAAACTGGCGGGAAAATTCATTCATTTGCCGCAGTTCAATCGTGTAAAAGAAGCTCAAGATCAACGACATCACAAAGGCAAAGGTCAAGGTCCCCAGAGACGTTAAGGTCGAAACGGCCAGTTGCATCCCATGCTTGGCCTGGGAAATGATCGTCCCGTTAGAAACGTAGCGATTGACCCACTGCAAGGTCGTCTTCATATCAGGACTTTGGTAGAACTTAATCAGCGAGTCGACCATTTTGACGATTTGCTCTACTAAGAGGGGCAAGTAATCGGTCACCACGTAATACAGGCCCAAGATTAACAGGATGTAGGTGACAATGACGATCAAAACTGGCGGCAAGTGCGGCACAAAGCGTTGCAAAAGTCGGATCCAGTGCACGATCAGGTAAGTAAAGATAAAGGTCAACAGGATGGTATTCATCATCCCCCGCGCCGCATACAAGACTGTAATGATCAGCAATAAGACGACCACCCGGTGCATTGAAATATTGGCGGTAAATTTTTTCCACGACGTCAGCGTCAAGACCCCCTTGAAATTCAGTTTGTTTCTATTTTAACAAATTTGCGGGTTTTGGGTCAGATTCTTCCCTAGTGTTACAATGGAAGAAAACGTTTTCTGAGGAGGGTTTTTTATGAGTTACATTCAAGCCTTACGGCAAAAAGTTGGCCACATGCCCGTGATTCTGACCAGTGCTTCCGGCGCCCTGGTCAACGAAGCGGGCGAAGTCTTATTGCAAGAACGGGCTGATACGGGCGACTGGTGTTTTCCCGGCGGCTACTTAGAATACGGGGAAAGCTTTGCCGCGTGCATGGTGCGTGAATACCAAGAGGACGCCGGCATCGCGATTCGGCCGATCAAACTGCTGGCCCTTCAGGATACCGATGAATACACCTACCCTAACGGGGACGTGCTCCAACCGATCAACGCCTTTTACCTGGTGGAAGCCACCGGCGCTCCCACGACTGCCCCTAAGGCCACGGAGACCGTGCGTACCAAATACTTCTCCCTTCACGGTCCCCAGCCGAAGTTCTTTAATCAGCAGCACGAAAAGATGTGGGAAATTTTGCAAGCTCACTTCACCCATAAAGCATGACCGGAGCACTAAAAACCGGCCACGTTCTTCCCGAGCGCGGCCGGTTAGCCTTTTAATGATCGTAATATTCAAACTTTAAATCATCATCGGTCAAGACCAGCTTAGAGAGGCTGCCGTTCTTCGGTCGTTCGGTAATGTCGTACTTGCCTTCCCCAAAGCGTTCCACCAGGCTCAAGACGGTATTGCCGTGGCTGACCCACAGCACGTTGGTCCCATCCGGCAGCCCCGCGTGGCGGATCAGATCAATCCCCTGATCCAGGCGCTGCCAGTACTCAAAGTTATTTTCGGCGTCGTGGAAAGGATCGGCTTCTTTCATCCAATCCTTGGCTTGGCCAATCGAATACTTGGTGACGATATCCTTGAAGCTCTTGCAACCGTGCGGGGCGCCGGCTAAATACCAGGCTTGGCCCATTTCGGTCCCTTCAAAGACCCCGTAGAATTGTTCCCGCAAGAAGGGACTAATGGTCGTCGGGGCCTTCACCGACGCCTGTTCATTGAGGTCCAGAATCGTCTGGCAGGTTTCAATCGCCCGCGGCAAATCACTGCAAAAAGCCGCCGCAAATTGAATGTCCTTGACCTTTTGCCCGGCCAGTTTGGCGTCTTGCTTGCCCTTTTCGGTCAGCGGCGAGTTCGACCAACCCTGCAGCTTGTTGTAGATGTTGTAGTAGGTTTGCCCGTGGCGCACCAAGTAGATATTTAACTTTGTCATCCTTATTTCGCCTCCACTGTGCGTGCTTGATGTCACAGCCTTATTTTACCGCGTTTGGTGCCAAAGTTAAAATCGCTTTCACCTCAAGCACTGGCTGGCACGGCAGCCGACAACTTTGCGGCGGCCGCTTGGTCTAAAATAACAATTACATTCGGGTGCTGTTGCAAGACACTGGCTGGCACGGCCGTAGTCACCGGGCCTTCGATCATCGCTTGGATCGCCGCCGCCTTATCGCTGCCGTAGGCTTCCAAGAGGATCTGGTCGGCCTGCATGATTGCCCCGATCCCCATTGATAAAGCGCGCTTTGGCACGTCAGCCGGCCGGGCAAAGAAGCGGGCGTTAGCCGCAATCGTCGACGGGGTCAGCGCCACCTCGTGGGTGGTACCGTCAAAGGGGCTGCCCGGCTCGTTAAAACCGATGTGCCCGTTGCGCCCAATCCCCAACAGCTGCAAACCGACGTGGTGGTCCGCTAAAACTTGGTCGTAGCGGGCACATTCAGCTGCCGGATCGGTGGCCAGGCCGTTGGGTAAGTACGAAGCCGCAAAGGGTTTGGGAAAAAAGAGGTGATGGTGCATATAGTAGGCGTAGCTTTGCGGATGGTTGGCTGCCAAACCTACATACTCATCCAGATTAATTGAAATACTGTCGGTAAAATCCAGGTCGCTGGCCACTAATTCGGCGTAGGTGGTTTCTGGCGTTCCCCCAGTCGCCAGGCCGAAGACCTTGACACCGCGCGCTTTGGCGGCCGCAAAGACCTTTAAGGCGGCCTTCCCCCCGGCCTGCTGATCTTTTACAACGATTATTTGCATTTGGCTGATCCCCCTTCAAATTTTTTCGTCCGTGGTATTGATTTTTGGTCTATACCGGTATATACCAGTTATACAACATCCCCCACAGTTTGTCAAAGCCTTGCGCTCCTGCCGTGGGCCGACTAAGATTAAACCAGTAGTGATGAAAATTTTAATTGAGGTGAACACCAATGACGACAGTTTTAACCCACGCCACCATTTACACCGGTCATGAAGTCATCCGCGACGGCTACTTGCGCTTTGATCAACAGCTGCAAGCCGTCGGTCCGATGTCCGACTACCAGCCCGCGCCCAGCGATGAAGCGCGGATTGACTTAGCCGGGCAAACCGTGGTCCCCGGCTTTATCGACGTCCACAGCCACGGTGGTTACGGCTATGACGCCATGGACGGGAACGCTGACCAAATCGATGCCATGGTCCAACAAATGACCGCTAACGAAGGGGTGACGACCTACTTTGCGACGACGATGACCCAGTCGCACCAAAATATCGTCACGGCCCTGCAAGCCGTGCACCAAGCAGCGACGACCAATCCGGTCATCCAGGGCATTCACTTGGAAGGGCCCTTTGTCTCCCCGGTCTTTAAGGGTGCGCAGCCGGAAGAATACATTGAAGCCCCTGACCTGACAGCCTTCAAAGCTTGGAACGAATTGGCCGGCGGCATGATTAAAGTCGTGACCTACGCCCCAGAAAACCCCGGCAGCCGCGAATTTGAACGGTACTGTCTGGCCCACGGGATCGTCTTGTCCGTCGGCCACAGCAACGCCACCCGGGCGGAAATGAAACACTCCTTGGCCACCCACGTCACCCACCTCTACAATGCCCAGCGGGGGTTGCAACACCGCGAACCGGGGGTCACTGGGCACGCTCTGTTGGAAGCCAACCTCTACACAGAAATGATCGCCGATGGTTTCCACGTCTATCCCGACATGATCAAACTGGCTTACGAATTAAAGGGCGCCGCCCGGATGGAATTGGTGACTGACTCGATGCGGGCCAAGGGGATGCCCGAGGGGACGTCTGAGCTCGGGGGTCAAACGGTGATCGTCAAGGACAAACAGGCGCGCTTGACTAACGGCCACCTGGCTGGTTCGGTCCTGCGCTTCCCGGACGCCTTTAAAAACATCATTCAGTTTACCGGCTGTTCGATTGCTGACGCCGTGCAGATGTCATCGGGCAACCAAGCGCGCGAATTTAACCTGACCCAAAAGGGCAGCCTAACGGTGGGCAAGGACGCTGACTTAAACGTCTTGGACAGTGATTTAAACTTGCAAATGACCTTCTCCTTAGGGCGCTTGTTCACGCCGGCGCACTAACCATCACCACTTCGGGGTGAAATTCCGGGTTTTTCTTTAAAATTAAAAAATCATGAGAAAGATGTTGACTTCTCTCATAATGGCAGTATAATCAAACTCAATCATTAACCTTGGTACAACAAACACTGTGAATAGGAGAGTAAGCAATTGGCATGGTCACAGCGATCCTGATGTAGTGCAAGCAGGAACCGGCCGGTTGACTGAAAGTAACCTAGGAGTGACGGGGGCGACGAACTGAAGTCTCCGGCGGGTACGCCCGTTATCGCGTCAACGGCTCCCACTTCAAGTGGGGTCCGCAGTAAGGCTGGGTCAGCAATGACTGAGTAAAAATAGGGTGGTAACACGCAACCGCGTCCCTTAGGCACAGGCCTAGGGGACGTTTTTTTGTACCAAAAACTTAGCTAAGCCCCTTAATGATTATCGCTGTCACTGAACTACAAACGAGGAGATAGTTATGGCAATCCATTTTAAATTTCGTCAAGTTATTATTATCGCTTCCCTAATCTTTGGGATGCTGTTTGGGGCCGGAAACTTGATTTTTCCGGTTCACCTGGGGCAATTGGCAGGTCAACACTGGTTGCTGGCCAGTAGTGGCTTTTTGCTCTCCGGCGTTTTATTCCCCTTGCTCGCGTTGCTAGCGATCAGCGTCACCCGCGCAACCGGGATCTATGATCTGGCCCGGCCAAATGGGCATTGGTACGCTTTAATTTTCTTAATTTTAGTTCACGCCACCCTCGGACCCCTATTCGCTACTCCGCGGACGGCTACCGTCCCGTACGCCATTGGGATCGCGCCCCATCTGCCGAGTGCTTGGAATAGTTGGGGCTTGGCGGCATACTCGGCCCTGTTCTTCGGTGCCGTGTATTACTTCTCCGTGCGGGAAACCCACATTACCACGTTAATCGGAAAAATCTTAAACCCCTTATTCTTATTGCTATTATTCAGTATTTTCATCTTGGCTAGTCTGCACCCCTTAGGGGCTACCCAAAGGATCCCGGCTACCGCTCAATATACGGGCCAAGCCTTTACCAATGGTTTCTTACAAGGCTACAACACCATGGATGCTTTAGCCGCCCTGGCGTTTGGGGTTACCGTGATTACCGCGGTGCAACAACTGGGCAAGCACCAGCCGCGCCAAGTCGCCCTGGCAACTGCCAAAAGTGGTTTGGTGGGGATTGCTGGGATCGGTGCAATCTATTTAGCCCTGACCTGGCTGGGCGCTACCAGTCGCCATCACTTTGCTCTGGCGGCCAACGGAGGCACGACCCTGGCCCAAATTGCCCATTTTTATCTCGGCAACGCGGGGGATGCAATTTTGGCGACACTGGCCACGGTTACTTGCATGACCAGTGCGATGGGCTTGGTCATCGCCTTTGCCCAAGACTTTCACCGGCGCTTCCCCCGGATTTCTTACCGGGCATTCTTGCGCTTTAACTGTGGCCTGTCCTTTCTTTGCGCCAACTTGGGCTTGGATCAAATCATCACCTGGTCCACGCCGGTCTTGATGTTCTTATACCCCTTGGCTATTACTTTGATTATCTTAGGGCTCTTATCGCCCCTGTTTAAAAATGATCCCTTGGTCTACCGGATCACCACGGCCTTTACCCTCTTCCCGGCTGCCTTTGACATGGCGAATGCCTTGCCTCCAGTCCTGCGGCAAACGGCATTGATTCAAGCCAGCGCCGCCTTTGCCCAGCGGTGGTTCCCCTTCTTTTCCCAGGGCTTAGGGTGGCTGAGCTTTGGCATTTGCGGCTTGGCCTTCGGGTGGCTGATTCACTGGGCGCACCACCAAGCTCAGACTAACCCAACCCTGTCAACTCCTAAAAATTAAGCTGCCCCTTAGTTTGCTGACATATTAAGGCACGCCTAAGCAGCGTCGACCACCCTTTCAGTCGGTTACAAACATAAAAATACGGTCCAAGGCCGTTATTTTAAGGCGAAAGGTTTCTTATCATGCAACTTATCACTTCTTCAGACAGCTAGCAGGTGGTCTGCACTGGAGCCCCATCGTTAACCTGCTCAAGTCGTTCAAAATCAAAACTGGCGCCCACTCAGCAATGCTGAGCCGGCGCCAGTTTTTACTTCACTAAGTGATAGGTTCGATCCCGGTTGCCGCCTTGCTTGGCCAGCCAACCTAGAGCCACGTATTTGTTTAAATAGCGGCGGGTTGTTGCCGCAGATTTCCCCACCAGTTTGACGGCCTCCGGGGTCGTTAAGTACTGATGTTGCTGTAAGTAACGTTCAATCAGGTTCCACGCGGCCTGTTCATTTTTAGCTAATCGCGCATCCCGGACTACCCTTCGCAAAAGTTTATCGCTCATTTTTGTGAGCGATAAACTAACCTTATTCTGATTTACCAAAGAGGGCTGCCATCTTAGCCGCCACCGCTGGGTCGAGGTTATCGGCCAAGGAGCCTGTCGCTTCCGCAGGTTGACTTTGATGACGCTTAATCACCTTTTGGACCTCTTCGATCACCGCTTGGGTCCCGATTTTAATCATGTTGACATTGATCCGTGCTCCGGCCGCATCGGCATGGCCGCCACCGCCAAAGTAGTCTTCAGCAAACTTGGCGACATCGACTTGCCCGTTGCTGCGCAAGGAGAGGCTGGTCGGTGAAATCACCATGGCCGCGGCAACGTCCGGGTGTTCCGTAAGCAGGGCGTGAGCAATCTCGGATTTGTAATCGCTGGCGTAGACAAAGCCCCAGGTCTTACCGTCAATTTTGGCGGTTAAAACATCCTTGAGGTGACTCTTTAAGTAGTGGGCCCGCCGGTCATTTAAAGTCGTGATCAACAATTGGTTGGCTGCCCGGTACTTGGTCCAACTGGTGGCCAACACGGCACTGACAAATTCCGCCGAGTGATCCAGCGGGTAGAACCAGAAGAGCTGGTTGAGTTCATCGGCTGCCTGCCGTTCATCGGCACTCATTTGCGGGTCGTTTTGCCAGTCCCAGGTATCGTAAGCGCGGATCAATTCCACCACTTCGGCTAATTCGGCTTGGCGTTCGGCACTGACCTGGCTAAAGTGCGGCTGCGTTTGCAACCAATCCCAAACCAGGCTGGTGGCACTGGGCGTAACCGCCGGATTCTGCGGGGTCACCGCGTTAATGGCGTACTTTTCCCGGGCCGCCGCTTCACTTTCGTGGTGGTCAAAGACCAGCCAGTGGTTGGCAAAGTTGGCATCCAATTGTTGGAAGGTGTAGTCACTGTCCGGGGTCATGTCCATGATGTAAACATCGGTAAACTGCCCGAGGCTTGGGTCACGGAACCACCGCCCTAAAGCAACGTCAATTTGCCCCGCCCCAATATTTTCAATCTCAAATTCGACGTCCTTAAACATCACCTCGTGCAGAGTTTCCAACAGCAAGGGCCCGCCGAAGCCATCCAAGTCGTTGTGTGAAAAAATTTTAATCCGGGTTTGTGCCATCATAATGCCTCCGTTCGTTCAATTGCTTCTATTTTACCGCGTTTCCAACCGGAACAACATGCTTAGCCCTGCCCCTTCAGACTTAATTTTTCGACGTTCAAGACCTTATCGAGCCACCCAGCCGTAAAGGACGCCTCGTGGCTGACCAGGATCAAATTACCACTAAAAGCTTGCAAGGCCTGCTTTAAAGCCTGCTTGGTCTCTTCATCCAAGTGGTTGGTCGGTTCGTCTAAAATCAAGAAGTTGGCCGGCGTTAGTTCCAACAAAGCGAGCTTGACCTTGGTCTGCTCACCCCCAGACAAGAGGTGAAGGGGTTTGACGATATTGGCCGCATTCAAGCCGGCGGCCGCCAACTTTTGGCGGATCGTCTTCGGCAGCATCGTCGGGTACTGGTCTTGAATCACTTGCAAGGGCGTTTGGTTGGGATCATCCCAGAGCAAGTCCTGGTCGAAGTAGGCGATTTTTGCCGACGGCGAAAAGGTCGCCTGACCGCCGAGGGCCTTGATTTCGCCCAGGATTGATTTAATCAGCGTTGATTTCCCAACCCCGTTAAAACCACTGATCAATAACTTTTCACCAGCTGTTAACGAGAAGGTCACCGGCGAAAGCAAAGGCCGGTGGTAGCCCACACTCAGGCGCTCTACCTTGAGGGCGTTAGCCGAACCACTGGCCACGTACGGGAAGTGGAAATGGGCTTGCAAATTATCAGTTGGCGGATCGATCCGTTCCAGCCGGTTGAGCATCTTTTCGCGCGACTTAGCCAGCGTCGACTTCGAGCCCGCCTTGTTCTTACGGATAAAGCGCTCGGCTTTTTCAATCACTACCCGTTGCTTTTCGTATTCCCGCTCCTGGGCCTGCTTGCGCTCTTCTTTTTGGCGCATCGCCTGCTGGAAGCTGCCACGGTACTTGGTGATCTTGCCAAAGGCGACGTCGATAATCGTGTTGGTGACCCGTTCCAAGAAATCATAGTCGTGGGAAATCACCATCGCCGCCCCAGGGTAATCGTTTAGATAACCAATCAGCCACTCAATGTGGGCGGTGTCGAGGTAGTTGGTCGGTTCATCAAGGAGAATCACGTCGGGCTGTTCGAGCAACAGCTTGGCTAAAATCACCTTGGAACGTTGCCCACCACTCATTTCCGCAACCAGGTGATCGGCGCCTAATTCGGTCAAGCCCAACCCGGTCATCACCCGCTCGATCGCCAGGTCAATTCCGTAAAAATCGTGGCCGTCCAGGATTTCTTGAAGGTGCGCCGCTCGATCCATTAAGGAGTCATCCCCGCTGGCCGCATACTGGGCGTAGAGCTGGTTGAGCTCATCATTGACCTGGTAGAGCTCAGCAAAAGCGGTCTTTAAAAAATCGACCAGGGTAATTTCCCGGGAAATATCGACGTATTGATCGAGGTAGCCAATCTTGGTGTGGGGCTGCCACTTGACCTGACCAGCGACCGGTAGGACCTGGCCGATCAAGATCTTGATCAAGGTTGACTTGCCGGCGCCGTTTTGGCCGACCACCCCCATGTGTTCGCCCTTTTCCAGTTGAAAGCTGGCGTCATCATACAATTTTTTCTCGGCGAAACTCATCGTTAGCCCCGCCACATCCAACAGTGCCATTTTTCTCTTCCTTTCTCATTAGGCCTAATTGTTTAATGGTACCACTCTGCCCCGGGCCGTGTACAATCATCCTTTTCCCAACCGCCCCGAATTAGTGCTACAATGAAGCTGAATACCGTTTTGCATAATCCAAAGGGGGTAGAGCATGTCAATTTTGCTGATTTTCGCGAGTCCCCAACCTCACGGGGCCCTCGCCAAGTTGTGTGCGCACTTTACGGCTGGCGCACAGGCCAGCGGCCAAACCGTGGAACACTTTGACGTCGGCAGTCATCCCATTCCACCACTGCAAACCGATGCGACCGGCGCCTTAGTGGCCCCGCCGGCCCGGTTAACCGCCCTCCAAGCCAAAATTGCGGCGGCTCAGACCGTGGTCTTGGCGACACCCGTCTACTTATTCGAGATGGATGCCCAATTAAAGGCCGTCATCGACCAACTGGCCGCCCGCACCCCACAACTTCCCGACCAAAAGACCGGGATTTTGCTGGCCACCAGCCCCGAACGGGAATTTACCTACCTCAAGTCGGAAATCAAAGCCTGCTTCGACCACTTTGGCTGGCGGTTTGGGGGCCAAATGTTAGCTGCCCAGGTCCCCGACACCCCGAGTGCCGACCTGCGCTTTTACCCCGCGGTCGCCACTGCCCTGGGGCAGAGCTGTCATTAATTTAACTAATAAAACCGGCGGAGCTGACCATCAGTCCCGCCGGTTTTATTAGTTTGGCCCCGGCCTACCTGCGACCGCCCCTGGGCTTAATTGATTTTGGAATAGCAATTGCAATCACTGAACAGATTCGCTATAATCACACCAATTCTCAGTTAATTTTAATCGAATTCACATAAATGAGGTGACCTGCCATGAAAGCAATTGTAACCACCGTCGGCCAAGATCAAGTCGGCATTATCGCCGGGGTCAGTCAGTACTTAGCCCAAGCCCACATTAATATTTTAGACGTTTCCCAAACCATCATGGCCGGTTACTTCACCATGATGATGGCCGTCGAGGTCCCCGCTGGGGCAGATTTCACCCAGTTAGCCACGGAATTGACCAGCCTTGGTCATACCCTGGGGGTTGAGATCAATCTCCGCAACGAGCAGCTGTACCGCGCCATGCACCAATTGGAGGGCTAGCCATGGAATTAGCAAAGATTCAAGAAACGCTCCGGATGCTCAACGACGAAAAACTCGATGTCCGCACGATCACAATGGGGATCTCCCTCTTAGATTGTATCGATGCCGACAGTACCCGGGCCTGCCAAAAGATTTACGATAAAATCACCACCAAGGCCGCCCACCTCGTCGAAGCCGGTCAAGCGATTGAAGCGGAATTTGGGATTCCAATTGTCAATAAACGGGTGACGGTGACGCCAATTGCCCTGATCGCCGCCGCCAGCGAAGCGACCGATTACGTCCCCTTTGCGCGCACCCTCGATCGCGCGGCGCAAACTCTGGGGATTGATTTTATTGGTGGCTTTTCGGCCCTGGTCCAAAAGGGTTATCACCAAGGGGATCAACGCTTAATCGCTGCGCTGCCCCAAGCCTTAGCCGAAACTGATTTAGTCTGCGGTTCGGTCAACGTTGGTTCGACCCGCAGCGGGATCAACATGGACGCCGTTGCCGACCTCGGCCAAGCCATTCACCAGGCTGCCCAGCAAGACGTAATGGCCAACGCCAAACTGGTCGTCTTCTGTAATGCCGTCGCTGATAATCCCTTTATGGCCGGTGGCTTTCATGGGGTCAGTGAAGCTGACGTCGTCATCAACGCTGGCGTTTCCGGGCCCGGCGTGATCAAAGCGGCGCTTGAAAAGGTCCAAGGTCAACCCTTAGACGTGGTCGCCGAAACAATTAAGCAAACCGCCTTTAAGGTTACTCGGATGGGGCAATTGGTCGGCAGCCAAGCCGCCCAACGCTTAGGCGTACCCTTTGGGATTGTCGACCTGTCCTTGGCCCCGACCCCGGCGGTGGGTGATTCGGTCGCCCAGGTCTTAGAAGAAATAGGCATCAGCCAAGTTGGCGGGCACGGGACGACTGCCGCTTTAGCCTTGCTTAATGACGCCGTCAAAAAGGGCGGCATCATGGCTTGCAGCCACGTCGGCGGGCTGTCCGGGGCCTTTATTCCGGTTTCTGAAGACGCCGGCATGATTGACGCCGTTCAGGCCGGCACCCTGTCGTTGGCCAAGCTGGAAGCGATGACGGCGGTCTGCTCGGTCGGCCTTGATATGATTGCCATCCCCGGCGACACCCCGGCCACCACGATCAGTGCCATGATTGCCGACGAAGCCGCCATCGGGATGATCAATAATAAGACGACCGCCGTCCGCGTCATTCCCGTCCCGGGCAAGCAAGTTGGTGACACCGTGGAATTTGGCGGCTTGCTGGGCCACGCCCCAATTATGGGCGTCAACCCGGCTTCTGCCGCCGCCTTGATCCAACGGGGCGGCCAGATTCCGGCGCCGATTCATAGTTTTAAGAACTAGTTTTCCGCTAGCTTCAGGTTCCTTAGCTAACGGAAAGATGCCGACTTGATCTTTCATTAAATTACCGGTTAATTTGTCAGCGAGTTTACGAATTAAACGGTGTTTCTTTTGATCAATGCCCTTCTTGAATAAAAGTAAATTTAGTCTGTTGATTTCTAAAAAATCGATAACCAAATTATGAACCGCACTTGAAAACCGCCGTCGGATACGCCGACTGAATATCTGTTGCTTACTGCTTCGCTGACCGATAAAGCTTGCTTCAGACCAGCCGTTCAATACGCAACCCTTCCTGGTTAAAATTTAAAATTTCTTAAAAAGCTGGCCATCAATCCGCCAGGGCCATTTCCCCGCCATTTGCACCGCTTTCCCAAAGCATGTTACGGTGGTTAAGGAAAACAGCCGCTGTTCTTTCACCAATCCCATGCTCCAAAAGTTAATTCTTACCTATCCGCGTTTCGCAAGTTGGTTGTTTTTTTTCAGTAGTCTTCGCAATGGGTTCACTGCTGTTTAGTTGGCTTTTTCAGCAACCTTTTAACTGCGCCCTTATCCTATTTAATACTATTACCTGGGCAATTATCCTGCTCGTGAACTACGGCTACCACAAATTCAAGAAAAAGTAGTCCCCCAACTAAAAGTACCGCTTAAACGGTCTTCGTGGCCCTTTAAGCGGTACTTTTATTCGGTTAATCTAACTAAGTTAATCCACTTTCACATCCGCATTGACCTCAGCGGCCACCGCCAGATCCGGGCCATCGACCCGGGCGGCGACTGCCCAACCGTAGAAGAAGAGCGAGGCAACGATAATCACCAAGAAGTCGTATGGATACTTAAGAATATCATGGCCGCCAAAGCCACTGCTCCCGAGGTAAGAGACGACCGAAATAAAGACCAGGTAGGCCAAGAGCCAACCGGCCCCTTTCAGTTGCTGTTTCAACGGAACCCGATTGTACTTGCGGTCATAGTAGAAGTAGATTGGCAACCCCAATAAGACGATGCCGATCACTTCCACCGTTGTCGGCCACATCGCCCAGTAAATTACCAAGCCGGTCAAGACAAAGGAGAGCGGCGCAACCCAGCGCAAGTGCTTGGAATGGAAGGGCCGCTTAAAGCCCGGCCGCATTTTGCGCAGGGCCACGGCGGTCACCGGGCCGGTCGCATAGGCGACAAAGGTCGAAATCGACACCACCGTCGCTAACTTGCTCCAATCGCGGAAGAAGTAAACCAGCACCATCGCCAAGGCTAAATCAGCTACCATGGCAAAGCGCGGGATCATGTAACGGCGGTTTAACCGGCCGACCCAAGCCGGCAAGTTGCCGTTGCGCGTCATCGCTGCCAAGGTTCGCGAAGCCGTCGCCACAAAGGTCACCCCGGTCCCAAACGGTGAGACAAAGGCGTCGACGTACAAGAGCAAGGACAGCCAGTGCAAGCCCAACAAAATCGCCAGGTCAGCAAAGGGCGAGGCAAAGTTGATTCCGTGCCAGCCGACCTGAGCCAAGCTCGCCGGGGACACCGCCCCGATAAAGGCGACTTGCAAGAGAATGTAGATGACCGCCGTAATCGTCAACGACAGCCAGACCCCGCGAAAGATGTTCTTTTGCGGGTTGACCATTTCCCCGGCCATGTTGATCACGGTTTGAAAGGCGTCGTAGGACAAGATGATCCCGGAGACGGCGACCGCCTCAAAGATCCCCCGCGTCCCGTAGGGCATAAAGGTCGCGGTACTATGGCCAAAATTGCCCGGGTGAAAGCCGACCCAGATCAAGGTCAAAATCGTCAAACTCGGGATCAAGAGCTTAAAGACCGCCACCAGACTGGTAAAGCGGGTCAAGAGCTTGACCGACCAAAAATTAATCAAGGTAAAGACGATCATAATCAAATAAACGCCGAGCAACCCCGCGGTGGTAATCGCCCCATCGGCCATCAAATGGCGGGTCCAATTGGCCCAGCCCCAGGGCCAGGTGCTCATGTATTGAACACAGGCGACCGCTTCAATCGGTAGGAGGGTCACCAAAGAAACCCAGTTGGCCCACGCGGCCATAAAGCCCAAGAGGGGGCCGTGACTGTACTGGGCAAAGCGGCTCATGCCACCGGATTCGGGAAACATCGTCCCTAATTCGACGTAGTTAAAGGCAATCAGAATCATGATGACCGCCCCAATAATCCACGAAATCACCGCGGCGGGACCCGCTACCCGGGCCGCCGCACCGGAGCCAAACAGCCAGCCCGAGCCAATCAAAGAGCTCAAGGCCAGCATAACCCCGGCAAATAAACTAATTTTTGTTTGGCGCATCTGTTTTCCTCTCTTCTCAACTTATGGATCGCAAAATATCATTATAGCACTGCTGAATTTAAAAGAAAAAAGCCGCCCGGCCGGACCGCTTTAACTTAGTCACAATCACCATTTTGACAGCCGCACAGCTTTTTCAGCGGGAAGGGGCGCTGCCAATAAAAGCCCTGTTGATAATGGCAGCCTTGCTTGAGCAGGGCTTCGGCCAAGAGTTGGTCTTCAATCCCTTCCACGACCAAATCCAAGTTGCGGCTCGCCGCCAACTCCTGCCAGGCCCGGGCAAAGAGCAGTTTACTCTGCTGGTCGCGGCGTTGGAACAGCAGGAGGGAAAACTTGATCCGGCTCAGGTAAGTCGAATTATCAATTACCGCTTGTAAACTGTTGTAGCCCGACCCGACATCATCCAAGCTGATCGCAAAGCCCAGGTTTTGGGCCCGGGCCAAGAGACGGCCGAAGTTGGCCGCGGCGTCAAAGCTGCTTTCGTTGCGCTCGGTAATTTCAATGTTGATCTGCGGACCGACCTGGCGCAATTGGGCTAGGTAGTCCCAGACGTCCGGGTAGTGAAACTGCCAAGGATCAATGTTAACGTCAATCGTCAAGCGGGGCTGATGATCCGCAAAGTGGGCCAATTGAGCAAGCATCCATTGCCGCAAGGCCTGCCGGGCACTGGTCGTGGCCGTTGTTGCGTACAATTCCTGGGGCAACAGGGGCCGGCCGCCCTTTTTCCGCAATAAGACCTCGTAGTCACACGGCTGGGCCTCCCCTAATGTCGTCACCTGGTAAATTGGCTGGCAATACAACTCTAACTGTTCAATCAACCCCATTTTTCCTCTACCCCCTCTTGACCAGGAAGAACCTAGTCGGTGATTCGCCGATCTCGAGCTGGGTCAAGAAACAGTGCACCGTCGCCAGTTGGTGATCAATTTGGTCAAAGAAATACTCCCCTAACTGTTCAAGGGACGGATTTTCCTGATCAAACGGCGGTACAAGGTTTAGAAATTGACCTTGCAATGGGTCAATGATCGTTTGAATCTGCTCTTCAATCTCGTTGAATCGAATAAAATGTTCATCGCTGCCCCGCGCGACTTGGCAAATCAACTCCCAGGTATGGGGGTGTTCTTCCCCCAGTTGGTTGTTCCACCGCATCGCGTGGCTGGCGTTTAAGTAAAAATGCAAGCGGTAGCTGTACCGTTTTTCCATTTTCTCCACTCCTTAGCAATTTTAACAGGTTTAAGACCGTTTTTAACCCTTTTTTCGCCAATTGGCCGGGACTTTTTTCGCCGGGGCCGCCGGACTTAAGCCATTGATCAGCCCCGACAAGCGGAACAGATCGGTCACCAATTGGTAAAGCGGCAAGGTAAAGAAAGTCCACCAGTGGCGATCACAATAGTTGCGTTCCGTCTTATCAAACCGCAGGTAGAATAAGACGTTGCTCAAATTTAAGCCAGCAATCCACAAGTACAGCAAGTAAACGAAGGCAAACGAAAGGCCCACCAACTGGCCCGGATAGCCCAGCCCTAACAATAAGCCCCCCATCACCAACCAGCCCACTTTCAAAAGGGCCATCGTGTGATCCAAGAGTAAGCGCCGGACCAAGAAATTGGCAAAGAGCCCCGTTAAACTCAGCTTGGTCGCCAAAAAAGCCCGGATCACTTCGATTTCGCCCCGCTGCCACCGTTGGTATTTCGCGTTGAGCGCGGCCCAATTCGGCGCTGGGGGCGCGTAAAAGACCGCCGTCGGACATAAAATCACTTTACCCTTCAAGTAGTAGCGGATCTGAAAGGCCATGTCGGTCGCCACCCCGACCGTCTCAACACTGTACATCCGGCTTTGCATCAAGGCCGAACGGCGAAAGGCCGCCAAGGCCCCCGACAGGGTAATTAACTGGTCGGTTTGCGATTCAGCCGTCCGCCCCGCCAAAAAGGCAATCGCGTGGGCCAAATACTCACTGTGGTGCATCCAACGGTGGTGGCGATCAGCTTCAATCAACTTGCGGTTGCATAAGACGGCCCCAGTCTGGGCTTGGACCGCCGGATCCAGCATAAAGTTGTGAATGAAATTCTTTAAGGCGTGTTTACCCAACAGCCCGGTACTGTCCATCGTGACCACGTAGTCCCCGCTGCTGGCATAGATCGCCATGTTCAACGCCTGGGCCTTGCCCCGCTGCGGCCCTTCCAGCCACTGCAGGCGCAAATCACGCAATTCTTTTTGCATGGTTTGGTAGACGCGCCAGCTGTCATCAGTACTCTGGTTATTAGCACAGATGACGGTGATCAACTCATTCGGGTAATCACAGCGGGCAATCGAACGCAAGCACGCGGCCAGGGTGCCCGCCGCATTGTAGACCGGTAAAATAATCGTCACTTGGGGCATCCGGCCAGGAACTTCCCCACTGGGGACGGCGACCGGCTTGAAATGAATGTGCCACCAGCCCCACAGGGCTACTAACAATTCAAAGAAGGCGGGAATTACCAGCCAGGCCGTCCAAAAGCCCATCTGAAGCAAGGTTTCTTGGATCATTTAATTGCCTCCGTAATTAAAGCGCACCGTCCCCGGCCGGGTCAGCTGGGCCTTGGTAAAGACGTAGTAATACAAAGGAATGATTAACCCGTAAAACAGCCCCCGCCCAACCAAAGCGTGGGCCCACCAAAAGGCCGCGCTGCCCTGGGTGGCCAACAGCAACGCGACGACCGTCAAGCGTAAAACGTTGGCTAGGGCCAGCCAGCCCAAGCCGATCACGGTCCACTTTACGCGGTGCCGCCAGGTATAGAGGGGGAAGAACCATAACAAGCCCAGGTAAACGATGCTTTCCATTAAGCCGGTGCATTCATAGTCCACGGCCAAGATGCTCAACCCCGTCGGTCCCGGGATGTTCAACAGCGGCGCGCCCGGCGTACCGGTGTAGCAGCCGCTGAGGGTCCCAACGCCCCCGACTACCCGGGCCAAGACCTGCGCCCAAGCTTGCGCGAGCGGCCCGGTCAAGGCGCCGGTCAGGAAAATCATTAAGCCCAGACTCCCCAACCAAAACCTAACAGCCCGTCGGCTTGACCACTTACTACTGACGAAGGCTGCCAGCCAAACCAGCAAGCCTAGGCCGATTAACCATAATTTCATCATTTACCCACCTGCTTTCGTCGTCCCCACCAGCTACCACCTAGTACGAGCCCCAGGCCAACCAGGCTTAGCCAGCCCCCACTGGGCGCCCCGTGATAGCTGATTCCTTGCCGAGCATTGAGGGTCGGGTGGTTAAAATACCAACTGGTAGCCGGGCTGGCCAGGGTGCCTTGTTTCCCAATCGCCGCTAGGGGCAAAGCTAAGCGCAAGGTTTCGCGCCCCCGATGATCCCGTTGGACGTAGGCCCCCCGCTTAACAAAACGGAGCGTCCAATTGTGCCGGACATCGACCACTTGAACGGTTAAAAAGGTCCGTTGGCCGGGCTGGAGGGTTTGCAACCGGCGGGTCGGGTGGCGACTGACGCCGTTGGTCAAGTTCAAGACGTACTGCCGGTGGTTAACGGTTAAGCGGTAGCCTTGGGCCAACAGGGGCTGGGCCGTTTGCCCCACAACTTGAAGGTAGACGTTGCGCTGGTCAACAGCTAATTTGGCCTTGACGGCCGGCTGCTTGGCCCGGTGCCAACCGTCAGCTTGGTACGGCCGCCAGGTCGCCGCATCGGTCAGCTTAACCCGGTCGGTCGGCTGGGGCTGAAAGGTCCCCTGGCGGGCCTGCCAGAGCGGCGCCGGTTGGCCCCACGCCGCCTGGCTGACTACTGGTCCCCACGTCAGCCCCCATAAAACTGCAACCAGCATTAGTCCGCCCCATCCCGTCTTCATTCCGCACCCCCCTTTGTCTGCGGTTGATTAAAGATCCGCACCTGATTGCGGCCATGGCGTTTGGCCGAGTACAAGGCCTGGTCAGCCCGCTCAAAGACCGGCGCCAGCTTTTCACCGGCCTGCCAGAAAGTGATTCCCGCCGAAAAGGTCAACCGCAGCCGTTCGCCCTGGTGGGTAAAGAAGGGCTGGGCGGCAAAGATCCGTTGGTAAGTCTTGAGCCGATCGACCACCTCGTGGAAGCGCTCGGCCCTGACGTTGGTAAAGACAATGCAAAATTCCTCGCCCCCGTAGCGAAAGACGCGGGCGTTGACGTGCTTTTCATTTTGCATTGCCGCCGCCAAAAAATTGGCCAAGTACTGGAGGGCTAAGTTGCCGGTGACGTGGCCGTAACGATCATTGACCGACTTAAACCGGTCGACGTCGATCACCGCAATTGCGACGTCACCCTCCCAAGTCGCCGCTTGTTCCGTGTAGTCAACCAAGGAGCGGTAATTACCCAGCCCCGTTAATTCATCAAACAAGCTGTTGTGATAGGCTTGCTTGTAGAGGTTGATGTTTAACAATTCTTGTTCAAAGAAGTAACGGTAGACCACTAAGATCAACAGCGTCCCGCAGGCCAGTTCCACGGCGTGGTGGATCGGGACGTGCAAGGTCGTTACGTCAATCTCGTTCAACCAGTACATGACGTAGGGGCCCCCAATGTTTAAAATCAGCATCTGAACCGTAATGCTGATCGTCGACCCCCGCGTTGCCAAGCGGCTGCCTAAGACAGTCACAATGATAAACAGCAGCCAGCCGACCCACAGGCTTTGGTAAATCACCGGGCGGCTGCCCATTAACACCAAGCAACTGTTCACTACAACCGGCGTCAAGCAGGCCATATAGGCCCCGTAAACTCCCGTATTCAAGAGGTTATACATTAAGATGGCAATGACGTACTGGTAAAAACCATAGTCGGTCAGCTGGTAGGACATGAAGGTGATCACGTACTCTTGCACCAAAAAGACCACCGTCACGACTAAAAATTGCCACGGCCAGCTGTGCTTGACCAAGGTCCGTTCGTACAGGGTGTAATTTCCCATGATAAAGGCCGTAATCACGAGGGGAATGATTACCGCAATCGTTATGTATCCTGGCATCTCAGTCACCTACCCGGCTTAAATACATACCCCAGCAATTGCCATTGTCACTATCGGTCCCATCCATCTGTAAAATCCTCCCTTAGCCGGGCCAACTGGAACACAGGCTGGCCCGGCAGTGTGATTAATTAACTTATAATTGGCCCACTTATTTTAAGTTTTTTATCATTTGATTGTCAAACGCTCCAATCGAGCGCAGCCGCGACCGCACGGCCTGTCAACCCGTTATTCCCCGCCTTTCCGTCACTTTTTAGCGCAGGAACTTTGCTTTGTTAAGTTTCCGCCGTCAAATCGGTAAAATAAAAAGGCTCGCCCCCCGCAATTGGAGTGACGAACCCTGCTTTTCGGACGTTTATTTTTTCCGCCGGAATTTAACCGTCAGATACGAAGTGATGATAAAGACCACCACAAAGATTGCAATATCAATCAACATTTTAGTGCCCCACTTAGTCGGCTAAGGCGGCGCGGACTTCGGCTTCCGTTGGGATCGAAGGCATGGCCCCCATCTTTTGGACCGTTAAGCTGGACGCCCGTTGCGCGTAAACCAAGGCATCGGCTACGTTGCTCAAGTCGGTCGCCAACTGCGAAGCCAAGGCCCCAATAAAGGTGTCCCCTGCGGCCGTCGTGTCGACCGCCTTGACTTTAAAGGCGGGGACCATTCCGTGGCCGTGCGGCGTGCAGTAGAAGACGCCCCGCGAACCAAGGGTGATCAAGAGGTTGTTGACCCCGTGAGCCTTAAAGTAGTCTGCCGTTTCAAGCATTGCGGCTTCACTGTCGACGGCAATCCCGGTTAAGACTTCACTTTCGCTTTCGTTAGGAATAACCACGTCCGTAACCGCCAATAATTCCGGCAGAATTTCCTTGGCCGGGGCTGGGTTCAAGATCGTCGTGACCCCGTGGGCCTTGGCTTGCTTAAAGGCAGCTGCCGTGACTGCTTGCGGCGTTTCAAATTGGGCAATCAAGAAGTCACAGTCCTTAAACAGGTCGTCGGTCCCCTTCAGCAAGCTTTCGTCCATCCCGAAGTTGGCGCCGGCGTACACCATAATATCGTTTTGGCCATTGGCGTCTAAAGTGATGATCGCCGAGCCCGTCCCGTGGCGCGGATCATTTTGTAAGAACTTGGTGTCGATCCCATCTTCTTGCAGGGCTTCACGCATGAATTTCCCTTCGTTGTCTTCACCAACCATCCCGATAAAGGCCACTTGCGCCCCCGACCGAACGGCGGCAACGGCTTGGTTAGCCCCCTTGCCCCCTGGGGCCGAGCTCTTGTCGTTGGCCGAAATGGTTTCCCCCGGTTGTGGGAAACGGGTCACATGGTAGGTCGTATCCAGGTTTAAACTCCCTAAGACAGCAATTTTCTTGGTCATCAGGCTTCCTCCTTTATGGTGCCACGTTTCTCTAGTAAAAGCTTTTAGCTAATTTCATTACCAATTTACCAGCGGACTTGTCCCTTGACAAGCGCTTCTGCAATCTTCTTTATTTTACCCGGTTTCCCGGGAAATGAAAAGCCGCCCGGGACGCAACCCGGACGACCAGTTTTCTTATTCAGCTAATTTGCGGTCCAAATAATGGGCCAATTTTTCCTTCGGGTACAGGCCGGTGACCTTTTCCTTGGCCACCCCATCCCGGAACAACACCAAGCTTGGAATACTCATAACCTTGTAGCGCTGCGGAATGGCCGCGTCCTGTTCGACATCAAATTTAACAAACTTGATCCGGTCGCCGTATTCAGCTTCTAATTGCGCCAAGACCGGCGCCATCATCTTGCACGGGCCACACCAGTCCGCCCAAAAATCCACCAAGGTAATGGGTCCCGCTAATTGGTCATCAAAATTGGCGGGTATTGCTTCAATTGCCATTTACTTTTCTCCTTTACTGTGTTGATTCCGCCGCAAAAAGTGCACCCCGATCGTGGCCGCGAAGATCAAGAGGATGAAGATCCCAAAGATCCCAGACGGAATTTCAATGTCAATCATTGGCACCGTCAAGAATAATTTGACGGCAATCACGGCGATCAAGAAGTAGGCCATCGGTTCCAATTCTGGCACCTTGCGCATCAATTTCATGATCACTTCAGCGATCCCCCGCATACACAAGATCCCAATCAAGCCCCCGATCAAGACGATCACCGGATTGTTGGAAACGGCCAGGGCCGCCAAGACCGAATCAATCGAAAAGACGATATCGGTAAACTCGATTTGCGCCACCACCGCCCAAAAACGCTTGCGCCCGGTGAGTTTACCGGCCAAATTACGCTTTTGTTTGTGGATCGGCCGCTTGCCGAAAAACTTAACGTGGAAGAAGCGATACGACATGTAGAGCAGGTAGGCTGCCCCTAAGGCCTTGATTTCCCAGAAGTGAATCAAGTAGGTCCCGATCCCGATCACTAAGAACCGGAACAGGTAGGAACCCCAAATCCCGTAAAACAAGGATTCTTCTTGTTCACGCAGCGTGGGCAAGACCCGGGTCTGGGCGGCTAACACTACCGCGTTGTCAACCGACAACAGACACTCCATCATCACCAACGATAAGATAATCAGCCAGTCCTGGCCTGACGTCACGACCATCTTCCAATTCGCTAAATCAAAAAACGGTCCGTAAAGTTGTTGTAAAAGTGACAATTAGATCCCCCTTTAATTATTTTGGTTGCCATAATTTTACCAAATCCGGCGGAAAAGCGGTAGGCAAAGGTACCCAAATTGTCTCTTTTTGCTTGGAAAAAGGAAGGACGAGGTCCTGTTTGACCCCGTGCAGCAACATCCGCGGCCCGCCCCCCGGGGCGTAGAGGGGATCGCCGACAATCGGGTGGCCGCTATAAGCTAAGTGCACGCGCAACTGGTGGGTGCGGCCAGTATGCAGCGTTAAGTAGACCAGACTGGTCGTCGCCGTGGTCGCCACCACCTGGTAGGTCGTATGCGCGGGCTGGGCGTTGACCCCATTGACCTGCCGTTTCCGTCGGTCCTGTGGATCACGGCCAATCGGCCAGGTTAATTCCCCCCGCGGGGTCGGGAAATGCCCGGTCACAACGGCTACATAGGCGCGGTGCATCAAACCGGCACTGAGGTAGCGATCCAAAATCGGCACCACCACCGGATTTTTCGCCACCAACATCGCCCCACTGGTCGCTTGATCCAAGCGGTGGACCATAAAAGCCCCGGTCTGCGGCTGACTTGCCAGGTAGCCGGCCACCGCATTCAGCGCCGTCCCGGTTTCACCAGGTTGGTTGGGATGACTCTTTTGGCCGGCTGGCTTATCGATCACCAGCACGTCGCGATTTTCAAAGAGGATGGTCGGCTGAGCGTTAGGGGTTGGTAAATAGTTGGACGTTGCCGTCCGGAATTCATCGCCGTTGAATTGCAACCGAACGTGCGCCCCGGCGTCAACGCGCTCATTCATCGACTGGTACTGGCCGTTGACCAGGACTTGCCGGCGCACCCGTAAATAGTGCACAAACCGGTGGGGCAGCCACCAGGTCTGTTCTAAAAGCGTCCGCAATGGTTGGTCCCCTTGTTCAGGTGGAACGATTATTTCAAGTTGCCCCTGCCAAGCTGTCATTTCATCGGTCCTTTCCATTTATTTCCCGGGAAATCTCAGTGAATCGTTGATCTGACTTTACATTTCCCCCAAATCAGTGTTGAATTAATAAGGAAAACAACGTTTCGGAGGTGGGGTCAATGTTAAGTTCAGTAAAAATCAACACGCACGGTCACTGGGTCAGTGTCTTTGAGCCCCTCCCCCGGGAACGCCAGGACCTGTACGAAAAATATGAAGTCACCCCGGCCTTGCTCGATTACGCGATTGACCCCTACGAAAAAGCCCGGGTCGAAATTGATCGCGACGCTGGCGTGACCCTGCTGATTTTTGACGTCTACGTTCCCAACCATAAACTCTCGGCGCCCCAAACCGCCCCGGTCGGGATCATGTTGACCCATAATAACGTCTTGACCTTTACCAATGCCCAAACCAACTTTGTCAACGGTCTGATCGCCGAGCACTTGCGGCAATTGCGCAACAAGGGGCCGATTGCGGATCAATTCGACTTTATCTTGCCGATCCTCTACCACCTGTCGACCAATTACTTTGGGCCGATCCGGCGCGCCGATGCCAAACGTCAGCAAATCCAGCGCAGCCTCCAGGACCGGACCGAACGCAAGGCGATCAGTGACTTTTTGGAAATTGAGACCGGCCTGGTCTATATTCTAACCTCGCTGCAGGGTAACGTCTCCCTGCTGCAAGAATTTCGCCGCCGTTTTAGCGGTCAAATGAGCCAACGGCAAAAAGACGACTTAGACGACGTCATCATCGAAGCCCAGCAAGGGCTGGAAATGGCGCAAATGACGTCCAACGTCTCCGCTCGAGTCTCCGATGCTTACAGCAAGGTCTTAGATTCCAATTTGAACCAAACGATGAAATTTCTCACGATCTTTTCGATTTTGCTCTCGATCCCGCCAATCATCTCGGGTTTTTACGGTCAAAACGTCAAAACTCTCCCCTTCGCCCAGGGCGACTGGTCCTGGCAAATCACGATCGGAATCACCCTGTTGTTCATGGGGATTGCCTTAGCCCTGATGCTTAACCGGCGGTGGTGGAAGTAGGCAGACCTAAGTCGCGCACCAAACACTCCTTTAACACGACCGCTTGATTATGGCGCTCATCCTTGGCCCCAAAGAGTAAGATCACATCCTGAACTGACAATTGGGCTTGCACGCGGGCCTTTAACTCCTGGTAAGCCGGGTTGGCAGCCAATTCGGCTTGGTAGCGGGCCGCAAAGCCGGGGTATTTTTCAGCCGTGTGGTTAAACCACTTGCGCAAGTCGGGACTGGGCGCCACTTCCTTACACCACCAGTCCAAGTGCGCGTTGGCCTTGCTGATCCCACGGGGCCAGAGTCGGTCAACCAGGATGCGGTAGCCGCCTTGGTCGCCCGCTTGGGTATAGATGCGCGCTAATTTAATTGTTGTCATTTTGCTGCTTCCTTTCTAGCGAGGTTCACTAATGTTAACTGATTACCAACGTTTTTTCACCGCTCGGCCCACCACAACAATCGCCCAGGACTTATTAGGGCGCTTGCTTATCTACGATGGTCCGCAAGGGCGCCTTGGTGGGTGGATTGTCGAAACCGAAGCCTACTTGGGGGTTAACGATTCGGCCTCCCACGCCGCCAACGGTCGCCGCTCCAATTACAGCGAGTCCTTATACGGCCACCCCGGGGATATCTACCTCTACCAAATCCGCGGGCACTTTTGCTTTGACATCGTGACGCAAGCCGCTGGCGAACCACAAGGGGTTTTGATCCGCGGGTTGGAACCCGTCCTCCACCCCGAAATCATGGCGGCCAATCGCCACCAAAACGGCCCAAACGTCAGCAACGGTCCCGCAAAACTAGTGGCCGCCCTAGGGATCCACTCCCGGGCCCTGGATGGCCAACCGATGGCAACCAGTCCCCTGTTTGTTGATTTAGCCCAACGCCAATTCCCGGCGGCTATTACGACCACAGCCCGGATCGGCATGAATCCGACCGGTAAGGACAGCGCGGCCCCGCGCCGCTTTTATGTGACGGGCAACCCCTATGTTTCGGGGATGAAAAAGCGCGCGATGGACCTGACCCACCACGGCTGGCAAGTGGCTGCTAAAAATGACGATGCCTAAGGGCACCGTCATTTTTTATTTGATCAGGGCCGCTTCGATCACATCCGCAATCCGCTGGCTGGCGTGCCCATCCCCGTACGGGTTGGCCGCTTGGCTCATCTGCGCGTAAGCGGCCGGATCGGTCAACAATTGTTTAATGGCCTGGTAGATCGTGGTTTCCGTCGTCCCGACCAACTTCAAGGTTCCGGCGGCCACCCCTTCCGGACGTTCCGTCGTATCGCGCATCACCAGGACTGGTTTGCCCAGGCTTGGGGCCTCTTCTTGGATCCCACCGCTGTCGGTCAAAATCAAGTCCGCCCGGGCCATGAAATTGTGAAAGTCGACCACGTTAAGGGGTTCAATCAAATGCACGCGGGGATCATCACCGAAGACGGCCGTTGCGGCTTGCCGCACGACCGGGTTTAAATGAATTGGGTAAATCACCCGCACGTTGGGCGTCTCATCGACAATCCGCTTGATCGCGCGGAACATATGGTGCATGGGCACGCCCAGGTTTTCGCGCCGGTGGGCGGTCAAGAGGATCAAGCGGTTAGCGCCGACCCAAGTCAGTTCCGGGTGGTGATAGTCAGGGCGAACCGTGGTTTGCAAGGCATCAATCGCCGTATTCCCCGTCACATAAATCTGCGCCGGATTCTTGCCTTCCTTTAACAGGTTGGCTTGGGCCTGCTGGGTGGGGGCAAAGTGATATTGGGCCGCGATCCCGACGGCTTGCCGGTTGTATTCTTCGGGAAACGGTGACGCCAAATTATAGGTCCGCAACCCCGCTTCCACGTGCCCCACCGGAACTTGGGCGTAAAAGGCCGCCAGGCTGGTGGCAAAGGTCGTCGTGGTGTCACCATGGACCAGGACCAAATCCGGTTGTTCGATCTGTAAGACTTCCCGCATCCCCAACAAGACCCGGCTGGTAATGTCGGCTAAATCTTGACCCGGCTTCATAATCTTTAAGTTGAGGTCCGGGACAATCCCAAACACCTCGAGGACCTGTTGGAGCATTTCCTTATGTTGACCCGTCACGCACACCCGGACGGTTAAACCCGGCCGCCGTTTTAATTCGTTGACCAAGGGGGCCATTTTAATTGCTTCTGGTCGGGTCCCAAAGACCAGCATCACTTTCTTCATTGTTTCTCGTTCCTTCCAAGTAATCACGCTTTATTTTAGCACGGTTGCTTGGAAAACGAAAAAACCGCTGCTGATAGTTCAGCAACGGTTGGCCTTGCTTAGTCGCGGCTGTAGTTTGGCGCGTCCTTGGTAATTTGCACGTCGTGTGGGTGCGATTCCCGTAAGCCGGCGTTCGAGATTTGAACAAATTGGGCATTGTCAATCAGGCTTTGGATGTCCGCAGCCCCGCAGTAGCCCATCCCACTGCGCAGGCCGCCGACCATTTGGAAGATGATGTCGGCCACGTCACCCTTGTATTCCACGCGGGCTTCAATCCCTTCCGGCACCAGCTTGTTGGCTTCGTTGACCCCACCTTGGAAGTAACGGTCAGACGAACCATGAGATTGGGCCATTGCCCCGACGGAACCCATCCCCCGGTAGGCCTTGTACTTCTTGCCGTGGTCTTCAAAGACTTCGCCTGGGGCTTCCGTCGTCCCGGAGAACATCGACCCCAGCATGACCGCATTCCCACCAGCGGCAATCGCCTTGACGATGTCACCAGAGTACTTGATCCCCCCGTCGGCAATGATCGGCTTGCCATATTCCTTGGCTGCCGTTGCTGCGTCATAGATGGCCGTAATTTGTGGAACCCCGACCCCGGCAACGACCCGGGTCGTGCAGATCGAACCTGGGCCGATCCCAACTTTAACCACGTCGACCCCGGCTTCAAAGAGGGCCCGGATCGCGTCACCAGTAGCAACGTTGCCGGCGATCAATGTTTGGTCAGGATAGTGGGCGCGAATTTCCTTGATCTTACGCAAAACCCCGGCGGAGTGACCGTGGGCCGTGTCGATCACGATCGCATCAGCCCCGGCTTCAAAGAGGGCTTCAGCCCGTTCAAAGGTGTCGGACGTGACCCCTACGGCGGCGGCCACTAACAACCGGTTTTGGTCATCCACGGCGGCCTTGGTGAAGTTCCCAGTTAAGGCGACCCCCTTAACGTTAGCGACTTCACTGGCTTGGGCTTGGATCGACATGTTCTTGTGCACGACCCCTAAGCCCCCTTGCAGCGCCATGGCGATGGCCATCGAACTCTCCGTCACCGTGTCCATCCCGGCACTGATGAATGGCAGGTTTAACTTCAAGTTCTTTGCCAATTGAACGCTGAGGTCCACTTCGTTTGGCAAGACGTGACTTTCGGCTGGAATCAAAAGTACATCATCAAACGTAATTCCCTTTTTCACGAACTTTGTTTCCCAACTTGACATTAATCTTACACTCCCTCATGAATTAATTAGCCATTAGGATACTCGGATTTTCGGCCTTCGTCAAGGAAAAGTTTTCGTCTTCCCCCGAAGTTAGGCGTCAGGGTTCAACCGCGGCTCTTCGCGGCTAGTTTGTTCGGTCTTACGGCTGTTGGCAAGGAAGCTGTGGCAATTGTTTAAGGTAACGTTCGGCCTCCCAATTAGAAACGGGCTGACGAATCAGTTACAACTGCTCGTCAGCCCGTTAGTTATCAATTAGCGTTTGTTTTGCCGTGGTTGGCCCCCAAACAGGGCGTTGGCAATGTTGAACTTGGTCCGTAAGTACAGGTCCCCAGCAAAGGCCGCCAGCCCGAGGATTACGTAGGCCCACTTGTTCAGCTGTGGGTTGATCGCATCCGGCAGCATCGTCGCCAGCCCGTAGACGGCCATCCAAGTGACCAGCCCGAGGACAATCACACTGACCCGGTACCACATTGGCCGCTTTTCTTGGCTCCCATCGGCCTTGACTTTGGGCCGAATCATCTTCATCAAGAAGCCGAATAAGGCCCCCCCGGCCAAGGCTACCAGGATAATTGCCGTAATCCCGGCGTTCCCGTTATGCGACTGCATTGACAAGGCCTTCGGTGAAGTAAAGGCTAAGACCCCGAACATGATTGCAAAGATGGCGAAGAACATCAAGGCGTTGTCGGCCGCCAACAACCAGGTATTGGTATTAACTTGGCGTTCCACTTCTTCTTTCTTCGGGTGCAGCAACTCGTGGGCGTAGGCCATCGGGGTCCCAAACAACCCCTTGGCGGTCTTAGCGTCCTTTTGCCCTGCCAATAATTGCTCAACCGTGGCTTGCAGCCATTCGGCCTTCTTGTCGGCGGGCGCGCCCTGGGCTTCCAATTGCTTGTTCAATTGGAACATAAACTCTTCGTTCTTGCGGGTCAGCCCGGCATCCGCAAAGGCCCGCCCGGTTGCTTGTTGGGCCGCCTTGTGGTGTTGTTTTTGCCGCTGGCCCGCCGCGGCATTGCGTGGTTGTTCACTCAAAAGTTTTCTCCCCTTGTTCGTTAATTTCTCTGTACCTGCTTAGACATTGAAGCGGAATTCCACGATATCCCCGTCTTGCATGACATAGTCTTTCCCTTCCAAACGCAGCTTCCCGGCTTCTTTAACCTTCGCCGGGGACCCGTATTCATCCAGATCGGCAAAGGACATCACTTCGGCCCGGATAAAGCCCCGTTCAAAATCGGAGTGAATAATCCCGGCCGCTTGTGGCGCCTTGGTCCCGCGCTTAAAGGTCCAAGCCCGGGTTTCCTTGCCCCCGGCCGTAAAGAAGGTTTCTAAGCCCAAGAGCTTGTAAGCAGCCCGAATCAGCCGGTTCAGCCCTGGTTCTTCGACGCCTTCCATTTCCAAGAAGTCCTTCTTTTCGTCATCGTCCATTTCCGCGATCTGTTCTTCCGCGGCAGCAGACACCCCGATCACTTCACCTTCGCCGTTGACGTGTTCGCGAATCGCCGCCATGTACTTGTTGCCATCGGGATCAGCCATGTCATCTTCGGCAATGTTGGCGACATACAAAATCGGCTTGGTCGTCAACAAGAAGAGTCCCTTGACAATCTTCTTTTCGTCATCGGAAAAATCAATCGTCCGCGCACTCTTGCCGTCTTCTAAGACCGGCTTGAGCTTTTCTAGGACCGCCAGTTCGGCCAAAGCGTCCTTGTCGCGCCCCTTAGCGGCCCGTTGCACCTTGGCCAACCGGTTGTTGACGGCCTCTAAGTCGGCCATGATCAATTCCAGGTTGATCGTATCAATATCATCAATCGGGTCGACTTTCCCGGTCACGTGGGTAATATCATCATCATCAAAGGCCCGGACCACGTGCACGATTGCGTCAGTTTGGCGAATATTTTCCAAGAACTTGTTACCCAGGCCTTCCCCCTTGGACGCCCCCTTGACGATCCCGGCAATATCGGTAAATTCAAAGGTCGTCGGCACGATCTTTTGGGCCGGAATCAATTCATCAATCCGGGCCAAGCGGTCGTCGGGGACTTCCACCATCCCCACGTTGGGTTCAATCGTGGCAAAGGGGTAGTTGGCCATTTCCGCCCCGGCCTTGGTAATCGCGTTAAAAAGGGTTGACTTCCCGACGTTTGGCAACCCGACAATCCCTGCAGTTAATGACATAATTTAATCCTTCCTTTTTCGCCTTAGGCCTCTTGGTCCGCGGCTTTTTCCAATACTTTCTTGATCCGTTTGTTAAAGTGGTAGCGGTCCATCATCACGATATGCCCGCACCCCGTACACTCAATTTTCATGTCGGCGCCGACCCGGATGATTTTCCACCGGTTGACCCCACACGGGTGTTGCTTTTTCATCATCACGATGTCGTTCAATTCGTAATCCAGCATCTCGCTTCCCCCTTCTCTTCGTTGCCTAGCTTAATCAAAACTGACGCCCAATAAGGCCAGCAGTCGGTTTAATTCATCCGCCGATTGGTACGGAATTTCAATCTTACCCCGGTGCGGCTGCGTCCCACTAAAGGCGACCTTGGTGCCAAAGCGCCGTTGCAATTGATCCGCAGCTTCCTTCAGGTAAGGATCGACTGGCGCTGCGGGGCGAGGAGCCTGCGGTTTAGCCGCTGGCTCATTTTGCCGGGCCACCATTTCTTCCAACTGGCGGACCGTCAAGCCTTCCTTGACCGCCCGTTTGGCCAACGCCACTACCGCCGCCTTATCTTTTAAACCCAGGAGGGTCCGGGCTTGGCCCATCGATAATTGTCGCGCTTCCAACAACTCCTTGACGGCCGCTGGCAAGCCCAGCAAGCGGAGGTAGTTGGCAATGTAGGGCCGTGACTTGCCCAGGCGGGCGGCGACTTCAGCTTGGGTCAAGTGCAGCTTGTCGAGCAACATTTGGTAGGCTTGCGCTTCTTCCAGTGGCGTCAGATCTTCGCGTTGCAGGTTTTCCAGCACCGCCACTTCCATCATTGCGGCATCGTCTAAGGGCCGCAAAATCGCTGGAATCGTGGTTTGGTGGGCGATTTCTGAGGCCCGAAAGCGCCGCTCCCCAGCGATTAATTCGTAACGGGCAACCTGCGGATTCGGCTGGCGGACAATCACTGGCTGAAAGACCCCGTTGGCCTGAATCGACTGCGCTAATTCCGCCAGGGCCTCTTGGTCAAAGCTGCGCCGCGGCTGGTAGGGGTTGGGGCGAATGGCCGTTAAGGGGAGGTCAATGACCGTTTCTTGCCCCTGTTCACTTTGCGCCACGAGGGCTGCCATGTGTTTCTTTAACCGTAAACGTTTCTTTCCCTTTGCCATTACTTTTCTCCATCCTGGTGATCCGTTGCTTGCGGCTTGACCGTAATCGTCAGCTGGTAACCATCCGTTAGCTTCTTTTGCCGCACCGTGGTCTTAAAGCCGTTGTCCTTGACTAATTTCACCGATTTTTTAATCGTATTCAGGGCAATTTGCGGATCGCTGACGCTGATCTTAGCCTTCTTTTTTGGCGTGGCTTTTTTAGCTTGGGGTTGCTTAACCGGAGCGGGGGCGGCGGCTGGGGTTCGCGCGGCCGAAGCTGGTGCCGGGGTAGTTGGGGCCGCGGAAGCCGCCGGGGTTGGTAACACTTCCCCTTGCAATGCGGCGACCGCTTCTTCCGTTTGCCGAACCGTCAGCTTTTCATTGACCACCCGCATTAAGAGCTTACGTTGTTGGTCGTCGGTCAAACCGAGTAAGGCCCGGCCGTGCCGTTCGGTAATCAAGCCATCCAAAATTGCGTTTTGCACCGGTTCAATCAGGTTTAACAAGCGCAACTTGTTGGCGACCGCCGATTGGCTCTTGCCCACCCCTTTGGCCAAGGCAACTTGGGTCAGGTTGTTGAGGTCCATCAGCTTCTTGTAGGCCCGCGCTTCTTCGACCGAACTCAATTGTGAGCGTTGCAAGTTTTCAATCAGCGCCAAGGAAGCGGACTCCTTGTCGCTCATCTTTTCAACAATTGCCGGAGCGGCTTCCCAGCCCAACAATTCCATCGCGCGGAACCGCCGTTCTCCGGCAATGATTTCATACTTAGCCACCTTGTATTCGCGTAAAATAATTGGCTGCAAGAGGCCGTGTTCTTCAATGGTATGAGCTAACTCTTGGATTTGAACCTTATCAAAGACTTGGCGCGGTTGATAGCGGTTGGGTTCAATCTGCTTGAGGGGAATCTCCACCACTTGATTTTTGGTATTGGCCGCCTTGGCGCCAAAGTTAAACAATGAAAATGCCATCTTTTCCTCCCTATGCTTGCTTCTTAACCAATCTAAGCCAATAGCTTTTTGGCCGGCAACCCGGGCCGTCGCGGATACTTTTGGGGGGTGGCGGCGACCTTATCAATAATAATCAGGTTGCGTTGTTCTGGTTCCGGCTGGGTTGGCAAGACCAGTTGCATCGTCGAACTGACCTGACCCCCCAGGGTTTGAATGGCGCCTTGGGCCGCTTGCAGTTCATCCTCGGCCGCCGCCGCCTTGTACGCTAAGAATTCGCCGCCAACCTTGACCGCCGGCAGGCAAAGCTCACTCAAGACACTCAAACGAGCCACGGCCCGGGCCGTTACCAAATCAAATTGTTCCCGGTAACTACTTTGCTTGGCACTGAATTCTTCGGCACGCCCGTGCACCAATTCGACGCCCGTTAGCCCTAACTTAGCCACCAAGGCCCGCAAAAAGTCAATCCGCTTATTCAAAGAGTCCACGATCGTGACCTGGAGCTGGGGAAAGGCAATCTTTAGCGGCAAGGACGGGAACCCCGCCCCGGCCCCAATATCACACAGGTGCCACGGCTGGTCTTTCAACTGCGGTTCAGCAAAGGCCCCCATCAAGGAATCATAAAAGTGCTTGAGGTAAACATCTTCCTTGGCCGTAATCCGGGTCAGGTTCAGGTGTTGATTAACTTCAATTAAGTATTGATAGTATTGTTCAAACTGCGCCATTTGGTCGGCACTCAGGTTAACGCCCATTTGTGCCAAGGCGGCTTGAAATTGTTCTGGCTTCATTTACTTCGTCCTTTCCGTGGAACATTCAGTGTTTCACGTTCTTTGATAACTTTATCTTATTTCCCACCCCAATTCAACTCCTGACGCCATTTCCCAGGAAATAATCTCAATATGTAAAAAGCTCCGCCCAATTGGCAGAGCTTCGCGATCCCCGTTCGGTTTACTTCATGTGGGAAACTTCATCCAGGAACCATTGGTTAAAGGCAGCGGCATCGATATCAACGCAGACCTTGGCGTTGGTCTTCCCATCGTGGTAAGCCCCCCGGATGTCGGCCACCATTCCCCCGATCGCCGGCCCGGAAGTTTGAATATCTACCCACAGATCCTTAGTTTGGTAAGCTTCTGGGTGTAACAGGTAGAAGATGGTGTTGACGTCGTGCATCGGGTGCCCTGCTTCCGTAACGTCATTGTAGTTGTTGATCAAGCCGTAAAGCATCTTCCCGGTTTCATTCATGTCCTTGAGTTGGTTCAAGGTAGCAGGAGTGATCAAGGCCTTCAGCGTCACGTCGAGCCCAACCGTCACGATTGGAACCCCGGACTTGTACATAATTTCCGCCGCGTCTGGGTCGGTAAAGACGTTGAATTCGGCAATGCTGGTCATGTTCCCACCAGAGATGGAGCCCCCCATCGCCACGATTTCCTTAATGTGGGACTTCACTTCTGGGTATTGTTTGAAGAGCAAAGCAATGTTGGTATATGAACCCGTTGGGACCAAGATCACTTCGTCTTCCGCCATAATTGCATCGTGCAAGGCCTCAACGGCGGACTTGGCAATTGGTTCACCATAGTCATCCCCAAAGTCATAACCTTCCATCCCGGACGCCCCGTGAATCCGCGCCGCATCTTCAAACGGCTTGATCAGCGGTTCCTTAGCCCCTGCGGCAACCGGAATTTCTTGGTCTTTACCAAAGAAGTGCACAATCTTCAAGGCGTTGGCCGTCGTCTTATCAACCGTCACGTTCCCGGCCACGGCCGTGATCAGCTTCAGGTCGATTTCCGGATCATTGATCGCCATTGTCAAAGCAGCAGCGTCATCAATCCCTGGGTCAGTATCCATAATAATCTTCATCGTCATCAGAACTACTCCTTTTTGCTTGTCCGGCTGCAAAACCGGTTCACCCGGGCTTCACTTTTGCAACCGCTTTTAAATTTTCAGTCAAAGAAAGGGCCGCTAAACAGCAGCCCTATGCTTATGCCATGATTACCATACAAAGAGGCCAACAAAGGCTGCTGAAAGCAGAGATACTAAGATCCCGGACAGCAGAAGGTAACCAACGTTTTGTGCGATGTAGTCGTTGTCTTCCTTACCAACCAGACCTTTGAAGGCCCCGATGATCATCCCCAGGGTCCCAAAGTTAGCAAAGGAAGTGATAAAGGTGGTCAAAACAGCCTTCAAGTGTTCTGGGTAGTGCGCGATGGTACTCGTAACTTCACCCATAACAACGAATTCGTTGGTAACCAACTTCATCCCCATGTATTGTGCCAATTTCCAAGCTTGGTCGAGCGGCAAGCCCATCAACCAGGAGAATGGGAACATGATAACCCCCAGGATCGCTTCCAAGGAGATTGGCTTGCCACCCAGCGGCTTGCCGAAGAGGGCCAAGAGGGCGTCGATCAAAGCAGCCAAGGCCACAAAGGCAACCACGTTGGCAATGATGATCAAGATCAGCTTACCAGCGCCCAAGATGGAGTCACCCAAGAAGCTGAAGAATGGTTCCTTCTTCCCGTTTTCGTTGGTCTTCACCGTTTCAATCGTATCTTCTTCTTCAGACACGGTCACTGGATTCAACATACTCGTCGCAATCAAGGAGTTCACGATGTTGATCGGCACCGCCGCCAGGATGAATTGCCCTGGCATCATGGCGATGTAGGCCCCTAAAATGGAAGCCGTCACACAACTCATGGACATCATGGCGATCGTCAAGTTCCGTTCCTTGGTCATCTTGCGCAGTTGCGTCCCGGAAATGGCCAGCACTTCCGTGTTCCCTAAGAACATCATTTCAACGGCAAAGAAGGATTCGAACTTTGGTTGACCCGTCAGGAAGGACAAGCCCTTCCCGATCCACTTGATGATCCAAGGTAAGACCCCGATGTAAGTCAGGATGTCAAACATTGGAACAATCATCAATACTGGCATCAGAGCAGAACAAATAAAGTTCAAATTCTTTGCGTCGTACCAACCACCAAGGGCAAACTTGGTCCCTTCGGCAGAAACAGCAACAATCCAGGCAAACCCATCGGCTGCGGCCTTAACCCCGGCCCGCCCAGCAGCAGAACCCGTCAGGAACCAAGCCAACAGCAGGTTCAAAACCACCATGATGGCAATTGCCTTCCAGTTAATCGCCTTCTTGTTCTTGGAGAACAGGAATCCCACACCCAAGAAAACAATCAACCCAAGCACGTTAATTGCAAAATACATGGATCTAACACCTTTCTTAAAAATACATGGAATAAATGCAATTTGTAAGTTCACTAACGCTAAGTAAGCGTTTGCAATAACTTACCACTGCCATTAATATACCGGGTGTTAACAAACTTGTAAACCCACTGAAATCTACCAACTTTGTGAAATTCTCACGGTAGTTTTTCTGAACGTTCGTCGATACACCGTTTTACCCATTGAATGGAACCGCCTCCGTGGCGAGAACGTTTTCACAAAGTCCCGTAAGAAAATTTTAAAATTTTTCTGTCAGGCACCGGTCTAAACCGATTCTACTCGATGAACCCAGCCTACATTGACACAAACATTCTAGCTTTTAACCAGCAGTTTTTCCGGGCAACGCAAAACCACCCCGCTTGGTAGCCAAACGGGGTGGTTACGGGGAAAGACTAAGTGCCGTTGCGGTAGTAATATCATTTGAATCATCAATTATCTTAAAACTTTAACTTGCCAAATCATCTCGCATGTTAAGGGGGTCATGCCCTAGATAAGATTACAGACACTCGACATTAGTCTTTAGGAATTTAAATGGGTTGGTATGGGGTGAGTTTCGCTTGCGGTATCCAAGCTAATCTTCTTGGCAACGGTTTCAGCTTTCCTCACTGTTAGTATATGATAACTGAATCAAAAGGTCTAACAAAACGCCTTGCCTCCGCCCCAATTTTTTTGCAAAAAAACGCCCCACAACCGTGAGACGTTGCGAAATTATTTACTCCACTTCCGCGAGACCACAAAGAGGACCACGAAAAAGAGCAGCGAAATGATCAAGGATAACCGGGTCGCCGGAATAAAGAGCAAGATGATCAAAACGCCAATGAAAAAGGCGATCGTCAACCAGCTGGTGTAAGGAAAACCCGGCATGGCAAATTGGTTGCCGGCCGGGTGCTGGGCCCGGTATTTGATGTGGCACCACAAAATGATCAACCACACGATGATGAAATTAATCGTTGAGACCCCGGAAATCAAATTAAAGATTCCCGCTGGCACGATGTAGGTTAAGATCACGACCACAAAGAGAATTAATGAAGAAAAGCGCATCGCTTTGACCGGGACCGCCTGCCGACTCAGTTCTTGAAAGGCCTTGGGACCGTTACCCCCTTGGGCTAAGGAGTACAAGGACCGGCTGGTCGAAAAGATCGAACTGTTCGTCGCCGACATCGCGGCTGTCAAGACGACAAAGTTCAAGATCCCCGCCGCTCCGGTGATTCCAATCCCCGCAAAGACCTGCACGAAGGGACTGGAACTGACCTTGATGTCGTGCCAGGGGTAAACGGCCATGATCGCCAGCATCGAACCGATGTAAAAGAGCCCAATCCGGACCGGCAAGGTGTTGATCGCCTTGGGGATGTCTTCATCCGGGTTGGCGGTCTCCCCGGCCGTCAAGCCGACCATTTCAATCCCGACAAAGGCAAAGACCACCATTTGAAAGGACATCAAGAACCCCACGGCCCCCTTGGGGAAGAAGCCCCCGTAGTTAACCAAGTTGGCCAGGCTGGCCGGACCACTGGCGGTCTTGGTGTGCAAAGCGACCATCGCCAAGCCGACCACGATCAAGGCCACAATCGCCAGCACCTTGATCATCGAAAACCAGGTTTCTAATTCACCAAACAAACCAACGTTGATCATATTTACCAACATCAACAAGAGTAAGATTACCAATGGTCCCACCCACTGGGGCAGGCCGGGGAACCAGTATTGCAAGTAAATCCCGGTGGCCGTCAGGTCGGCCATCGCCAACGTCAGCCAACAAGACCAATAGGCCCACCCGGCGACAAATTCCATCCGGTCCCCCAAGTATTCCTTGACTGAATCAATGAAGGAATGCTTGGACGGGTCCGCCAACAGCAGTTCCCCTAACGCCCGCATCATAAAGAAACAAAAAATCCCGACGATCAGGTAGGTCAAAATAATTGAGGGCCCCGCCGCTTGGATCGCACTCCCGGACCCTAAAAACAACCCGGTCCCAATCGCGCCCCCGATGGCAATCATCGTAATGTGGCGACTCTTTAACGCCCGCGACAAGTGCTGCTCTTTCGTATGTTCTTGTGCCATAAGCTTCGCTCCTCTCTTTGCCAGGTAAATGAAAATTAAAAACGCCCCCAGCTTCATCAGCCAGGGACGTTGATCACGCGGTTCCACCCAAGTTTAAGGTCTAAGCAGACCTCCTCTTGGTCGATATTGGAACCACCCATTTTTTACTCTCAATGCCATGGGCCAATCGCCGGTTTACAGCTCCCCCGGCTCTCTGGAGATTGGCAACGTTAATTTCATTCAATGCTCAACTGCGCAGTTGATGTTCCCCATTATAACGGTTTGCTTGCAATTGTCAAACGCTCAGCAGGTTAAACATTCAAGACTTTGTCCAAGAAACTCTTGGTATCAGGCTGTTGCGGGTGATCAAAGATTTCTTCGGGCGTCCCTTGTTCTTTAATCACGCCATCGTGGAAGAAGACGACCCGGTCGGCCACCCGCTTGGCAAAGCCCATTTCGTGGGTCACGACCACCATCGTCATCCCTTCTTTAGCCAGGGCTTGCATCACTTCCAATACGTCACCGACCATTTCCGGGTCTAGGGCGCTGGTCGGTTCGTCAAACAGCATCACATCGGGTTTCATCGCCAAGGCACGGGCGATGGCGACCCGTTGCTTTTGCCCCCCGGACAAAGTCGTCGGGTTGACATCGGCCTTATCTTTCAGGCCCACAATGTCTAAGTAATGCAAAGCCGCCGTCCGCGCTTCTTCCTTGCTCATCTTATTTAGCTGCACCGGAGCCAACATGATGTTTTCGGCCACCGACATGTTAGGGAACAAATTGAAGTGTTGGAAGACCATCCCGATGTTTTGGCGCACCAAGTCAATGTTGGTCTTTTTGTCGGCAATGTCGTATCCGTCCACGTAGACGTGGCCGCGGTTCGGTTCTTCCAGCTTGTTTAAGCAGCGCAAGAAGGTACTCTTCCCACTCCCCGACGGGCCGATCATGCAGACCACTTCGTTGGGTTTGACGTTGAGACTAATCCCCTTTAAGACCTCATTATCGCCGTAACTCTTGTGGAGGTCTTGGACTTGAATTTTGTATTGTTTATCCATAATTTAGGCCAACTTTCTTTGTACGTAATTCGATAACCAAGTCAACAGTGTAATGATCACGATGTAGATGACCCCAATGATCAGCCACATCTTGAACCCTTCCATGTTCCGGGAAATGATCACCGTCCCAGTTTGGGTCAGTTCCATCACCCCGATCGCCGACAGGATCGACGTATCCTTGAGGGTAATAATAAATTGGTTGACCAAAGATGGCACCATGATCTTGATCCCTTGTGGCATGATAACCTTCCGCAGGGCCTTACCGTACGGCAACCCTAAGGAACGGGCCGCTTCCCATTGGCCACGATCGACGGCCTTAAAGCCCCCTTTGACGATCGCCCCAACGTAGGCCCCTTCATCTAACATCAAGGTCAAGACCCCGGCGGTAAACAGCGGAACCTTGTGGCCAATCACACTTGGCATCCCAATGTAAATAAAGAAGGCCAGCACGATCATTGGCATCCCCCGGAAAATGTAGATGATCGTCGCCGACAACCACGGGAAGAACTTCCCGTCGGCAATTCCCATCACCCCGAGGACGACCCCGAAGACCAGGGCTAACGCCGCCCCGACCAACGTCAGTTCCAGCGTGGCGACTAACCCATCCCACAGGGCACCCTTATTCGCCTTCAACAGACCCATGATCGTCCGTTGCGCAGCGCCGTCCGTCTTGGTCCCGGAACCCTTGGTGTACTTATCAAGCAGCTTTTGCATCCGGCCGGTCTTTTCCATCCAGGTAATCCCGTCATTGAGCTTTTGGAGCAATTCTTGGTTTTGCCCCTTCTTGACCCCCATTGCCACTGGTTGGGAATCAACGGCCTTGGTGATCACCTTCAGCTTCATCCCGTTACGAATCCCGTACCGCAAGACGGGTTCGTCATCAAAGGTCGCGGCTGAATTACCGTTTTGAACATCGGACCACATTGTGTTGTCCGTCTTGTAGTACTTAAGCTTAAAGCCGTACTTTTTGGCAATCGACTTGGCATAAATTGCCCCGCTGGTCCCGGCTTTGACCGCGACCGTCTTGCCCTTCAGATCCTTCATCGACTTGATCGGGCCATCTTGGGCGACGGCCATCACAACCCCCGAGTCGTAGTAAGACTTGGTGAAATCAATCGTGGCCTTCCGTTCATCAGTCACGCTCATCCCACCCATTGAAGCATCAATCTGCCCGGCTTGCAGGGCCGTCAAGGTCGCATCAAAGCTCATCACCTTGAGGTTGTACTTGAAGCCTTCGTGCTTGGCAATCTGTTGAAGCATTTCAATTTCGATCCCCGGGTTCTTGCCTGTATAAGTCCCCTTGTTGTTAGGAATTTCAAAGGGTTCGAAACTGTCTACAGTCCCAATCGTGTAGGTTGGTTCAGCCGCGTGGACCGGCTGGGCGTGGCCCAACCCCACTCCAATCCCGACGGCAACCGTCAGTCCCATCAGCATGTTTCTCAGCCAATGTTTGCTCATTTTGCGCCACGCTCCTTTACTTAATTTTCTTAATTTTTGTCGTTGGGTAATACTCTAGCACGGCCCGCGTCCAATTGTAATAAAGCCCATCAGATTGCGTTAATTAAAAAGCCGTAATCATTTTCTCACCACTTTTTCAAAATTATTCCGCGTTTTTACTTAACTTTTTTAAGCGCACCAATTAGAGTTGACAGCCCGCCCTAAACAGTGTTTAATGAGCTTAATCAGATTGCATCTCAGTAGGTGGCGGTTCCCTGGTCCAGAGAGTTGGCGGACGCTGCAAGCCAACCCACAGCCGTACAGTGAATTACAATGCAATTTTTTCAGTACAAAGCGGTTGAAATGAAGGCACGCACCAGCGTGTAAAATTGGGTGGTACCACGATCACAATCGTCCCAAGGCATAGCCTTGGGGCGATTTTTCATTGCAACCGCAATGCAATTACAAACGGAGGATTTTACCATGAACATTGTCGATGAACTCAAGTGGCGCGGCGCCTTAAACCAAGTCACGGACGAAGAGGGCTTAAAGGCCCTGACGGAAGAAAAGCAAATCAGCCTCTACTGCGGGACGGACCCGACGGGCGACTCATTGCACATCGGGCACTTGATTCCCTTCATGATGCTGAAACGCTTCCAGTTGGCGGGTCACCACCCGGTCATCATCATCGGGGGTGGGACCGGTGCGATTGGGGATCCGTCGGGCCGCAAGACCGAACGGACCCTGCAGACCGAATCGCAGTTGGAACACAACAAAAAGGCCTTAACGGCGCAAATGGTCAAGTTGTTTGGGACGGAAAACTTCACGATTGTCGACAACTACGAATGGTTAAGCCAATTTACGATGATCGACTTCCTGCGTGACTTTGGGAAGCTCTTTAACGTCAACACGATGTTAAACAAGGAAGTCGTCGCTTCCCGGCTGGCCTCCGGGATTTCCTTTACCGAATTTACCTACCAAATCCTGCAAGCAGTCGACTTCTTACACCTCTACCGCCACAACGACGTGCAATTGGAAATCGGGGGCTCGGACCAGTGGGGGAACATCACGGCCGGCATCGACCTGATTCACCGGACTGAAGGCGCGGACGCCAAGGCCTACGGGCTGACGATCCCATTGATGCTTAAGGCCGACGGGACCAAGTTTGGGAAGACGGCCGGGGGCGCGGTCTGGTTGGATGAAAAGAAAACCTCGCCGTACGAATTCTACCAATTCTGGCTCAACCAAGACGACCGCGACGTGGTCAAGTACCTCAAGTACTTCACCTTCCTCAGCCACGAAGAAATCGACGACCTGGCGGAAAAAGTCGCCAACGAACCATGGAAGCGGGAAGCTCAAAAGCGCTTAGCCGCCGAAGTCACGACCTTTGTCCACGGAGAAGCTGCGACCCAACAAGCAATCAAGATTTCCCAATTGCTCTTCTCTGGCAACGTCCAAGACCTGAGCGTGGACGAAGTCGAACAAGCCTTTGCCGGGACGCCATCCGTCACAGTCAGCGCAAACGAAGCCAACATCATCGACTGGCTGGTCGACACGAAGATTGAACCATCTAAGCGGCAAGCCCGCGAAGATGTCAAGAACGGGGCCATCCGGATCAACGGGGCCAAGGTCACCGACGAAAGTGTGACGATCAACCCGGCCGACCACTTTGACGGCAAGTACGTGATCGTCCGGCGTGGCAAGAAGAACTACACCTTAGCCAAAGTGGACTAATTATTCCCCGGGAAATACCTATTCAAGTAAAAATGCCTGGCCTGCAAGGGGCCGGGCTTTTTTGCTTGCTGAACCGTGCGGGATCAGCTTCAATCGCAATAATTGTCTTTTATGCAAGACTATTTTGCCGATTTTTTGCCTAACAAGAAAGACAAAAAATGCGGAAAATAGGTTTTATATAGCCTAAGCTCCCTCAAAATATCTGCCCCGCCGAAAGAATTTAAAAAGATGGCATCACGATCCAATCGCTACCCCTGGTTAAGTTTCTACTTGCTGACCGCGAAAAACTGTGATAAGTTCGGGCTATAATTTGACCGGGGCCAACCAAACGGAGGTGTGCGAATAAACAAAGTTAAAAACTTCTGCAAAGAACTCTTGGCGGGCTGGTTTCACCTCAGCTGGTTAGGGGCCATGACTGATTTAATTGTTGTTATCTTTCTCACCTTACTTGGCCGGAAACGTAAGTAATCCTGAGGCTAGTGATTTGCCCTTGACCCAAACCAAAAGGCGCTGCGCCCACCCAACTGGTGGTTTAACGCAGCGCCTTTTTAGTCCGCCACCGGGAAGAGTGCCAACCGCTACCACGTCCCCTTCGCCCTCAAGAGCGACCGGGTAAAAATCAAGACGATCTACGCCCGCTAGGCGTTACTTGCGATTACTAAGTTTAATTAAAATCCTAGTCCAATAATAATCCCCCAGCCGTGCTACGATTTGTACATGGTTGGGGGATCTTATTTGCCGTTAAGGTAACGCTTTTAGTTGTCAAAGCGCTAGATGCTTTCTCAATCCGCAAAGCACTACTTCGTTATCAAATGGTGGCTACGCAAGTACTGGTGGGCAACGACACTGGCCTTTTGGTGTTTGACGGTCACCGCATAGTTCATCTCTTGCATCTCGTTGGTCGTAATCTGGCCGGCCAATTTATTCAGTTGCTTGACGACGACGGGATGGGTCTTGGCAAAGCGGGCCTTCATTAATGGCGCCCCTTGGTAAGGCGGAAAAAAATGGCGGTCATCAGCCAGGACGCGCAAATGATATTGACGCAGCTGGGGATCGGTCGTATACCCATCCACCAACTCAACTTTCCCCTGTACCAACGCTTGGTAACGCAAGGTGGGTTCCATCGTTTTAACCGTGCCTACCTTCAAATCGTAAGCTTTTTGCAAACCTAAGTAGCCATCCGGTTGCTGGGCAAAATCCGGATCAAACCCCGCCGTGACAGCAGCCTGTTGTTCAACCAGGTCGCTAATCGTTGCTAACCGGTGTTGCTTAGCAAACGACGCGGTAACTGCCAACGCATAGCCATTTTGGTAGGCCATCGGTTTCAAATAAGTCATCCCCTGGCGGGCCAAATACCGTCGAGCCGCCTGATAGGCCTGATCTGGCGACTTGGGGGTCTGCTTTTGCTTAGCGAGTCCCTCCAAGACAGTCCCGGTAAATTCCGGATAGATATCAATCTGATCCCGTTGTAAGGCCGCATACAAAAAACTAGTCCCGCCGAAATTCGGCTTCAAGACTACTTTAGTCTGAGGAGCCGCCTCCTCAATCAAGTCCTTATACATATGGATCAACAGGTTCGGTTCCCCACCCATCTTACCAGCGATCACAATTGTGTCTGGTCGCGAATGAACTAAATGGCGCTGCACAGTTACGGCCCCACCGCATACAAGCAGCCCCGCCAAAACAACCCCACCAATTTTAAGATTACGGCGTGACTTGCCAACCCATTTCAAAAGCCCCGCGCTAAGCAACGCTAAGAAGGCGGACAAACCAGCCCCTAACAGCAATTCGCCATTATTATTTTGCTGGATTCCTAACAAAATGTAGGTCCCCAGGCCCCCGGCACCAATCAAAGCGGCCAAGGTCGCGGTCCCAATGATCATCACCAAGGCAATCCGCAAACCGGAAAAGATCAAGGGTAACGCTAATGGCAATTCATAGCGTTTTAGCCGCGTCCACCACGACAAGCCAAAGGCCAACCCCGCTTCTTCCAATTGCGGATCAATCGTGGTCAGCCCCGTATAAGCATTTTGGTAAATTGGCATCATGGCATATAGCACCAAAGCGATAACGGCCGGCACAGTTCCAATCCCCACGATTGGAATCAACAGCCCCAGCAGGGCCAAACTCGGGATGGTCTGAAAAATACCGGTAATTTGCAAAATCAGTTCTCCTAACCGCCGGTGATCTTTGAGCGCCATGGCCAAGGGAAGAGCAATCACAGCTGCAATTAACAACGAAACCAAGGACAAGACTAAATGCTGGCCCAGCGCCGCTACCAATTGGTTTTGCTGGTGAGCGATTAATTTCATTAAGGATTGCATCTCACTTTTCCTCTCGTTTCCCTAGGTAGTGCAATAATTTGGCCACTGGCAAACGGTAAGCCTGCTGGGCGATGGAAAAACAAAGCTCCCCGTCACAAACCGGCAAGCGGAGAATTTCTGCCACCGTTGTCACCAGCGGGCCCGCCACGGCCGGTTGAGGTTGCGTCGCCGCCAACAAATCAGTCAGCGTCCCGTAGCGCGGGCGCGCAGAAGCAAAAAAATCACGAACAAAGGCGTTCGCCGGGTGTTCAATGATCTCTTGGGGCGTCCCCACCTGCTGCAGCCGCCCCGCGTTGATTACCCCAATCCGATCGCCCAACCGCAATGCTTCTTGCATGTCATGGGTCACAAACAGAACCGTCATACCGTGTTTAGCATGTAAGGATAAGAGCAAGTCTTGCATTTGGCGGCGTAAAACGGGATCTAAGGCACTAAAGGATTCGTCCATTAAAATCAATTGGGGGTTCGTCGCCAACGCCCGGGCAATGGCAACGCGCTGTTGTTGGCCTCCCGAAAGGGCCGCTGGATAACGAGTTAAGTAATCTTTCTCCTTTAAGCCCACAGCAGCCAATAACTGCCGGGCCTTACGTTTCCGCTCGGCTTTGGAACACCCTTGCTGTTCAAGTTGGATAGTCACGTTGTCGGCAATTGTCAAATTAGGAAAGAGGGACGCCGTCTGCAAAACATACCCCATTGACAAGCGCAACTTAGCCAGGTCACTCGCTGCAACGTCTTGCCCGGCCACTTTAACCTGCCCGCTGGTGGGAACCGTCAGTCGATTTACCATCCGAATCAACGTCGTTTTACCACTCCCGCTTGGTCCCACCAGTACAAATAACTCATGGGCATGGATTTTCAGGTTAATGTCAGTTAAGATTTGGTGGTCACCATACCGCATGCCCACCGTACAGTATTCAATCACTTGCCCGCCTCCTTTTCGGCCTGCCGGACCAGGATCGTATCGATCAGATCTTGCAGGGTAGTTTGTTGTAATTTAGCCTTCGCCGCGACTTCCGCTTGGCGGTAATACTCGGTCAAAGTAGGTTGAATGTTGCCGCCCACAATGCAAGCGGGGTTCGTTTTGGGATCAACCGAAAATAAAGGCTTATCTCCTTCAATCGTTAAGTAGACATCAAGCAAGGTGACCACTTCAGCGGGCTTTTTTAACGTTGGATCCGCAAAACCCGGCACCGTTGTCAATAAGCCGCCCTTTTTTAGCTGGGCCATTAAGCGTCGCACTACCACCGGCGAAGTACCTATGCTCGAAGCGATAGTGTCGCTGGATAATTGGACTTTTTCTTTATATATCACAATAAACGCCAAAATATGAATAGCATCACTGAAGCGCGTTGACATTTTCATTATTAACTCCTGAAACTTTTTTAGTTACACGAATTTTAGCGTCAAAATCCATAATAGTCAATATATATCGCAATTTTAACAGTTAAAAGGCTTTGGAATACAGCGTTGATGAAACTGAAGAAGTTACAGAAGGAGTTAACCACATGCAATACATCATCACGGGCACCACCGGCCATCTTGGACGCCAAATTACCAACCAAATGTTAAAGCGCGTGGCCGCGACCGACTTGATTTTAGCCGTGTACACCCCCGCCAAAGCCATTGATTTTGCCAACGCCGGCCTGACCGTCCGGGCCATTGATTATCAAAATCTCGCTTCTTTGACCACAGCCTTTGCTGGCGGTGACATTTTGATCTACGTGGCTAGCCTGACCTACGATCGGGTCAGCCGCATCCGTGAGCTGGAAAACGTCATTGCTGCTGCGGAAACTGCCGGGGTCCAAAGTATCGTCGCCATGAGTTTTTTTGCCGACCAAACCAATAATCTCTTCACCATGGCCCCTTTTTACGCCTACCTGCCAACCCGCCTGGCCGGCAGCAAATTAAAATATGCCGTCATGCGCAACGCCCTTTACGCCGATCCCTTAATTCCCTACCTGGCTGAATTAATCGCGCGCAAGCACCTGATCTATCCAGTCGGCGATCAGGCCCTGAGTTTTATCAGCCAAGCCGATAGCGCCGAAGCCTTCGCCACCGTCGCTACCACTCCTGCTTTAAGAGATCACGGCCGGCATTTCTTACTCAGCCAACCAAACACCTTCACCATGCCAGAACTGGGGGCCATCATGACCCAAGTTACCGGACATTCAATCGGCTACGCCCCCGTGACCACTGCCGAATTTGCCCAAATCTACGCTGCGGAAGGTGACGGCGCTGAGCTGGCCTCTATGTACCAAGCCGGCGCTCGTGGTTTATTGAACCAACCCAGCCACGACTTTACTGCAATCACTGGTCATGCCCCTACCACCATGGCTGATTTCTTAACGGCAGGGCGGCGCCAAACCCAAATTTAACCTTGCAAAAATCCGCAAACCCACTATAATCAAAATTAATTACTCCCACCGTGAAAAAGTAGCGGCGCCAATTACCAGAGAGAATTCCCTGTGCTGAAAGAATCCACGGCAAAGCCAAATGGGCCACGGTGACAATTAAATCACCCGTAATGAAGTGGCGAAATTTTTCGCAAAGTAGGTGGCACCGCGGTCCAATCGTCCTACTCCCTTTAGGGGAGCGGGGCGATTTTTTAATTGCAGAAAGGAAGATTGAAATGGCAGCAAAGAAAATTGTCTTAACTGGGGACCGGCCGACCGGTAAACTCCACCTCGGTCACTACGTTGGGTCCTTAAAGCAACGGGTTAAAATGCAAAACAGTGGCGACTACGAGCCCTTCATCATGATCGCCGACCAACAGGCTTTAACCGACAACGCCCGCGATCCCGAAAAGGTCCGCAACAGCCTCTTGCAAGTCGCCTTAGACTACTTGGCCGTGGGCCTGGACCCGGCTAAGTCCACCATCTACGTCCAATCCCAAATTCCGGCCCTCTCGGAATTAAATATGTACTACTTAAATTTGGTGACCGTTTCCCGCTTGGAACGCAACCCGACCGTCAAGAGTGAAATCCAACAAAAGAACTTCAACCACTCGATTCCGGCCGGCTTCTTGACCTACCCGGTCAGCCAAGCCGCCGACATCACCGCCTTTAAGGCCGAATTGGTCCCAGTCGGTGACGACCAGGAACCAATGTTGGAACAGACCCGCGAAATCGTCCGCTCCTTTAACGCGATCTACGGGCCGGTCCTGGTCGAACCCCAAGGGATCTTCCCACCCAAAGGTCAAGGCCGGATCCCCGGCTTAGACGGCAACGCCAAGATGAGTAAGTCCTTAGGCAACGCAATTTACCTGGCCGATGACGAAGCGGAATTAAAACGGAAAGTCATGTCGATGTACACCGACCCGCACCACATCCACATCGAAGACCCGGGCCAAGTCGAAGGCAACATGGTCTTTACTTACCTGGACATCTTTGATCCCGACCAAGCCAAAGTCGCGGAGTTAAAAGAACAATACCGCCACGGCGGCCTCGGAGACGTCAAGATCAAGCGCTACTTGCTGGAAGTCTTGCACAACGAACTCGACCCGATCCGGGCACGGCGCGAAGAATTCGCGAAGGATCCAGCGGCCGTCTACGCGATGCTCAAGGCTGGCAGCGACCACGCCAACGAAATCGCCAACCAAACCCTGGCGGAAGTCAAGGACGCGATGGGCATCAACTACTTTAAGAACCTCTAAACCAGGACGGTGGTCAAGTTGGCCACCGTTTTTTGGTACCAAAAAACGGGACCCGCCGGCCCCGTTAACGTTAGAAATCACGCGTCGTCTTCATCAAATCTAACAGCTGCGCACTTGGCGTCTGCACCTTCATGATCGTGGGGTGGTGCATGTAAGCATCGGCTTGGGCCTGGGCCCAGGCATGATCCGTCCCCCAGCGCTGGTCTTGGAAGTGGCTTGGCACCGCAAAGACCCGGACGGTGTTTTCATCAATGACCTGGTAGGTAACCGTCCCGGCGGCGAGCGGCGTGCCGCTGACCGTGTAGGTATGGGCCGGAAAGACGTCCGTTACCCCCTTACCGTAATTGCTGGTGACATTTTTACCACTGACGTCCGTTACGTCAATGTTGGCCAGCTGGTGTTGTTCCAAGGCCGTTTGAATATCGGCTGGCGAGCCATTTTGCAACAAGTAGGTGTAAAAGACCCGGTAACCCAGCGTGGTGGCGTCCTGCGGAGCCTGACTGGTCGCGGCCGATTGGGAATTAGGCGTAGCTGACGAAGCCGCCGGCGCATTCGCGGTGCTCGTCGCCTGACGACTGCTGTGGCTAGCCTTGCTGGACGCCCGGCTGGCCGTGGTCTTGGTAGCCGACTCGCTCTGGCTGGATTGCGACTGGTTGTTGGTATTACCACACGCCGCCAGCCCCACACTTAACCCGAGCACGGCCAAACTTAAGCCAATTTTCTTCATTGTTCATCCCCCCTTGTGTGTTTAATTTTACCATGATTAACGCCGCGATTTCTTTGCCCAATCGCCCCGTAGACACCGGAGAGATTTATAGATCTGTGCCAAAGTTTATTAAAAATAACGGTTTTAATCATGATTAATAATCCGCTATGCCCTTTTACAAAATGATAAACACTAATATTTTCGTGACAGTTATTGCGCAGATTTTTAGATCTGTCGTGTCTCAATGGGCGGATTCGTCTTTTTTTGCTTACCGCCCCACACTAGTGCGGCTTATAATTAAATACAGAAAGAAGGCGAGTACCATGCGCAAACTTTGGCAAACCACTTGGCAGTGCGCGGCGGTTTTTCTTTGCATTGTCGGCGGAATCATCGCAGCTTCACTGGGCCCTAGCAACCAAGCCGCTCATGGCTGATTGTTATTGCACGATCTTTATTATCCTTGGGTTTACCTGACCGTTTTTTACGGGCTGTTGACCCTGCTTAACCGGCACTGCTGGCCGGCAAATTGGCATTTCACCTGGCACTTTCCCCCGCGTGCGGCTTGGGGGATCGCCGGCAGTTTAGCCGTCATTTGGAGCTTGGCCATTTGGCTGTTGACCCCGGGTCATTTCATTGCCGCGCCCGCGCTCAACTTCTTTGAATTCGCCCGAACCCTGGCCGGGTTCATCACCGCCGTACTCGTCACCCCGCTGATCGAAGAGCTGGCCTTTCGCAGGGTGATCCTCGCCCGCCTTAGTGCTAATTATGGCGCCTGGGTCGGCCTTTGGGGTTCCGCCCTCTTGTTTGGGGCCAGCCACCTGCTTAGCGGTCGCTTTCAGTGGCAAAGCGCCCTGCTGATTTTACTGGCGGGCACGGCGATCGGCCTCTTGTTAGCCCTGGTGCGGGCCACCACCGGTACCCTCTGGGCCAGCTACTTGGTCCACGCCACCTTTAATGGTTTGACCAGCCTTTTAATGGCCCAAGCCACCCCCGCTAACGATTGGCCCTGGACCTACCTGTTGACCAGTCATTCCTTGCTTTTGACCGGGGGGAATACGGGATCAACACCGCCTTGGCCAGTCTCTTCACCTACCTACTTACGGCCGGGCTGGTATTCGATCGCGCCAAGCGCCACGGCTGGACGCTCGCCCAAGCTGAGCTGACCCACATCCAATAAAATGAGAATTTATCCTTGACAATGAGAAATCGATTAATTAGAATGTAGCCATAATTTAATTAACCGAACGCAATGAGAAAGAAGAGTAGCACTGGTTAACCGCTAGCGAGCCCCGGTTGGTGGAAGGGGGTCGGATCTAGCCAGCGTGAAAATCACTTTCGAGTCCGGGCCAGCCAAGGTCCGGTGGCCGCACCCATTACCGTGCACGCGTATCGTCAGGCTTGCCTGGCCGTACGTACTAAGGTGGCGTTAGTGATAGCGTCATGGGCACAGGGTGGTACCACGCAAAGGCGTCCCTGATCGAGTCAATCGGTCAGGGACGCCTTTTTCATTGGGTTCTGATTTAAAATTGGAGGGTGTTACATATGTCATCACGGAAATTAACTTGGCACGAATACTTTGTCGTCGCGTCGCTGCTCTTTGGCCTTTTCTTTGGGGCCGGCAATTTGATCTTCCCTTTGCACCTCGGCCAGCTCGCCGGAGGCCACTGGGGACCTGCCGCCCTGGGCTTTTTGGTTACCGGGGTCTTATTGCCCTTGCTGTCGGTAATGGCGATCGCCGTCACCCGGGCTGAAGGGGTCTTTGACGTTGGTCGGCCCCTGGGCGTTGGCTTTGCCTTGACCTTTATGGTGCTGATCCACGCCACCATCGGGCCACTCTTTGGGACGCCGCGGACGGCGACGGTCTCCTTTACCGTCGGGGTGGCGCCCTTTGTGCCTGCCCAATATCAACAAGTTGCCCTCTTCGTCTTTTCGCTGGTCTTCTTTGGCTTAGCCTTTGCCTTCTCCTACCACGAAAATAATATCCTGGCCAACGTCGGCAAGGTCTTAAACCCGATGTTCTTGGCCCTCTTGTTCTTAATGTTCTTGGTTGCCTTCTTAATGCCAATGGGCAACCCGCTGAGCGCGCCGGCCACGGCCGCTTACACCCACGGGGCCTTAACCAACGGTTTCTTGGAAGGATACAACACGATGGACGCCTTGGCTGGCCTGGCCTTTGGGGTGACGGTCGTTACAGCGGTCCGGCAAATGGGCCAACGCCGCAGCCGCGACGTTTCCAAGGTCGTCGCCAAGGCCGGGGTCTTAGCAATGAGCGGGGTCGGCTTCATCTACTTGCTCTTGATCGTAGCCGGAGCGATGTCGTTAGGCCACTTCAAGCTCTCAGCTGATGGTGGGGTCGCCTTTACCCAAATCGTGCGCTACTACGGTGGGGCCTTCGGTCAAGCAGTCCTGGCCGTTTTGATCACCGTCACCTGCTTGACCACGGCGGTCGGCCTGGTCGCCGCCTTTGCCCAAGACTTCCACAAGCACTTCCCGAAGGTGTCTTATCACATGTGGCTGTTTTTGACGACGCTGGCCTCCTTTGTCGTAGCTAACTTCGGTTTGGAACAAATCATCGCTTGGTCGACGCCAATGTTGATGTTCCTCTACCCCTTATCGATGGTCTTGATCCTCTTGTCCGTTTGCTCCAACTTCTTCCAACGGGACGGCCGGGTCTACTTCTTCGTAGTCCTCTTCACGGTCGTGCCGGCCTTGGGGGACATGGTAGTCGCCTTCCCGAAGGTCGTGTCTGCCAGCGCCTTTGGTCAAACGGTCGCCGCCTGGCGCGCGGCTTTGCCACTGGCTAACATGGGCTTGTCCTGGGTGGTGCCAGCCTTGATCGGTCTCGTGATCGGGCTGGCTTGGCACTACGCTAAGCCCATGCGCCAACTGGCCGTCGAACCCGCTCGCCTGGATCCGAAGGAATAAATTCTTTAAACCAAAAGTCGCGCTGGTCAGTTGCCAGCGCGACTTTTGCTATGCCTCAATCGGCACTACGGTTTTCAATTCCGCCACCCGGGCCTTGATCTGATCGCGCACCCGGCGAAAGACGGTTAATTGCTCCGCCCGACTGCCCGTGGCTTGGGCCGGATCGGCCAAGTCCCAGTGCAAGTGCCGCGCGCTGGCCGGAATTACCGGGCAGTGGTCGCGCGCGTCCCCGCACAGGGTGACAATCACGTCGGCCTGGGCAAAGTAGACTGGATCAAGCGCTTTAGCGTGGTGCGAGCTGAGATCAATGCCCACTTCGGCCATCACCACTTGGGCCAGTGGATTAACCGTGGTGGGATGGGTTCCCGCACTGGCCACTTCTACCGTCGGGTAGTCCGCTTTGGCAAAGCCCTCGGCCATCTGACTGCGGCATGAATTTCCGGTACACAGAAAATATAATTTCATTAACTCACCTACTCAAAAAGGGGCGGCCCACTTGGGGTCGCCCCTGGCTGTTTATGCTAGAAATCAACTTCATCGGGATCCTTGCATTGGCCCCCTAAGTTCGGCAGGGCCGCAATCGTCTGCATTTCTTCGTTCGACAGTTCAAAGTCAAACAGCTCCATGTTTTGCTTGAGCCGGTCGACGTGGACCGACTTTGGCAATGGCACGACCCCTTGTTGGAGGATCCACCGTAAGCTGACTTGGGCCGTTGACTTCCCGTGCGCCGCCGCGATCTTTTGCATCGTTGGGTCGACTAAGACCGTCGCCCCTTGACCGCCCAATGGTCCCCAAGCTTCCACCACGATGTCCATGGCCTGGAGTTTCTTAATTTCTTCGGCGTGGGTCCAACCGGGGTGGACCTCAATTTGGTCAACCATTGGCTTGATCTTAGCCGTCTTTAACAGTTCGGCCACGTGGTGCGGCATAAAGTTGCTCAGCCCGATCGCCCGAATCTTGCCGGCTTCGTATAATTCTTCCATCGCCCGCCAGGTTTCCGCGTTGATTTTGGCCGCGTCCGCGCCAAATTGCTTTTCATTGGCCGGCCAGTGGATCAGGTACAAGTCTAAGTAATCCAACCCTAAGCGGTCCAAACTGGCTTGAAAGGCCGCCTTGGTGGCTTCATACCCCCGGTCGGTGTTCCAAAGCTTGCTGGTCACAAACAATTCTTCGCGGGGAACACCAGCGGCCTTGATCCCTTGGCCGACCCCGGCTTCGTTTTCGTAGACCTTAGCGGTATCAATGTGCCGGTAGCCGGCCGTAATCGCGTCCTGCACGGCTTGGGCCGTCACCGCCGGGTCGGTCCGGAACGTCCCGTAACCAACGCAGGGGATTTCCACCCCGTTGTTCAATTTGATTGGTGAATTAACATTGGTAAGCGTCATGTTGTTCATCCTTTCTTTGGTTGCCAATCCAGGGCCAAGCCTTGCCGCTGGATTACTTGGGCCAATTTATCCCGGTCAATCCGCTTGGTGTTCAGCTTGGCGCCCGTGATCTGTTTAGTAAATGAATCGATCCGCCGGCTGGTATCGCGCAAGTCGTAGTAGGTCTGCACCACCTGATCGTAGTCTTTGAGGCTGGCCACCTCAAAGTCCTGCGGGTAGTCATTTTCAAAGGCCACTTGCTCCAGCGGCAGGCGGGGCTTTAACTGCGGCACTTGGTCCGGAACCCCGACTTGGACCCCCAGCAGGGGCAAGGTCATTTTCGGCAGGTCTAAGGCCGCCAAAAGGGCTTCGGGATCATCGTTGATCGATCCCAGAATTACCGCGCCCAAACCCAGGCTTTCGGCAGCCGTGACAAAGTTTTGTACCGCTAAAACCGTGTCCTCCAGCGCTTGAAAGAAGATGTCGGTCGTATGCAGGCGCCCATCATCATAGCCAAGTTGCTGGCGAATCTGCTGGTTGCGGTACAAGTCCACGATAAAGATAAACAAGTCCCCGTTAGCCCCAACGTAGCGTTGACCGGAAACGGCGCGGACCGCCGCGCGCTTGGCGGGATCAGTGACGTGCAAAATCGAAAATTGTTGCATGAACATACTGGTCGAAGTCTGGCTGGCCATCTTGTACAAGATCGTCAATTGTTCCTTGGCCAAGGTTTGCGCCTTAAAGGCCCGGATCGACCGGTGGTTGGCAATTACTTCCGTTGTGTGCGTATCAATCATCTGCCTTTCCCACTTACTTTTCGTTACTAACAACTTACTTCTAGTTAACCACCGCGGGCCTGAAAGCGTCAACTTATTTCCCGGGAAATCTTAGCTTTGACAACTTTTTCATTTTTGGTTCAAAAAAAGCCCACTGGACGCTGGGGCATCCAGTGGAACTTACGCTTACTTCGCGAATTTCTTAAATGGTACTAAGACCAAACTCATGAGGGCCATCCCCAAAACGGTCAGCGCCGAAGCAGACGCGTTCCCGGTTTGCGGCAGGCTGGCCTTTTGCGCCGCCGCTGGTTGGGCGGTCGTTAATTGGACCTTGGCCGTAGTCAGGGTTGGGGTCCCTTGGGAAGTTGGCGTTGGCTTAGCAGTAGGGGTTGGTTCGCTCGTTGCCCCATTAACAACTCCCGCGGCCGCCTTGGCAATTGCCAGTTGACCGAGCGCCTTTTGCAGGGCTGCTTGGGCCGCAGCTAAGCGGGCGTTTGCCGCGGTTAATTCAGCTTTGGCATCAGCCAAATTAGCTTGCGCGGCTTCCAAAGCGGCTTGGGCATCAGCAACGGCTTTTTGGGCCGCAGCGACCGCCGCCGGACCATTTTCAACCGTTTGCTTAACCGTCGCCAGGTTGGCTTGGGCTTGCTTCAACGCGGCTTGAGCGTCATCAAAGGCCTTTTGGGCGGCCGCTTCATTTTGGCTGGCCGTGGTTTGATTTTCCTTCGCCGCCGCCAGCGCATTCTTAGCATCGTTAAAGTCATTTTGCGCCGCTTGTAAGTTGGCCTTGGCCATCCCGACCGTATCAACCGCCGCCTTCATCATCAGGTTCATGAAGACTGGGGCGTGACCCGCCGCCTTAGCAGCTTCTTGTAATTTAGCGTTAGCTTCGTTTGCCTTCGTTTGGGCGGTTTGAACCTCGCTGTTCAGTTGGTCGACCTTGGTTTGATCAGCCGCCAAACGCTTGCCAGCTTCCACCGCAGCGGTCAGCTTGTCACTGGAAGCCAGGTTCAGGTAGGCCGTTTCGTGCATAACACTCATCCCTGGGATCCCCGTATTGATAACCACCGCAATCTTGTAGTCATTGGCTAACCCTGGCGCGACCCCGGTCCAGTCAGCCGTCTTTTGATCGGCGCTGAGGTTGCTCTTGGTAAAGGACCCACCGTTTTCAAAACTCATCGATTCAATCATGCTGGCGAAGGTAACCGAGAAGATCTTGACCGTGACCTTGCCATTCGCATCCACGCTGACCGTGGCCGTTGGCTTAAAGAAGCCAGCCATTTCCGACTTGGTCGTCGTTTCATTTCCGTCATTTCCCGTCTTGTAGAAGGTCGCGGCTACGTCTTCCGTTGCCGCGGCAGCGGCTTGGTCCTTTTCTAATTGGTCCTTAGCGGCCGCATAGGCAGTTTGGGCCGACTTCAAAGCGGCATTAGCCGTGGAAGCCGTGGCAACGGCTTGTTGGTAAGCCGATTCCGCAGCCGCTTGGGAAGCCGCGTTGGCACTGCTGGTTTGGACTTCTTGGTCGTACGCTTTTTGCGCTGCAGTTACCGCCGCACTGGCTTGATCATACGTCGATTGAGCCGCACTCGTAGCCTGGCTGGCCGTTTGTGTCTTGGCCTTGGCGCTTTGCAGGGCCGCACTGGTCGATTGAACCTTGCTTTGGGCCGCACTAACCGCCGCTTGGGCCGACGACAAAGCCGCACTGCCGTTGTCTACTGTCGCTTTGGCGGTTTGCGCTGCCGTCGAAGTTTCCTTGACCTTGCTTTGGGCCGCGGTTACCGCCGCATTGGCCGCACTGTACTTGGCGCTAGCTTGGCTTTGAGCCGTTTGGGCTTGTGCGACCGTTTGTTGCGCTTGTGTCACTGCTTGTTGAGCATCGGATACCGATAATTGCTTATCGTCCGATTGGTTTTGGGCCACTACCGCAGTTTCATCAGCGTGCACGGCCGGTTGATCAGCCACCAACCCCGTCACACCGGCGATTCCGGCCACTGAAGCCGTTAACAAAGCAGCGTTTTTCAGGTTCGTCTTCTTCATTGGAATTCCCCCACAAAAATTAAAAATAAGTGCAATTCATTGAATTTTCCAAAAAGCTTTAATATGCGTCATATTATGGCACTATCAAGGTGAAAGCGCAACCCGTCGCGGAATATTTTGCGGGTTTTTACTTATCCAACGAATTTTTATTGAAATCGTTCACCTGAACGCTTAAACTTAACAATGATATTAAAGAAATTCTTAAGGAGGCGTTTTTCGTGACGGTTGGTTCGAAAATAACCTATCGAGTGATTACTTCGGTGTCACTAATGGGATTAGTTGGGGCGCCCCTGGCCGCGGCCAGCCCCGTCCTGCCGGCCCTGGTGCAAGCCGCTACCCCAGCAGCGACAACAATCCCGACGACCGCCCGCTTTTTTAAGACGGGCACGACCACGGCATCCGATGCCAGCCACTTCTTCAGTGACCAGGCCAGCTTAAAAACCACCAACGGCCAGCTCCAATTGGTAATGACAATGCCAACCGGGGCCAATTATGTCCAAAAATTGCAAATTCAGGGCAGCAATCAGGCGGCGAACATCCAAAAAAATGGCGAACAGGCCACGGTGACGTTTAACCTGCCGAACCAAAGCGGCAAGTACGTAGTTGAAATGGACCTGCAACTGGCCCCGGGCATGACCATGCACGAAGCGGCCGACTTACAAGTGGACCTCAGCCAGGTCAAGACCGCCAGTGCGGAGGCTGACAGCAGTCAAGCCACTAGCAGCAGCCAAACGACAACGTCAACTGCAACTACTAAGTCCGACCACCAGCAAGCGCAATCGACGACTCAGGTATCCCAAAGTCAAACCACACCACCTACGCAGTCAACTGGGACCAAGCAAGACCACGATGACGTGCTCCAACTCCCAGTTAGTTTCTTAAAGTATGAAGATTACCCAGCGCCATCAGAATCAGGCCAATTCTTCAGTAAAACCGTATCCGTCAAGCCAACTGCCGATGGTTATCAACTAACTTTCCACTTAATCGGCGGCGCGCAGTTCATCAGCGGTATTACCTTTAACGGGCAAAAGCCTGTCCAAACCGTAACCAATGGGGCTAAAGTTGACTACTCCTTTAAACTCTCTAAACAGGCTTATCAACAAGGCGGGGGGGTCTTTAATTTTGACCTCTCTGTTCTAGGCAATTCTCAACAAGCGTATGCGGTATGGAATAACAAGGCGTTCAACCCGCAAGCTCAAAAGCCCCAACCATTTGAGCCACCAATTCCTAAACCAAGCCATCACGTTATCGATAGCACAAAGGAGATCCAAGATATTCCTTATGCCGTCTATAATGAGCAAGGTACTAAGTTGTCCGATGCCAACTCTTTCTACACTCACGTAGCACATGTTATTAAGACCGGCACTTCTGGTTATGACGTAACCCTCACCATTAAAGCTGCCAAGGGTACCGCTACCTTCGCCCCAATTTCGATGAAGGCCGGACCAATTACAAACCAAACGCATTCTCAAATTGGCAACCAAGATATTTGGACGTATACCTTCCACGTTAATGACGATAGTGCTTTAGACCAACCCTTTACCGGTCGCATTAAGGTTGGGGTTCCGCTCCTAGGTATGCCCGCCCAAAATTATGGGGTTTGGTTTGCATTCGGCCAAGAAAAAAGCAGTCCTGGTCCCAGTGCTTTAAGCACTACCGGCTACGGCACTGGCAACGCGGCCGCCGCGCTAAGCGCCAGCGGCCCAGCCGGGGGCGACATCACCAGCCAACCGGGAGCGGCCAATGCGGCAGCGATTACCCCCTTTGATTTAAAGGCCGCCCAAAAGCGGCTCGCTCACTACCGGGTGCCAAATGGGATCAAGCACCGCATCCAAGCCGCCCTCGTCGACTACCCGATCGTCCAGGCTTTAACCGCCTTTTTGGTCACCGGGTTTGCGATCATCGGGGGGACCATGCTTTGGTACACCCATGCGACCCGCAAATTGAAAGGATTCAACCATGAAGAAGATTAAATTCAACTGGGGACGGTGGCTGACCCTGCTCACCGTTACCTTATTCGGGCTGCTGGGCGTTACCAATACCCATGCGGCCAGCGTTAATTACCAAACCCTAAAGTACGGGACCAACCAGACGTCAATGGCCGACTCCTACTACGTCCGCCCCGCCCAAGTCACGGTCAGTGGCAACCAATACGTCGTCACGATGACCATCCACACCGCTGCCAACCTAGGTGCTTGGCCAGTGACGGTCTACTCCATCAACGGCCAGGCCCCACAAAGCGTCAGCAAGACCCAGGGGGGCGGGGGGTACAATTACGCTTACTCCTTTACCGCCAAGTCTTTAAATGGCGTGATTTCCAGTTCGATCCACGTTAACGTGCCCAGTGCCAACTACAACGCTGATCACAACATCAGCTTTAAGTTCGACACCAGTCAGCTGCCCGCCTTAAACGGCAAGAATGCCAAGGGGACCAAGAACAGCGCGGCGGCCACCACCAGCACCGGTGAGGCCGCGGGCGCCAACGACCCCCAGCTGCAAGCCAAGCTGAATAAATTAAACGCCCAGGCCAAGTCCCAGTCCCAAGCGGCGAGCCGCAAGGAAAGTCGGCTGGCCAAACAGACCCTGGAACAAAACGTCCAGGCCCAAGCCGCCAATGACCGCAACCAAAAGCTCTTCTACTACGTCTTAATCGGCGGAGGACTGGGCCTGATCGTGATCATTGCATCCGCTGCCTACTTTATCATCAACGCCAAAAAGAATTTACCACGTCACTAATTAAACTTTTGCGGGGCTGGGGGAGCTGATTGCACCACCAGCCCTTTTCACAAGGGGGCTTTTTCATGCACGCACGCAAGCGTCTTATCATCATTTTGCTCAGTCTCTTGGTTTTAATCGGCGGCACGGCCGCGGGGGTGCGCTACTTTGTCAATCGCCAGGTCGCTGACCGCCAGCGGCTGGTCGTAACCACCGTTGCGATCGCCCAGATCTTTGACAAACTCGACATCAACCTGGTCGGCGTCCCAACGACGGCTCAGACCCTGCCCGCCCGCTACCAACATACCGCCAAAGTCGGTGGGGCGATGAACCCGAGCGTCGAAAAAATTGCCGCCCTCAATCCTTCCAAGGTCTACGCCGTTTCCACCCTCAAGGACGAATACTCAAGTGCCTTTAAGGCCCAAAGTGTCCCGGTCACCTACCTGAAACTCGATACCGTGGCCCAATTAAAGACGACTTTGCGCCAATTGGGCCATGAATACTACCGGACCCGCCAGGCCAACGCCCAGATCAAAAAGATCAACGCGGCCATCCAAGCCGCCAAAGCCCGCCGCCACGGCGCAAAACCGCAGGTCCTGGTCTTAATGGGGATGCCGGGCGCCGGGTATTTGATTGCGACCGATCACTCCTACGTTGGTGACCTGGTCCGGCTGGCCGGGGGGCAAAACGTCTACGCCAGCCACGGTCAAGCCTACCTCTCCCCTAGCAACGAAACTCTCGCGACCAAGCACCCCGACGTCATCTTGCGCTTAGCTCACGCGATGCCAAGCGTCACGGTACCCCAGTTTAACAAGGAGTTTCAGGACAATCCGGTCTGGGCGAAGATGCCAGCCGTCAAAAACCACCGCGTCTATGACCTCAAGCAGCCGACCTTCAATGCCTCGGCCAATATGAAGGTTCCCCAGGCCCTGCACCAAGTCAGCTTATGGCTGTACCCAAAGAAATAGGACTTCACCATGAAAAAAACGACCCTTACTTACCTGTTCCTCACGGGGCTCTTGGTGGTCACGAGCGGGATCGCTTTGACCAACGGGGCCAGCCACTTCAGCTTGCTGGCCCTGTCGCCCACCGCCCAAAACACCCTCTTTAACATCCGCCTGCCACGGATCCTCGCCGCCCTCTTGGCCGGGGCGACCGTCGCGGTCAGCGGGGCTTTATTCCAGGCCGCCCTGCGCAATCCAATCGCTGATCCCGGGATCATGGGGGTCGCCAGCGGGGCGCACCTGTTCGCCCTGCTCGGTGGCCTGGTCATCCCCGGCCTCTTTTTCAACCGGGTCCTCTGGGCTTTGGCCGGGGGCTGGCTGGCCTTTGAGCTCTTGGTCCGCTTCCAACCTAAAATGGACCCCTACCGGCTGATCTTAGTCGGGGTTGCGATCAACGCCATGTTCAGCGGGTTCACCGCCTTAATCCCCACCATGCCGGGCCAAAGCAGCCTCTCGCTGGCCACCGTCACTTGGACGCAAACCACCCTCTTAGCCATCCTGGGCCTGGGGGGCTTGATCATTGCCGTCCTGCTGGCGCCGTGGGGCAATTACCTCAAGGTCAGCGACGCCCAACTGGTCTCACTCGGCCAATCGCCGCAGCGCTTGCGGCGCGGGCTGTTGTTAACGGCGGTCTTTTTAGCGGCGACGACCACGGCCTGCGTCGGCGTCCTCGCCTTCATCGGGATCATCGTCCCCCACCTGGGTCGCCAACTGGTCGGCCGCGATTATAACCGCCTGCTGCCCTTTACCATGCTGGCCGGGGGCTGGCTGTTGCTCTTTTTCGATACCCTGGGCCGGCTGGTCATCCAACCCAGCGAACTGCCGGCTACCGCCCTCTTGGCGATCTTTGGCGGTCCGTGCTTGATCTGGATTTTGAAAGGGGGGACCACCCATGCTTGACGCGCAACACCTCCGCTTTGCTTATCCGCAGCAAGCCCCGCTCATTGACGACCTGTCCTTGACCATTCCCGAGCACCAAATCACGACCCTGCTCGGGCCGAACGGTTCCGGGAAATCCACCCTGTTGAAACTCTTGACTCGCCAGCTTTCGCCCCAAGCTGGCCACGTTCACCTCGCCGGCCAGGACCTCTGGCGCGCCTACTCAGCCCAAAGTGCCGCCCAGCAAATCGCTGTCGTCCACCAGCACCACGAATTGTACGATGAGCTGACGGTTGCCGATTTAATCCAGCTTGGCCGCCTCCCTTACCAAAGCTCCCTCTTTGCCGACCCGGCCCCCGCGGATACTGCCGCCATCATGGCCGAACTGCAGCTGACCGACTTGGCCGACCGACCGGTAAAGCAATTATCCGGGGGCCAAGCCCAACGCGTCTGGCTGGCGCTCGCCCTCAACCAAGAACCGACCTACCTCTTCTTGGATGAGCCCACCACCTACCTGGATTTGCACTACCAGACCGAGTTTCTCCGTTTGCTGCGGCAATTAAATCAGCAGCGGGGGTTGACGATCGTAATGATCCTGCACGATTTAAATCAAGCCCTGCGTTACAGTGATTACTGCTGTTTATTGGACCACGGGCAGTTGGTCGCCACTGGGACTCCAAAAAGCGTTTTGACCCCCGCCCGGGTCAAAACCACCTTCCAGTTGGAATGCGACCTCATAACGACCAAGTATGGCCCGGTCCTAATCCAAGCCTGACGGGCCGTTGACCTAGCGCGCCAGCGGGCTTACACTGGGGACAACGAACACGAAAGAAGGTCTCACTATGTTTCCCATGCTCGGCCTAAAGGCCAGTTCTGACCCCCGGCAAATCATGGACCGGCTCAAGCACCAGCCAGCCGTCTTTGAATTTTTCACTGACCAGCCTGACTTTACCCCCAGCGGGCTGACCCACCTCAAGCAAATGATTGGCCAGGTGCAAAACCAGGGCATTTCCCAGATCGTCTTGCACCAGCCGATGAACTTCCAGGGCCACCACACGGAAGTGATCACCCCGCAGGACTCATTTCCGGCCCTGTACGACTTTGTCCATCGCACCGCGGTGACCTTGATTCAAGTTGCCAAGGAGACCGGCACCCAGGCCTTGATCCATGGTTCCTATGACGATCAACACGGCTTTGATGAAATGCTGGCCGCCTACCCCGACGTCGCGGCCGCACGCCAGGTCGGCTTTGACGTTCTGGATCGCTTGCAGGAATTTGGCGGTGAGCACGTGATGTTTGAAAATTCGATCTCGCCGGTCTTTTTCTACGGCGATCCGGCCGTCGAAGATGCCATCCTGGCCCACGGTTACCGCTTGGCCTATGATGTCTCCCACGCTTTTATCACTGTCCATGGTGATAACGACCGCTTGATCGCCAGCTTGGAGCATTTAAAAGAGCAAATTGTCCACTACCACCTGGTCGATTCAATGGGCCAGACCCACGACAGTCTGCCCTTGGGGGAAGGCCGGATTGCCTGGCCCCGGGTCCTGCCCCACCTCAACCCGGCGGCCACTGACATCTACGAAATTGATCTTAAGGACCAAGCCAACTGTGCCGAACAAGTCGCCAGCCACCAATACTTACAACAATTTATGTAGACGAAAAAATGGACCACGCAGCGTGGTCCATTTTTTGTGTGTGATTGATTGCTGCGCTGGTCAGAGTTGCCCCCGCGCAAATTTAAGCTGTGAAACTGCGCACTTCACTAAGCAGTTGTTAGCCTAATTCCTTTTCTACCAAGGCCTTGACCTCTTCGACCGTGGCACATTCGTTGATCGCTTTGTCGACCAGCTTAGCACATTCGGCCGTATCCAAGTCCTTCATCGTGCTCCGGGTCCGCAAAATCGACGTCGCACTCATGGAGTATTCGTCTAAGCCCATCCCCATCAGCAGTGGCAAAGCGTACTTGTCGCCGGCCATTTCACCACACATAGCGGCCTTGGCCCCGTGGCGGTGGGCTGAGTCGATCACGTGCTTGATCAGGCTCAAGAAGGCTGGGTTCAGTGGTTGGTAAAGGTAAGAAACCTTATCGTTGCCCCGGTCGGCGGCAAAGTTGTATTGGATCAAGTCGTTGGTCCCAATACTGAAGAAGTCGACTTCCTTGGCCAGGTTGTCGGCATTAACGGCCGCCAGCGGTACTTCGATCATCATCCCGAGTTGGACGTTCTTGCCGATCCCCGGGTGGCTGGCTTGCAGTTCCGTCAAGCATTCGTTGTAGATCGCCTTGGCGGCCCGCAGTTCCGCCACCGTCCCGATCATTGGGAACATGATCCCCAGTGGGCCAAATTCTGAGGCCCGAATCAAGGCCCGCAGTTGGGGCTTGAAGATGTCTGGCCGTTCCAAGCAGATCCGGATGGCCCGGTAACCCAAGAACGGATTTAATTCTTCCGGCAGTGGCAAGTAATCCAGCGGCTTGTCACCCCCGATGTCTAAGGTCCGGACGACCACTGGCTTGCCGTTCATCCCAACGACGGCCTTTTTGTAGGCTTCAAATTGTTCGTCTTCACTTGGCAAGTGGTCACTGCCCATGTACAGGAATTCGGAGCGGAAGAGGCCGACCCCATCGGCCCCTTGCTTGACCGCGTCGGCCACGTCATCCGGCGTCCCGATGTTGGCCGCAATTTCAAATTCCTTGCCGTCCTTGGAAACGGATGGGGCGTCGACTAACTTCGCCCATTGGGCCCGTTGCTTTTCAAAATCGGCGGCCTTTTGTTCGTATTCCTTAACCGTGGCGTCATCCGCGTCCACGATCACATCCCCGTTCAGCCCGTCGACAACGATCATTTGCCCATTTTGGGCCGTCGTCGTGATTGATTCTGAACCCACCACGGCTGGAATCCGCAAGGTCCGGGACATAATGGCAGCGTGGCTGGTCCGCCCGCCGAGGTCCGTAACAATCCCCTTGACGAACTGGGCATCCATCTGGGAGGTATCGGATGGGGTGATTTCCTTAGCCACAATTACCACCGGGTGGTCAATGCCGGCAATGTCTGGCAATTGCTTGCCTAACAGGTGGGCTAAGGCCCGCTTGGCCACGTCCTTGACGTCGGCCGCCCGTTCTTGCATGTATTGGTTGTCGACCATCGCAGCCAACATGTCGGCAAAGCCGGTCATTACCTTGTCGACCGCTGCTTCGGCCCCGGTGTGGTTTTCTTCAATATCCGTCTTAATTTGCCCCATCATTTCCGGGTCGGACAAGATGGCAATGTGGGCATCAAAGACTTCCAATTCTTCGTCGCCCAAGCGACCCTTGGCGTTTTCCTTGATCTTGCTTAATTCATCGATGGAAGCTTGAAAGGCCGCTTCCACCCGGGCGTATTCCGCCGCGGTATCTTCGACCTGCGTCGTTTCGTAGGTCAGATCTGGATCGACCAGCAGGTACGCTGGTGCAATCCCAAAGCCGTCACTAGCCGCAATTCCTTTTACATCCGTTGACATCTGGTAATTTCCTCCTCGTCTTGGCAAACGTTTAACATTGACCATTATAAAACGCTTCCAGCAAAATTGCCACCTTTTTTGAACCGGTTTCAAATAATTCTGGTTTTTCACATAAAAGTGGACGGCCCAACATTAAGCAAAAACCAACTTTTCTCAGAATTTGACCGGTCCAATAAAATTTTTAAATTCTGTTGACAGCGCTTACATAATATTTTAGGATAGCCATGTATTAAAAACTCCGGGTTTAATTTCGTTTTTAAAAGGTTATAATCGTTAAACTTTTTATTTATTCCCAATTTATTTCCAATTATGCAATTTATTCAACGGTTAGCCAATTTTGATGCGAAATAAAGCACGGAGGAGCATTTATTCCAGTTTTTTGTGCAGAAAGGACGCGTGTCAGTATGTTTAATTTCTTAAAGCCGTCCCCCGATGCGAAAGTACCTGTTCCCGCCGACAAAGTCGAAGGGGTCTACAAACGCAAGCAAACCGGGGTCTTGATTGCCACTTGTATCTCTTATCTGGCCTACTACATCATTCGTTTGATCTTTACCACCGAACAAAAGCCGATTATGAAGGAATACGGCTTCTCCGTGGGGCAAATCGGGCTGATTCTTTCCTGTTTTGGGGTCGGCTACGGGATCGCCAAGCTCTTTATGGGCGGTTGGGTGGATAAGTCCAACACCAAGAATTTCTTGGCCTTTGGGCTCTACCTCTCCTGTATCTTTAACGCCTTTTTGGGCTTTACCAAGAACTTCTACGTCATCTTATTCTTAATGCTCTTTATTTCCTTTACCCAAGCGATGGGAGCGCCGGCTTGCCAGCGGGAAATCAGCCTCTGGTTCTCCAAAAAGCACCGCGGGGTCGTCTTTGCCGTGTGGGCCTCTGCCCACAACGCCGGGGCCTTTGCCTGCGTGGCCTGCATCCAGTTAGCCACCCTCTTGTTCTCCGGTTCCTTGACGATGGTCTTTATCACCGCTTCCGTGATTTCGGCCATTATCGCCACTCTGATGTTGCTGATCAATTCCGAACGGCCCGAAAGTGAAGGGCTGCCGAACATGGCGGAATACTCCGGTCACGTTGAATTAAACGAAAAGGGCGAATCAACCGCCCAAGAACTGTCCGACAAGTCCTTTGCCGACATTCTTTTCCACGATATCTTAACCAACAAGGTCGTCTGGGCCGTCACCTTGACTTCAATGTCCATTTACATTGTTCGCTACGGGGTCATGTCTTGGATCCCTTCCTACTTGCCAACCAAGGGCTTCTCGGTCGAATGGGCCAAGTGGCTGGTCGGGATCTTTGAATTGTCCGCCGTACCAGGGGTCATCATCTTAGGCTTGGTCTCCGACCTGTTGAAGGGGCGGCGGTCCTTTGTCTGCTTCCTGTGCGTGATTGCGATGATTTTGTGCTTGGTAACCTACTTTACCAGCACCAGCAAGGCCTTGATCACGGTCGTTCTCTTTATCATGGGGAGTTTGATCTACGCCCCGCTGTCTTTGGTCGGGTTGATGGTCAATGAAGCCGTGCCAAACTACGCGGTCGGCATGTCGACCGGGTTTATGGGCTTCTTCCAGTACGTCTTTGGGGAAACGATGGCTACAGCCTTGATCGGGATGCTGGTCGACAAGTTCGGCTGGGGCGCTTCATCGACGGTGATCTACATTGCCGCCGGGGTCGCCTTCCTCTTACTGGTTTACCTCGTCTTTAAGGAACGGGCCATCATGAAGATGGAAGATCAAGTTAACCAAACCAAGTAACGTCCAGGCAAATAATTAATGAACCTGAAACGGGCCGCTCCGATTGGGGCGGCCCGTTTTGGTTAAGATTTCACCACCCGCTTGTGGTGCTTAAACTTAATGAAGGGGTTACGTTTAATTGGAATAGCCTGCAAGAAGGTTGTCGCTAAGATCAACAGCGAGCCGACCACCATCGCCGAAGACAGGTGGGTCCCCAGCAACGTCACTGCCAAGACCGTCGCAATCAAGGGTTCAAACGCCCCTAAGATCCCCGCAGCCGTGGGATTGATGAAGTTCAAACTGCCTAAAAACATCGTGTACGCCGCCATCGTCCCAAAGAAAATGACGTAGGCGACCAACAGCCAATCACCCCCGCTCAAGTGCGGGACCGGCCGTAACAACAATTCCGGCAACATAACCAGTCCACCTAGCAACATCGCCAGTCCACAGACGGCAAAGGTATCAAAGTGTTGGAGCAACTTCACCGGCAACAAAGTGTACAGCGCCGCGGCCAAGGCACACCACAAGCCCCAAAACAGGGCCAAGGGCGTGAGGGTCAACGTCCCCAGGTGCCCGCCCGTCACCAGCAAAAAAGTGCCCAAGACCGCCAAGGCCACCGACAGGTTATCAATCCGGCGCGGCCACTTCCGGGTACTGAGCGCGACCCACGCGATGATGATGACCGGCTGGAGATATTGGATCACCGTTGCCGTGGGAGCGTTACTATACCGGACCGCTAAAAAATAAGTCAATTGGGAATTGAGGGTCCCAAACAAAGCAAAGGCGATCAATTGCCACCGGGCCCAACGCTGGGTCACCAAGCCCTTGACGGCGCCCGGATTTTTCAACCAACTGACTAGCGTCAAAACCAGGCCCGCGCCCAGCAAGCGGACCGCCACCAGCCAGGTGGTCGTCATCGGGGTGTCATGAAATAAGTATTGGGCTGCCGCGCCCGAGCCACCCCAAAATGAAGCCCCGACTCCCGCTAGCAACAGCCCCCGCGTGCGTTTTGTCATTACCAGTTTCCTCTTACTCTCGCAAAGTTGTCACTACTCTAACGCACGTCCTGGTGGCTTGCAACCACCAATTTTAAATTTTGGCAAAAAAGACCGGCGCGCCACGGGAAAGGGCAGTGGCGCACCGGCAAACTGTTAATGATGGTGCTTGGTCCGCAAGCGCCCAAAGGGGTTTAAATCCACCGGCAGAGCTTGGAGGAAGGTCGTCGCTAAAATCAACAGCGAACCGACCACCATCGCCGGCGTCAAGCGGGTGCCGAGCAGGCCAACCGCCAAAACGGTCGCCAGCAGTGGTTCAAAGGCGCCCAAAATCCCCGTCGCGGTGGGCGAAATGTAATTTAAACTGGCCAAGACCATCGTATAGGCCAGCAGGGTCCCAAAAATGACCACGTAGGCCACCATCAGCCAGGCAAACCAGGTCAGGTGGGGCCAGGGCGTCAAAAATAATTCCGGCAGCATCAAAATCCCGCCGACCAACATTGCCAAGCCCGAGACCGCCAGGGTGTCAAAGTGTTGCAGAAGCCGGACCGGCAAGAGGGTACACAAAGCCGCGGCGACCGCGCACAACAGCCCCCAAAACAGCGCTAAGGGCGTGAGGGTCAATGAGCCCGGGTGCCCATCGGTAATCAATAAAAAGGTCCCGAGCAAGGCCAACAGCACCGAAAAATTGTCAATCCGCCGCGGCCACTTGCGACTGGCTAGGGCCACCCAGATGATAATCAAGACCGGTTGGAGATATTGCAGGACCGTGGCGGTCGCGGCATTGCTGGCTTTGACCGCCAAAAAGTAGGCCAACTGGGAAAATAGGGTCCCCAACACGCTGTACCCCAAGAGGTGCCACCAGGCCCACCGGTAGCGGGTCAATTCCCTTAAGTGGGTCGGGTTGCGGTGCCAGCTGACCGCCGTCAAAATCCCCCCGGCTACCAGGAGCCGGACGGCGACCAGCCAGGCGGTGGTAACCGGCGTTTGTTCAAATAAATACTGGGCCGCCGCCCCCGACGCGCCCCATAACGCGGCCCCACCCGCGGCCAACCAAATTCCTCGTGCTTGCTTGCTCATTATGAACTCTCCCCCTAAACGCTTTCAAACCTTCTTACTTTAACTTAGTCCAGAGCGGAAAGCAAGAGAAACTAAAAAGCGAAGCCGCATTCTGCCCCGCCAATGCTGATTAACCGAAATAAGGGTTGCCAACCAACCAGCTGGCCACGCCGCCAAGCAAGACGATCAGCCCAAACCAGCCCCAACTGGTGGCGGGCCGATGGCGCAACCGTCGCAAGCAGTAGCCCCCTAAACTAATGATGCCAATCAAGACCAGCCAATTGCCAACTAACATTAACCGCAACATTTCCTTGCGCTTCCTTTCTAGTTCAACCAAGGTGACGCGATCATTATCGCCCCCCTGAGCAAAATGCAAGGTCCGCGGCAAAAAACGCGCGGCTAGCCTTCCGCCGCGTGAATTCCAGCTTTTAAGCTGGCTAAGTCCACCTTCCCCTGCCGGAAGGCTTGATCGTGAATCGGCAAATGCTGTTCTAAGCTATCAAAAATTTCCAATTCACCGGTTAATTCCCCACCGGTAAATTCTAAGACGTGCCCCGCAAACTGTCGGTCATCACTAATAAAGTGCAAATGCCAGCCAGCTGCCGTCACCGTCCCAAAAATATCTGGGGCATAATACCCCAACAAGGTCCCGCTAACGTGAGTTTGTTCAAAGACGGGTTGGTGCTTGGCAACTTCCAGCAGGCTCGGGTACGGCTGCGTTTGCTTGGGAGCGATCCGCACCTTAACGTGGTCAAACTCACCACTCACCCGGACGTAGGCAAACACGTTTGCCAATTGGTACTTAGTGGTTAATGCCGTTTGCAATGCCGCTTTTGACGTCGCGGTCACCGTCACTGCCTGCTGATCATTTCCCGGGAAATGAACCGAAGCAAAGGGGAGCATCACGTTCGGATCCGTCACATGGTTGACGCGACCAGTTGCGTCAGCCTGGTAGACTTCTCCGTCTAAGATCACCACTTCACCATCAACCCCATCAAAGGTCCCTAACCCCGTGGAACCGTGGGTCAAGAGTTCTTTTAAGGAGAGTGTCCCCGCTAAATTACCGGCCATTAAAGCCGCCAGCGTGCCGTGTTCATACAACGTTGTCATTTAAGTGCCTTCTTTCTATTAACTGGACTAACCCAGTTGCGAATCAATCAATTGTTGGGCCAGGGCTTGATTACCACTATAATCCACCGGTACATCCACCACGACCGGACCGTCAGTCGCAAAGGCTTGGGCCAAAACGGCATCTAATTGATCCGGACTTTGGACTCGCAGGCCCGTTGCTCCGGTGCTTTCAGCAAACTTCACGATGTCTAAATCCCCAAACTTGGTTCCGGCAGCTTGCCCATACTTCAACTCCTCTTGGAAGCGCACCATATCGTAGTTACCACCGTCATTCCACACAATCGTGACCAGATTGAGCTGGTGTTGCACCGCCGTCGTCAATTCGGCGCCAGAGTATAAGAAACCGCCGTCACCACACACGGCCACCGCCTTTTGTTCGGGATGCAGCATTGCCGCCACCATTGCCCATGGTAAGGCCACTCCTAAGGTCTGCATCCCGTTACTAAAGAGCAGATGACGGGCTTGATAGCTACGGAAATGCCGGGCCATCCAGATGTAGTGGCTCCCCACGTCCACCGACACAATCATGTCATCACTGACTTGCTTTTGCAAGGCTTGCACCACCGCCAAGGGGTGACTGACCGCCTGATTCGTTGGCGCCACTGCAGCTTGGTCCGCTTCTAATTCCGCCTTTAACGCTACCAACTGCGCCTTGGCCGCGGCTGGGTAAACAAAATCCGGCAACTCACTGGTTAACAAGGTTAAGGTTTGCGCAATCTCCCCAATTAATTGGGCAACCGGTGCAAAGTAGTTATCAATTTGGGCCGGAATCGTATCCAGATTTACGATCGTGGCATTCTTGGCCGCATTCCAGTTCCGGGGTTCATATTCAATTGCGTCGTAACCAATCGTAACGACTAAATCGCTTTGCCGCAAAAGCCGGTCCCCGACTTGATTGCGGAACAGGCCAATCCGCCCAAAGTAAGACGTCGGAGCCAGTTCCCGCGTCACGACTCCCGCTGCTTGGAAGGTTTCCACGACCGGCAACCCCGTTTGCGCCAACAGCGCGTGCAACGCCGCGGCTTCTTTCGGGGCCGATCCCCGAAGGCCGACTAGTAAAACCGGGAACTGAGCGGCCTTGATTCGTTTGGCCACCGCCTTGATTGCCGCCAAAGGAGCTGGTCCCGCTTGCGCTGGTTGGTAAACTGGCAAGCCCGCATCGGTCAATGGCGCATCATCAATGTCTTGCGGCACACTGACAAAGGCTGCCCCATGCTTGGCCCCCTGACTGGCCGCAAAAGCGTTGGCCAAGGTTTCTTCAATGTTGGCCGGATCCTGAATTTCAGCACTGTAATTAGTGATTGGCGCCATTAATTGGACCGAAGGGGTACTTTGGTGGGTTTGGCGTTGCAAATCCTTGCGTTGCACTTGGCCGCCGATCGCTAAAACAGCATCCCCTTCAGCTTGGGCCGTCATTAACCCCGTGGCAAGATTCCCGACTCCTGGACCTGAAGTCGCTACTACGACCCCAGTCTTATCGGTCAAGCGTGCATAGGCTTGGGCCATGAAGGCCGCATTTTGCTCGTGCCGGGTAACAATCAGTTCCGGTGCCCCGGGTTCATGCTCTAATTTTTCAAACAAGCGGTCAATCTTGGCCCCCGGAATCCCGAATACCTTATCCACCCCGTGTTGCTTTAGACTGGCGACAATCGCGTCCGCCCCAAATCGTGGTTGTGTCATCATCAATTCCTTCTCTCTGTGGACCTTTCAGTTTGTGAAAAGATCCAGTGATTTTAACGATGCCTATTGTAATTCACAAAGCTAGTTCTGACCATTTTGCTTAGTTCATCACATTTTGATAAACGTTTTCCAAGAAGGTTGTGAAAACAAATCCGGTGCCGTTGTGGTCGCAAAAATTTCACAAATGATTGACTTTTAGTGAAGCACCGCGCAAAAAAAGCGCCCGTGCCCTCAGCACCGACGCCCATTGTTTTAGTTTTGAGCCAACATCTTTTCAATCGCCACCAAGACCCCGTTTTCATCATTGGACCGGGTTTGGTATTTGGCAGCTTGCTTGACGGCATCAATTCCGTTGGCCATCGCGTAGCTTTCGCCAGCCAATTGTAACATCGTCAGGTCGTTTTGCCCGTCCCCAAAGGCCATTAATTCGGCCGGCTCAAGCTGGTGGTGGGCTAAGTAGTGCTTCAAACCTGCGGCTTTATCCATCCCGGCCACAATCAGGTCCAAATTACCATAGCCACTGGAGACCGCCGTCAGTTGACCAGCGTAATCATGGTTGATCTGGTCCATTAGCGGCTGGGTCAACTCCCCGGGTACGTCCAGCATGATTTTGACGATCGGGTCGACCACTTCGGCCAAACTGGTCACTTCCTTGACCCCCGGGTAGTGCCGCTCGGCAATTGTCCGAAAGGCCGCCGGTAATTTGCCCAGCGCATAGGCCTGGTGCCGCCCCGACAGAATAATGCGGCTCCCCTTGATGGGGGCAATTTCGGCCACGATCCCCGTCACGGCTGCCGGCGCAATCTGCCCCACGAAGACGTCTTGGCCGCCTTCAACCAGCTCAACGCCGTTTTCGGCCACGTACACCAATTCATCTTTGACCGGCGCAAAAGTCTTTTGGAGCTGATAGACCGGATTGCCACTAGCGACAATAAAGGCAATTCCCCGCCGCTTTAATTCCGCGTAAACGGTCAAAAAACGGGCTTGATCATAAGTGCTTTGGGAGTTTAAAAAGGTCCCGTCCATATCGGTCGCAATTGCTTTGATCATAACTATTCCTTTCCGAGGCTGACGAAGGTATTATAGCGCATGTATTGATAATGTACTCGCATATACGATACTTCAAAGGGGGTCCCGTCGTCGAGGAAAAAGACCCCTTCCATCACCCCGACCGGCTCCGTTGGGGTGAGGTTCAATTCCTTTTGATCGTTGGCACTCGATGGTTCCACGGTCAGGGTCATAAAGGAGCGGGTGACCGTTTTGCCCTTGGCTTCTTCCAAGTAGTTGAAAATGGACTTTTCCGCCACGGCCGGTGAGAGGGTCGGGATGATTTTAATCGGAATAAAGCCCGTTTCAATCATAAAGGGTTGGTCGTCGATCAACCGCAAGCGTTCAATCTTGTACACAAAATCATCCGGACTCAAAAAGAGGTCCTGAGCCAATTCGGCGCTGGCCGGAATGACTTGGTAGTTGATCAGCTTAATGCTTTGCTTTTTGCCATCGAGTTGAAAACTGTCAGTAATTCCCAGGTTGCTGCCTTCATAACGAAACATCGCCCGGTTCTTTAAGTACAAGGGGTTGATAAAGGTGCCAGCCCCCCGCTTTTTGAAGATAATCCCTTGTTGGACCAAGACATCCAAGGCCCGCTTAATCGAACTCCGACTGACGTGGTAATTTTCTGACAGGCTCCGTTCATCCGGTAATCGCATCCCCGGATAAGCGTCTTGTAAGATTTTTTCTTTGATGTCGCGCATTACCGAGCGGTACACTAGATCTGCCATTCCAATTTAGTCCTCAGCTTTCTTTGATTACGGTTCACTTTCCCGCGCTTTGCGTTTAACATTACTAGTATAGCAAAAATTTGCCAACTGGATACGCGTTTTCTAAAGATTGGACCGTTCCAGTACTGAAAAATCTGCACAAAAAGGAGGCCAATTTCATGGCAAAGAAAAAAGCCCGGCTGAAAAAGACCCAGGTCGAACAAATCCTGGATAAACATAAGATTCCCTACCGCCAAATTGAATTCCCGACCGTCCAAGATGGCGACGTTCGCAGCATGAAAGTCGATCACCTCGGCATTGACGAACACCGTATCTACAAGACCCTGGTCTTAGAAGGCCCGACGACTGGTCCCGTGGTCGGCGTGGTCCCGATCGATACCCACCTAGATGAAAAAGCCCTGGCCCGGGTGTCAGGCAATAAAAAGGTCGAGATGGTGCCCCTCAAGAAGTTGGTCAAGACCACCGGCTACGTCCACGGCGCCAACACCCCGGTCGGGATCTACGAAAAACACCACTACCCGATCTACATTGACCAGGCCGCCCAAGCTGAAGCAACGATCTTCGTCTCCTCCGGGCAAATCGGCCGGTCCGTTGAGGTTAATGCCACCGATTTAGCGCAGTTGGTCGATGCCACCTTCGCGGACCTCCAACAAAAATAATGACTTACTTACAAACCATGGCCATTTTCACCGGCTTGGCGTTGGGGCTACCCGGGCTGCTCGGCGCATTAGTGGTGGTCATCAGCCACCAAAATAAGCTGCTTAGTGTGCAGCTGGGGGGTTTTGGGGCCCAAATTCTGGGCGGCGGCCTGGGGATCATCCTCCATGAGCTCAGCCACTTACTGGTCGCCGTCTTGTTCGGCCACCGGATTACCAAGGTTGCCCTGCTGCGCATCCCCAACCGGCAAGACCCGACCGACCAAAGCCTCGGCTATGTCAACCACGCTTGGAACCCCCACAGCCTTTACCAGCAAGCCGGCAACGTCTTTATCGGCTTAGCGCCCGTCTTGATCTGTCCGATCGTGATGCTTTTGACCACCAAATGGTTGGTGCCGGTAAGCTACGCCACCCTCTTGGGCGACCTGACCAGCGGGGCCAGTGATCCCCTAGGCCGGGTCGTGGTATGGTTGTTGTTAATGATCAACATTGCCATCGGCGGCTTTGACGTCTCACCAGCCGATCTCACCAACGCCCGGACGGGGCTAGTGGCTTTAGCCGGTTGTGTGGTCATTTTTAGTGGCGTCCTCGCCCTCTTTAGTGATCCCACAACGCTTGCGGCCCAGCTGTGGACCTTGTTGCAACCTTGGTACCGGACCTTCGTCTTTGCCGGTGCGGTTAACCTGCTCGTCTACTTTGCCCTCCGTTGTTTGCGCCACGCCTTACGTTGACGCCCCCTGGGCAAACGCCTACAATAAACGTATTCTTTGATTTACGAAAGGAAGCATAGTTATGCAAACTCGCCATTCATCTTGTACGACCATCTTAGTCGGCAAAAAGGCTTCCATTGATGGCTCGGTCATGGCCGGGCGCAATGATGATACTTTTTTGCCCCTGACTCCCCAACGCTACGTCGTCTACCCGGCTTATCACAACCACCCCAACCAAGTCAAATCCTACTTGAATCACTTCGTGGGCGACCGGCCGGCGGATGGCTACCGCTACCAAGGGGTGCCCAACGTTGATTTGAAAAAAGAAGGGGTCTACGACGAAACCGGCTTTAACGAAAAAAACGTGGCGATGAGCGCCACGGAAAGTGTTTACGCCAACGAACGCGTCTTGGCCTTTGACCCCCTGAACACGGAAAGTGGGATCAACGAAGACGTGATCGTGGCCTTAACCCTCCCCTTTATTGACTCGGCACGCCACGGGGTCGAATACCTTGGCCAACAAGTTGCCAAGTACGGCTCAGCGGAAGGAAATGGGGTCATCTTTGCCGACCGCGATGAAGTCTGGTACATGGAAATCGTCACCGGGCACCACTGGGTCGCCCAACGGATCCCGGATGATTGCTACGCCTTGACGGGGAACCGGGTCGCCATCCAAGAAGTTGACTTTGGCGATCCCGATAACTTTATGTGGTCCGCGGGAATTCAAGACTTTGTGGCCCAACACCACTTGAACCCCGATCCGGACGGGTGGAACTTCCGCCGGATTTTCGGGACCGCTGACGTCTTTGATCAACACTACAACACCCCGCGGCAATGGTACGGGCACAAGCTCTTCAATCCGGAATTGAAGTTTGACCCGATGGATCTCGATTTGCCCTTTGTCATGAAGTGTGATCACTTAATCAGCTTAGAAGAAGTGCAAGCCTACTTGGGCAGCCACTACCAAAACACGCCGTATGATCCGCTGGGCCACGGTAGCGAAGAAGACAAGCGGCGCTTCCGGCCGATTTCCTTGAACCGGACCCAAAACTCCCACGTCTTGCAAATCAAGCCGGACTTGCCGGAGGCCGCCCAAACCATTATGTGGATGGCCCTGGGGGGCGCGCCGACCTTTACGCCGTACCTGCCGCTCTTTGGTAACGCCGATCAAGCCGACGCCCGCTTGCGCAACACCCCGGCAGAATTGGACTTGGATGACCCGAGCTTCTACTGGCTCTTTAAGCGTTTAGCCATGTTGGTCGAAGCCCATCACGCTGAATTTGCTCAGGCCAACCTGGACTACCTCAAGGCCCTGCGCCAGTTCTTCCACACCTGGGTAGCCCAAACCGCCGCGCAAACCAAGGACCTGGACCCGGCCGCCGCTAGTGCGGTCTTAAATCAGGCCCAAACCGTAATGTTGGATCAGGTCGAAAAGGATACCAAAACACTGATGGCCAAGCTGATCAGTGATGGGATCGGCCTGTCCAAGCTAACCTTTAAGATGGACGTTAACTTATAATTTTTGTCCCCAACTAAAACTAAATCCCGGCCCCGCTTTTGCCAAGCGGTCCGGGATTTTTTCGTACCATCGGGTTAACTAATGCCCAACCAATAATGTTTTAGCCATGCCCACAGGCGGCAGTGGACTTTTTTCATTGGACCCAAAGCCGCGGGCAGCTCAACCAAATAACCATGCTCATCATACGCGACCCCATTTTGGACCAGCCACCCCAAGACGGGTCGCCCCTGCCGATCCACTACCCGGTCGCCAGCCAAGCTATAGCCTTCCCGTTCAGCCAGGGCCTGGGCTTGAGCAGCCGCCAAGACCGTTTGCGAAACCGGGCGCTGGCCCCGCAACGGAGCGGGACCCGGCAGGGTAGCGGTCAACTTTTGCTTCAAGCGCCCGACTTCCCGGCGCGCCGCGGCCATCGCATCAAAGGCCTGCTGGGTCTGCTGGGCAATTTTGCGGTGGCGCTGGCGGGCTTGTTCAAGTTGGTCGAGCCACACCCACGGGGCCTGTTTTGAAGAATTGCGGTCCCTTTGCAAAGTTTCTAACACAACTTGGGCTCGCTTGGCCTTGGCAAACGTCCGTAAATAAACCTGGTGGGCTTGTTCATACCGGGCTTGGGCCGTCCGCAACGCCGCTTGTAAACAAAGCGTTTGTTGCTGGCTGGTCCCTTGGCAATCGCTGGCAATTGTCGGCATCAATTTTTCTCCTTCATCACTTGACCATTGCGGGTTAACAGAGCTGGAGCTCCCCCCCACTTTGCTGAGAAAGTTATCATTTTGCTGTTCTTAGCTTGCCCCATTCCGGCTTCCCCCTTACTGCACGCTACATATAATCGATTTTGTTTTATTTGATTCTAGCATGCTTTCGTTCGATGCTTATAAATTTATTTTAATGATCAAATAAATCTGTCGTTATAGAATTAAAATTATCAATTCATTCTAGTTTGATGTGAAGCGAAAACTTACATTTTATCAGTAACCCTACTAACTTTCCCCAATCATGAGATTAATTTGGCGTATTAAAAAAGGTTTGTCAAAAAAATTGACAAACCTTTTGTGTTCCCCTAGTTCAAGGCAGCTAAGGCCCGATCCAAGAGGGTTAAGTTGGTCGTGGTTGGGTAAACGGCCATGATTTCGTTGATTTCTGGGGCCGAACTCTTCCCGGTAAAGGTAATGTTCAATGGGAAGTAGAGGCTCCGTCCCTTGACGCCGGTGTCCTTGCCGACTTGCTTGATCAAAGCGCTGTAATCAGCCGCGCTTGGTTGCCCGTCAAAGGCCGCCACGCCGGCCTTAATGGCCAACAGCACTTGCTTGGTTTCAGCCGCGTCCAACTTGCCAAAGTCTTCGTAGGACAGGTCTTGATCCAGAACAGTTGCGTAGAACCAAGCGTGATCAAGGACTTCAATCAGCTTGGTAACGTCGCGTTGGTGAATCTTGATTACCTTAACCAACAAGGCCTTGAGAGCCGCATCGTCCAGGTTCAGGTCGGCCACCCGCTTGGCTTGGTCAGAGTCATTTTCGTGGACCAAGGTCATGGTCCGGTCAGCCAGTTCTTCAACGTCCATCTTCTTGATGTATTGGGCGTTGATCCAGTCCAGCTTGCGTTGGTCAAAGTACGCCGGCGAAGAAGACATCCGCTTCGGGTCGTAGGCCTTGATCAGTTCATCCTTGGAGAAGATTTCTTGTTCCCCCACTGGTGACCAACCCAAGAAGGCGATAAAGTTAAAGATCGCTTCGCTCAGGTAACCATGCCGGTGGTATTGACTGATAAATTGCAGGGTGTTGGCGTCCCGCTTGGAAAGCTTCTTGCCCGTGGCCGGGTTGAAGATCAGCGAGATGTGGCAGAAGTGCGGGTGTTCAAAGCCCAAGGCTTCGTAGATCGCCATTTGCTTTGGCGTGTTGGAAATGTGGTCGGCCCCCCGGATTACGTCCGTGATTTCCATCAGGTGGTCATCAATCACCACGGCAAAGTTGTAAGTTGGCAACCCGTTGGACTTTTGGATCACAAAGTCGCCCCCGATGTTGTCGGAGTTAAATTCGATGTGGCCTAGCGCCCAGTCGTCCCATTCGTAAACGTGGTTTTCTGGCAGGTGGATACGCACGGTTGGCTTGATCCCCTTGGCTTCGGCGGCCTTGATGTCTTCTTCAGACGCATTGTACCACCGACCGTCGTAGTGCGGTGGTTCCCCGTTGGACTTTTGTTGTTCCCGCATTTCCTTGAGTTCTTCTTCGGTGGCGTAGTCCTTGTAGGCTAAACCCTTGTCGAGCAATTCTTGGATGTACTTTTGGTAAATGCCGGCGTCGTTGCGTTCCGTTTGGTGGTACGGTGCGTACTTGGCATTGGGCTTGTCGGGACCTTCATCCCAGTCAATCCCTAACCAGTGCAGGTTTTCAATCTGGGATTGTTCCCCGTTGTCGACGTTGCGGGCCAAGTCCGTGTCTTCGATCCGCAAGACCATCGTCCCGTTAAAGTGCCGGGCAAAGAGGTAGTTAAACAGTGCTGATTGTGCATTCCCGATGTGCAAGAAGCCCGTTGGACTTGGCGCATACCGTACGCGTACCTTATTATCCATTCCAAAAAGATCCTCTCTTTAAGTTTACTTGTAAGCAAAACGAGTGGCCGAATTCGCCCACTCGTTTTAAAATTCGTTTTCCATTTTACCACACAATTACCCGGGAAATAAAAAGATTCCCTTTCTGAACCAATTAGCGGGGCACTTTCAGTTGCAACCGCTCCGTAAAGTAGCTCCGGTAAGACAGGTAAATGGCAATGACCGACCCCAGGCTCGTCGCCGACAAGAGCATAAAGACGACCATAATTTGGTACTTGATCGCATAGACCGGGTCGACCCCGGCAAAGATCAGCCCCGACATCATCCCCGGCAGGGCAACCAAGCCAACCGTCTTGGCCGAATCAATCGTCGGTTGCATTGCCGTCTTGATGCTTTCGCGTAAAATTCCTTTCGAGGCCTGCGCAGCCGTTGCTCCTAAGGCCAGCATTTCATTAACCTGTTGTTCTTGTTGCTGGTATTGAGTCCGCATCGCCCGGAAGGCCAAGCCGATCGCGACCATCGAATTGGAGGCCACCATCCCGGTAATCGGCACCAGCTGCTGGGCGATCGGTTTGATCGACCCCGACAAGACCAACAGGCCAATCGTAAAGGCGGTGCTACAAAAGATGGCTAAAAACGAATACCAAAAGCCCCGCTTTTGCTTACCATTCCGTTGGTAGGAATTCCACGAAGCGTTCAAGATAATGATTAAGGACAAAGCTAAGGTCAGCCAGAGGTTGGCCACGTGAAAGACGCCCTTCAAGACGTAACCCACCACCGTCAACTGGACAATTGCCCGTGCGACGGAGTAAAGAATATCCTTGTGCAAGCCCAGTTTTTCCTTGGTACTGATCCCGATCGCCAGCACCATCCCCAAGGCGGCAATCACCAGGGAGAGGTTGGACACCGTTAAATTACTGCTCATCGCTCAATTGTCCCCCTTTCATGTATAACAAGTGGCTGGCGGCTTCAATTTCTTCCGCGTCGTGAGTCACCTTGATTAAGGTCTTGCCCCGTTGGTGCTCCGTTTCCAAAAGGTGCAAGACAATTTGCTTCGAAGCTTCATCCAAGCCAGTCGTGACCTCATCGAGCAACAAGACCGCCGGTTCCAATAAGAGGTTGCGCACCAAGGCGACCCGTTGGCGCTCCCCACCGGATAATTCGGTAATCCCCTTTTCTACGTAGCGGGATGGTAAGTCCACCGCCTTGAGCAAGTGATTGATCCGCGCCGTATCGACCGGTTGATTGGTAATCGCATACGGAAAGGCAAAATTATCCTGCACAGTTTGGCCAAACAAAAGTGGTTGTTGGATGCAGTAAGAAACCTGCTGGCGATAGGTCGGAATCGGGTAACTTTCCTGCGCCCGTCCCTGAAATTCAATCGTCCCGGCACTGGGCGTCAAAAAGCCCGCTAGCAACTTTAAAAAGGTACTTTTTCCGCTCCCCGACGGCCCCGCGATTGTTAAGTAGTCGCCCTTAGCCACCCCCAGATTAAGCTGGTGGAGAATTCGGCGGCCATCAACTTGGTAGTCAAGATCTTTAACTTCAATAATCAACTCGTCGCCCCCTCATCAGTTTTGCTAAATTAGAATCATTTTACTTTACTGCCAGTCAACTGGCAATTTTGGTGCTCCTTAGGCAATAAAAAAGCCCCACCACAAAAGGTGAGGCAAATTAGTGACCCGTACGGGATTCGAACCCATGTTACCAGCGTGAAAGGCTGGTGTCTTAACCAACTTGACCAACGGGTCATCAGCTGAGCAAGAAATATCTTACCATGGGTTACTAGGCTTGGCAACCATTTATTTAACAAATTTCCGCCGCGCGTAAGCTGCCACGTACAAGAGGGTGACCAAAATCATGCCAGAAGCCGAGATGAAAAGAGTTTCATAATTCAGCCGGTCGACGATCAAGCCCCCGTAAAAGGGGCCAATCGCCCGCCCAATCGACATCGCAATGTTGGGCAAGCCTTGGTACTTCCCAGTTTCACTCGGATCGGTCAGCTGGTCGATGTAGGCCGGCACCGCTGGCAGCCCCGTCATCTCCCCAAAGGTCAAAATCACAAAGGCCACCACAAACATGGCAAAGCTGTGGGCAAAGGTTAATAGTAAAAATGAGGCCGCAAACACGAAAATTCCCAGTTCAATCTGGGTGCGCAACTTCATCACCTTAGCTAACAGCGGCACCAAGGGCTGACCGACGACAATAATCACCCCATTGATCGTCCACAGGGAGCTGTACGCCACAAAGGGCAGGCCGGCGTCGGTAATCCGCACCGCCATGACCGTCTCCCACAAAGAATAACTCAAGTAAACCGTCAATAAGCACAGACACAGGGCGTAGACCAGGTGAATCCCGGCTTGGCTGCTGCGCTGACCGGCTTGGCTTGGGGACGCTTGCGCTTTGGTGACCGGCACCCGGAAGGCCAGGGCCACTACCACCGCAAAGACCAGGTAGGCCCCCGCGGTCACCGTAAAGGTCAAGGTCGGGCTGATTGGCAAGAGTACCCCCACCAATAACGTCCCCAAGACCACCCCGACGTTCATCGCCATGTACAAAGCATTAAAGACGTAGCGGGTGGACCGGGAAGTGACCGCCGTCCCGTAAGCGTTGATAATCGTTAGACTAGAGCCATCGGCAAAGCTGACTAAGCATAGCAAGAGGGCAAAGGTCGGCCAGCCGTGGAAAAAAATTAACAAGCTCGTGGCCACTGTGGCGACCAGCACCGTTAGGACCGCCGCTTGGTACGGCCGCCAATGGTCAAACAACCAGCCCCCACAGTAGTTGCCGGCCATCATCGCCATCGAAATAAAAAACATCACGATCCCGGCGACCGTCATTGATTCGTGCAGGTAGTCATGGACGTAGACGGTAATCAACGGCCACAGCAGGGCGGAACCAGTATTATTGAGCAGACTCGCCAAAAAGAGCCACTTTAATTTCATTGTTTTCATCATTTTCGTCCTTTCAGGTAAAGTTCGTTGGCGGTTCCCCGTTCGGACTTAATGACTTTGGCCGCCGCAGCTGGTAACAATCTGCGGCTGATGATCGTCTGGCACCACGCCTCTCGCCCCCTCTTTGCTGTTGGCTTTATTTTAGCAGACTTCCCCTTTCAGCGGGGACTTAGTCCAAAACCAAACAAGACTTTCTCCCGCAAAGAAGAAAGTCTTGTTAGTCGTTTACTGCTTATTTTTGGCGGTTAAATGGCACCGCGTTTTCCTTGGTGATCTTGGTAATCCCGTGGAAGTATGGAACCAAGACTTCCGGAATCGTGACCGAACCATCGGCGTTTTGGTAGTTTTCCAAAATGGCCGCTACCGTCCGGCCGACTGCTAAGCCCGATCCGTTTAAGGTGTGGACGTATTGTAACTTACCGTTTTCATCGCGGTATTGCATGTGCAGACGCCGGGCTTGGAAGTCCAGGCAGTTCGAGCAAGAAGATACTTCCCGGTACTTGCCTTGGGCTGGCATCCACAGTTCCAAGTCGTGCGTTTCTGATGCCGTAAAACTCATGTCCCCCGTCGTCAGGGTAATCACGTGGTACGGCAGCCCCAACTTTTGCAAGATGTTTTCGGCGTTGGCCGTCATCTTTTCTAATTCGTCCCAAGATTGGTCGGCCTTGGTGTACTTCACCATTTCGACCTTATTGAATTGGTGCATCCGGATCAAACCTCGGGTATCGCGGCCCGCCGAACCAGCTTCAGAACGGAAACTTGGCGTCAAGGCCGTGACGTAAACCGGCAGCTTTTCGGCTGGAATCACTTCATTGCCAAAGTAGTTGGTCAGCGGCACTTCAGCGGTTGGAATCAAGGTCATGTCTTCGCCGTTGACTTGGTAGACATCTTCTTTGAACTTCGGGAATTGCCCCGTCCCGTACATCGCGTGGGCATTCACGATGTATGGTGGCAGCATTTCCGTGTAGCCTTCCTTCATGTGTTCATCCAACATGAAGTTGTAGACCGCCCGTTCCAATTGGGCCCCTAAGCCGACGTAGTAGACAAAGCGGGCGCCAGAAACCTTCGCCGCCCGGTCAAAGTCGAGGATCCCCAGGTTTTCCCCGATATCCCAGTGGTGCTTCGGTTCAAAGTCGAAGTGGCGAATTTCGCCAACCTTACGCATTTCCTTGGCGCCATCTTCGGTCAAGCTGACTGGAACCCCTTCGTGGGGCACGTTTGGCAAGTGGGCCAGCTTGTCAAATAAGACTTCATCGTTTTGGGCCACTTGTTCATCTAAGGCCTTGATTTGCCCCCCGATCTTTTGCATTGCCGCAATCGCTTCGTCAGCTGATTCGTGGTTGCGCTTGGCTTCCCCGATCTTTTTGGACGCTTCGTTGCGTTGGGCCTTCAAAGCTTCTGTTTCTTGCAAAAGTTCCCGCCGCTTGGCATCCAAGGTTAAAACTTCATCAATGGCTTCCGGCTTGACACCCCGGGTGGCTAACTTTTCTTTAAACCAGTCCGGTTCGCGACGAATCTTCTTTAAATCCAGCATAGTATTTCCTCCTCTACCTTCGTTAGCAACTAAAAAAGGAGCCATTCCATCCATTATTGGGACGAAATGACTCCATTTCCGCGGTACCACCCAAGTTTGCTTAATTAAGCACCCTCAAAATGGATAACGGCCATTATCCGTGCGGCATTACCCGCCCACTTTTACCGGGCCGGAGTTTCGGCATCTCCCTTTCACCAACCGGGAGCTCTCTGCCCACCTACTTAAAGCCCGTTGCGTGTTTCATTTTCTGACAGTTATTGTAGTTGATTTAAGGCGCTACTGCAATCTTTTTCCCCAGATTTTTCGCTAATCAGCGTGCCGGTAGCTGACCGCGCTCCGGCCATCATGACTGTGGACGACCAATTGATCAGGAATTTGTTCCTTCATTTCCGTCACGTGACTGATCACCCCAATCATCCGGTGGCCCTGAATCTCCAAGAGGGCGTTTAAGGCCGTCTGCAAGGCATTTTGATCCAACGAGCCGAAACCTTCATCAATAAAGAGAGCGTCAATCTGGACCCCGCCCGCTTGGCGCTGAATTTCTTCGCACAAGCCCAGGGCCAGCGATAGTGAGGCAAGGAAACTTTCCCCGCCCGACAGGGTCCGCGCACTGCGGTCTTGCCCCACCTGATTGTCGTGCACATTGATTTCCAACCCTGACCATTTCTGCCCCCGGCCCTTGCCAACCTGTTCATCCAATTTAAAGCTGTACCGTTGCTCCGACAGCTTCAGCAAATATTGGTTGGCAACCGTCAAGACCTGGCTAAAGTAGGTCTGCAAGACGTAGCGGGGCAGACTGAGTTTGGTGGTGCTGTTGCCAGTGACCACTTGCACCAACGTATTCAATTCCGTTTGTTCCTCAAGGTGGGCCGCTTGGGCCTTGACTACGGTCGCCACTTGCTTGAGGGTGGCTTGCAGCTGCGCCAATTGCTCAGTTTGTTGCCCCTTGGCCGCCTGACGGTCCGCGAGGGTGGCTTCGGCCGTCTTTAATGCTGCTTTGGCCGTTGCAACCGTTACGGTGCCCTTTGCCTGGGCTAAGCGCGCTTGCAGCTGCTTTTGCTGGGCAGCATTGGCGGCTTGCTGTTGTCGGTAGGCGTCCACTTCGGCTTGCCAAGTGGCCTGCTGGCTTAAATCAGCTTGGGCCTGGGCCCAGAAATCCCAGGTCAACTGCGGATCAAAGGCCACCAAGGCCGTTTGTAAGGCGGCCTGAGTCTGTTCACTGACCGCCTGAGCGGCCGTGGCTTGCTTATCAGCCGCCGCCAGCTGGGTTTGGGCTACGGCTTGGTCCTGCTTGGCCTGCGTGAGCGCCGCTTGGTTCTGCGTGACCGCTTGGTGGTAGGTTTGCAGCCGCGTGGTCAACTGTTCAATTTCCGCCTGCACTTCGGCTAACGTGCGCTCCCCTAAGCGGGCCGTTTGCGCTTGCAACTGCGCCTGTTGCGCCGCCAAAGTTTCCCGCGCTGCGCGCAAGTGATCGGTCTGGGTGGCCAGGTCTGTGGTGGTTTGTTCCAGCGGTGCGCTCAGCGCCTGCAAGTCCTGCTTGGCTTGGGCCACGGCAGCTTGCTCTTGCTCCAACGTCGCCCGGGTCTGGGTAAGCGTAGCCTGCGCCTTGGCCACGGCCGCCGCTACGGTTGACAACTCAGCGGCGACCCCCAATTGTTGGGCCAAGGCCGTCAATTGCTGGTTTAATTGGTCACGACCAGTTTCGACTTGCTGTTCCTGTTGGCTCACCTGGCTAGCGGCCCGACTGGCGGCTTGGATTGCGGCCGTGACCGCCGTTTCGGCGGCTTCGACCATTTCCGCGGTTACCTCCTCCCCACTGGCGACCGCCGGCGCCGGGTGCGGGTGGTCGCGACTGCCACAAACCGGACATGGTGACCCCGGCTGCAGATCAGCCGCCAAGCGGCGAATCGCGGCCCGGGCGTAGGCATCCTTTTGGGTTTTCAACGTGGCTTGCGCCGTCGCTAGCGCCGCCGCCGTTTGCTGGGCCGTTTGCCGGACCGTTTGCAGTTTAGTTTCTGCCGCCGTCAGCGTGGTTTGTTGCTCTTGTACCCAGGTTAGGGCCGCGGTGGTTTGTTGGAGCTCGTTGGTCTGGCGCTCCACCGCGACAGCCTGCGCATTGATCGCGTCCGCGCGCGCCACGGCCGCCGTCAGCTGGGCTTGCTGGGCTTGCTGCTGGTCACGTTGCGTCGTTAACTCCGCGACTTGGGCCGTCAGCTGCTCAACCTGCCGTTGTTGAGTTGCTACTTGCGCTTGCAGGCGGGCCTGGGCCTCAAATTCTGGCAACTGGCTGGTCAAAGTCAGCCGCTGGGCTTGCTGTTGTTCGATCGTTGGCGTTTGGGCCGCCAAAGTCTGCGCTGCTTGCTCAGCAGTTTGTTGCGCCCGAACTGCTTCTGCTCGGGCGGTCTGGGCAGTTTGACGGGCAGCCCGGGCCGCCGCCAGATCCTGCTGGGCCGTTTGCCACTTTAAATAGGTGGTTTGTTGTCTTTGGTACCATTGCAACGCGTGTAACTGCCGCTGCCGGTGCTGAATGTGGGGCTCTTGGGCAGTGAGTTGGGTGGCCGCCGCGGTTAACTTGGCTAAGGCCGCTTGGTCGGCTTGGACGCTTTGAGCCTGTTGCAACTGCGCACTGGCCGTTTGGACGGCCGTTTGCGCCGCGGCAATTTCCCGGGAAATATCAGCCAAGGCCGTGGTTTGGGCGGTCACCTGGCGCTGAGCTTGGGCCTGCCAAGTTGGGGTGGGCAAGGTCGCATCGATTTGTGGAACGGCCTGCTTGAGCAAGGCTAATTTCTGGTTTTGGGTTTTCAGTGCGGCCTCTTGGTGAGCCAATTGTTCCTTTAACGCTTGGGCCCATTGCTGGTATAAACCAGTTGCAAATAATTCTTCCAATAAAGCCTCTTTCTCCGTACTTGAAGAAGCCAGGACCTGACGAAATTGCCCCTGCGGCAGGAGCACCAATTGTTTAAATTGTTCTTTGGTCAGGTGCAGCAAATCGACAATAAATTTGTCAACCGTACTGATCCGGGTCAACGTTTGGCTTTCACCCGCCCGTTCGTAAGTTAAGCTGACCTTGGCCGCGCGTTCCACAAGGCGCCCCTGCTTATTTTTCAATTTCTGCTTTGGCGCCCGGGTAAGGGTGTAGACCACGTCCGCATGTTCAAAGGTGAATTGCACCACCGTGACCGCATCGGCGGGGGCAAAATCAGCCCGTAAGGCCGCGGCATTCCGGTCTTGGTTGTTCGTTGTTTCATTAAAGAGGGCATAGACCATCGCGTCAAAAATCGTCGTCTTACCGCTCCCCGTCGGCCCGGTGACCAAAAAGAGCGGGGCCTCATCAAACTGACGGAAGTCAATCACGCTGTGTGGGTACGGGCCAAAGTTAGTTAATTCAAGCTTGAGTGGTCGCATCGTCTTCCCCCTTAATCTTTGCTAACCCTTCCGCCGCCCACTTTTGTTGGCGGGCGGTCAAGGGCTGACCGGTCGTCTGTTCATAAAACGCGGCTAGTTGCTCCAGTGGTGACTTTTCCGTCAGGTTGTGCATGGTTTGCACCGCCGGTTGGTTCAACTGCCGGGTAAAATGCAAACTGAGGATGCGGGGATAAAATTCGCGCAACTTGGCCATGACATCGGGAATTTCGTTTTGATCTTTCAGCGTCAGTAAATAATAATTTTCCCGGTCAATCCCCGCAACTTGCTCGGGCGCCGTTAATTCAGCGAAGCTCCCCGTCACTTTCACCAGGTCCGGGTGCTGGGACAACGGCTGCCAAGCCACCCGGTCCGCCGCGAGATCAACCACGCGGACCCCCTTGGTCATCGTCGCTTCACTGGCCGACAGCTTTAGTGGCGAACCACTGTACTTCACCCGCTTGGTCTTGAGGGCCTGGGGGTTATGCAAGTGGCCCAACGCCACGTAGTCAAACGGGGCCAACAAGGCGACGTCAACCGCCGCCAGGCCCCCTACTTCAATCATGGTTTCCGAAGCGGGCGTTCGTTGGCTGCCCGCCGCAAAGAAGTGGGCAACCAAGACATGGTGCTTGTCTGGGGCAAATTGAGCCTGCATCGTCGCTACCACTTTAGCCATCACCTGATTTAAATCGCGAAGCTGCTCATCAGCAAAGTAATTGCGCGCCGCTTGCAAGGTAAAGTAGGGCAACAAGAAAAATTGGGTGTCGCCAATCACAATCGGCTCAAAGGCCTGGGCAAATTCGGTCACCAAATACAACCCGTGCGCCCGGTACCACGCGCTGGCCATCCCTAAGCGGGGCGCTGAATCATGGTTGCCACTGATCGCCAAAATCGGAAAGCGATCAACCAAATTCAGCTGGGCCAACATTTTCTTCAACTGATCGACCGTCGCTTCACTGGGGACCGCCCGGTCAAACAAATCGCCAGCCAGCACGAGGGCATCGACTTTTTCGGTCAACGCCACGCTCTCAATTTGTTTAAACATGGTCCACTGGTCGGCGGCTAAATCAAAGCCGTTTAATTTTTTCCCGAGGTGCCAATCAGCCGTGTGTAAAAAGCGCATCGGTATCCGTCCTTTCTTTTTTGAAGCTGGTTTGTCCGTTTTATTATACCACACAGGTGTTCTTATTTGTTCGCAAAAAATTATTGTCCCTAGTCGGCACTTATAATTTTTCAGTATTTTTGCACTTTTCGTAACTTTATTGTAAAATTCAGAAAGTTTTGACCGAGTGTTTAACATTCGGTTAACTTTTGCTTTTTTTGCAACCAACGCCTGGAATTGCGCTAGACTAAAGCGTGATTTAAAAAAGAAAGGACACCAACAATGAAGGTCATTAAAGACCACCCGAAGGCCTCGTTTGCCATTCGGACGCTCTTATATTTTCTGGTCTTAATGTTGCTGATCTACCTCTACGGGTACTTCGGCGTCGGCCAAGCGCCCTTTATTTACAACGAGTTCTAAGGAAAGGAAACCACCATGGCTAACAACCTGATTACCCGCTTGGATCAAGTGGCTCAAGCCAACTTGACCCAAGTTGCCTACGATGAATTAGGCACAACTCATACCTACCAAGATTTACTGACTTATACCAATGCCTTTGCGGCCTGGCTGGATCAACAGTCAACGATTGCCGCGGGCAGCCCGATTCTTTACTATGGGGATCACCAATTTGAAATGGCCGCCGGTTTTATCGGGGGCGCTAAGGCCGGTCACCCCTACATTCCGGTCGAAGTCGGCACCGCTTTGCCCCGGCTGCAATCGATCATCAAGACGGCCCAACCCCAACTCGTGGTCGCCATCGATGACTTTCCGGCTAACGACGTGGACTTTACTGGACAAATCTTGACTCTGGCGGACCTGCGCCAGATCATGACGACCCCGGCGACTTACACGCCAACCCACGCCCTAACCGGTGATGACACCTTCTACGTCCTCTTTACGTCGGGGACGACCGGCTCACCGAAGGGGGTCGAAGTCACCCATAACAACATTCAATCCTTTGCCGACTGGATGATGGGCCCGGACTTCAACCTGCCAACGGCAACCAAGTACTTGGGCCAAGCGCCCTTCTCCTTTGATATTTCCCACTTCTACTGGCTGGTTGGCCTGTTAACGGGATCCACGATCAAAGCGGTCCCCCTGGCAACGGTCCAAAACTTTGGCAAACTCTTTAAGGTCTTGCCCGACCTGGACTTCAACGTCTTTGTCGGGACCCCGTCCTTTGCGGACATGCTCTTGCTCAGCCCGGATTTTAACGCCGCAAAAATGCCGCAGTTGACCCACATGGTCTTTTGCGGGGAAGAACTGACCCCCTCAACGGTCAAGCGCCTCTTTGCCAAGTTCCCAGCCGTGAAGATCTTTAATACCTACGGGCCGACCGAAGCAGCGGTGGCGATTACCAGCTGCGAGATCACCAAGGAAATGGCCGAAACGCTGAAGCGGCTGCCGATCGGGGTTGATAAGCCGGGCGTGACGACCTCAATTTGGGATGGCGACCAACCAATTACCACCCCGAACGTGCACGGGGAAATCGTCATTTCCGGTGACAGCGTGGCCAAGGGCTACCTGCACAATCCGGAAAAGACCGCCCAAAACTTCTTTAAAGTCAACGGCGTTCAATCCTACCGGACTGGCGACGCCGGCTTTATCGATGAAGCTGGCGTCCGCCACATCATTGGCCGGATGGACTTTCAAATCAAGCTGCACGGTTTCCGCGTAGAGCTCGATGAAGTCCGCTCCAGCTTGGAATTGAGCCCGTTGGTCAAGCAAGCCGTCGCGGTGCCAAAGTACGATAAAAACGGCAAGGCTTCCCACTTGATTGCCTACGTCATCGCCGAAGCCAACGATTATGCCACCCCAGCAGAATTGACCAAAGCGATCCGGTTAAGCTTGAAGGACCAAATCATGGATTACATGATGCCAACCCAGTTCGTCTACGTCGACCATTTCCCGAAGTCGGCCAACGGTAAGATCGCCGTCAAGCAAATCATTGCGGAGGCTAACCAATAATGTTGACGTGGATGCAAGATTTGCCTAACTTCACTGCCTATGGAACACCGACTTACTTCATCTACTTGTTAGTGGCGCTCTTGCCGCTGGGGATCGGCTTGTACTTTGGCAAGCGCTTCAGTTGGTACGAAGCCTTAGTCAGCTTTGTCTTCATCTTCTTAATGTTTGATGGGCAAAGCTACCAACAGGCCTTCTCCTTGGTCGCTTACATCATCTACCAAACGGTGATTGTGATCAGCTACTTCCACTACCGGCAAAAGCAAAATGCCAGTGCGATCTTCTACTTGGCTGTTTTTCTATCACTGTTGCCCATCATCATCGTGAAGTTCTCCCCGGCGATGGTCGGGCACAATTCCCTGCTCGGCTTCTTAGGGATTTCCTATCTAACCTTCCGGGCCGCCGGGACGATTATCGAAACCCGCGATGGGGTCGTTAAGGACTTAAACTGGTGGAAGTTTGTCCGCTTCATGGCCTTTATGCCAACGATTACGTCCGGGCCAATCGACCGCTACCGGCGTTTTGCCAAGGACTATCAACAAGTGCCCAGCCGGGAGAAATACCTGGACCTGGTGGCCAAAGCTGTCCCATACCTGTTCATTGGTTTTGTCTACGAATTCGTGATCGACTACTTCTTTGGGCAACTCTGGTACCCCTTCATGGTCAAGCAGGCCCTGCTGTCAGCACCGCACCTGTCCTGGTGGGTCGTGGGGGTGGCTTACACCTATGCCGGTCACCTTTACTTTAACTTTGCCGGCTACTCCTTTTTTGCCGTGGCGATCTCTTATCTGATGGGCGTTCAAACGCCAATGAACTTTAATAAGCCGTTCTTGGCCAAGAACATCAAGGAATTCTGGAACCGGTGGCACATGACCCTGTCCTTTTGGTTCCGCGACTACATCTTCATGCGGTTTGTCTTTATGGCCACCAAGAAGAAGTGGTTTAAAAACCGGAATGTCTTGTCCAGTGTTGCTTACATGCTCAACATGATGGTGATGGGCTTTTGGCACGGGGTCACCTGGTATTACATTCTCTACGGTTTCATGCACGGCTTGGCCCTGGTCGTCAACGATTGGTGGTTGCGTTACAAGCGCAAGCACTTTAAGATTAAGTCGACCAAATGGACTAAGTTTGTCGCCGGCTTTATTACCTTTAACTTTGTCGTCTTGTCCTTCTTAGTCTTCTGCGGCTTTTTGGACAAACTGTGGTTCGTGGTGCCTGGTCACCACTAGTCACTGCTGTTGCAAACACACTTTAAAATTTGGAGGAATTACTCATGCAAGCACAAATTCAAGAACTCTTAGCTCAAGCCACTGGTCGCGATGCCGCCGATTTTGCCGATGTCACGATGGACCTGTACGCCGATGGGCTGCTCGACTCAATGGCCACCGTCCAATTCCTCTTGTCTCTGCAAGACGAATTTGATATTCAAGTGCCGGTTTCCGAATTCGACCGCGACGCTTGGAGCACGGTGGAAAAGATTGAAGCGCGGGTAAAGGAACTCCAAAATGACTAACAAGCAAAAGCTGTGGTCAATCTTTGGCCCAGCCTTGATCGCCGCCGGCTTGGCCCTGGTGGTCTTTGCGATTCCGTGGAAGAGCAACAACTCACCGGCGACCCTGCAAAGGGCGGCTGTTTCCCTTAGCCCGAACGTCTTTAAGAACCGGGCGATCAAGGTCCAAGCCCTCGCCGATAAAAAGGCCAATTACGTGCCCTTCTTTGGTTCCAGTGAGTTCAACCGGATGGACCGCTACTACCCCGCAACGATGGCGGCCAAGTACCACCACTACCGGCCCTTCATGTTTGGCTCGCGGGGAACTCAGTCCCTGCCCCAGCTCTTTAACATGACGATGATGGCCCCACAAATGAAGAATAAGAAGGCCGTCTTTGTCATTTCGCCGCAGTGGTTCGTCAAAAAAGGGGTCATGCCGGATGCCTTTCGTTACTACAACGGGACCTACGCCAACTTGGTCTGGCTGGCCCAAGCCAACCCCAAGTCGCCTTACGACCGCTACACGGCCAAGCGCCTGGGCGAATTAACCAGCGACAGCGGGACGGTGGCCAGCTATGCTTACAAGATTGAACGGGGCGAACAGCTGAATGCCTTTGAGCGGGCCAACATCAAGGTCCGGATTGCCCTTTTAGCCCACGAAGACAACCTCTTCTCCGGCTTCTTCTTAAAGGACAACTACCAAAAGCGGATTCAGCCGCGGGAAAAACTGTTGCCTAAGCGCTATGACTACGACCGGCTCTATGCCCAGGCCGTCAAGGCGCACGCCAAGGCCACCAATAACAACGACCTTGGCGTCTTAAACAGCTTTTACGACCAGCGGATCAAGCACGCCAAGCATATTGAAGGTTCACAAAAGCACTTCTCCTACCTGAAGAGTCCGGAGTATGCCGACTTGCAAGTGGTCTTAAACCAACTGAAAAAGACCAACACCAACGTCGTCTTCATGATTACCCCGGTCAACGCCAAGTGGGAACAAAAGACCGGCCTGAACATGCAGATGTACTACCAAACGGCCAAGAAGATCAAGTTCCAATTGCAAGCCCAAGGGTTTAATCACATCATTGATTACTCCCACGCCGGCAGCAAGCCGGGCTTTATGAACGATACGATTCATATTGGTTGGGCCGGGTGGGTCGACTTCGACCACCGGATTGCCCCCTTCTTAGACAATCCCCAACCCGCACCCCATTACCAGATGAACGAAGCCTTCCTCTCGACGGAATGGCAAAACTTAACGCCTACGACCACGAACTTGCACCAGTTTAAGGCCCAACATTTGAAGTAAACAAAGCGGCTGATGAGCTTTTTAACGCTCATCAGCCGCTTTGCTTTTTTCTTTAACTATATTTTCTTGATCAAATCTAGGTTAACCCAGATCATCAATACATCAAACAATAGTAATTATTATCTTTTATCACCTACGTACCAATCGTAAACATAATAAGCACTTACCGTAAACCATACCAATGCCGTTTCATAATGTTGACGAAAAATACTGATCAATAGAAAAAGGAAAGGTAATGAAAAGAGAGCATATTTGATTACCTTATGCTTCATCATTAATTACACCAACCCACTCCCTGACATACTCCATGAGCAAAACCACGTGCAAAATCATAGGCATTCTGGGCACCTTGCGCTCGCCGCCGAATACAACTCGTCGAATAGCACTTCATCTCCTGGGTTCCACCAACAACCTGTTGCATTTCTTTCAATGATAAAGATTCGTATTTCTCCATTGATAATCTCCTCCTCACAATTAGTGTTTTCCTCGAAGTCCTCGTAATACTCGACCGCCAAATAACGTTGTTACTACCCGGCCAACTCTTTCTCCCAACTGATAATCCCAATTACTACCACCAATCGTTTGACTTAAGGTCGAACTGTCAAGCGTCTTAAATTTTACTGTCATACTTTACCTCCATTTCTCGAAAACAATACCGTAATTTAAAAACCATCTTCTCTTGCGATAAGTGATAAAATTAGGTATAGCTACTATGGTAAAGAGTTCCATCCTTCAACATATGCGCTACCTCCACTAGCATAGCCACCTAAAATTACAATCATTACAATTACTAAGATTGCTAAATAAAGATAATTTAAATTAATCTTGGTAAACATAGTGATCTATCCCCCTTTCTTCAAAATGCTAGTAGCTTCCTACACTCATAATGATACCCACATAATTCTTAAAAAGTTTCGAATTGTCCTTCCGTCGTCTTTTTACGCTTAACCCAAATTTACATACGTTCAGCCATAAATTTCCCACCGCAAGAAGAACTTACGCATAATTATATTTGGAAATAAATTAACCTCCTACCACACAAAAAAGAAAGAGATGTTACTTATGACACAGAAAAAAACAATCTCCACCTTTCAACAAATCAGTTCTAAAACGTTACTCCTTGTTATCGGTGGAAACAAAAATGGTCACGGTGGTATTACGATGTTAAAGAAGATGCTAAAAAAACGGTCACGGTTTGGTAGTTAACACTATGATTGATCTTGCTATTCATCAGATCATAATCCTCGACACCGTGATCTGGTTATTTCCATATTTAATCTATCGTTGCCTGTTCTTCTACTCTAATCGAGTGAGCTTCATCTTTGATATACTCTCGCTTTGTTTTATTTTTTACGTAACCAACTGGTACTCTATTGTTCTCGGCTATGCCACTTTTCTTATCTATATTGCCTTAGAAGACCGAATCGCTAATAATGGAAGCATTCGTATTCATCTAATTGCCGCTTCTATCATTCTTGCTTTTCAGCTTTTAGTATTTAGTCTCGCAGTTTTTTCGTTAAACTCTTTGGGAATTTTTAATTCATACCCAAACTATGGTGGTTACTTCGCAATAATAGTGATTTTGATCGTTATTGTGATTACACTATGTCTTGTTGTTAAAACAAAAAATAAAATTTTGGATTTTTTGGTTACTTTGAGCAATTCACCACTTGTTGAACATGCGGTTTTTAAGCTATCGCTTCTTGCGCTCTTTGGACAATTACTAATTGACGGAATTGCCGAGTATTTACAGGTTGAAGCAACCTATCAGCTTTCATTACTCATGATCTTCGCTTGGTTTGATTTACTGTTAATGTTGGCTACAATTTTACTCATCCAAAGTTACCAACGTGAACTGCGCCTTCAAGTGCAAAACTCCGTTTATCAAAAAGATGTCCAAGCTGCTAAAGAAACGCAAGCCTACTACCTACAATTACGGAAAGAACGGCATGATCTTAAAAATATGCTCTTGAGTGTCCAAGGCTACCTTAAGGCACAACAATTATCGCAGGCCAGCCACCTTATTGACGAAATCACACACCAACAAAGTGATCAGATTACTCACTCCATTGAAATTGATCGTGAAGTGAACAAAATCGGTTTGCCTGGCCTACAAAACGTTTTACAGAACAAAGCCTACCAAATAATCAGGCAAAACTCGCAAGCCCTGCTTTCAATCGAAGTTAATGATCAAATCACAACATTACCCGGCGCTGAAATGGACTTGGTACGAATTATCGGGATCTTGATGGACAATGTAGTTGAGGCAATTAAAAATCAGCCTCATCCCAAAATCCAAATCGCCCTGCTCAAACATGGCCAAGCCTATGAGTTTACCGTCACCAATTCCATTACTAATCCAATTACGGTACAAAAGATTTTTGCGGCTGGCTATTCAACCAAGCCTAATCACGCTGGACTGGGCTTAGCAAACGTGCAAGAGTTAGTTGCCAAAAATGATTCATTGGGCTTTGAGATGAGCACGACTGACCATCAAGTCCAAATGTCACTATTTATCAGGGGGAGTGAATAAATCGTGCTGCAAGTAATCATCCTGGAAGATGACCAGTATCAACGGGCGTATTTCCAAGAGCTAGTCACCAATCGAATTATGATTAATCCGACGCCAGCAGCGTATGATATGAAGCTCGTGTTAGTGACCAGTGAAGCCCAAGCAGTGATCGATTACGTTAAACAACACTCCAACGATCCCCTACTCCTCCTGGCCGACGTTGAATTAGACCAGCAGCCACTAAATGGCGTCGACGTAGCTGAACAAGTTCGCTCAATCAGTGATTTTTCTTTAATCATCTTTATCTCTTCTTACCCATCGTACCTCCCCTTAACGATCACCCGACGCATTGAACCCCTAGACTACATTGATAAGCATTTTGACCAGGACAATTTGGCGGAACGGATTCGCCAGTCGCTCGACATTGCTTATCAGCGCTATCTTAAACGAACCATGGCCAAAGCGGTCCGCCTGTTCCACTATTCGCCCGCCAAAGGCATTCATCGTCAGATCCCCTTTCACCAGATTTACTATATTCAAGCTGTCCCTAATCACAAGCGACTCTTGGAAATCGTTGGTGAAGGCACCCGAGTGTCTTTTCACGGTGAGCTAAGTCAAATTGATAGCAATGCTTTTTTCCGGGCCAGCCGAAGTCTCTTTATCAACCTAGACCGCATTAACTCCTTTGATAGCTCGAAACGTTTAATCAGCTTTGATGACAACAATCTCATCACTTGCCAGTGCAGCGCCCGCCGGGTCGCCGCCCTTAAAAAATCTCTGCAAAGTCGAGGAAAGGAAGATGACACAATGTAAATACTATGTCCCCCAAGTTGACGAAACCGATTGCGGGGTGGCCGCTTTAGCAATGATTCTAAAAGCCTATGGCAGTACCATTCCACTTGAACGCTTACGCCAACTAGCGGGCACCTCCATTCAAGGAACGACTGCCTTCGGGCTCGTGGAAACTGCTAAACAATTTAATTTTACCGTCCAAGCCATTCAAGCAGATGAATCACTGTTTGAACTTGACGAGCTGACCTTCCCCTTCATTGTGCACGTAATTAAAAATGGGGAATTACCCCATTACTACGTGGTTACTGGGTGCCAGGCAGACCAAATTTTGATTGCCGACCCTGATCCCGGGGTTAAGTCAATCGCCATGGCACGGGAACGTTTCCTTACCGAATGGACGGGGGTTTGCCTATTAATGGCCCCCAATCAGAATTACGCTCCAGTGATTGAAACCAAGCGTAGTTTGCTGAAGTTATTTGGCTTGCTAAAGGATCAGCGCCATCAAATCTTCACTGCGACTTTTTATTCGGCTTTCGTCACTCTACTGGGCATTGGTACGGCTGAATTAACGCAGGCCATCATTGATCAAGCTGTCCACCTCACGAATTATAATTTCTTAATGCTGATTGCGGGCGCCATGATTATCACCCAGCTTGCTAACGCCCTGCTTAGCTTTGGCCGGGAATTAGTCGTCGTTAAGCTGAATCAACAGCTCGCCAAAAAAATCAATCTCGATTACATTAAACACGTCCTATCGTTACCCTTAAATTTCTTTCAAACTCGTAAAACCGGGGAAATCTTTTCTCGTTTTGATGATACCGGTAAGATCGTAGACGCCTTAGCGGGAACCAGTATCTCGATCTTCTTAGATCTGATTACTGCTTTGGCCTTCGGAATGGTTCTTTTTACCAAAAGCAGCGGGATTTTGCTCATCGCTTGCTTAATCGTTCCCCTTTTAGCCGGAATCATCCTCGGCTTTGCTAAACGCTACAATCGTTTACTACATCAAGAACTTGAAGCTGACGCAAAACTAACTGCGAATTTGATTGATTCCTTACGGGGCATTGAAACGATCAAAGCCCTCACCTTAGAAAACAATACCTACCAGCAAATTGATACTAAATATCAAGCGGTCCTCACGGCGGGACTCAAATTTGCGCGCCTCGAGCTTTGGCAGCAATCCCTCAAAACCCTTTTTCAAAATCTTTTAAGTACCTTTGCCTTAATCTATGGTGCCACCCTGGTGATGAAGCACCAATTGTCCGTCGGCGAGTTAATGGCGTGCAGTACTCTTTTAACCTACTTTATGACAACCTTGCAGAACTTGGTTGGTCTGCAACCAAAACTGCAAAATGCACAAGTCGCTAATAATCGGCTCAATGAGGTCTTATTAGTTAAGCCTGAGCCAACAGCAAAGATTACAGACTTGGCTACTCCATTCCAACAACTCCAGTTGCAAAACGTTGGCTTTAGCTATCCCCACCAAGATGCCTTGTTAAAGTCATTAAATTTGACCATTACTCATGGCGAAAAAATCGCTTTAGTCGGGCCAAGTGGGGCTGGTAAATCAACCTTTGCCAAGCTTTTAACCAACTTTTACCAACCAACTGAGGGCCAAATCCTGCTTAACCAACAAAATACCGTCAACATTGATAACCAAGCGCTCCGGCAGCTGATCCACTATCTCCCTCAAACCCCTGCCCTCTTTGCCGGGACGATCTTAGAAAATCTAACGATGCCTTACGCTACCAAACCTAGTACCGACCAGATCATTTGGGCTTGTCAAATGGCGGCGATTCACGATGAGATCATGGCCCTGCCAGCTGGCTATGAAACCATCTTAGATGAGCAAGCAACCATCCTCTCTGGTGGACAAAAACAACGGCTTGCCATTGCCCGGAGTTTGCTTTCGCCAGCACCAGTGCTGATTTTGGATGAATCAACCAGTAACCTTGACCCGCTTACAGAAGCAAAAATCACTAATAACCTAATCGCTCTCCCCGACCGTACCATCATTTTCATTGCCCATCGTCTCGCGGTTGCCAAAAAGGCCGAGCGAATCTTGGTCTTTGCTAATGGCACAATTGTCGAGCAGGGTTCTCATACCACCTTAATGGCGCAAAAATCGCTCTATCGCGACCTCGTTACTGCTTAAAGAAAGAGGGTTTCACATGCGGCTTAATCATCATTTTTATCGCCAATTTAATTTCTGGTCCTACTTAGTCCTGCTATTAGTATGTACCTGGTCCTTTTTTAAGGTCGCGTTGCTGTCCTTTTGGGGAATTGTTAATGGCGCAGTTTGGCTACTGTGCATTGTTAGTTTGGCTCAAATCCTGTTGACGCCAGCTGCTAAAAAGAACTAACCGATCAGCAGAGGAGGATTTTCAATGCAGTTCAATCGTAACTTTTACCGTCACCCCGCGTTCTACATTGATTTAATCATCGTGCTCTGGTGTAGCGGAGAATTCTTCACCACCCGTCTCTGGTCGCTTTCAGGCATTATGAACCTAATAATCTGGCTCTTGAGTTTAGCAGGGCTCTGGGAAGTCTTGGCCGTAAAATCCACCAACCACTAAAATTTTTGTCGGCGAACCAGCCGAAGTCCGCAAGGCCCTAAATCCGCCTTGACTTTCGCGCTGGAATTGCCTATAATTTTCCAAAATTCATCGTTTGGCATTTAATGCAGTCCCGTGAGGCGCAAATGACCAGCAAAATCACCCCCTTAACGTGGGAGCTTTGCCCTAGTCCGTGCCCAGTGTGGTACGGACTTTTTCTTTTGGCCGTCCAAATGCCAGGCAGAATTAAGCTAATTACAAAGGAGTTTTTGCCATGGCAGAACAACAAACTTCCAGTGAAATCACCCCGATCCCGATGGCGGCGCGTCACACCACCCGCTGGGACATGTTTGCGACCTGGGTCGGCGCCAACGCCAACAATGGGACCTGGTTTGTCGGTGGGGTGTTAGCGGCCTGCGGCTTTGCCGTTGCGATGAAGGTCTTGGTCCTTTCCTCGGCCCTGTCCTACGTCTTTTTAAGCCTGGTCGGCTACATTGGCTACCACACCGGGGTCTCCACGATGACCTTGGCCCGCGCGTCGTTTGGCGAACGCGGCAGCTACTTGCCTTCCCTGGTCAACATCACCCAGTTTATCGGCTGGACGGCCGTCAACACCTTTATCGCGGCTCAGTCGGTCTCCTTGCTTTTCCACGATCTGCTGGGCTGCCCCGTTTGGGGCCAACCGGGCGGCCAATGGGGGCTGATCGTCGGGATCTTGGTGATGAGCATTTTGCACATCATCAGTGTCGCCAGCGGCTCCCGGTCAATCCAATTAATTGAACGGATCGGGATTATCATCGTCTTGATCTTTGTCATCTGGGAATCAATTGCCGTCTTTAAGACCGTTTCATTAACCCAAATTGCCCACTGGTCGGTCCCGGTCAAGCAAAAGATGGCCACCGGGGCGGCGATTGACTACGTCGCTGCTTTTAACCTGGCCTGGGTCACGGCAGGGGCTGATTTCACCCGCTTTACCGCCCGCAAGGATAACGCCACGCTGGCCCCGTGGCTGGGCGCCATGGTCGGCGTGATCTGGTTTGCCTTCATCGGGTTGATCTCCACGATCGGGATTGCGATTACCTCCGGCGTTTACAACCCGAACAACTCTGATCCCTCCACAATTGCCAGCAAGCTTGGCCTCGGCGTGATCGCCCTGCTGGTCATTATCTTGACCTCCATGACCGCCAACGCCGTCAACTTGTTGGGGGCCGGCTCGGCGCTGTCCAATATCTTCCCCAAGCTGAAATTAAAGTACTCCCTGTGGGTGGTCGTGCTCTTGGCCACCTTAGTCACCTTCATCCCAATGTTTGTCGGCAGCTTCTTGGATACTTTTGAAAGCTTCCTGGACTACGTCTCAATGGTCTTGGGCCCGACAATTGCGATTATTTGCACTGACTTTTATTTTGTCCGGCATGGTCGCTACCAGGTCGCAGAATTTGGTAAAATAAACGGTGCCTACTGGTATGTAAACGGCTTCAACCCGAGCGCGCTGATCACCTTTGTCGTCAGCGTAATCCTCTTCTTGGCCGCCCACCAGCTCCCGCTCTTTGTGAATACGATCGGGATGACGTTTGTAGATATGGTGGTCTCAGCCGGCCTGTACGCTGGCTTGACCCGCCTGCTGGAAAGGAAGTAACCATGTTAATCAAAAATGTCCACGTCAACAACCACCACCAATTAACCGACGTTTTAATCGAAAACGGCCGCTTTACCCAAATCGCGCCCAACTTAAGCGCCCGCGGCGGCGAAGAAGTGATCGATGGGCAGGGCAAACTACTCTTGCCACCCTTCGTCGATTCCCACGTCCACCTCGATTCGACTTTGACGGCCGGCGAACCGGAATGGAATGAAACCGGGACCCTCTTTGACGGGATCCGGATCTGGAGCGAACGCAAAAAGGACCTGACCAAGGCCGACGTCAAGCGCCGTGCCAAGGCGACCCTTTTGAACATGATCGGCCATGGGATCCAACACGTCCGCAGCCACGTTGACGTGACCGATCCCCACCTGATCGCCACCCAGGCCCTCTTGGAATTACGCGAAGAAATGAAAGACGACTTAGAACTCCAACTGGTGGCCTTCCCGCAAGAGGGGATCTTAAGCTTCCCCCACGGGAAGGAACTGATGGAACAAGCCGTAAAGGAAGGGGTCGACGTGGTTGGCGGGATCCCCCACTTTGAATTCAACACCGAATACGGGTGGGAATCCGTCCACTTCCTGATGGCCCTGGCCGACAAATATGACAAGCTGGTCGACGTCCACTGTGACGAAATTGACGACCCGGCCTCGCGCAACTTGGAAATCCTGGCCACCGAAGCCCTGGAACGCCAAATGGGGGCCCGGGTGACGGCCAGCCACACCACGGCAATGGGCTCGTACAACGATGCTTACACCTACAAGCTCTTCCGCCTCTTGAAGATGAGCGGGATCAACTTTGTCGCCAACCCGCTGGTCAACGTGCACCTCGGCGGGCGCTTTGACACCTACCCGAAGCGCCGTGGCGTAACCCGGGTCAAGGAACTCAACGCCGCCGGCATCAACGTCTCCTTTGGGGAAGACGACGTTAAGGATCCATGGAACCCACTGGGCAACGGCAACATGCTCGACGCGGTGACGATGGGGGTCTACATTGCCCACCTAATGGGGTACGGTCAAATCCAAGACTCTTACCAATTCGTTACCACCAACGCTGCCCGAACCCTGCACATCCAAGATCACTACGGAATTGAAGTCGGCAAGCCCGGCAACTGCATTCTGCTAAACCAAAGCGACTTCTACAACGCCTTAAACGAACACGTCGAAGTCCTCTACAACATCCGCCACGGGAAGGTAATCGCCAAGACCGCCCCGGCTAAGACGGAAGTGTACGTGAAGTAGTTGGCACAAAAAATTACAAGGCTAATCAGCCATGCGGTTAAGGAAGCCTACCATGTTCAACAAAAAACGAAAAATTTTTCAAGCCGATATTCAAAAAGTCTATAATAAGCCAACACTAGTCCTTAGCCCACTGGTCAGGGAAAAACTGGCGGCGACCGCGCAGCAATTAGCCAACGGTGGAAAGATCAGTGCGTTAGCGGCGGACTTATTCCCTTCCCTCTTGCGCGAAAAAGCACACTTGGCGGATGATCCCGACTTCGACGCCCTCTTTACCTTGGTCCAGACCCAAGCCAGCCACTGGCGACGGGGCTTGCTCTACCCGGTGCCTGATCCGCATAAAAGTCAATTTTAAACTTAGCCCGCGTCAACTTTTGGCGCGGGTTTTACTTTGGGCGCCCACAAATTGCCACTTGCGCACCAAACCCGACCACTTAGCCCAATTGCCTTGTTTTCTGTCCTTGGGCCCTCGATAATAAGGATGAAAGGAGGGATGCGCATGCAAGTTAAAATCGAAATTGATCCGGCGGCGACCGACCCGGTGGTCACGATCCGAACCGCCACCTTAACGCCGGCCCTCAATCAATTGGTCACCCAGTTGCAAAGTCAAACGCCCACGCTAACCTTCTTTCAAGGCGACACTGAATATTATTTAGACCTCAATGAAATCCTCTTCTTTGAGGTCAGCAACCGACGGACCTGGGCCCACACTGCCACCGGGCTCTACCAAGTCAAGTGGCGCTTAAAGGACCTGGAAGCACGCTTACCGCACCACTTCTTGCGTTGCGCCAAAAGCGTCATTCTCAACTTGCACCAAATCTATTCTTTAACCCGCAATTTAACCGGCTGTGAGATTCACTTTGCGCACACCGATAAACGGGTCTTCGTTTCCCGTCACTACTACCAGGCGTTACGCGACGCCCTTGCTGAAAGGATGAACTGATATGCAAACTACCAAACGTGTGGTGGCCGGGATTTTCTTAATCCTGATCGCCCTCGGCCTCGCCTTGCAAAACTACCTACCCCAAAACATCGACTGGTGGGCCACCAGCTGGCTGCTTTGTGCCCTTTTAATTGCGGTCTACGGCTTTGCAAACAAGAGTCTGGTGGTCGGCTGTGCCGGGGTCGGGTTGACCCTTGGGGCAGCTGACCACTGGCTGCACTGGCTCAGCCTGGATACCTGGAGCTTGGCTTTAATTGGGGGGCTCTTCGGGTTGGGCCTGCACCTGATCATCACCAAGCGGCCGGTGCGGGATTGGCAAGGCGAGACGGCCTACCAACATGCCGGTACCAGCACGAGCTTTGACACCATCATGAGTTCGGCCACCCACTATTTAACCGGTGATACCGCCCTGGTCAACGGTGATGTGATCATGGGCAACGTCACCCTCTACTTTGACCAGGAAGTGACGACCCCGGTCCAAATCAATTCTGACGTTGTGATGGGTAATCTCCGGATCTTCGTCCCAGCCGACTGGACGGTCGTCGCCCATACTGACAACATCCTGGGTTCGACTACGATTGCGCCGGGCCGCCCTGCGGCTGGGCAAACTCCCCAATTAATTATCAAGGGCGACGTCATCATGGGCTCGATTGTGGTCAAACGCAACTAAAAATTGCGGTCCAGCAGTTAATCCCGCTGGACCGCAATTTTTTAGCCTTTTTTCACCGTGACCGGTGCTTGCTGGCGTTGCATCTCTGCTAATAATTTCGTCGCCAGCATCCGTTGGTAAGCCGTTTGCGCCGCTAACCGCAACAATTCATCGTTAGCAGGAGCCACTTGACCTTGGGGCGGCGTTTGCTCTAATAGTAGCGCGTTAAAGTGTTCCACAAAGCGATTATAGGTCGCTTGGGGGTAATCATTGATCGTTAATTGATCTAAAGCGGCTTTGATTGCATCTAAAGGATAGATGTTTTTTAGCAGGGCAATCACCATTACCGCGGCCACTTGGTAGCGGGAATACTTCTTTTTGACCGGGGCCATAATGACCCCTTTTTTCACGTAGTTATTGATCATTGATTTGGTAACCGGGCTGACCCCTAAGCTGGCACACCGGTCGTTAATCACTGCCACCAATTGATCAATATACAAGTTGAGCTCGGGCAATTCTTCCCACCGGCGTAATTGACTGGACGCCAAGCGCTTGCGCCACGCTTCGTATTTACTCAGGTCCATGCTAATCCCCCTCTGCTGGTTATTTCGTTTGCTGTTAGCTCTATTATAACCAAGCTAGCTCGGATCTGCCAGCACCTGGTTTTAAAAACCACTTATTCCCCCAAGCCGATCGATTGGTTTTGGTACTGCGCGGTTTGTAGCGCCGTCCCAAAGAGGTGCGCTAACGCCGCTTGATTGGTGGCCTGCCCTTGCATGGGTTCCCCCTCTGGCGACAGCTTTTGGCCGCCCCCTTGGCGCACCACCGGCAAGGTCCGAATTACCGTATACGGCAGTTCTAATTCATCCACCATTTTAACCGCATACAGGGCATCCCCCAGTAAAGTGGACGCGTTTGCTCCGTACCAGCTGATCAATTGATCAAGGTCCGCATCATCCGCCGTCCCGGCCGGCGAAAGCATCACAATCTTTTGTGGGGCGACCGGATTGGCATCCACGGCGGCGACCAAATTTCTGACCCCGAGATCCGGAGCCGAAAAGTCGGGCAGCCACCCCAGAACCAGATTTGCCGGAAACGCAAATTGCCAATTGGGGTGGCGGATGGCCCCCGTCAAGGCCACAATTTGGCGGCCCAAGTCACCTGTGAATTCATCAACTAATTCGATTCTCATCGTCCATTTCCTTCCAAAAATCCCGGGTCAACTTATTTCAAATTTCTTCGAAACCGCGTACAATAGATTATCAGAAACTAACTGACCGAGGTAAGTAAATTATGACTGATCTTAACATCCTTTATATCTCAATTGAAGGCAATACACGTTCCTTTTTAAACCGGCTGGCTTCCTACGCCGAACAACACCACGTCATTGACGCAGAGAATCCGGCCGTGCACTTAAAAGAAATTACCGACCAAACCCTCCCAACCAAAGAAAGTGCCCCCTTCTTCGTCTTTGTCCCCACCTACTTGGACGGGGGCAACGGCTTTGATTCCGGCTTTACGGAAATGATGACCAATGCCCTGGGCGAATACATCGGACAAAACGACAACGCCAGCCAGTGCATGGGGGTCGTGGGGTCTGGTAACAAAAACTTCAACGAACAATACTGTTTAACCGCCCGCAAGTACAGCGACGAATTCAAAGTGCCCTTTTTGGCCGACTACGAATTGCGAGGGACCGACCGCGACATTGAACGCATCTACGCGATCCTCAAGCAACGCGCTGCGGAATTTAACGCCTAATTAGGCCAAGCAACCAAAGAAGGGGGTGAGGGAAAACGGCCGTTTTCTCTCACCCCCGTTCTTAATTTATTCGGCTGCCACAAACCAGGTAATCCCATAGCGGTCCACCACCTGGCCCAGCTGGCCGTTAAATTGGTGGGGCCCAAAGGGTAAGGTCACCCGTAAGTCCGGGGCAACCGTAATTTGTTCGAAAAAGGCCCGCGCCGCCGCGGCATCCCCTGCAAAGGTCAGAAAAATTGATACTAAAGATGACGCTTGCGGGGTCATCATCGTTGCATCGGCGCAAAGCAATTTTTGCCCCGCCACCAAAAATTCGCCTTGGGCCGTCGTGGCCGCCAAGTTTTCACTTGGCAACCCTAAACTGACTGCTTGTTCCTCAGTCAACGGCACCCTGCGGATAATTTCCGCCCCAAAGTATTGGGCGTAGTAGTCCATTGCCACCTTGGCATTTTCAAATGTTAAATACGGATATATTTTTGCCGCCATGCTGTTCCTCCGATCTCAATCCCACCTATTGTATTATTTTGCGCTGCCTTCGTCAATTTGCCCCGGTCAGCCTGCCAGGCTGGCGCGGGTCCCTGCGGCCGTTCCCTCCGCGGAAAATTCCTTCAAGGTAAAACGTTATATGTGCTAAAATGGATTGAGTTTGACCGTGCGAAAAAATTTTCCAACAGAAAGGATTGAATATCTTGCAGCAAACACATCGCCAAACCGGCTTTCTCGTGCTGGGCTTCTTTTTACTCGGGGCCTGCATGCGGGCGCCATTTACTTCCTTGCCGTCCGTGGTCAACGAGATCGCAGCCAGCTTCCACGTCCCAGCTACTAGCCTCGGAATTTTAACGACGATTCCGTTGCTGTGTTTTGGACTGTTGTCCTCAATCGTTCCGGCCGTCAGCCGGCGCATCGGCAACGAAGCCGCCATCGCCATCGCCTTGGTCATCTTGGCCCTGGGGTCCGCGGCCCGGGTGCTTTCTTTAACCACCTTAATGTTAGGGACCGTCTTGATTGGGGTTGCCACGACTTTTATCAACGTCTTGCTGCCCGCCATCATTACCGAAAAGACCCCCGCTAAAATTGGGCTGATGACCAGCCTCTTTAACGTCTCCTTAACGATGTTCTCGGCCTTAGGGGCTTACTTAATCACCCCGATTGCCCAACACAGCAGTTGGCAAACCGGGGTGCAGGTCTTGACCGGGCTGGTCATTTTAACTGCCTTATTATGGATCCCAACCTTAAAGGGGAACCGACCAACGCCAACCCAAGCAGCTGGCGCCAGTCAAGGTCACAACATGTACCGCAACCGGCGGGCGTGGTACTTGCTGTTGTACTTTGGTCTCTCGTCCTTTGTCTTTTACACAACCGTTGCCTGGCTGCCAAGCATTGCCATGGACCACGGCCTGTCAACCAACCAAGCCAGTCTGGTGGCCGGGCTCTTCCAACTCTTTTCGATGCCGACCGCCTTTGTGGTCCCGCTCTTGGCCACTAAAGTCAAAAAGCGCGGCGCCATCGTGGCCGTTGCGGGGGGCTTGACCCTGCTGGGCTACTTGGGGTTGCTCTTGCCAATTGGTAATTTGGCCTACTACACCGGTTTGGCCCTCTTGTTGGGGTTAGGGACCGCGTCCACGTTTGGTTTGATCATGACCCTATTTGGCCTTAAGACCAGCAATCCCGCTGACACCAGCGCCTTATCAGGGATGGTCCAATCCTTGGGTTACTTGCTGGCCGCCATTGGGCCGTGGTTGACGGGGAACTTAAAAGCGGCGACGGGCAACTGGCAATTAGCCCTGTTGGTTACCATTGTCATCACGCTTGTTTTCACTGGCTTTGGCCTCTTAAGCGAACGTCACGACCAAATCATTGAAAAATAATTTCGACCTAGACCAATTTTGTTTGACGTTTAACAATTTGCGGTGCCATCCGGTCGTCTTAGCCATTCCATTCGCTTCCTACCGGGCTTGGGACCCGCTTTTTCCGTGCAGAGCCGCCAAAGAAAGTATATAATTGCTACTGTTAGAGCGAATTTTATGTAGATTCTAGAGGAGTGAACATATTGGCTACGGAAAACATTGCTTTGATTACCTTATTTGGGGCTGCCGGTGACCTTGCCCACCGTAAGCTCTACCCATCCCTGTTCAAGTTATACCAAAAGGGATACCTCGCTGACCACTTTGCTTTGCTCGGGACTTCCCGGCGGGAAAAGAGTGACGAAGAATTCCAAGCGTTGGTTGCTGATTCCATCAAGGACATCAAGGAAACCAAGGCTGGGGAAGCCGCTGCTTTTGCTAAGCACTTCTTCTACCAAGCCCACGACGTTACCAAGCCGGAACACTACGACGTCTTAAAGGACCGCCTGGCCGAATTGGACCAACAATTCGGGACGAAGGGCAACCGGCTCTTCTACATGTCCGTGGCACCGCAATTCTTTGGGGTAATTGCCATGAACATCAAGAAGCAAGGCTTATTGACGGACGAAGGTTACAACCGGCTGATCATGGAAAAGCCATTCGGCCGCGACTTCGCTTCCGCTAAGGAATTAAACGACGAATTGTCCCAAACCTTTGAAGAAAACCAAATCTTCCGGATTGACCACTACCTGGGAAAGGAAATGGTACAAAACATCCAAGCCCTGCGCTTTGGGAACACGATCATTGAATCCCTGTGGAACAACCGCTACATCGACAACATTCAAGTTACCCTGAGCGAAAAGTTAGGGGTGGAAGAACGGGCTGGTTACTACGACAACTCCGGGGCACTGCGGGACATGGTTCAAAACCACATTATGCAAGTGGTCGCCCAATTAGCCATGGAACAACCAGTTTCCTTTACCGATAGTGACGTCCGGGTGGAAAAGATCAAGGCTTTACGGTCCCTGCGGGTGTACACCCCATCTGAAGCTGCTTCCAACTTCGTTCGCGGCCAATATGACGCTGGCGCTGACACGCCGGCTTACCGGGATGCTGACGGGGTCCCAGCTGACTCCGCTACGGAAACCTTCGTCGCTGCCAAGCTGTTGTTTGACAACTACCGCTGGTCAGGGGTGCCATTCTACGTCCGGACCGGGAAGAAGCTGGCTGACAAGTTCACCCGGATCGACGTGGTCTTCAAGAAGCCGTTGATCGACATCTTTGCCAACCCGCGGATGATGTCTGATCAATCCTTGAAGAGCAATGTTTTGACGATTTACGTGGAACCAGAATCCGGCTTTGCTTTGCGGGTTAACGCCAAGAGTACCGGCCAAGGCTTCAAGACCGAACCCGTCGACTTGAAGTTCTTGCAATCCGCCGCGGAAAAGAAGGAAGCGCCTGAACCATACGAACGGCTCTTCCACGATGCCTTGGAAGGCAACCACACCAACTTTGCTTCTTGGGCTGAAATCGCCTACTCCTGGAAGTTCGTTGACGTGGTTCGCAAGCTGTGGGACATCGAAGAACCACAATTCCCGAACTACGCCCCTGGCTCAATGGGCCCAGCGGCATCCGACGAATTGTTGGCCCGCGATGGTCGCGCTTGGATCTACAAGTTAAACAAGTAAATGATTACTCAAAGCGTCCCGCTTGCGGGGCGCTTTTTTGTGGTTAGGCCTCGTTAAAATTTTTCACCACCGGTGCAAGCGCCTTGATCCCCGTTTCATTACAGATGGCAGCGCTTCCGGCGAAATTGGTCTTGCTCAACGATTAGCAAAAACGTTTCCGTTTCAGAAGTGATCTGTTATAATGGGGCCTGTAAGTATGTTTTATTAGATTAAGGAGTGTGACAACACAATGTCAGATCAAAAGGCACAAATTGGTGTGATCGGTCTTGCCGTCATGGGTAAGAACCTGGCCTTGAACATCGAAAGCCGCGGCTTCACGGTCGGCGTTTACAACCGCCACCGCGAACGGACGGACGAAATGATGCGCGACCACAGCGAAAAGAAGCTCGTTCCTAGCTACAGCCTGGAAGACTTCGTAAACTCCCTGGAAAAGCCACGTCGGATCTTGATGATGGTCCAAGCTGGTAAGGGGACTGACGCTGTGATTGACGGCTTGCTGCCACTGCTGGACAAGGGTGACGTGCTGATCGACGGTGGGAACACCAACTTCCACGACACGATGGCCCGCAACGCTAAGTTGGACAAGTCCGGGATCAACTTCATCGGCATGGGGGTTTCCGGTGGGGAACTGGGTGCCTTGCAAGGTCCTTCCCTGATGCCAGGTGGTCAAAAGGAAGCTTACGACCTGGTTGAACCAATCCTGACCCAAATTGCCGCCAAGGCCGAAGATGGCAAGCCATGTGTGACCTACATTGGGCCAAACGGGGCTGGTCACTACGTTAAGATGGTCCACAACGGGATCGAATACGGGGACGAAGAATTAATCGACGAAAGCTACAACGTGATGCGCAACGTCTTAGGCCTCTCCGTAGACGAAATGGCTGACATCTTCGCCGAATGGAACAAGGGTGAATTGGACTCCTACTTAGTTGAAATCACCGCTGACATTCTGACGCGCAAGGACGACTTGGGCGCTGACAAGTCCAAGCCGATCGTGGACATGATCCTCGACCGGGGGGCAAACAAGGGGACTGGGAAGTGGTCTTCTGAAACTGCCCTGGACGGTGGTGCTCCACAATCCGTAATTACGGAAGCCGTTTACGCTCGTTACATCTCCATGATGAAGCAAGAACGGGTTGCCGCAAGCAAGGAATTGCCAGCCGATGTTGAAGCCGTTAACCTGACGGACGCTGAAAAGAAGGAATACATCGAAAAGATTCGCCAAGCCCTCTACTTCGGGAAGGTGATGTCTTACGCCCAAGGGTTCGATCAAATGCGGATCGACTCCGAACGCTACGACTGGAACCTGCAATACGGTCAATTAGCCCAAATCTGGCGCGAAGGGTGCATTATCCGGGCTCAATTCTTACAAAAGATTACGGACGCCTACGAAAAGAACCCTGAATTGAAGAACTTGCTGTTAGATGACTACTTCAAGGACATCGCAGCTAAGTACCAAAAGGCAATCCGGGAAGTCGTAGCCTTGTCCATCAAGGCAGGGATTCCGGTACCGGCATTTGCCGCAGCCATCAGCTACTACGACTCCTACCGGGCTGAAGTGCTGCCAGCTAACCTGCTGCAAGCACAACGGGACTACTTCGGTGCCCACACCTACGAACGGGTGGACCGCGAAGGGAACTTCCACTACAGCTGGTACGAAGAACAATAGGCTTTGGCCACACGCAAAAAGCGACGAGCACC
>NZ_HE997174.1:0-107757 GCF_000312405.1 Limosilactobacillus ingluviei str. Autruche 4 | reverse complement strand
ACCGCTCGCCGCTTTTTTTGTTGCTTAAATTACGCTAAGCTTCCTGCTTGTCTCCTACAATCTGCAGTTTAGCTTTCACCGGGACCAAGCGGCCGGGGTTCCCGACCACGGTCCGGTGGGCCGGTACATCATGCAAGACAATCGTCCCCGCCCCTACTTTGGCGCCTTCCCCAATCTTAACGGGGCCCAGCACTTGGGCGTGCGCCCCTAAAAAGACGTGACTGGCCACTTGCGGATGGCGCGGTCCCGGGGTCGGCTGGGCTTTGCTGCTGCCTAAGGTTACACCATGCAAAATCGTGACGTAATCCCCCACAACCGCCGTTTCCCCAATCACCACGCCGTGACCATGATCAATAAAGACGTGGTGGCCAATCGTCGCCGCCGGGTGGATTTCCACCTGGGTAAAAAAGCGGCCCAAACTAGCTACCAGCGCGGCCAGCAGGTGGGCGTGATGTTGGTACAACCAGTGACTGAGCCGATACCACCCTAAGGCGTGAAACCCCGGGTAGGTTAGCAGTACTTCCCAGACGCTTTTGGCGGCGGGATCAAGCTTTTGAATATACTTTGCCGCTTGCCACATTGGTCCTCCCCCCCTAATCGTAAATTCCCTCACTGAGGTAGCGGTCGCTGCCGTCCGGAAAAATCGTGACGATCGTTGCATGGGCCGGCAATTGTTCGGCAACCGCTAAACTGGCTGCCAAAGCGGCACCACTGGAGCTGCCAATTAACAACCCAAGCTCGCGTGCTGCGCGCTTAACTTCGCTAAAGGCCGCGTCATCACTGATGGTTTGAACTTGATCTACGCGGACCTGGTCAAAGAACGGTGGCCGTTGTTCCACCCCAATCCCTTCCGTGCGGTGGGGATGAGCGGGGCCCCCGTTTAAAATCGAACCCGCCGGTTCCACCGCCACGGTATAGACATCAGGCTGGGCCGCTTGTAAGGCTTGCGCCGTGCCAGCAAAGGTTCCGCCCGTGCCTGCGCCGGCGACAAAAGCCGTGATTGGTTCCGCCCCTAAAGCCGCCAGAATTTCTGGTCCTAACGTGCGCTGGTAAGCTGCTGGGTTCAGTGGGTTGTTAAATTGGTTGGGCACATATGAGCCCGGGACTTGGGCCGCTAGTTCGTAAGCTTTTTTCGTCGCCCCGGTCATCCCCAATGCACTGGGGGTATTAATAATTTCAGCCCCCAAAGCCCGCATCAGCGTTTGCTTTTCCTGGCTGAATTTAGCGGGCACCACTAGTTTCAACGGCAAATGATACCGCTGGGCCGCCAGAGCCAAGCCAATCCCCGTATTCCCCGCCGTCGGCTCAATAATCGTGGTCTGACCAGGCAGAATGTCTCCCGCAGCAATGCCGCCTTCAATGATCATTTGCCCTAGCCGATCCTTCACGCTCCCCCCAGGATTTAAAAATTCTAATTTCGCTAAAATCCGACTCTGATTGGGGGTCGGGAGCGCTAATTCCAACAACGGGGTCTGCCCAATTAATTCGTGCACGTGGTGGTAAATCATGGTGGTTCTTCCTTTCTTGGACTTAGACACAAAAAGACGCCAATTCCCTGCTTAGAATTGGCGTCTTATCCAATTGACCTGTCTTAATGGGGTGGTCAGCGATTGCTGTCTTTAATCATCAACCATGCCAAAAAAGTGGGTCGCTCGCATAAGACGCGATCCACAACAACACAAGCTCGCCTTGAGTTGCTTAATTGGCATCAGTGATCCTCCCAGTAATTAATTAAAAGTAAGCATACGCGCAAACGGGAAGCGTGTCAACTATTCTTCCGGCCGCGCTTGCAAGTCCGTCCGTACTACCAAGACATCAATCGCCGCGTTGCGCTTAACAAAGGACGTGACTGAGCCCACCATTGCCCGTTGTAAGCGTGACATCCCGCTGGCCCCCATCATGATCAAGTCATTACTGTGATCACGCGGGAAATCAAAGGAAATTACCGTCTTCGGGTTCCCTAACCGGATGTGAATGTCCAAGTTTTCAAACCCGTCTTGCTTCGCTTGTTCCAATAAACTTTGTAAGTATTCCTTCGCCTTGTCCACTAATTGGTAAGCAATGCTGCCGTCGGACATGCCGGCAAAGTTGTATGACATCGCCCGGGTATCGATTACGTTCAATAAGTCAATGTGAGCGCCGTTCCGGTTGGCAACTGCAATCGCTTTGCGCAGCGCCATTTCTGCTTGAGCTGACCCATCAACGGGCACGAGGATGTTTTCGTATTCTTGATCCATAATTTTCACTCCATTCACTCAACTCTTGTTTTTATTGTACCATATTTATCCCTAGCTTAACTGAACAAAAAGTGGTGAAAATGTTTTCCATCTTCGGTTGTCGTTGACTTTCCCCCATAAAATGTTCTACAATCGTCCTAGTTTAATTTCATGAACACCGGTTGTCTTTTTGACGTCAAAAGGAGTTTTTGCAATGGATCAAATCGACCGCAAGATCATTAACATGCTTGAGCAAAATGCCCGGGCTTCGCTCAAAGAGTTGTCTGCCGCCTGTTATATCTCATCCCCGGCCATTGCCGCCCGGATTGCCAAATTAGAAAAAGCCGGCATCATTACCGGCTATCACGCCAGCGTAAACTTTGAAAAGCTCGATTACCACGTCAAAGCCTTCATCCAAATTCAACTGGAACCCCGGCAAAAGGGAGAGTTTTACCCCTTTGTCAAAACGGTTCCGAACATCATTGAGTGTAATTGCGTAACTGGCGATTACTCTGAGTTAATGGAAGTTGTCTTTGAATCCACCGCCGCCCTGGACAATTTTATCAATGATCTGCAAAGTCGGTTTGGCAAGACCAGTACCCAAATCGTCTTTTCAACCAGTGTTGATCACCGCGGCATCACCTTCCAAAACGTCGACGATTTGTCCGCCGATGACTTAAAAGACGACGCTCATCACTAAATCCCAAAGCGGGCCAAGCACAGAAATTAGCTTGGCCCGCTTTTACTTACCGCTCACGCTGTCAAGCGGCGCAATTCGTTTCTCACCATCCCGGCGCCAATCAAAGTGATGAGCAGCTCATTGACCGGCATCGCCGCAAAAACCCCGTTCACGCCGCCGAGCCAAGCCAGCAAAACGATCAGGGGCAATAAAATTACATACCCCCGTAAAAAAGACAGCGTAAATGATACTTGCCCGCGGTTGACAGCCGTTAGAAAGATAATCATCAAAATGTTGGCCGCCGCAAAGACGGCACTGGTAAAGTAAATTGGCAACCCCGTCAGCGCATAGTGCAGTAATTGGGGTTGGTGTTCGGTGTTGAACAGCGCCACAATCGGGGCTTTAAAAACAATTAAACCGAGCGTTAAGAGCGCCGCTAACGTGACCGTCAGCTTCAAGCCATGCCAAAACGCCGTAACAGCATTTTGCGGCGCGTGCTTGCCAAATTCGCGGCTGGCAATCGGTTGCACCCCTAGCGCAACCCCATTGGCGGCCGCGAGGGTGATAATCGCCACATTGGCCACCACCCCGTACGCCGCGACCGCGTAGTTTCCCGCCAGCAGCAACAGCATCCAATTAAAAACATAAATGCTGACCCCACTGCTCATTTCATTCATAAAGGGCGCCAGCCCCAACCGCGCCGCCGCTTTCAGGGTCGCCAACTGCGGTTTGACCCAGCGCCAGGTTAATTGGCGGTGTTTGAAGCGGGCATGGCGGCTTAAGACCAACAGGCTGCATAGTGGTGAAAAAATCACCGCCAAGGCCGCCCCCTCCATTTGTAAGCCCAACTTAAAGATAAAGAACCAATCAATCAGCACCACGCACACGGTTTCCGTCAAGGTTGCCATCATCGTTAGACTTGGGTTGCCATCATTGCGAACAAAGTTGATCGTAATGTAATTGCACATGTATAAGGGCGCACTGAAGGCCATAATCCCCACGTAGGTTCGCCCTAAGCCCAGGGTTTGGCTATCCGCCCCCAGCAGGTGCAATAGGGGATCTAAAAACAGCCAAATCAAGCCAATTTCAACCACCCCCAGGCCAAAGGCAAAAATCATCAACTGACTATACGTTGTTTGGACCCGGGCCGGCTCCTTTACCTTATGCAAAGAAAAATAAGTGGCGCCCCCGACACCGAGCAACAGCCCCGTAGCGTTAAAAATATTGTACAGGGGCAGGGCTAAGTTCAAGACCGTCAACCCCAGTGAACCCGCCGCAATTGCAATAAACAAGGTATCAATGAGGACATAAGTTGATAGCCCCACGTTCGCCAAAATATTGCGGATAACGTAGTGATTAATTTCTCGTTTGATTGCCAAAGCTCCGGTCATTTAATCGCCGCCTTCCGTTGCCAGGATCATTTTAAGGTGAGGAATGCCATCTAGCAAAAAGACCTCTGAGACCGCTTTAAACCCAAAGGATTCGTAGAAGTGCCGCAAATAGTTTTGCGCTTCGATCTCAATTAATTTCCCGGGAAATAACCGGTGCGCCCAGTCAATCGTAGCCGCTACCAATTGGCGGCCATACGCGTGCCCCCGGTAGGCTTGGGGCACCAACACCCGGCCAAACGCTGCCCCCGTCGCGGTGGCCATTAACCGGGTATAGCCCACCAAATGGCCGGCGTCATCAAATAAACGCAAGTGATACGCCGTGCCATCCTGCTCGTCAATTTCTTGGTAGGGACAATTTTGTTCAACCACAAAGACTTTGACTCGTTCCCTGGCAATTTGATAAAATTCTGCACTCGTTAATTCTGCTAAGCGTTGAACTTTGACTTCCATTTTTTGTCGCCTCCTGGTTCTTGTTAAAAAGGCACCCCCGATCTCCCGCATGTCAAACTGACAGGCCCTAGTGGAAGGTCGTTGGTGCCTTGGTGGTTGACTCCCCGGGGGTAAGCCAACCGGCGTAATTAACTTGTCTTTATCCTACTGAAAACGCTGTCTGGTGTCAATCTTTTGCCGCTATTTGCGCCAATAACGCTTCAATTTGATCTAAGCGGTGCGCAAAGACCTGGAGGGCCTCGGTCAAGTATTGCCCGTTGGTAATATCAATGCCAGCGGCCGCTAAAACTTTCGCCGGGGTATCCGAACCACCGGCCGCTAAAAAGGCTAAGTAGCGTTCCTTGGCGCCAGGCTGGCCCGCTAAGACCTGCGCTGCCAAGCTGGTCGAAATTGCCCATGACGTCGCGTATTGGTAAACGTAGTAGTTCATATAGAAGTGTGGTACGTAGGCCCAACTTTGGGTCAAAGTTCCCGCTAATTCCACCGCTGGGCCATAATACTTCTTTAACAACTGTTCATTGAGCGCATCTAAAGCATCCGCCGTTAGGGTCTCGCCCGCTTGTTGTTGCTGGTAAGCTTGGTGTTCAAATTCCGCGAACTGCGTTTGCCGGTAGATCGTTCCAATAAAACCGTCAATGGATTGTTCCAAGACGTACAATTGGACTTGCGGGTCGTCACGATACTTTTTCAGCAACCAATCCGTTAAAAGGTGTTCATTAAACGTTGAGGCCACCTCCGCCAAGAAAATCGGCGCATCCGCATATTCGGACGGTTGGTGGTGCTGACTGAACCACGAGTGCATGGCGTGACCAGACTCGTGAGCTAACACAAAGGTCGAATAGAGCTTATCGGTCCAATTCAATAAAATGAACGGGTTCGCCCGGTAAGCACTGATCTGATAGCCCCCGGAACGCTTCCCCTTATTCTCAGCCACGTCAACCCACCGCTGGCTAAATTCCTGCTTCAGCCCCGCGACGTACTCATCCCCGAGGACACTCATTGCTTGCAACACCATCGCTTGTCCTTCTTGATAGGTGGTTTTCAGTTGGTCACCACCCGCCAAAGGAGTTGGAATATCGTATTGGTAAAACGGGTCTAATCCCAAGATCCGCTTCTTTAAGGCATACCACCGGTGCGCTAAAGCCAAGTGCGCATTCACCGTCTGCACTAACGTATCATACACGGCTTCGTCAATTTGATTGCGCCCCAAAGCCGCCGCCCGGGCCGAAGGGTAGTGGCGCAACTCGGCCAGCGCATTTTGACTGTCCACAAAGTTGTTAAAGGTCGCCGCAAAGGTGTGTCGCAAGGCGTGGTAGGGCTTTTGGTAGGCCAAGGCCGCGGCTTTGCGGACTGTCCGATCGGTCGATTCGGTAAACTGACTCCGGTTTCCGTGGGTCAGTTGTACCAACTGCCCCGCCTCATCGCGAATCTGACCAAAATCCAGGTCCGCGTCATTAAGCGTATTGTAGACTTCGTTGGCTCCATCCAACGCCCGGTTCAACCGCGACAAGAGCCGCTCCTGCTCACCGGCTAAAACGTGGTCCTTTTGCTTGCGCAACGCGGCCAATTGGAAAGCAAATTCCGCCAAGCCGGGCTCAGCGGCTTGCCAAGCGGCCACTTGTTCATCACTGAGTGCAATGATTTCTGGGTCAATAAAGGCCAGGGCCGTTTCAATTTGGGTCGCAGCCTGGGCGGCTTGACCAAATAGCGCCGTGGCCGTGGCATCCGTCGTATCACTATCGCGCCGCAAGAAGGCATAGACATATTCTTGTTCCAACTCTTCATCAATTGTTTTGACGGCTTGTAAAACCTGCAAGAGCTTGGCCGCACTGGTCAATTGCCCCTTCATGGCCGCCAAGGCCTGGGCCCGTTTTTGCGTTGTCTGCAAAGCGCGCTGCATTGCTTCATCACTAGTAAACAGACGGGTTAAATCCCAGGTCAATTCCGTTGGCACTTCGCTGCGTAATGGTAATTTTTCTGTCATGATCTATCCTTTCGCTTCGTGGTAGTGCGCCAAGTAGTGCTCATATTGTTCGCGGTCCAGGGCATGTTCCGATTCACCAATTACCAAGGTGGCAATCGAGTTCCCAACCACGTTGACCGCCGTCCGACCCATGTCAACGAAACGGTCAATGCCGGCAATAAAGGTCAACCCGGCCACCGGCACCCCGATGGTTGAGACGCTGGCTAATAAGACGACAAAGGACGCCCCGGGCACCCCGGCCATCCCCTTTGACGTCACCATCAAAACCAGTAATAAGGTAAACTGGTGCGCCCATGATAAGTGGAGGCCATAAGCTTGGGCTAAGAACAACGCCGCCAGGGATTGATAAATCGCCGACCCATCCAGGTTAAAGGTATAGCCGGTGGGAATCACAAATGAAGTAATCCCCTGGTCGACCCCCATCTTTTGGGTCTTGTCAATCAAGCGGGGCAAGGTTACTTCCGAGCTGGCGGTCGAAAAGGCCAAAATGATTTCATCGGCCACGACCTTCATGGTCTTCCAGTAATGCAAGTGGAAAATTTTGGCCACGATCCCCAAAATGACAACACAGAAAATAATCATCGTCAGGTAGGCGATTAAAATAAAGTACCCTAACGGCAAGAGGGCGCTGACCCCCATTTGGGCAATCGTCATCCCAATCAGTCCAAAGACCCCAATCGGGGCGTATTTCATCACCCAGCTGGTGACCTTAAACATGACTTCTGCCACTGTGTTCAACACATCAATGACGGGCTTGGCTTGCTCGCCAATCGCGGCCAGTCCCAGCCCAAAGAAGACGCTGAAAAAGATCACTGGCATCATATCGCCATCGGCAATCGACTTGAAGATATTAGTTGGAATAATTGCTAATAAAATGTCCCAAAAGCCGGTATGCGAAGCCGTTTTCGCACTGGCCATGTAAGAGGCAATGCTGGTCGATTGCAGTTTGTGAATATCAATAAAGCTACCCGGGTGCGCCAAGTTCCCCACGATCAACCCTAAAATAATCGCAATCGTCGTTAAGACTTCAAAGTAGATCAAGGTCTTACCCCCGATCCGCCCTAACTTTTTAATATCACCAATGTTGGCAATCCCCACCGTTAAACATGAGATCACAATTGGCATGACGATCATTTGAATCATCCGCAAGAAGATCGTCCCTAAACTTTGTAAGACGGTGATCGCAGTGTGGTTCTGATAAAAAATCATCCCCACCACAATCCCCGCCAGTAAACCGATAAAAATCTGCCACCCTAACGACAGGCGGCTGAACCGGTAGTGTTTCATGATCATTCCTCCATCTCATCCATTTATATCTACTTTACCACAATTCACCAACCGTTTGATAAAAGCTTAAAATCAGCTGTGAAAAGATCGCTGCTTTCTCTCACAGTTTTCTAATTTTTACGCACTGATTTCTAGCGGTCTTTTTCCGCCAACCACTTTAATCTGTGGTAGAGTAGACAATGTTAAATTTTATGTTAAGGAAGGTGCGATCCCCATGCAAGCACAACGCCCGGCGGCCGGATGGGCCAACAGCTTCAACGGCCGCTTGGCCTTTTTGGCCCTTTCAATCTTAATCAACAGTTTCTTCAATGCTTTAACGGTCTCTACCCATTTGGGGAGTGCCATTTGGACTGCTTCGGCTGTTAGCTTGAGCGGGTGGCTTCACGTTTCCCTCGGGAATATCCTCTTTTTAGAAGGGGTGATCGTCGCCTTTGTCAATTTATCGTTATTAGGCCGCTTTGACTACTTTCGCTTAGTGCGCAACCTCCTGTTTATTACTCCCTTTTCCTATTTGCTGGCCTTCTTTGAGCGGATCTTTGTTGCCCTGGGCGTTCCGACCTTACCGTTGGGATGGCGGATCGCTTTTGATGTCATTGGTTTGTTTGGGGTAGCGTGTGCCGTTTCGCTTTACCAACGCGCTAATTTAATCATGCACCCCAATGATGACATGCCGTATATTTTGCGCTTCCGCTTTTTACACGGTTCGCCGGTAACTTCCCAGTGGCTCAGTAATGTGCCCCCGCTCGCCTTAGTCCTACTGGTCTTCGCCTTTACCCACCAGCTCTTTTCCTTCGGCTGGGGCACTTTGTACAATATCTTGACTCAGGGGGCCATTATCGGTTGGGCTGACAAACACTTTTTGCCGATTTTGCACCACCACCTCGACATTAAAAATTAGTTTCCAGTCAACCGGCCGCGCTTTAGCGTGAGCCGGTTTTTTACTAGGGTTGCTGGGCTAGCTCACCGTCCCTTCAGTGGACCGGACCAAAAAAATGAGTAAAAATTTTAGTAAAAACCATTGACCAATCTTATGTAAGCGCTTAAGATACTTAAATGTAAACGGTATTTGCGTATTTTGTTTTTTGAGGAGGTACGGATTAATGAGTGATGGCAGCTCAGGCAAGACGATGAGTTCCCGGATCGCGTATTCATTCGGTGCGTTTGGGCACGATATGTTCTACGGGATGCTCTCGACTTACTTTATGATGTTCGTTACTGGACACCTGTTCAGTAGCAATGCCGGGGGTGAAGCGACCCGCATGGTTTACTTCATCTCCATGACGATTATGATCTTACGGATTGTGGAATTGGCAATCGACCCGTTCATTGGGAACGTGATCGATAACACCAACACCAAGTGGGGCCACTTTAAGCCTTGGGTTGTTGGTGGTGGGGTTGTTTCCGCCGTCGCAATTGCGGTTCTGTTTACAGACATGGGGGGCTTGACTTACAAGAACCCATGGCTGTACTTGATTGTCTTTGCAATTCTTTATATTTTGATGGATATCTTCTATTCCTTTAACGACATTGCGTTCTGGGGAATGATTCCAGCCATTTCATTTGACTCCGCTGAACGGGAAAAGACGGCTACCTTCGCCCGGGTTGGTTCCACTTTAGGGGGCCAATTAGTTGGGGTGATCGTGATGCCGATCGTTCTCTTCTTCTCCCTCCAATCCAACGGGGGCTCCGGGGACAGCCGCGGTTGGTTCGCCTTTGCTGCGATCATCGCAACGATTGCGGCCGTAACTTCCATCGGGGTGGGGATCTTCACTCACGAAAAGGACAACGAACTGCGGAAGAACACGGAAAAGACGACCTTCGGGAAGGTGATTGGGGTCTTGATCCACAACGACCAACTGATGGCGATTTCCTTAACTTACGTCCTGTACACGACCGGGATTCAAATTATGAATTCCTTCCAACTGTACTACTTCACCTACATTCTGGGGAAGGCCAGCACCTACACCCTATACGCCTTAATCAACGGGCTGATCGGGGTCGTGACGGTTTCGCTCTTCCCAAGTCTGGCAAAGAAGTTTAGCCGGCGCAAGGTCTTCTTCTACTCCATTTTGGTAATGCTGATTGGGCTGTTGCTCTTCGCCTTTGCCGGCAAGTCCTTACCAATGGTCATCGCCGGTGGGGTCATCTTCATGTTGCCACAACCACTGATCTTCTTGGTTGTTTTGATGATTATTACCGACTCGGTTGAATACGGTCAATTAAAGATCGGTCACCGGGACGAAGGGGTCATCCTGTCTGTCCGGCCGCTGCTCGATAAGTTCGGGGGCGCCGTCGCCGGTGGGGTAGTCGGTGCGACTGCCGCCGCTGCTGGCATGATTTCTGGTCACACCTTTGCAGACATTACTACCCACGGGGTGGTTGTCTTCAAGTCCACGATGTTCTTGGTACCAGCTGCCTTAATGATCCTCGGGGTCTTGGTCTTTGCCCGCAAGGTTAAGCTGGACGAAAAGATGCACGCGGAAATCGTGGAAGAATTGGAAAAGACTTGGCACAAGCACTTGGAAGGCGAAAGCGAAGCAGCCGCGATTGCCGAAACCGACGTGACAACGGTGGCCTTCCAAGCCCCTGTTGATGGTCAAGTGGCCCCATTAAGCTCCGTTTCTGCCCCGGCCTTTGCCAGCGGTGAAATGGGCCAAGGGATTGCCATTAAGCCAGCCGACGGCCAAATCTTCGCCCCATTTGATGGGGAAGTAGTCGCTGACTTCCCAACGACGCGCCACGCGATCGGGTTACGCAGCGAAAACGGGGTACCGGTCCTGATTCACGTTGGGGTCGACACGATCCAAATGCGGGGTACTGGCTTTATCAGTTACGTTGAAAAGGGCCAACACGTCAAGGCCGGCGACAAGCTGATTGAATTCTGGGCACCTGCAATTACCCAAGCTGGGCATGATGACACGGTCATGATTGCCTTTACCAAGTCGGCTGATACCCCAGCTTACGACTTGCAATTTACCAAGGAAAGCGGCGACGTTAAGCACGGCGAAACCCTGGGAGAAATCAAAAGCAAATAATTAAGTTGACGCACGTTTGATGACAAGACGGATCCGAATAACTACTCGGGTCCGTTTTTTCGAAAGGATGGTTAACCATGAGTATTCACGTCAATGAAGCGACGAACCTGTTCCATTTGCAAACCGCCCATACCAGTTATATTTTTCGGGTTTTGGAAAACGGTGAGCTGGGGCAAATTTACTATGGCGACCGGATCCCGGTCAAAGCCGCCTACCCTAACCTGACCCGGATGGAAGAACACGACTGTACCAACACCTTAAGCGAAGAGCAAACCGATTTCCAATTGGAAATGATCAAGCAAGAATACGCCAGCTTTGGTAAGGGGGATTACCGGACCCCGGCTTACCAAATTACCGGGCCCAATGGTTCCCGCATCACGGAATTCGCCTACGCCGGCTATGAACTGAGTGAGGGCAAGGAGCGCTTAGGCGACCTGCCCGCCAGTTTCGACGATGACCATCACGACAGTCAAACGCTGACCGTCAAGTTGGTTGACCACCTTTTACACCTCGAATTGGCCCTGCACTACACCGTCTTTGAACAAGAAGACGTCCTGGTCCGCAGCGCCACCTTCACTAACCACGGCGCCCCGGTCTTCATTAACCGGGCGATGAGTGCCCAACTTGATTTACCGGACGCCGATTATGACTTCCTGCAATTCTCGGGCACTTGGAGTCGCGAACGGCACCTCTACCGCAATCACCTGCGGCCCGGCTCCCAAAGTATTGAATCCGCCCGCGGTCACTCCAGCCACCAGGAAAACCCCTTCTTTATCCTGGCCCGGCCGCACACTGATAACAACCACGGGGCGGCCTTTGGCTTTAACTTCATTTATTCTGGCAACTTCAAGGATGAAATTGAAGTCGACCAATTTGACACTACCCGGGTGCTCGTTGGGATCAACCCCCTGGAATTCGGCTGGCACTTAAAAACGGACGCGACGTTCCAAACTCCGGAAGCCGTGCTGACCTACACGTCAGACGGGCTGAACGCCCTCAGTCAACAACTGGGGCGCTTCTATAACCACCACCTCTTAAACCCGCGCTTCGTAAAGCAAGAACGGCCGATCCTGATTAACAACTGGGAAGCTACCTTCATGGACTTTACTGAAGATAAACTGATGCCAATTGTCAAGCGGGCCAAGGAACTGGGGATTGAAATGTTTGTCCTTGACGATGGTTGGTTTGGCCACCGCGATGATGACCACACCAGCTTAGGCGATTGGTTTACTGACGAAAAGAAATTTAACCACGGCATCGGCGGTTTTGCCCAACGCGTACACAATCTGGGCTTGAAGTTTGGGTTGTGGTTTGAACCCGAAATGATTTCCTTAGACAGTCAATTGCACATCGACCACCCGGATTGGATGATTGCCACGCCAAACCGTACGGCGACCCCGGCCCGCCACCAATTTGTCCTCGATATGAGCCGACCAGAAGTCGTCGATTACCTGGTCGCCAAGATCAGTGCCGTGATTGAAGCCACCCAATTGGATTACATCAAGTGGGACATGAACCGCAGCATCACCGAAATGTACGGTGCCGCCCTGCCCGCCGACCAACAGCTGGAATTTGCCCACCGTTACATCCTCGGTGTCTACCAACTCTACGCCCGGTTGACGACGGCTTACCCGAACGTCCTCTTCGAATCCTGTGCTTCGGGTGGTGGGCGCTTCGACCTCGGAATGATGTACTATGCACCCCAAGCTTGGGCCAGTGATGACACCGACGCCATCGAACGGATCAAGATCCAAGATGGGACTTCCTATGGTTACACCCAAAACATGTGGGGCGCGCACGTCTCAGCCGTCCCAAATGATCAAGTCGCCCGGGTAACTTCCATTGATACCCGCGCCAAGGTAGCTTACTTTGGTGACTTTGGTTATGAGCTGGATATCACCAAGCTCAGTGCGGCCGAGCAAGCGACGATCAAGGATCAGGTCGCCTTTTACAAGCAGCACCGGGCCCTCTTCCAATTTGGGACTTTCTACCGCTTGGAAACGCCGGATACCAGCGCGAACGTTTATGGTTGGGAAGTCGTGAACGACGACCAAACCGAAGCGATTGGGGCCCGCTTCCAAATCCTCAACGAAGCCAACCCTGGCTACATTCGCTACTACTTCAAGGGCTTGGCACCAGAAAAGACCTACCAAGTCAATGACGATCCGGAAACTTACTCCGGGGCCGAGTTAATGAACGCCGGTTACTTTGTGGCCCGGGTCATGGACCGGACCCAACCCGAAAAGGATCCGGCCGACTTCTACGCCCACCTCTTCGTGGTCAAAGCCATTGATTAGGGCGTTAATCTAACAAAAACAGCAGGTAATCAGATCAGTGGTTACCTGCTGTTTTTACATCTTCCAATAAATAAAGGGGGGTGGGAAGCAAACCAGCATTTGCTTCCCACCCCCTACTTCTTAACTATAACTTAGCGCTTTGCCGTTGGGTTAACAAGGTGCCCACCACAACCCGCTGCGGGGCCAAATTCGCCACCGTCAGGCGTTGCTGCAACAAGGCGACCCCCATTGCGGCCATTTGTTCCGTTGGCACCCGGATCGCCGTCAGCGGCGGGTACAAGTAGCGCGCCATGCTGGTATCATTGAAGCTGATAATCGCCATTTCCGCTGGCACAGCCACCCCAGCTTCGTGCAGGGCCCGCAACGCCCCCGCCGCCATCACGTCATTAGCAATCAAAACGGCTTGCGGCCGTTTAGCGACCGGCAAGGCTAGTAAAGCTTGCATTTGCGCGTAGCCACTCTTTTCAGAATAATCGCCGACTTTCAGCCAAGCGGGGACAAATTGCGCCCCCATCGCCGCTTGAAAGGCACTGGCCCGCGGGTCAGCAACTGGGCGCCCATCAGTGGTTGATTCCTGGCCCGCAATCATCCCGACCCGCCGGTATTTGGCCAACAAGGCCTGGGTGGCCTGGGTAATCCCACCTTCAAAATCCGGGACGACACAATCGTAACCTTGGGCTAAGACGTCACCGTCAATCACCACCAGCTCCCGACTAACCGCGCTGAGTTGTTTGAGTTGGGCGGGACTATACTTGCCAATGGCAATAATCCCCGCTGCATCCTTGGGGACTTGGGCCAGGTTATTGGCAAAGACCGTTTCGGTTACCAAGCCCGCCGCCTGGGCTTCTTTTTCCACGTTGATCCGAATGTTCAGGTAGTACAAGTCGGTCAGCTCTTGCAGCTCCGGATACCACTGCACGATCACAATCTTATGCCGGGCGGCCGTATCACGACGACGACGCTTGGTATAGGACAGTTCTTCGGCAATTGTCAGGATTTTTTTCCTGGTCTCATCGCTCACTGCTAACTGCGGATCATCATTGAGGACCCGCGAAACCGTTGCTAACGAGACTCCCGCTCGCTTTGCAATGTCCCTTAACGTTACTGCCATCCGTCTTGCACCTCCCCAAAAAGTTTAACGTTCTTATTGTCTTACAAGACTACAAGTTTTGCAAGAACCGCCGCCAGCCGGCTTCCCCCGCTGGATCATTCTTGAAGACCCCCGCATCCGCTAAGACATCGCTAAAGACTTGTGCGACTTCTTCGTGCAGGACCTGATCGACATTTTCCGCCGTAATTGCGCGTCGTGCGGCCACTTCCTTGGCCCACGGCAAATGAGCAGCGGCAATTTGGTTCGGGGCGTTCAGCCAGAATTGCTTCACTTCGTGCAATTCGTCCTTCAGCCGGGCTGGTAAGATGGCCCGCCCCATCACTTCAATCAAGCCAATGTTTTCTTTCTTGATGTGCCAAAGTTTCTGGTGGGGGTGGAAGATCCCCAGTGGGTACTGGTCGGTCGTATTATTATCACGTAAGACCAAGTCTAAGACATACTCAGCGCCTTCCCGGTGCATGATTGGCGTTACGGTGTGATGACGCGTACCCGCCGCATCAACGGCTTGAATTTGCAAGCTGGCGTCATCATAGTGGTTCCAAACGGCCATAATGTGCGTCCCAAGTTGAATCAACTGATTGGTGTCTTCACTGCGCAAGCGAATGTCGCTCATTGGCCAATCCACGACCCCCGCCTGAACCGCTGGATAGGCCGGGAAATCAAGTTCCTGCTTGATTTTTGCCTTCATCATTGGGAAAACGTGGCGGCCGCCTTGGTAGTGTTCGTGGGCCAACATTGAGCCCCCCACAATTGGCAAATCGGCGTTGCTGCCCACAAAATAGTGGGGGAACTGCCGCTCAATTTCCACCAGGTTGATCAAGGTCTGCTGATCAATTTTCATCGGTTCATGCTTGGTGTCTAAGAAAATACAGTGTTCATTAAAGTACGCGTATGGTGAATATTGCATCCCCCATGAATGGCCGCCAACGTTTAGCCGGATAATCCGGTGATTGCTCCGGGCCGCCTGCCCCAAACGACCTAAGTAGCCTTCATTTTCTAAACACAACGCGCATTGCGGGTATTTTTTCGCCGTATCATGGGCGGCCGCCGCAATTGCCTTCGGGTCCTTTTCCGGTTTGGACAGGTTGATCGTAATTTCCAGCTCGTTGCCGTCGGCCACCGTTTCCGTAAAGGCCACGTTCTTTTGAATCGCGTCAACTTTGACGTAATCATTGCTGGTACATAACTGGTAGAACCAATCAGTGGCCGCCGCTGGCGCGACCGTGTGCTTTTGCCAAAAAGCGTGGTTGACCGCACTCGGGGTCGGGGTCATCAGGTCATAGAGCTGATCATTCAAGATTTCCCGGGCCGTTTGCCCGGCTTCAATCTTGCCCCGTTGAACCGCTAATTCGACCAGCTGCGGCACCAGCTTACCGGCTTTAACGGGTACATCTTCATCCCCGACCAGGGCCCGAATCTTATTTTCAACATAAACTTGGTCTAAGGGTTCAAAGGCCCCGGCTTCAATTGTCGCTTGTGCATATGCTTTAATTACACCCATGATACTTCCCTCTCTTATTCAGTTTGCGCCTTAAGCTAAAATGGCGCCCTAACCGCCAGCGGCGCTAAGGCGTCATCTATTTGCATGCAATTTCTTAATTTACCAATGGCCGTTAGTCATTTTACAGCTTGTGTGGCCCATCCACGATTTCAGCATCGTAGAAGCTAGCAGCATAGCCCACCTTGGCTTCGTAGATCTTGCCGACTTGTTCCTTCAAGTTTTCCGCTTGATCCTTCTTAACGATCGCGATGGCACTGCCGGCAAAGCCACCCCCGATCATCCGGGCCCCTAAAACACCTGGTTGTTGCCAAGCAGCTTCGGCTAAGGTGTCTAATTCCATCCCGGAAACTTCGTAATCAAAGTGCAGGGAAACGTGCGAAGCGTTGATTAAGCGGCCTAACTTCGCCAGGTCGCCAGCTTGCATGGCTTCGGTCGCCTTGACCGTCCGTTCATTTTCAAAGACCGCGTGCCGCGCCCGCCGCAGTAAAACATCATCGTTGATGAGGTAGGAGTATTCGTCAAAGGTTTCGGCATCCAATTCCCCCAGGGTTTGGATGTCGAGCTTTTGTTGCAGCCGCTTAACGGCTTCTTGACATTGAGCCACCCGTTCGTTGTAGGCTGAACCAGCCAGGGAGTGCTTCTTATTGGTACTCATGATCACGATTTCGTAATCACCCAGTTCCAATGGCATGTACTTGTATTCCAGGGTGTTGCAGTCTAAGAAGATGGCATTGTCCTTCTTCCCCATCCCCACGGCAAACTGGTCCATGATCCCGGAATTCAAGCCCACAAAGTCATTTTCCGTCTTTTGACCCAACTTAACCAGGTCCACTTGGTCAAGTGTCAGGTTAAATTCTTCCTTTAAGACTTCCCCCATCAGCATTTCAATCGAAGCCGACGAAGATAACCCGGCCCCGTACGGCAGATTCCCGTGTACCAAGAGGTTAAAACCATGATCAATTTGGTGTCCCGCTTGCTTTAAGTAAACCAACATCCCCTTGAAGTAGTTGGCCCATTGCTTGTCGTCATCAGTTTCTGGTTGGTCGTCATCAAGCTTGAAGCTGACTACTTTGCCATCCATGTTCAACGAAGCCAAGTGCACTTCGTCGTCATCCCGGGGTCCGTAGGCCGCAAAAGTGCCCAAACTGATGGCACACGGGAAGACCCGGCCCCCGTTATAATCAGTGTGTTCCCCGATTACATTGATCCGACCGGGGGAGAAAAAGACATCCTGTCCCGCCGTGTGAAAGGTTGCTTCATAGCTTTGCAGCAGTTCTTCCTTCTTCATGACATAACCTCCAAAAATCTCCTGGTGAGTTTTAATAAAACTTTACTAAAATTAATGGTACACTGCTTTCTTCGCCCGGTCAAGGTAGCGCTTACATTTTTTGGAAAAATTTCGCGTCACCCATTGCCGGACCGGTCTTTTCGATATAATAAAGGAAAGGAAGGTAAACATTATGCAAATCATTTCCCCCACTAAGTTGATGACCGCCACCAGCCCCGGCAGCCGGTGGCAACTGCAAGCGGGGTGCTTAACCACCCCTTTGCTGGGCCAAACGCTGACCTTTACGCTTTCCGCTAGTCCCTTTCTGATTATCCGTGCCCCCAATCGGGCCCATCCGCATAGTCCAGCGCAATCCTGGGCCGTGCGGATCAACCACGGGCCGTGGCAACGGTTTGTAGCTGGGGCGCCCGTCACTTTCGCCCTGCCAGCTGTAGCGCACGTCACGTTAATGACCGCCGGCAACTGTGATTTAGACCAAGTCTGGGCTGGCCACCAAGGCTTTGCCTTGCAAGCCCTGGCTTGTGCTGACCACGCTCAATGGTCACCCCAGCCCCCGGCCCCGGTCGCAACCATCATCGGCGATTCAATTACCGCCGGCTGTTGGGTGGCCGGAAAACACGCCAGCGCTGATTACCGGGCCGAAAGCAACTATGTCGGAGTGGCCAGCGACTTATTGCACCAACCGCTCAACCGGATTGCTTATTCGGCCGCTGGGTTTGTCCGTCCCGGGGCCGGGGGCGTCCCACCAGCTTTAGCGTGGCTTACGCAAACCGACGCGACGCACTTGGCGCCCGCGATTCAGACCCCGTGGCTGATTGTGGCCCTCGGGGTTAACGACCGTCGCTACCCGCGCCGCCAAGTCCAACAAGCCATGGCAACTTACTTCCGGCAACTTGCCACCGTTACCACGAGCCAGATTGCGCTGATGATTCCCTTTGCCCAAACTTGGGCCCCCGAACTCCGCGCTTTTGGGCAACAATTCCACTGGCCGGTAATCGAAACGGCAGCCTGGACCGCTAGCACGATTGATGGTCTGCACCCTGACCAAGCCGGTTCCCTGACTTTAGGGCACCATTTTGCTCACGCCTTACAGCGGTTGGCACAAGTCTCTGCTGACTAACTACCAGAAATTTCCGGCAACTTATAATCAAACGCGTATAATAAACTTTAGAAAGGGTGTGAGAAAATGAAATTACAGTCCCTCTAACGGATGGCTTTTTACCCGCCCGCTTTACCAAGCACGCTGACGCAACCGATTTTTTGGCAGGAGTTCCGGTCCGCTCATTTCCGATTACAATCACTGAGGCGCCAACCGCTACCCAAGCGTTTACCCTCAGCTTAATCGATTTTGATGCCACGCCCGTCTGCGCTTTTCCTTGGGTCCACTGGTTAGCGGCCAACCTGCCCGCGACTTGGCTGACCATTCCGGAAACTGCCAGCCAAGAGCCGAAGTTGGCCGCCCAGTTCATCCAAGGCAAAAACAGCAATGCCAATACCTTTGCGCCCCGGCCAGCAAGGATGGCGACCGGTTATACCGGTCCGCAACCACCGGATAAAGCCCACGCCTATACTTTAACGGTGTACGCCCTCGCTGAGCAGCTGCAGTTGGCCCCAGGCTTTTGGTTAAACGACCTGCGGCGCGCCCTGCGCGGCCACGTGTTGGCCAAAGCCCAACTCGAATTACCCTGCCAAGTTTAACAGAAAGGAATGATTTGATGGATAACCGAATTTTCTTTAACCCTGGTGATTCAATCGCCAACATCAACGATTACAATGAAGCGATCCGCAAAGGCCAAATCTTCAAAAAAGAACAACACACTGACGACCTGGTTATCGCCAAGGGCCCCGGCGACGAAGAATATGCCATCTTCTACGCCAAGGATGCCCTGCCGGCCGACCACCACACCTCTCAACCTTATGATGTCCAACAAAAGCTCTAAAAAAACGGCGCGAAACTCGCGCCGTTTTAATTTGCTCGTTAAAATTTCATTGCATCCAAGAAGGCGGCAATTCGTTCCGTTGGCCGGTTAAAGAAGGCCGCGCTGGTACCGGCAAACTCAACTCGCCCATCTTCGACAAAGACGATTTGATCCGCAACCCGCCGGGCAAATTCCATGTTGTGAGTTACCACAATCATTGAATTTTGCCGCTTGGCCAAATCCTGCAAGACCCGCAGGACTTGGGCTTCCAGCTCAGGGTCTAAGGCACTGGTTGGTTCATCAAATAAGATGTAGTACGGATCCATCGCCAAGGCCCGGCAAATCGAAATCCGCTGTTGTTGCCCCCCGGACAACTGCCCCGGGTAACGGTGTGCCGTCTCGGCCAAGCCTACTTGCTCTAAGAGCGCCAAAGCCCGCTTTTCGGCCGTCGCGGGCTCTTGCTTGAGCACATGAATAGGCCCCGCCGTAATATTTTTTAAGATGGTCAGGTGCGGAAACAAGTTCCAACTTTGAAAGACCATCGCCGTTTTCCGTCGTACGGCCAATACTTCTTTGTTGCTCAGTGGATGCGCAAAATCAACGGTTAAATCCCCGATCGTCATCTGACCCTGTTGGGGCCGTTCCAAAAGGTTGATTGCCCGCAGCAAGGTTGATTTGCCCGCCCCCGACGGTCCCAAGATCACCGTGGTTTGGTGCTCAGGAAATTCGACCGAAACGTCAGCTAACGCATGGTGTTCCTTGTATTGCTTATCAACGTGCGTTAATTTTATCATTCCTTATTCCCCCTCGGCCACAACATAGCGTGACATCCGCTTTTCCAAGGCGTGCTGTAAAATCGTTAAAATGGTACAAAAGACTGCGTAGACGGCCGCAACAATCGAATACATCAGCAAGGGCTGGTAATTATGCGAGGCAATCTGCTGACTGACCATAAACATTTCTAGAATCGTAATCGAGCTGGCCAATGAGGTATCCTTCACCAGGCCAATGAAGGAATTTGACAGGGGTGGCAACGCTACCCGCAGGGCCTGCGGAAAAATCACCAAAAAGAGCACTTGGTGGTAAGTCATCCCTAAGGAATAGGCCGCTTCCCATTGGCTGGTCGGCAAGGAGCTGATCGCCCCCCGAATGGTTTCTGAAGCATAGGCCCCGGTATTCAAGGAAAAGGTAATAATCCCGGCCGTCCAGGCGTCAAATTGGATCCCCAGGTTGGGCAACCCAAAGAAAACAATGAAGAGCTGCACCAACAATGGTGTCGAGCGAAACAGCCACACATAGAAGGTAAACACCGCCCGCCCGAGGTACCAGAGGGCCTTGACCACCTGGTTACCCCGGGGCGTGGACGTCCGGACCAAGGCGGTGATTGCCGCGATTACCAACCCGATCGCAAACGAGATCACCGCAATCGGGATCGTGTATTTAAGCCCCGCCCAGACAATTTCGGGCGTGGCCGTTCGAATAATTTCCCACATAATAATTCCTTTCTCGTTGTTTAAATTGCCAAAAAGGCCGCAACAAAGGCTCACCCTTGCTACGGCCTGGTCTTTGACTACGGCTTGGTAATGTCACCATCAAAGTACTTCTCGGACAAACGGGTCAACGTCCCATCCTTGCGTAATTCTGCCAAGGCCTTGTTAACCTTCTTTTGCAGCCCCGCATTATTCTTGCCCATTAAGATTCCAATTGGTTGTTCCTTAATCTTGCTGGTTGGAATTTCTTGGTACTTCAAATCCGAAGCGCCGGTTGACTTTTGGTAGTACAAAAAGGCTTCCTTCGAATTCATGGCTGCGGCCACCCGTCCTTCCCGCACCAGGCTCATCGCCGTGGCAAAGTCGGTCGAAGAGACGTTTTGACCACCAAATTTTTTCACATTATCCGCGTTGGCCGTTCCCGTTGCCGCCGCAATCTTTTGGCCCTTAATGTCGCCAACTTGCTTAATTGCTTGGTCATCCTTTTTCATAATCAAGGCTGACTTCGAGTAAATGTATGGATCCGAGAAGCGGTAAGCCTTCTTCCGTTCCGGGGTCATCGCAATATCGTTGATGGCCAAATCAAACTTCTTGGCCCCAACCCCGGCAATCAAAGAGTCCCACTTGGTTGGCACAAACTTAACCTTGTAGCCCATCTTCTTCGCCAATTGTTGGGCGAGTTCAACTTCAAACCCAGTCAGCTTACCGTTTTGGCGGTAAGAGTAAGGGGCATAGGTTCCTTCCAACCCCACGGTCAAGGTCCCTTTGCTTACCAACTGCGGTTGAGTCGAACTGGCTTGCTTACCACACGCTGCCAAACCACAGACCATTAAAATCCCTGCCGCAGCGAGTCCCAAGCGTTTCATCAACTTTTTCATTGGTAAATCCTCCTTACTGTTTTGCCAACATACTTACAAACAATAAGTAGTTTACCGAACTCCCTGGGCCCCGTCAAGACAAAACCCCGGAAAAGTCCTTACCGGCCCCGCACAATTTGGCCCACGGCCGCTAAGAGTTTGTCAATCACGGCATCGGCATCGGCCTGAAAGTCACTGACCCAGTCGACTTCCGGCGTCACGCGACCTTCTTCTTGGCCCATAAAGTCATATACGACTAAGGCGGAGCCTTCTAATTTAACGTCATCATAATGACCTTCCAAAGCTTCATCCATAAAGGACTGCAAAATTTCCGTGACCGCCGTTTCAATTACCATCCGTTGGGTTAAATGTTCCCCGCGTACTTGCGCCCGCGCGATCTTCATCGCGACTTCTTCCATGTTTTCTGGAATTTCAATACTCATCGCTAAAAATCCCCTTCTTTGAACTTGTTTTCCGTTGCTAATCTTACCATAATGGCAACAAAAAGCACGAAAGGAACCTTACTGATGACCAAAATTTACTTTCAAAAAATGACCCCGGCTGGCTATGCCGCCTTGGAAGAACAGATTGCTACCCTGAAAGCCAAGCGGCCGACCCTGGTCGCGCGCCTCAAAGCCGCCCGCGCCCTGGGGGACCTGTCGGAAAATACGGAATACAGCAGTGCCAAACGGGATTTGCGACATTTAGACAGCCGCTTGCGGTACCTCGACAAACAGCTGAAATACGCCCAAATCGTCACCCCGCGCACCGACGGGGCAATTGACCTGGGCAATTGGGTGACCCTCGAATTTTTGGATGATCATTTTCAAGTCACTTACCAATTGGTGGGCCGCCAAGAAGCCGATTTACACCAGCAAAAACTAGCCTTTGACTCGCCCCTCGGTCAAGCGCTCAGTCACCACCAAGCGGGCGAAGTCGTCATCGTCACGGCCCCCGCCGGCACCTACCAGGTTAAAATCCTTAACGTCCGATCAACTGCCGCGGCGGGGTTCGGGGCTGATTAATTTTTTCTTGCACAAACCGGAACGGGTTTCATTGGGCTGGCTCCCCGAATCTAATAGACACATCACCTGATTGGCGTCTAATTAACTGCTTGTCTTTCGCGTTGAAGATGCTATACTAATTCTCGTTGTATTTTCCTAGATCTTGTGGCCTTTAACCACAAAATAGCGCGCTGACCACCAGATCTTGGGTTTAAGAGAGGAATTATCATCATGAAGAATTACTGGCATTTTTTACGCCATCAGTTACAAGGGTGGCCCCAACAAAACTACTACCTGTTCTTTTTTAGCTTGGGCTGTCAACTCATGACGCTCGTTAATGCACCGCTTACCTGGCTCACTTTGATTACTTTTATCGGAACTAATTTAGGGGTGCTATGCGTGCTCGCTATTAATGCCACCAAATCCGTTAACGGTTGGTTAGGCCTTTTATCAGCTCTTTGTTTTGCCATTGCTGGCTTCCATGCCAAGAACTATCTGAGTATTTTTGAGCAGCTGGCCTACGTAATCACCTTAGATATTCCAGTTTTACTGTCCAGCAATTGGAATCTCAACTTAGCCGCTAAGATCCGCCGCTTTACTTGGCGGAGTTGGTGCGTTGCCTTAGTCGCTACGGCGGCTGTCTACGTGCTTTCCGGCACCCTGATTGCCCGGTGGACTGATGATCCCCGGCCATGGATTGATGCCATCAGTTTTTCCATCAGCCTCTCCGCCGGGGTTATCTGCTTCTTGCGGTACAATAATCAGTACTTCTGGTGGCTGGCTTCGGGGATCGCACAATTGGTCCTTTGGTTCATTTCCTTCCGCCAGGGTTCGGCCACCTTGGCCATGGCCATCAACAGTTCGATTTACGTCCTTAACGACCTGCTGGCCTTTACCATTTCACCTTGGTACAACGAACAAGAACGCCAACGCGTCAGCGCCCAGGAAGTCGCCTATGCCCAAGCGATGGGCGTGAAAATTTAACATGTTTCATGTGAAACACTAGAGTGGGGAGCGAAAATGGCATTTTCGCTCCCCACTCTGGTTTGATCATCAATTGTTACCTAGCGCTACTTGCGCCGCCCGTTGGTAAGCGTGATACGTCTGCTCATCAAAGCACACCAGCCGGACCTCCCGCAGTTGGGGCCACTGGGCTAATGCCGTCTTAATGGTCGCAATGGCCACTTGGGCGGCTTTAGCCACCGGATAGGCATAAACCCCCGTGCTGATCGAAGGAAATGCCACCGTTTGACAACCGTGGGCCACTGCTAACCGCAGGCTGTTACGATATGAGTTAGCCAACAACTGCGCCTCGTTGTGCTGACCCCCTTGCCAGACGGGACCCGGGGTATGAATAATATACCGGGCGGGCAAGGCAAACCCTGGGGTCAAACGGGCCTCACCGGTTGGACAGCCGTGCAGGCGGGCACAGGCCACGTCCAAGGCTGGCCCCGCGGCCCGATGAATCGCCCCATCAACGCCGCCCCCACCCATTAGCGTTGTATTCGCCGCATTCACAATCGTATCAACTCGTTCCAGCGTTATATCACCTTGTTTAATAATTAACCGCCCCATCATGCTCACCAAATATTTACGCGTTGGTCAGGGGCCAGGTACATCGGATCGCCAGGTTGGACCCCAAACGCCTGGTAAAAGTCCGCCAGGTTTTGCACTTGAACGTTCGCCCGTAATTTTTGCGGCGCATGCACATCGATTGCCAGTAGCAATTGTTGATACTCCTTGCGCGCCTTGGTACGCCAAACCCGGGCCCAATTAATGAAGAAGGCCTGGGCATCAAAATCAGCTTCGGTCTTCGCGGCACTAAGCGCGCAGCTCAAACCGCCGGCATCCGCAATGTTTTCTGACACCGTGAGTTTCCCGTTAACTGTTTGACCAGCAAACGGCAAGCCATCAAATTCATCAATCATCCGTTGGGCCAGTTGCTTGAAGTGCGCGGCATCCTCAGCCGTCCACCAATTGCTCAAGTTCCCGTATTCATCAAACAACGCCCCGTTATTATCGAAGGCATGTGAGATTTCATGGGCAATCACCGCCCCAATGCCACCGTAATTTTGGCTGCTGGATTGGGTCAGACTATAGAACGGCGCTTGTAAAACTGCCGCGGGAAAAACAATGATATTCTTGAAGGGATGGAAGTAAGCATTGACCGTCGCCGGACTCATTTCCCACCGCAACCGATCCACGGGCTGATTGAAACGGGCAAACAGGTCTTGGCGTTGCTCTTTTGTCAACGCCAGGACATTAGCCAGCAAGGTTTGGTGCGGATCCACTTGCAACTGGTCGTACAGGGCGGGAATCTGGTCTGGATAGCCCACTTGTACCCCCAGGTGATCCAGCTTGGTGATTGCCTTTTGCCGCGTCGCTGGACTCAACCAATCGTTGGCTTGCAGCCGGGCCTTGTAGACGGCGATCATTTGGTGCACCATGTGTTCCACATCGGCCTTCGCTTGCGCCCCAAAATAGCGCTGCGCATAGTAGCCGCCCACAACCTGACTAAAGTAGCCGTTCGTCAGGTAATAGGCCGATTTGGCCTGACTGATCGGGGCTTGACTCCCCGACAGAGCCCGACCGTATTCCCCCGCTAAAATCCGGCATTCATCCGTGAGAAAGCTCGCTTCACCCAAGACCCGGTTCACCAACAACCAAGCTTTAAATTCGGCAAAGTGATCCCGCAGCAGCCCGTCTAAGACGGCATAGTATTCTGGTTCCGTCACAATGACTTGCGTTGGGGTTTGACCAAGCAAAGCAGTAATCCACGCTTGCAGATCCAGCTGGGTAGTGTGGCCAACAAATTCCGCCAATGATTGGGGATTGTACATCTTGCTGTAGTCCGCGGCTTCTTCACGGCTCTTTACATGGGGCGCAATTCGCGCATCAAAGGCGATGGTTTGTTCTACCAGCCGCTGTTGGTCAGCAGCGGAGTAGCCCAGCTTCGCCAACAACTTGGTGGTCATCTGCCGCCAAACCGCCAGCAATTGTGGCCCCTGTTCATTTGTTGAGTCGTAGTAAGTCTTATCCGGTAAAATCAAGCCGGGAGCCCCGGCAAACAAAGCGTTGACCTGAGCATTTTTCATGTCAGCGTCTACGTCAAAGGCGACGGGGAGAGCTTCCCCGCTTAAGGTCCACGCTACCAAGTGGGGTTGCACATCAGCATACGAATTCAGGGCCTCAATCTCGGCCAGCCGCGCTTGCAAGGGGGCCACCCCTTCTTGCTCCCGGCGCGCAAAATCCTTCGCCAACGCATACAATTGGACCGCTTGTTGCAATTTTGCATCCGTTGGTGGGGTTGTCAGCATGGCATCCAAATCGGCCATTAACTGCTTTTCAATCCCATCGACCAAGTCGTTAAAGCCACCGGTCGCGGGTTTATCGGCCGGAATTTGCGCTTGTTTGACCCAATCGCCATTAACGGCTTGATATAAATCTTGCCGGACGGCTGCCACATCAATTGTCATTTCAACTTCCTCCTTGCTGTTAAAGCACTTTTCTTTTTATTATAGAAAAATTCGACTCAAAATACCAAAAAAGGACTGGTGAGAAAAGACGCTTTTCTCACCAGTCCCCTTTGCCAATCGTGTTATCCCACCGTCAAAACCCACATAAAGATAATGAAGATAAAGAACAGGGCGTACATAATCGGGTGGACCTCCCGGCCGCGCTTAGCGGCAATCATACAAATTGGATACATGATCAGCCCTAAGGCCATCCCATCAGAAATGCTGTAGGTCAGTGGCATCCCCAAAACAATCAAAAATGATGGCACGGCCACTTCTAAGTGCCCCCAATCGACGTACTTCAGCGATTGGGCCATTAAGACCCCGACAATGATCAGGGCCGGCGCCGTCACTTGGTCGGTGACCACCGTCAGCAGCGGTGAGAATAACATCCCCACCAAGAAGCAGATCCCGGTAACCACGGCCGTTAATCCTGAACGCCCCCCAACGGCAATCCCCGCTGAGGATTCAACGTAGGCCCCCACGGGCGAAGTCCCAAAAATCGACCCGGCTAACATCGCCGTCGAATCAGACATCAAGGCCTTCCCGACCCGGGGCATTTGGTTGTTGCGCATGAAACCCGCTTGTTGGGCCAAGCCAACCAACGTCCCCGCGGTATCAAAAAAGGTTACCAATAAGAAGGTCAAGACCACCACCCACATTTGCGGGGTATTGATTTCGCCAACGTGCTTAACGGCTACCCCAAAGGTGGGCGCTAAGCTCGGGGCGCCCGAAATCAACCGCGCCGGCATTTTGATCAGCCCGGTTGCCAGGCCCAAGCCGGCCGTTAAAAACATCCCAATGAAAATCGCCCCTGGTACCTTCCGGATCATCAAAATCGTCGTCACTAATAAACCAAAGATGGTCAACCAAGTCGTTGGCGTGGTAAACGAACCTAATCCCACGACCGTCGACTTATTCGCCACGACCAAGCCCCCTTGGTGCAAGCCCAAAAAGGCAATGAAAAGGCCAATCCCGCTGGAAATAGCGTACTTTAAGTCGCTGGGAATCGCATTAATGATCATTTCCCGTAACTTAAAGATCGTAATCAGCAGGAAGATTAATGACGCGACAAAGACCCCGGCCAGGGCGGTTTGCCAGTCCACCCCCATCCCAATCACCACGGAGTAGGAGAAAAAGGCATTAATCCCCAATGCCGGCGCCGTCGCAATCGGGTACCGTGCTAAAAAGCCCATCAGCAAGCAGCCCAACGCACTAGCCAGGGCGGTTGCCGTAAAGACCGCCCCCGTGTCCATCTTCGCTGCTCCCAAAACGTTCGGGTTTACAAATAAAATATACGACATGGAAATAAAGGTCGTAATCCCGGCCAAAATTTCCCGCTTAATCGTAGTATTAAGCTTATCTAACTGAAAGTAGCTGTTCAACCAAGTCACAGTTTCTCTCCCTTTCCAATTATTAACGAACAAAATCACGTTAAGTATCTTATAATATTCGCTTAACTTTGTAAAGGAAAAACGAAACTTTTTCGCTTACAATCCTCCCGTTTTTGGTCATCCGTTGGTCTCGCCAGCTAGCAGGCGGTTTTAGTTCGGCTTTACCAATTCCGTTTACTCCACGCGCGGCCATCCAATTCGGCAGCGGCCAAATCCAACCGGTGTTGTTGCTCAGCTAAGATCACCTGCAATTGGGCCAGGAGCGCCCGGTCCGCATAAGCTGGCAACGCGGCTTGTAATTCCGCTACCGTTTGGCTCACCCATTCTTCATTCATTAAAATCCCTCCGTTTCTCGCACCAAGCGCAGGTTCGCGGTTAAATCATCCAATTCGGCTTGTTGGGCCAACAGCACCGCGCGCAGCTGGGTCAATTTTTGGCGCTCCTTGGGGGCCGGCACTTGCTGGGCCAACTGGTCCAACCGCGTGGCCAGCCACTGGACGCGATCCGCAAACCGACTGGGTTGGGGCAGCGTTAGATACTGCTGGTAGGCCACCGCCAGAGCTTGGCGCTGAGCTGCTGTTTGATAGGCAAACTGACTGATCACTAACGGTGGCAGCCACCCCATCCCGGTGGCTTGGGCCAAGCCTTGCAAGGGCCGCAAATACTCATCGATCGTAAAGCCCTGCTTTTGACCGGCGCCAAATTCATCCCCGGGCCGGCCCAGGCTCACGACTACCCCTAATTCCTTCCCCGCTAAACGGGTATGATCCGGCCCGAGCAAGGCGTCGTCAAAAATTTCATCCAGCCACTGTTTCATAATCGCCGGGACGCTATACCAATACAAGGGAAACTGGAGAATAATCCGGTCGGCTTGCCATAATGCTTGCCGCTCATGTTGGGGGTCGAACGGTGCCGCTAACGGGTGCCAAAGCGCTAAATCCTGACTCAATGCCTTTAAAAAAGGCTGGGTGCTTGAGTCCGCCAAGGACGGGTGCCCCACGACGACTAACGTTTTCATTGCGGTTCCCCCCACTCGTGTTGTGCCATCGCTAAAACCGCTGGGGTCACTGCCACCGTTAAGAAGCGTTGCAAGGGCGTTTCCGTGTGGCGATCCTTAAACGCCATTGGCTCGGCCTTTAAAATCACCACCGGTAAGTTGTTTTCTGTTAGCATTAATTGTCCAATGCCCGTGAATTTCCCCTTGGTGTGCTTGCCGGTCCGCCAAGTATGGACTTTAAATTCACCACGGGGATCTAATTTTAACTGGTACGTCCCGTTAGCATCAGCTTCCACGGGGACCCCATAGAAACGTTGTACCTCATATTGATTCTTTTTGCTCATCTTGATTTACCTCATTTAATTTCGTTCGGCGATCTGCAAGCGCTTCATTCCGTGGTAAGATAAAGGTATCTTATCACTTAGGATTGACGGGCGCCACGCGAATGCCCCACCGCCCGCTTTAGGAAGGGATGAAGCTGATGACCAAAGTTGTTACTGCCAAAGAAATGCAAGCCCTTGATCGCCACACCATCGAAGAAGTCGGGATTCCGGCCCTGGTTTTAATGGAACGGGCGGCCCTGGCCGTGGCCGACCACATCTTGGCGTTGCCAAAGGAAAAACGCCACCAAGTAGTGGTGGTCGTTGGCAACGGGAATAACGGGGGCGATGGTTTAGCGGTTGCCCGCCTGCTCCACTTAGCCGGGACCCCCGTCAAGTTGCTGTTCGCCCTACCGCCAACCCAAGCCAGTGAGGCCAACCGGGTTCAACAGCACGCCTGTGCATATTACCAACTGCCGGTCACGACCGATCCTGCCGTGTTAAGCGAAGCCACCCTCATCGTCGATGCCCTCTTGGGAATCGGCATTGATCGCCCAGTTGAGGGCCACTATGCTGACTTGATCGATGCCATGAACCAAGCGGCGGCCCCGATCGTCGCCATTGACCTTCCTTCGGGAATGAACACCGATACGGGCGAAGCAATGGGAACCGCAGTTACGGCCGCCTCCACCGTCACCTTAGCCTACCTGAAAGTTGGCTTGACGACCCCGGCCGGAGAAGCACAGGCAGGGCACATCATCGTCGCCGATCACATTGGAATTTATGATCTATAAAGCAAGTAAAAAAGGGACGCTGAGTAGCGTCCCTTTTTCCTTGCTTTAAGTGGCGATTAGGCCCGGGACTTGTAAACCCCATCAGCCGTGTTAACCACGATTTGGTCCCCATTCTTGATGAAGGATGGCACGTTCACCACCAACCCAGTGTTCAGCGTGGCTGGCTTGCCCCCACCATCAATCGTGGCCCCCTTGATTTCTGGTTGCGTGTCAACCACTTCCAGGGTAACCGTCGCTGGCAATTCAATCCCAACTAATTCGCTGCCCACGAATTCCATTAAGACTTCCATGTTTTCAACCAAGTACTTCTTTTCTTCCTTGATTTGGGCTTGGTCAATTTCGTATTGTTCGTACGTTTCCAAGTCCATGAAAACTGACGTGGTCCCTTCATCGTAGAGGTATTGGGCATTGCGCTTGTCAACGTTGACTTGTTCCACCTTTTCGGATGGCCGCATCGTCGTGTGCACAATGGAACCAGAACGCAGGTCTTGAATATCCATTTGCATCAGGGTGTTCCCCTTCCCTGGCTTGTGGTGGTTAATGGCTAAGACCCGTAATAACTTACCGTCACGTTCAAAAACCATACCCTTCTTCAAATCAATCGTTTGAATCATTGTATTTCCTCCTCATTAGGCTCCCCAAGCTGACGAGCCGACGTTAATTATGCTCAGTTCCTGGCTGCTTCATCCCAACCAGGGCATTCCTTACAATTATATCATGCAATCCGTTCCTGACCAGAGTTATTGTTCTTTCAACAACCCCGGTGCGGGAATTCGCAACAGTGTGTACTGACCGGCGGGCCGGTTCACGCGCAAGCCCAAACCGTTTAAAACCGTATTCCGGTAAGTAACATCCATCGTGGCAACAAAGGCATGGGTGGTATTACGGTCTTCTTTTTGCAACCGGGCAGCTTGCCACGGATAATCCCGGGCATCCGCCGGAATTAGTTCATCCGTTGTGACCACTGTCGCATAGCGGGCACTGACCGTATTTTTGCGGGTGGCCGTGGCGTACGTATACGAAGCCACCTGGTGTTTGCCACCAGCACTCTTATTACCCAACACGTAGTAATAATCGCCCCCCGCACTGCTTAATTGCAACGGCGCATACTGGGTCGTGACTTTAACTGCCGCTTGATCACGGTAATCAACGGACCGGGCAAACGTTAAATAATACATCCCGCCAACCCAGCAAAAGGCTACCAATAAAAAGCCCACATATTTGGCCATCAGCATTTTATCTAAGCGATTCCCGGTCTTGGCAATCAGCATCAATTGGTGCACCCGAATATAGTGAATGACCCAACACAGGTATACCAAGGCCCCAAGCCAAAGCAACCAGCCTAACCAATTCCATGTCATTATTTGTCTCCATCCTTTTACCAAAGTCAGCATTCTGCCGTTATGTTAGCATTGTACCACACTTACCCTGAATTTAAGATTGGCCAATCCGAGATCAATGGGGTAAAATGATAAAAGTTATCACTTTTACGGAAATTTCCAGGAGGCCTTATAATGGACGAATCAAACAACCTGTCAATGGAAATCATTAATTTTGAAAAGGAATTTGATCTGATTGACAATCAAGTTGCCTTTGGCAGCCAACTGTCAGTTGAACGGGTCCACGATATCAAGTCCCAAGCCAGCCAAGCCACCGAAGAAGAAGCCGGCTTATTGCGCAAGTTCATGGACTCCCAACGTTAAGCCCGCTCAAAAATCAAAAGCACAGGGAACGCCGCTGCGGCCCCTGTGCTTTTTTAGTTTGGCAACGGATTGGCCAGCCGGACCGGTAATTCCTTTGAGGGCAAAGGCTTGGTGGGGTCGGCAATCCGTTTTAATAAGGTATCAATCAATTCATCTGCTAAGCTGTCAACGGGCCGGACCACCGTTGGCAAATCGGGGGCAATTTTTTGAACCAGGTGCGAGCCGTTATAGCCGGTAACAATAAAGTCCTTGCCAAAGACTTTCCCTGCTCGCTCGGCCAAGCTGCGAATCTGCAAAGCAAATTCATCATCCGGGGCCAAGACCCCGTCAAAATCACCCGGGAAAACTGCTTCGACCTGAATTTCATTGACATCCAGGGGGGTGTATTCAAAATCATGTTCATTCATGTAATCTACCACCCCTTGGACCCGGTTAATGGTCGGTGACGAAGAGGTGTCTTCATCGATTAAGACCGCCAAGTTTTGGCAACCCCAGTTCACTAAATAATCGGCCGCCAAGCGCCCACCACTGTAACTGTCTGACGTGACAATCGGAATCCCTTCTGCCAAATACCGGTCAAAAGAAACAATCGGGGCGCCCACCTGCTTGTATTCTTCAATCCCCAAATTATGCGAACCGGAAATAATCCCATCAACTTGGTTGGCCATCAGCATCCCCAAGTATTCGTGCTCAATTTGTTCATTTTCTGCGGCTGAGGCAATGATTGTTTTGTATCCCTTAGCAAACAGCCGGGACTCTAATTCATTGACCAATTCCGCGTAAAAGGGGTTGGTCAAATTAGGAAAGATGAGGCCAATAAAGTTGGACGGCTTTCCTTGCATCGCCCGGGCCAAAGCATTGGGCTGATAATTCAGCTCTTGCATCGCCTGGTGCACCTTATAAATTGTCTTTTTGCTTAGCGAACCATAGTTGTTAATTACCCGGGAGACCGTCGTGACCGACACCCCCGCCAACTTGGCTACGTCTTTTAACTTCGCTACCATTTTTTCAAACTCCACTCACCAAAAATTATTGGGAAAATCACTCAACCAACGCATGGTGGCGTTATCATTTCCAATCAATCATCAGTATACCAATCCCGTCGGCCCATTACCAGTGCTGTTTGCCTTCCTGCGTCCGGTTGCTTCCGCTTTAATCACCAACCACAAATTGACAAAATTGGCGAACTTGCCGCTTTTTTCGAAACTTATTAAGCACTTTACCTTACCGTGCCTAAGATCGCAAAAAAGGCTGGTAAAATTCGTTGACCTGAACCCGGAATCATGCTAGTTTGAAGGTGTTAGCATCCTTATGATTTTCTTAAATTTTGGGGATCACCACAACGTTTGAAATTAAAGCTATTCACACAAAAACTGGGAATATCAAGAGGGGACTAAACTTATGCAGAAAAACAATTACGAGTTAAACCACCTACACTACAAAATGTACAAAAATGGAAAAAAATGGGTCTTTGCCAGCGTCTGTGCGTTAACGCTGTTGACGGCCAGCGGGGCGGTGGCCCACGCCGATGATCAAGCAGCTGCGCCGGACCAAGCGCAAACCACAAACGCAAATGGCAGTGATGCCACCAGCCCGGCGGACCAAACCACCAGCGCAACAAGCAACGGCAGTGCCGCTGACAGCAACAGTGCGGCGGCTACCAGTGAAGCCTCATTAGCGCAAGTGGCGGCCACGGCTGATCAGGTCACTTTAACCAGTGCCAGTGAAGCAGCCAGTCAAGCCCCCCAAAGCGCTAATGAAAATGCGGCTAGTGCCACGTCCCAAGCTGCCACCAGCGTTGCTTCAGCCCCGGTTGAAGCCAGCCAGGCCAGTGTTGCCATGTACAAAGCCGCTGCGACGACAAACAACGTGGATTTAAGCACTATTACCTTCTCCAACAATGCAAAGAGCCAAGCCTTTATCCAAAGTGTGGCTCAAGGGGCAATCAACGGTTGGCATACCTACCAAGTTCTCCCGTCGGTGACGGTTGCCCAAGCCATTTTGGAAAGTGGTTGGGGATCGTCATACCTGTCAACGGCCGCCCACAACCTCTTTGGGATCAAGGGGAGCTACAACGGAAACTCGATTCGGCTCCAAACCCGGGAAGTTTACAATGGTCAAAGTGTCTACATCTATGACAATTTCCGAGCTTACGCTAACAACGATCAATCCGTTGAAGACCACGGGGCGTTCTTAAACCAAAACAGTCGTTACCACAATCTGTTGGGGGACACCAGCTACGTCAGCGTGGCCAACAAGTTACGGGCGGACGGGTACGCAACCGATCCAAACTATGCCAGTGCCTTGATTAACCTGGTCCAAACGTACGGGTTGGACCGCTTAGATTCAATTGCGCTGTCGGGGGCAACCGCCGTTAACAACAAGGGCAACGGAGCCGCCAATAACGATGCTTACAACACTAGTGACACTGGCAATGGCACCAGCACCTCGACGGGGGGTACCAGTTACTACACGGTTAAAGCGGGCGACACCTTATCCGGGATTGCCAACAACTACCAAACGACCGTGAATACCTTGGCTCGTTTGAACAACTTGGCCAACCCCAACCTGATTTACGTCGGTCAACGGCTCTTGGTCCAACAAGCTGCGACCCCAAGCCAACCGCAAACCACTACCCCATCCACCAGCACGACCACGGCTGCAACGTACACCGTTAAAGCAGGGGACACCCTGGGTCAGATTGCTGCCAACCACCAAACGAGCGTCAACCAATTGGTGCAATTAAATAAGTTGGCCAACCCCAACCTGATTTACGTCGGTCAAGTCCTGACGATCAAGCAAGCCACCTCGGCAAGTCAATCAACCACTGCCGCGCCGGCTAAGCCTGCTTCGACAGCTACTTACACCGTTAAAGCGGGGGACACCTTAAGTCAAATCGCTGCCAGCCATGGAACTTCTTACCAAAACTTGGCGAGCCTCAACCACTTGAGCAACCCTAACGAAATCTACGTTGGCCAAACTTTAAAGTTGCAAGCTACCACCAATACCTCTACCCAAACGACAACCTCGACCCCGGCCGCTTCAACTAACCAAGGGACTTACACCGTTAAGGCGGGCGATACCTTATCAGCTATTGCCGCCGCTCACGGTACCAGTTACGAAGCCCTGGCCCAAGCAAATGGGATCAGCAATCCCAACGAAATTTACGTTGGGCAAACCTTAAAGTTTACGGCTCCTACCCGGACCACGTCAGTCACAACCACGACAGCGAAACGGGGGGTATACACCGTGACCGCGGGGGATACGCTCTATGAAATTGCCCAAAAAGTCGGGGTCAACTGGCAACACTTAGCGCAGACCAATCACATCAGCCAGCCTTACACCATCTACGTCGGACAAAAATTAGCTTTCTAGCATTGAGCTGAGACGGACAACCTTAAGACAGCAGCTGTCAAATACAGCGGCTGTCTTTTCCAGTTAAGAAGGGACGACTGGCGATGAACTATCAATCATTACGGCAAGATGAGCTCGAACGGGTCAGTTCGCTCTTTAAAATTCTTGGCCACCCCAAGCGATTGCAATTGCTCTACTTACTGATGCAAAACCGGATGACCGTTTCAGAAATCAGCCAAGCCTTGGATTGGGAACAGTCGGCGGTCTCCCACCAATTGCAATTGTTGAAACAAAAAAAGCTGGTCACGGCGAGCCGGCGCGGGAAAAATATGGTTTACCAATTAACCAGCCCGCAAATTATGGCCTTAATTGCCGATGCGATTGAGGATCGCAACCTCGGTCGCTAACCACCTAATCGAAAAAGCCTGGTTTACTTCGCAGTGAGGTAAACCAGGCTTTTTGTTAGTTCATGTGATCTAAGACTAATTGATTGATGACTTGCGCTTCTTCTGGTGACTTGCTGATCGTAATTAGAGTATCATTCCCCGCCAAGGTCCCCGTAATTTCAGGCATTTGACTGTCATCAAACAAGCCCGCCAGAATCGTGGCATAATTGGAATTCGGCGTCGTTTTAATCACGTTCATAAACTGAACCATCGTAATCGACTCAACCGTATTTTCAATCGCATCATACAAGCGCTGATCGATCTTTGGGGCCGCAACCTCGAGTTGTGCATAATAAGAACGGCCATTTCCATCACTGACTTTAGCGACGTTGAGCGCATGCAGATCGCGTGAAATGGTCGCTTGGGTTGCTTCCACCCCTGCCGCTTTGAGCCGTTTTAGGAGTTCATCTTGCGTACTGATTTTTTCGGCCGCAATCAAATTTTTAATTAATTTTCGTCGTTCCTTATTTCCCATTTTCAACACCCCTTTTAGCACCCTCAATCTTATCATAATTAACATTCAGTCAAGCCGTTTACAGGGGGATTTTTGGTGAATTTTTATCCCTTTCTAATCTTCGGCTAAGGCGTCAACCGGATTGAGTTTGGCCGCGCGCCGGGCCGGCAGGACAGCGGCCAAAAAGGAGATCACAATCGCGGCTAAAAAGGCAAACACCACGTTGCCAGTTTGGATTTGAACGATCTGATATTTAATCAGGTGGGCAACCGCATGGTTGATGCCCGCCGCGGCTAACAGGGCTAAGATCAGGGCAAACAGCGCCCCAAACAGTCCAATTAACAGCGATTCCGCCGTAAACAACCGGCGAATGTCCTTTTTGCGTTCCCCCAAGGCCCGGAGAATCCCGATTTCTTTGGTCCGTTCCGAAACTGACATGTACATCGTAACAATAATCATCAGGGCTGATACTAGCAAGGAAATCCCTGCAATGGCAGCTAAGAGGTTCGCCGCTAACTTCACGTAAGTATTCACCCGCTTAAGGGCCGAGCCAATCGTAATGGCGCCGACTACCCGTTTGTTATCCGTGGTTAAGTGATTGATTTTCGTGGCAACGGCTTCCACTTGGCCCAAGTGGTGGACCTTAACCGCCAGCATATTCGGGGCGGTAAGCGCATTTTGGGCCTGCAAGGCCGCCTTAATCGTCTGCGCATTCACCAACGTGGCACTGCTGGTGCCCTCCGTAATCCCGGCTACTTTAAGCGGCACCTTGATGACCACCGGCTGGTTATTTGAATCTACCCATTGGAATTCCAACGTGACTTGCTTACCGATCAAGGCCTTGTTGGCGTGGTCGCCAAAGAGCTCGATTACATCTTGCTTTTTTAAGACCACTTCTTGTTTGCCCGGAACGTGGCCGGCTTTCAACAGATTCTTTTTATCACTCAATGACCACGTCTGCATCATCGCCCCGCTTTGTTGCTTGGCTTGGTTCGTTAACCGGTAGGTCGGCAAAATATAGTTGGCTTCCACTTTTTGGACCCCCGCCAGCTTTTTGATCCGGGCTTGGTCATGCTCACTGATCGTGGCGTCCTTCAGGTTGGCACCCATGTTTTGCACCGCCATTTGCAGCCGTTCCATCGACATCTTTTTCCCCGTTGGATTCTTTAAGACGGAAATTACCTGGGGATTGGCAACCTGATTAATCTGATTTTGCAAGTACCCGTTAACGCCATTCCCCAAACCGGCAAATAAAATTACCGCAAACAGCCCAATCCCAACGCCGAGCATAATCAAAGAATTGCGCCAAAAATTATACATTAAGTGTTTAAAGGCCGTCCGGTAACTAGCTAAAGCCGGCAGTGGACGCGCCTTCAACTGTGGCGCCGCTTGGGTGGGGTAGGCCGGCCGCAAGCGTTCATCCGCTTCAATCTGGCCATCCGCCAGCCGAACGACCCGGGTCCCGTAATCAGCGACCGCTTGGGAGTGGGTAACGGCAATCACCAATTTACCGCTTTGAGCAATTTGGTCCAAAATGCCCAGGACTTCCTTGGTGTTCTGCGCATCCAATGCCCCCGTTGGTTCGTCGGCAATGATAATTTGCGGGTCAGCCGCCAAAGCCCGCGCAATCGCCACCCGTTGCTTTTGCCCGCCTGATAATTGCCGGGGGTGTTTTTTGGCGTGGTCCGCCAACCCGACTTCATCCAATAGTTTTAAAGCCCGTTCCTTCCGTTCCGCAGCCGCGAGGGTCGTCATCTCTAAGGCGACCAACACATTATCCAACACCGTTAAATGGGGGACCAGGTTATAGGACTGGTAAATGTAGCCAACCATCGCCCGGCGGTACTCATCCATTTGTTTTTCTTTCGTATGGTCTAAGGGGGCGCCTTCCACCGTCACCGTCCCGCTAAACTTACGATCCAAGCCCCCAATAATATTCATCAACGTCGTCTTCCCGCCCCCGGATTCACCGAGAATCGAGACAAATTCTCCGCGCTCAAAGCGCAGATCAATCCCCTTTAAGACCGGGAATTCTTCTTTACCTAAATAGTAGGATTTCCGGATTGCAGCCAGTTCTAAAAAAGCCATGTGATCTCCCCTTTCCAGCTACAGCAACACTTTGCTTTTTATGGTACCGAATTTCACTTGGCCAAGCCAGTTATTTCCCGGGAAATCCCCGTACCGTTATGATAATTGCGTCATTTGACCATCTTCAATTTGGTAACAATGGTCCGCAAAGGCCGCCAAGCGCTGATCGTGGGTCACAATCACCACCGCCTTGTGGTGCTTAACCGCCAAAGTCTTAAATAATTGGCCAACTACTTGAACCCGCTGACTGTCTAAGGCCGCCGTTGGTTCGTCCGCCAGCACAATCGCCGGGTTGGCATAAAGCGCCCGGGCAATCGCCACCCGTTGGTTTTGGCCCCCTGACAATTGGTCCGGATACTTGGCTTGCAGTTGGTCAATGCCTAGCTCGCTCAGTAAGGTTTGCAAGGCCGCCGGCGTTAAATGATCTTTTTTCACCCGGTCGACCAGTTCAAATTGCTGGTGAACCGTTAAATACGGCAGGAGGTTATACGCCTGCAGGATAAAGCCCAGCCGGGTCAAGCGCAAATGATCCCGTTGCTGAGCCGTTAATTGAGCTGGATCTTGACCGTCAATTAACACCTGCCCGCTCGTCGGGGTTTGCAAGCCCCCCGCAATCGTTAAAAAGGTGCTTTTACCCGACCCTGACGGGCCAACCACCAAATTTAATTCGCCCGGGGCCGCCGCAAAATTAACTTCTTGTAACGCTTGCACCTGGCTGACGCCGTGCCCGTAAACCTTACTGACCTGCTTTAATTCAATTAAGTTCATACTTGCCTCCTGATTGAGCTAGTGCAGCGCATCTAAGGGTTGGACCCGTTGGATCAGCTTCACTGGAATTAACGCGCCGACCATTCCCAGCAAGACCAACGCCCCCGTCAACCCCGCCGCCAGTGGCCATGATAATTGGAAAGGCATGCTGGCTGGCAAGCCCAGCATGGTCAAGCGGGTCAAAAGCAAGCTTAAAAGCCCCCCGCTGACCATGAGCACCGCCGCCTGGCTGATTGTCGCCATCGTCAGTGTCCGCCCGGGAATCCCCTGGGCCCGTAAAACCGCATAGTTTGGCAACTTTTGCATCGTTAAAATGTACAAAAAGACCCCGATAATGATCATCGAAATGATCATTAAGAAACCAATCATCGCCGCAAATGTTTTGTTTTGCGCCGTGTAACCCGGCAACTTATTAACGTACGTCGCCCGCGGGTAGGCCTTTAAAGCGGTGGTGTCCAATTGAAAGGTGCGTTGGGAAAAAATCGCACTGGCCGCAAATTGCGGGCCCCCCTTAACGGCTTGCCATAATTGCAAGTTCCCGTAGACGATCGGGGTCATGTTTAACATCCCATCTTTAGCAAAGCCAACTACCGTTAATCTCTGCATCTGCCCCGCCAGCTTAATGTGATCGCCTAAGTGATAGCCCTTGGTCCGCAAGTTCGCCGCCAAAACGACCTGCCGAGAGTCCTTGGGCCGGTGCCCACTGACTAGTTCCAAATGTTGGTAAATCGGCTGATCGGCGCGCAGACCAATCAGCTGGGCACTTTGCTTGCGGGCCGCGCCCGTTTGGCGGCTGATCACGACTGGACTTTGCCCGACCAAACTGTCACCAGCTTTTAACGGGGGCAAATCCGCCGTTTTAATCAGCGATTGATTGAGATTGACATTCGCGCCCTTACTTAAAACCACCGTCTTGGTCGACCAAGCATCAATTGCCGCGGTATTTTCATTTGCCAAGCCCAACATGAGGCCGAGCAGCATAAAAATCAAATACCCAATCAAGGTCACCATCGCGATAATCAAGCCATAGTGGACTTTAGCGTGTTTGATTTCTTTAATCGCCAGAAACATGGACCTTCCCTCCCATCAGAGCCGTCAAAGCTTGCTCTAACCGCGTTAAAATCGCATCCTCCCGGTCGGGCTCCATCAAGCATTCCTTCATTGCTTGGTGGGTCAGGGTCATAACCGCCCAAGTTTGCGCATTAAAACGCGGGCCCATCGTTGGGACTGCCGCTAGGCCCAAGTAAGCTTCATTCGTGGAATAATGCAGCCGCAACAACTCGCGCAACCCTTGCTGGGCTCCGGTGGTCAAAAACTGGCGCACCTGATTGGTATAATCCGCTGGGGTTTGCGCCAATTGCCCCGCTAACTCTTCTTGGGAGTGGATCTGGTGAAGCGAGCGCCGCCAGAGGGTCTGGTAAGCATCGTTCAAATCGGCAAAGTACTTATAAAAGGCACCTCGGGCAATCTGGGCTTCCTTGACAATCCGCGCAACTTGAGCCTTGGCTAAGGGATAGGCACTAAATTCCGTCAGGAGGGCGGCATAAATCCGCGCTTGCTTTTCGGGCTTCAAATTTAAAAAGGTTTGACTTGGCATTCTGGTTCCTCCGTTCTTAGTGACATCATGTCAACGACTTAACTTTACCCCTCAAGTGACACCGTGTCAACAAGAGTGTAAAAAAAGTTCCCGGCCCGGCCGGGAACTTAATCCCGCACTAGGGCGGGACAAATTAATGGGGTTAGATTTTACACAGATTAAGTTCGACTGGCCGTTGGAGCGGCGGCCACGCGAAGGCGAAGCATTGGTAAATAAATTAAGCTTCTTCGCCGCCGACCTTTACGATCGCCTTGGAAACTTTCCCTAACTTCCCGGCGACAAAGTCTTCCACCCCGCTCAGATCCAATTCGTGGGAGAACAGTGGCAGCGGATCAACCTTCCCGGCTGCCAACAGGGCAATTGAATCTTCAAAGGTGTAAGGGTTAATAAAGGCCCCTTGGATCGTCAGTTGCTTTTGGAAAACATCGTAAGTGTTGACGCTAAACTTGTCGTCCGGGTTCCCGACCCCAAACATCAGCACTTGGGCCCCCCGGGCAGCGGCGGCCAGGGCTTGTTCTTGGGTGGCTGGCAGACCAACGGCTTCGACAACCACGTCAAAGTGATCCGCTGGAATTTCTTCCTTGGTGGTGTTGATCGTCTTAACGCCAAAGTGCTTCCGGTTGTTGGCCAGCTTTTCGTCCGACCGGCCCGCCAGGGTCACTTCATGAATCCCCCGGGCTTTCAGGATTTGAGCAAAGAGTTGCCCTTCAAAGCCGTCCCCGATTACCAGAGCCGTTTGGTATGGGTGAGTTTCTAATAAGTCCACCCCGTGCATCGCACATGAAATTGGTTCGATGACCGCCGCGGCCTTGAGGGAAACGTTATCTGGAATTGGGTAAACCACCTTGGCTGGGGCGGTAAAGTATTCGGCAAAGCCCCCGTCACGCGTTACCCCTACCGCATCCAGGTGTTCACACAATTCAGGCCGTTGGGTCCGGCAGTATTGGCATTGGCCACAGTAGATGTTCGGGTCCACCGTCACCCGGTCGCCGACCTTAACGTTCGTCACGGCCGCCCCGACTTTGGCCACTACCCCGGAGTTTTCGTGCCCCAAAACAATCGGTGGCACAGCTGAAGCAGAACCTGGCAACCCGGCATAAAGGGCCTTGTCAGTCCCACAAATCCCGGCAAAGGCCGTGTGCACCAGCACTTCATCTGGCTTAATGCTTGGGACGTCGTAATCTTGCACTGCTAAATCTTTAATTCCTTGTAATACAAGTGCCTTCATAACTTTTTCTCCTTCTCTCTTGTGAAAAATATCATTTGACGACTGTAAGTATAGTCGTTTGACCCATTTATGTCAACCGCTTGTCATAAACTTTAGCCCTGTTAATTTTCTGAAAAGATTTGATTTAACAACCTTTTCGTCGACTGGTAAATTTCCCCACGTTTTTTATTTCGCTTTGTGAGGAGACAAACTTTTTATTTTCTTTACTTCATCCGCAAGCTGAAACCGATTTCAAGATTGACTTAGGATATTTCGGCATAAATGTCCGTGAAAACGCCGAAAATGCGGCATTTTTTATTGCGGGATATTATTTTTTATGCTAACCTAACAAAGGTGTTCTCAATCGGTGAATCTCAAATTGAGAACCGTCGAAAGCATATGACAGAAAGGTGGATTTGGCGTGGACAGCACACAAAACCAACCCCGCAAGCACAAATTAATTGAATACGCAAACGGGAAATCACTCGAAGAAATCAACGGCTCCGTTGAAGTGCCCCATGGCAAGGGTTTCTGGAAAACTCTCTTTGCTTATTCTGGCCCCGGCGCTTTAGTTGCCGTTGGGTATATGGATCCTGGTAACTGGGCAACTTCGATTACCGGGGGGCAAGCATTTCAATACACTTTAATGACGACCATCCTGATTTCAAGTTTGATCGCGATGTTGCTTCAATACATGGCAGCCAAACTTGGGATCGTCAGCCAAATGGACTTAGCTCAGGCCATTCGGGCGCGGACCGGGAAGGCGTTAGGAATTGTCCTTTGGATCATGACTGAGCTGGCAATTATGGCCACCGACATTGCCGAAGTTATTGGGGCGGCGATTGCCTTGTATCTCTTATTCCATATTCCATTAGTAATTGCCGTCTTTATTACGGTCTTAGACGTTTTACTATTGTTGCTCTTAACCAAAGTGGGCTTCCGAAAAATTGAAGCAATTGTGGTTTGTTTAATTTTAGTCATTCTTTTTGTCTTCGTTTATCAAGTCCTGCTTTCTGATCCGGATTGGGGCGCAGCGCTAGTTGGCTTAGTGCCTTCTACTGCCGCAGTTGCACAAGGACCTGAAAAAATGGGGATTTCTCCACTTAGTGGCTCATTAGGGATTATTGGGGCAACCGTTATGCCGCACAACCTCTATCTTCACTCCGCAATTTCCCAAACCCGCAAACTCGACCACACTAAAGCTGAAGACATCAAGCAAACGGTTCGCTTCTCCGCATGGGATTCCAACATTCAATTAACAGCGGCCTTCTTTGTCAACGCCCTCTTGTTAATCATGGGGGTTGCCGTCTTCAAGTCTGGGGCTGTCCAAGATACCTCATTCTTTGGATTGTATGAAGCATTAAATAACACTTCAATGCTGAGTAATGGTGTGTTGATTGCAGTGGCAAAATCTGGTATTTTATCCACCTTATTTGCCGTTGCCTTACTGGCTTCTGGTCAAAACTCAACAATTACTGGGACCTTAACTGGGCAAGTTATCATGGAAGGCTTTGTGCACATGCGGATGCCATTATGGGCCCGGCGCTTGATTACCCGGTTAATTTCTGTTGTACCAGTTTTAATCTGTGTTTCCATGACCGCTGGTGAAAGTGACTTACAACAACACCAAGCTATCAACATGTTGATGGAAAATTCTCAAGTCTTCTTAGCCTTTGCCTTACCTTTCTCAATGCTACCATTATTGATGATGACCAACAGTGAGGTTGAAATGGGGCAATTTAAGAATGCTACTTGGACCAAAGTGTTAGGGTGGTTATCGGTAATTGTTCTGACGTTCTTAAATCTCTTGAATATGCCAGCCACGTACGAAGGCTTTGGCATTTGGAGCAAAGGAACTGCAGATGTTTTAGCTTGGCTTACAATTATCGCGATCTTGGCATTGTTGGCTTGGACAATTTATGAATTACACAAGGGTAATAAGCGCTTTGCGGCCGAACATCATGCCCACCCGTGGGAAACCGTGGCAACGGCGGAATAATTTCCCAGGAAATAATACTATGACAACGATCGGGGGAAGCTCGATCGTTTTTTTGTTGGGCGTAGTCCCCGGGGAAATTATCCTTTCCCGACGCAAGATGATATAATGGTCCTAAAACTGACTGAAATTACGAAGAGGTGATTGCTTTGAACAATGAAGAGCGCAAAAAGCAGCTCAGTCGGGTCGAACTCTACGACACGCCCGAGCACAAGCGCGAACAAGCACGGCGCTTAAAAGATAAGCCGCTGAAAATTAAGCTCAAAGGGGTCTTAGATCAAGAAGCAAAGTCTGCTCCCACCCCGGGCAGCCGCGCCGCCGTCCGGCAAGAACAAACCGCCACCCCCACCCGGGTGGAAAAGACCGCTAGCTATGATGCTCCGCGGCCGACGACGGCTCAACCGAGCCAACCCACCCCACCGGTCTATACCGCCCCAACGGCCAGCCAGCCACAGCGCCACCATGCTTCCCGGCCGGCTGGCGGCCACAAGAAACACCTGATTTATAAAACCATTTTAGGGGTCGCGATCGCTACTTTAGTAGTCTTTTTTGTGGTCTTTTTGATCAAACAACAAAACCCGGTCAATACGACTTCCGACGAGACGGTCTCCTCGAGTGAGACTTCTAGTCACAAGTCCTCTAGCAGCCACAAGAAGCGGTCTCACTCCACTTCGTCGACTGCCACGGACGTCCAGGACAGCTACCAGACGGCTCCGACTACGACTTCGCAGGCCACCAGCACCACGACGGATGACCAAACGACTACCAACAGCAACGATAACCAGTCGACTTACCAATCCAAGCCTAGTCAGCCCCAAGACACTACTAGTAATGGTAACGGCAATGGCACGGGCAATGGTAATACTGGGACAACCACTGGTAGCGCCCAAAGTGAAGCAACCCCAAGTGGGGGAACCGGGGCACCGGCAGAACAATAATTAAGTCACTCCCCTTGACACCACCCACCAAAATGCTATAATCAGCACTAATTGGAAGGACATGTCACCAGTGGTCAGTTATCCAGGGAGCGGTTCCTAGGCTGGAAGAATCGTTAGCCCCACTGGTGGTACCACCTTCTATTTTGACACCGAAATAAGGTGTTCCGGGTCGTGTCCGTTACCACACCTTCAAAGAGAATCATGCTTTGATTCTGAAACTGGGTGGAACCACGCTGAGTTATGTTAACCAACGTCCCTTTGACCAAGCCTTGGTCAAGGGGGCGTTTTATTTATTTTTTTCTTACAAAGGAGCGATTTGATGGCACAAGTAGCAGTAATGGCCCCCGATGGCCAAGTCGAAAAGATTGAACGGGATGGGAATCCCGCCGCACTGGCTGCCCTGCGGCAAATGGCCGCTTTGATGTTAAAGGCGGCTTTACAACACGAATTTGACGGCATTCGCTTAGGCGCGGCCGTGGCCGAAGACGATCAATTCTACGTTGATTCCGACAAGGACGACCAACAAGTCTCCGCCGACCAACTGGACGATCTGGCCGCCGCCATGAAGCAAATTGCCAAGGACGGCTTAAAGGTAGAATTTGCTGAAGTTGACCTGGATGCGGCCTTAGCTGAAGCCGGGGATGATCAATTCACCAACGAACTGTTAAAGGAACACGCCCACGACGGTAAGGTGGCCCTCTACCGCTTGGGGGATGCAGCGATTGTCGCTGAAGCACCGATCCTGGTCTATGCCAACGTCGTTAAGCACTACCAACTCCTGTCCGTGGCTGGCGCGTACTGGAAGGGGATGTCTTCCAACCCGATGCTGCAACGGATTTACGGAACGGTCTTCTTTAACGGCGATGACCTGGCCGCGGACTTAAAGGCCCGCCAAGAAGCTAAGGAACGCGACCACCGGGTGATCGGGAACCAACTCGACCTCTTCTTTGTCGATCCAAAGGTCGGCGCCGGTTTGCCTTACTGGATGCCAAAGGGGTCGACGATCCGGCGGACGATTGAACGCTACATCATCGACCGGGAAGTTTCTGACGATTACGAGCACGTTTACACCCCGGTCTTAATGAACCTGGATGCCTACAAGACGTCGGGCCACTGGCAACACTACCGTGATGACATGTTCCCACCAATGGACATGGGGGACGGCGAAATGCTGGAATTGCGGCCAATGAACTGCCCATCCCACATTCAAGTCTACAAGCACCACATTCGTTCCTACCGGGATCTGCCCTTGCGGATTGCCGAACTGGGGATGATGCACCGTTACGAAAAATCCGGGGCCCTGTCTGGTTTGCAACGGGTCCGGGAAATGACGCTGAACGATGGTCACACCTTCGTTGCTTTAAACCAAATTCAAAAGGAATTTGCCAAGATCTTAAAGTTGATCATGAGCGTCTACGAAGACTTTGACATCACGGATTACACCTTCCGGCTGTCCTACCGGGACCCTAAGAACACCGACAAGTACTACGCAAACGATGAAATGTGGGAACAAGCCCAATCCATGTTAAAGGGTGCCATGGACGACCTCGGCTTAGACTACTACGAAGCCGAAGGGGAAGCCGCCTTCTACGGACCAAAGCTGGACATCCAAACCAAGACGGCCCTAGGCAACGAAGAAACGATGTCGACGATCCAACTCGACTTCATGTTGCCAGAACGCTTTGATCTGCACTACGTTGGCGAAGACGGGAAGCAACACCGGCCCGTAATGATCCACCGGGGGGTTGTCGGCACGATGGAACGTTTCATCGCCTACCTGACGGAAATCTACAAGGGGGCCTTCCCAACTTGGTTAGCGCCACAACAAGTAACGATCATTCCGGTTTCTGATGACAAGCACGGGGCTTACGCCGACCAATTGGCCGCTCAATTAAAGGCCGCTAACGTGCGGGTCAAAGTTGACCACCGCAACGAAAAGATGGGCTACAAGATCCGGGAAGCTCAAACCCAAAAAGTCCCATACACGCTGGTCGTAGGGGAAGATGAACAAGCCAACGGTTCGGTTTCCGTCCGTAAATACGGTGAAAAAGACCAAACCAGCCTGAGCAAGCAAGAATTCTTAAACGAAATCTTAGCCGACATTGCCAGCTACTCCCGGAAAAACTAATTCGGTGGGTAACGGTGAGTGAGGCTGAGACGAAACTATCTTTGCGGCTAAAGCTTAGCAAGTAACAACAAAAAGCGCTAGAAATCAACGTTTTCAGTAACGTGGTTTCTAGCGCTTTTGAATTTTTAAGACTTTTTTCCCAACTTCACTTGGCCCTATTCAAAATAGTGTTGCCATTCGTGGTTAACGTTATTCTTCTTGCTTTGGTTGCCGGACCAGAAGCCAACTTGCACAACCCCTAAGACCTTTTCTTTCGGGACAAAGCCGTAGTAGCGACTATCGTTGGAAACACTCCGGTGGTCACCTAAAACAAAGTATTCCCCCTTAGGCACCTTGGTCGCGCCGCTGTTTTTGAGCCAACTGTTTTGGACCGAAATCGACTTGAGGGTCCAATTCCCCGTCCCTTGGGTCCGTTGGTACCGATTAATGTATTGCTGGCGCACTTCCTTGCCATTGACGTAAAGCTTGCCATCCTTAGCAGCTACCGTATCCCCGGGGACAGCAATGACCCGCTTCACGTAATAGGTGCGCTGGGAGACCTGCGGATCGACCCCATCGGCATTAAAGACGACCACGCTGCCGCGGTGAATTTTGGCTAACTTCCAGGTCAAGACCCGCTCGTTGTTTTGTAAGTTCGGTAACATTGAGGGGCCATCCACCCGGACTGGTTGCATGATAAAGGTCCGAATCAAGACCGCAATCAATAACCCAATCACAATCGGCACGACCCAACTCATGATTTGTTTCATGGTTTTCATAAGCTTCTCCTTGCACTTTGTACATTTACTATCATCATAGTCCGCTGAGGCGTCCTTGACCACTATTTTTCCGATTGGGCCCCTAACTTTTCAATGACTTGCTTGGCAACGACCAAATCATTCGGGTACGGTAAATCTTGTCCCTTGACCTTCTGGTAGGCATCGGCCCCTTTGCCGGCAATGACGACCATATCGTTGTGACTCATCGTAATCGCCGTTGCAATGGCCTGAGCCCGGTCCGCAATGTATTGGACGTGTCCCACCTTTTGCGGATCAATGTGAGCGGCGATTTCGTCAGCAATTGCCTTGGGATCCTCAAAACCTGGGTCATCCGTCGTTAAAATCACTTCGTCGGCGCGTTCTTCGGATAAGGCCTTCCCAAAGCCCGGCCGCCGGGAAATGCCCTTATCACCGGGGGCCCCCAAGACAACAATTACCTTCCCCCCGGCTGGCGTTTGCGAACGTAAGAAGGCCACTAACCGCTTCACACTGGCATAATCATGCGCATAATCAACGTAGACGGTCCCGTGGCCCTTGGTCGGCAAGACCTCCATCCGGCCCGGAATGTGCGTCTTTTGCAGGGCCGTTTGAATGGCCGCCGCTTTAGCCCCGGCCAAGCCAGCCGTAATCACGGCTGCGGTCGCATTGCCTTCGTTGTAGTCCCCGGGCACACTGGCAATGTACTCACCAGCCACTTGCAGGGCCTGGGCTTTCGGACTTTCCGCCTCCAAGTGAAACTTGGATTCCGCTAAATCACTCAGCACTGATTGGTAGCGAAAATCAACTTCCGGCGCCGTTTGCCCGAAGGTAAAAATGCGCTCAGGCGCCGTCGTCGTTTGGGCCGCCTGCTGGACCGCCGCAAAGTATGGCATATCCGCATTGATCAAACAGGTCTTGGCGTTGACCAACAGTTGTTCTTTACAGAATAAGTAGTTGGCAAAGGTCGGGTGCTCATTGCGCCCAATGTGGTCCGGACTAATATTTAAGAAGATGCCCACGTCAAACGTCAAGCCATAGACCCGGTGCTTAAGGTAGGCTTGCGACGACACTTCCATTACCAAATGGGTCATCTTGTTATCAACGGCTTGGCGCATATAAGCAAAGAGATCCAGCGATTCTGGGGTCGTCAAGTGGGATTTGAAGGTCTGATCGGGCTGGGGCCCTAAGATCGTGTTCAACGTCGACAACAGGGCCGTTTGGGGGCCGGCACTGGCCGTCAGGGCATTATGCGTAAAGTAAGCGGTGGTCGTTTTCCCCTTCGTTCCCGTAATCCCCACGATGAACAGATCATTTTGCGGATAATCATAAAAGGCCGCCGCTAGCAGGGCCATTGCCTTTTGATCATCCTTGACCACAATCCCCGTGACGGGTTGCTCATAAGCCTGGGTCGCCACGTATCCAACTGCCCCGTGATCGATTGCCATTGCCAAGTAGTCCGCCTTAAAGCCAACCCCTTTGCAAAAAAAGAGGGGCTGCCCCGCCGGAATGTGGCGGGAATCATAGGTCACCGCCGTAAATTCGGTTACCTGCGGGTTGACAACTTTAATCAGTAAATCGTGCTCCTTGAGCAAGGTTACGGCTTGAGTTAGGGTTAAACGCATCATCATGATCCTCCAAATTTATTTTAGCGCTACAAAATAAGGCCGGGGAAAAACGCTGTTTTTCCGCGGCCTCTTGTTCGATTTCCAAGTGTAACACAGCGAAAAGGAAAGCCGCCTTGCCGCCGCTTTCCTACTTTCAGGCTGTTGCTTTCTTCGCCGCGGGATTAGGCCTTAGCGCCTTCCTTGACTAATTCAACTTCCTCGTGCGGGTTAAAGTTGTCAATGAAGTAAAGCTTGTACCAAACTAAGAAAGTATAGATCGTCCACAGTTTCCGCCGGTCATCCGTTTTGCCTTCAAAGTTGGCTTGCGCCATCGCCAACAACTTGGCTTGATCAAAGAATTCTCCCACGAAATCCTGCTTAAAAATTTCGAGCACTTCTTCATAGAAATCTTTTTGCCGCAGCCATTCCCGCACCGGAACCGGGAAGCCCAGCTTTTCGCGGGTGGCCCATTCTTCTGGTAAGTGCCGGTTGGCCGCCATCCGGAAGGCCCACTTCGTCCCTTGATCCGTTAGCAAGTATTTCGCTGGCGTGTGCCCTGCCACCTTCATCATTTCCTTATCCAGTAATGGAACCCGCAGTTCCAAGGAATTAGCCATACTCATCTTGTCCGCCTTCAGCAAGATATCACCGGGCATCCACTGGTGAATGTCCAGGTATTGCTTCTTGGACAGTTCTGGCACGGCTTGATCATCAATCCGGTCATACGTCCGGTCAACGATTTCTTGCACGCTTGGGGCTTGGTGGTAAGCTGGTTGCAAAATCGCTTCGGCTTCTTCTGGCGTAAAGACGCGGGCTTGGCCAATGAAGGAATCCCGTGCCGCCGCCAGGTTATTGTACATGTGCAACCGACCATGGAAATTCTTGTGGTGCTTCAGCCAGTTGGCCACCCGTTCCCGCTTGGCCTTTGGCAACTTCGCCAACCGGTTGGTCAACCACTTAATGACCTTGGAATTGGTATTGTAGCCATAAGCCGTGTAACCCGCGAAAAGCTCATCGGCCCCTTCCCCGGAAAGCATTGCCTTGTAGCCGTGGTCCTTAGCCAGTTTGGTCAAGAAGTACAGCGGCACGACCGACGGGTTGGAATCCGGTTCATCCAAGTAGTATTGGATCAACGGGAAGGTATGAAAGGCCTCATCATTGGTCAAAGTCGCATCCGTATTCTTTAAGTTCAGCTTCTGAGCCAACTCCCGGGCCTGCTTGGTTTCATCATACCCCTGATCAAAGCCGATCGAGAAGGTTTCATCGGGGCGCATCATGGCCGTGACGTAACTGGAGTCAACCCCGGCGGATAAGAAGGACCCCACTTTGATGCCTTCATCAGCAAAGGAGTGGGCCTTAACGGATTCGCTCACTGCCGCTTCAATCTTGTCAACGGCTTCTTCAAAACTTTCGTCTTCAGCCGCAAATTCCGCGTCCCAGTATTGGGCCATTGAAAATTCACCATTCCGGTAGTAGAAATAATGCCCTTCTGGCAGCTTAAAGATCCCCTTAAAGAAGGTTTCATCAAGGGCTGGGTACTGGAAGGTCATAAACGGCTTTAACGCGGCCTTATTTAACTCCTTATTGAAGTTCGGGTGGTCTAAGAATGCTTTGATTTCTGACCCCGCAAAGAAGGTCCCATTCATCTTCCCGTAATACAAGGGCTTAATCCCAAAGTGGTCCCGGGCCCCAAACAATTCTTGCTTTTCCCGGTCCCAAATCAAGAAAGCAAACATCCCCCGCAACCGCTTAGTAACCTCAGCGCCCCATTCTTCGTAACCATGCAAAATAACTTCCGTATCTGCATGGGTCGTAAAATGGTGCCCTAATTCAATCAGCTCTTCCCGGAGCGGCTTAAAGTTATAAATTTCACCGTTAAAGGTAATCGCTTTGGAGTCATCTTCATTAAAGATTGGTTGGGCCCCGCTCTTTACATCAATAAAGCTCAACCGCCGAAAGCCCATTGCCACCCCCTGGTCAACAAAGTGGCCGGCATCATCGGGTCCCCGGTGGATAATTCGGTCCATCATCGTTTGGATCAAGCTATCCTTGACTTGTGGCGCTTCATTGTCCACAAAGGTAACGATTCCACACATTTGTTTCAACTCCCATTCACTCTAATTATGGTTTTGACCCTAAAAGGCAATCATAACGGGTTTCCCCACGAGATTCAATCGTTTCAGTTCATTTAATCATCATACCACGGCCCGTTCTTCCCGGCCGCTAATTTATCTTTAGTGGTGTTGGATGTAAACACTTAAAATCGCCAGATCCGCCGGGTTGACCCCCGAAATCCGGGAGGCTTGGGCCAAGGTTTCAGGCCGAATCTTCGCCAATTTTTGCCGTCCTTCCGTTGCCAGACCGTCAATCTGATCGTAATCAATGTTGGCCGGAATCTTCTTGGCTTCCATGCGCTTCAGCCGGTTGACCTTGACCTCTTCTTTTTTAATGTAGCCTTCGTACTTCAGTTGAATTTCCACTTGTTCCTTAGCTTGGCGATCCAACGGCGTCGCTGGGGCCGGGATAAACTCCAAGAGCTGGTCGTATGAAACGTACGGCCGCTTCAAAAGGGCCGCCGCCGTCAGGGAATCCTTCAACGCGTGGTCCCCATGGGCTTGGATAAACTCATCGGCCGCTGAACCTGGCTTGAGCCGCACGGTTGCCAGCCGCTTAATTTCCGCCGCGACCGTCGCTTTCTTGGCTTCCATCGCCGCTAACCGTTCATCTGAAACCAGGCCCAAGGCGTGCCCCATCGCCATCAGCCGCAAGTCCGCGTTGTCATGCCGCAAGATCAAGCGGTATTCGGCCCGACTGGTTAACAACCGGTATGGCTCCTTGGTCCCCTTCGTGACCAAATCGTCAATCATGACCCCAATGTAGGCATCCGAACGCTTTAAGACAAACGGGGCTAAGCCCAAGGCCCGCCGGCCCGCGTTAATCCCCGCAATCAGGCCTTGGCCAGCCGCTTCTTCGTAACCAGACGTCCCGTTGGTTTGGCCCGCCGTATAGAGGTTTTTGATCAACTTGGTTTCCAAGGTGGGATGCAACTGGTGCGGGGCCACAACGTCATATTCAATCGCGTAACCGGGCCGCATCATTTCAACGTGCTCCAGGCCCTTAATCTGGTGGAGCAGTTGTTGTTGAATTTCTTCCGGAAAGGAAGTTGATAACCCATCCACATAGTATTCATCCGTATCGCGACCCTCGGGTTCTAAGAACAATTGGTGGCGATCCTTATCCGCAAAGCGAACGACCTTGTCTTCAATCGATGGACAGTACCGGGGTCCGACCCCTTCGATCAAGCCAGAAAACATCGGGGCCCGGTCTAAGTTGGCCCGAATCAGGTCGTGAACTGCGGGATTGGTATAGGTCAACCAACAGGATAATTGATCTTTAACTGGCAGGTAGGCACTGTCTGGGGTATCAAAGCTAAAGTGGTGCGGCGTTTCATCGCCGGGTTGTTCTTCTGTTGCCGCATAATCAATCGTGTTCCCGTTGACCCGCGGCGGCGTCCCGGTCTTAAAGCGTTCTAATTCAAAGCCCAGCCGTTCCAAGGCCTCTGACAGCTTCACAGCAGCTTTCGAATTATTCGGTCCGGATTCATATTGCAATTCCCCGATAATAATCTTCCCCCGGGCGGCGGTGCCGACCGTTAACACGACCGCCTTCGCCCGGTAGCGGGCCCCGGTGTTGGTAATTACCCCGCAGCAAACCCCGTCTTCAACAATCAAATCGTCCACGGTGGCTTGGCGGAGGGTTAAATTCGGTTCTTGTTCAATCGTCAGCTTCATCTGCCGGTGGTAAGCATGCTTATCTGCTTGGGCCCGCAAGGCGCGAACCGCCGGCCCCTTCCCGGTGTTGAGCATCCGCATTTGCACATAGGTCTGGTCAATATTCTTCCCCATTTGACCCCCTAAGGCATCAATTTCGCGTACTACGATCCCTTTTGCCGGCCCCCCTAACGAAGGGTTACATGGCATAAAGGCCACCATTTCCAGGCTGATGGTAACCAAGAGGGTCCGATTACCCATCCGGGCCGCGGCTAGCGCTGCTTCACTGCCGGCGTGCCCGGCCCCAACCACGATCACATCATATGATCCAGCTTCGTATTGTTTTGCACTTGATACTTCCATCGTTTTCCTACTTTCCTAAACAGAACTGACTGAAAAGTTGATCCAATAATTCATCTTGGTAGCTGTCCCCGGTGATTTCCCCCAGCAAGTCCCAGCAGCGGGTCATGTCGATTTGCACTAAATCAACCGGCATCCCGGCCGCTAACCCCCGCAATACTTCATCCAAGGCTTCGTTGGCTTGGGCCAGGAGCCCGATATGGCGGGCGTTAGTCACCATCACTTCGCCTTGGTGACTTTCAATGCCTTGCTCAAAGAAGAGGTGCGCAATTAAGGCTCCCAATTGATCGACCCCGGTGTGGTCGGTAATGGAAGTTTTTAACAACGGCGTATCACCAATCATCGCTTGAACTTGGCCGGTATCAATTTGACTCGGCAAGTCCGTCTTGTTGAGGATCACAATCCGGGGTTTGGCCGCCGTGGCTTCAATCAAAGCCCGGTCTTCACCCGTCAATTCCCGGGAGCTGTCCAATAACAATAAGACCAGATCCGCCGCGTCTAACGCCTGCTTGCTGCGCGCGACCCCAATTTTTTCGACCTGGTCGTCCGTTTGGCGAATCCCGGCCGTGTCAATTAACCGCAGGGGAACCCCATTGACGTTGACATACTCTTCAATGACGTCCCGGGTGGTCCCCGCAACGTTGGTCACAATCGCTTTGTCCTCATGTAATAAAGTATTTAACAAGCTCGATTTTCCGACATTGGGCCGCCCAATGATGGCCGTGGCCAACCCGTCACGCAGCACCTTTCCTTGCTTGGCTGACTTCAACAAGGCTACTAAGTGTTGCTTGACGCCCTGGGCTTTTTCTTTTAACATCTGGCTGGTCATTTCTTCAACCGCATCGTATTCGGGGTAGTCAATATTGACTTCGACTTGCGCTAGGACGTCTAAAATATCCTGCCGCAGCCGCTTAATCAAACGCGATAAATCCCCATCCAACTGATTTAAGGCCACTTGCATGGATTGATCCGTCTTGGCCCGAATCAAGTCCATGACCGCCTCGGCTTGCGAAAGGTCCAAGCGCCCGTTTAAAAAGGCCCGTTTCGTAAATTCGCCTGGTTCGGCCAAGCGCGCCCCATGACTTAAAACCAATTGCAAGGTCCGGTTGGTCGCCAACAAGCCCCCGTGACAGTTGATTTCCACGACGTCTTCTTTGGTATAGGTCCGCGGCGCCAACATGACCGAAACCATCACTTCATCAACTTCTTCAGCGGTGGTCGGATCAATTAAGTGCCCGTAGTTAATCGTGTGGCTGGCTACTTGGGTTAAATCCGGCCCCTTAATCAACTGGTTGGCAACAGCCAGCGCCGCCGAGCCGCTGATGCGAATGATTGAAATCCCCCCCTCACCCACTGGGGTCGAGATGGCCGCAATCGTATCAAATTCTGAATTTGCCACAATCGTCATCCTTCCTGCTTACAAAAAAAGTGCCCGTCCACGATCGGCTAGTCCCCTAGCACACATGGTCAAAGCACTTTCACTACTCTAACGTAATTTGACTATTCATTTTTAACACCGTTATTTTAGTCAGCTCCCCTGGGCTTGTCAACCAAAAGGCGTTATTTAGGCGCAATCACTAAGCTGCGGTACGGCTCGCGCCCGTGCGAATACGTCTTGACTTGCGGTTCAGTTTCCAAATACTGATGCAAAAACTTCCGCTCGCGGGCGGGCATTGGGGCCAAAAAGACCGCTTGTTGCGTCGCAATCACTTCCGTGACGCTGCGCTGCGCCAATTTGGCCAAGGCCACTTGCCGCCGGGCCCGGTAGTCGGCCACGTCCAAGGTTACCTGGGGATCCTTGACCCCTTGATAGACCAAAAAGGTCGTCGCCAACACTTCCAGGGCATTCAACCGCCGCCCATGATAACCAATTAACTTCCCCGGGGTGGGGGTCACTAAATCAATGCTCAACTCATGCCCGGTCTGCGTTTGGACTTGTGGTTGCACTTCAAGCGCTAACTGGTGGCAAACATCCACCAAATAAGTCTGCAACGCCAAGTTGGCAGCCGTCATTTTAGCTAAATTGGCTGCTTGCCGCGCGGCCAACTCCGCCGATGACAACGCTGCGGTTGCCCCGGGCCGCGTGGCGGGTGCGGCTTGTTTCGCCTGCGGCATAGCTGACTGAGTAGGCTGCGCTGCCACTTGGGCCGGCGTTGGGGCCAAAACTGGCTTAGGCCGCCGCTGGGCTTCAATCACAGCTAACCGGGCCCCCCAGCCAAAAAAGCCCTTGGTTGGCATTTGCTTAATCGTTACCGTCAGCTCCGCGACCGAGCAGCCCAAGGCCTGGGCGGCAGCTTGTTTAGCTGCGCCAAGCGTTTTTCCCTCAAATGTTGCCATCTTACCGCTTCTTGCCCCGGTAAGCATTCTTTTTGGCGTGCGCCAGGCGGTTTTTACGTTGCCGTTCTTGCCGTTGCCGGGCTTGCCGCTCCCGCTTGATTTTAAACGGATTTTGCAAGAGCATCGTTTGCACCACTTGGAAAGCGTTCGTGACTACCCAGTACAGGGTAATGGCCGCCGAGAAGTTCAGCGCCATGACGAAAATCATGATTGGCATCACGTAGGTCATCGTCGTAGACATACTGTTCTTTTCTGGCAGGGAGGCCATCGACAGCCAGGAAGAAATAAAGGTAAACAACGCCGCTAACAGTGGCATCACGAAGTACGGGTCCGTGTGACCGAGTTGAAGCCACAAAAAGGACCCCGTCTTTAATTCCGGCGAGCGCCAAATTGCTTGGTACAACGCCCACATAATCGGCAATTGTACTAATAATGGCAGCATTGAAGCAAACGGGTTCACCCCAGCTTCTTTATAGAGCTTTTGTTGCTCCGTTTGCATCTTTTGCAAGGAGACCCGGTCTTTCCCAGGGTACTTTTGCTGCAGGGCCTTTAATTGGGGCTGCAATTCTTGCATTTTAAGCATCGATTTCGTTTGGTAGTGCATCAACGGCAGGATCAAAATCCGCACTAGAATAGTAAAGATAATAATCCCCATGCCGTAACCGCCAAAGTGCTTGGCGAGCCATAGGATGAATTGCGAACCATTGTAGACAATGTAGTGGTCCCAAATCCCCGTACTATGACTGGTGACAGGTTGGTTGGAACACGCCGCCAGCAAAACAGCCAACAGTCCGATTCCCGTCAGGCTCAGGGCCTTTTTTCCTTGTTTTTTCAAACCAGCTTCCTCCTTTATTTCGACCAGTAATGCTAGTCTGCCGTGGGTTCTTCAACTAACAAATCCGCCATCTTTAAGGCATGCACCAAATTACGCTTGATTTCAGCCATCTCTAAGCCACGCGCCGCTGGCCGGGCAATCACCAGAAAGTCTACTTCCGCTTTTAACTGCGGTTTGACCTCAAGTAAGGTTTGGCGAATCCGCCGCTTGACCCAGTTCCGGTTTACGGCATTGCCGACCTTTTTGCCCACCGAGATGCCAACCCGAAAATGGGGTTGGCCCGGCTTGGCCATTTGATAGATGATGAATTTCCGGTTGGCCACTGATTGGTGCGTTTCAAAAACGCGTTGAAATTCACTTTCCTTTTTAACGCGGTATGATTTTCGCATAGTTTGCGCTCCTGTTTGTATCAAAAAAGGGGCCGGGCGCACGACAGCTCTTGAAGCTAGCCTTAGCGGACGCCCTGCCCCCTACTTTCGTTTAAAAAAAGCCACTAACTTAATAGTGGCCACTGGTTATGCAGATAATACCTTGCGGCCCTTTTGACGGCGGCGAGCTAATACCTTGCGACCGTTGCTAGTGCTCATCCGAGCGCGGAAGCCGTGAACACGAGCGCGGTGACGCTTCTTTGGTTGGAATGTACGCTTCATCGGTTTGCACCTCCTCGTAGCTAATTTAAATTTCTTTTTTAAAGTCCAAAAAGACAAACTCTTTAAACATACTGTTGAAGTATAGCATACTTTTCGGCCAGAAGAAAGCTTCATTTCACCGAAAAAATTTTTTAGTTTTCCACAGTTAACCAGAAATAATCCACAGCGTTGTTTTTTATCCACCCTGGATAAGCAGTTTTCCACACGTTTTTCCCCGGTCGGCCACTTTTGCCCACCCCTGTGATTTTAGTTTTCCACAGGGGTGTGGAGAAGTTTCTAATGCCTTGGCAGGTCGGCTTTCGGGGCTGTTGATATCCCCATTTAATTGTGGATAAGTCGCCATTGCGGCCCCGTTATCCGCAATTTCCCCACCCCTGGGGACAATTTCCACACAGCGTTGTGTCTTTTGGGGATCCTTTTTTCCGCACCCCTGTGGAAAACTCGAAAAAGTAATGATAAAATATCGTTTGGCTTTATGATTATCCACAACTTTAGGAGGAATTATTTTGACTGAGCTCTCTTCTCTTGATTCACTCTGGGAAGCGGTCCAAAACGCGTTTAAGCAGACCATCACCGGTCCGACTTACGAAAACGTCGTTGCTCCGGCAAAAGCATATTCTCTGTCCAACCACCAATTAACGGTCGTCGTGCCTACGGATTACCATTTAGACTGGTGGAAACAGCGATTAAATGCCCAATTAAAGCAAATCTTACTAGAACAAACGGGGCAAGAAATTGAACCCCGCTACCTGTTAACGAAGAACTTAATTGGCAATCCGGCAACGCCCGCTTCACAGCCCGTCCCAACTTTCCAAACCCAAACCCCCCTCAATCCGGAGTATACTTTTGAAACGTTTGTCGAAGGCCGCAGCAACCAGTTTGCCTACGCTTCTGCTTACGCTGCTTCGGAACAACCCGGGGGCTTATACAATCCCCTGCTGATCTATGGGGGCGTTGGCCTGGGCAAGACCCACTTGATGCAAGCGATTGCCAATAACATGTTGGTCCATAACCCAAACGCCAAGATTAAATACGTCACGAGTGAAAACTTCATGAATGACTATATCAACTCGATCAAGAACCGGACCCAAGAAGAATTTCGGCGCGAATACCGCGATTTAGACGCGCTGCTCGTGGATGACGTCCAGTTTTTAGCTTCTAAAAACGAAACCCAGCTGGAATTTTTCAATACCTTTAATGTCTTGCACGATAACAACAAGCAGATCGTGTTGACGGCTGACCAAAACCCCAAGGAAATCCCGAACCTGACGGAGCGCTTGGTTTCGCGCTTTGTGTGGGGGCTGACGGTTGAAATCACTTCCCCCGGGTTAGAAACCCGGATTGCGATCTTGAACCGGAAAGCTGAAGAAGAAAATATTCAAGGCGTGCCCAGTGAGGTCTTAAATTACATTGCTACCAAAATCAATACCAACGTCCGGGAATTGGAAGGGGCTTTGATGCGCGTCCGCGTCTATGCTGACCTGCATAAGACCCCCATTACGACCGCCATTGCTGCGGAAGCCTTACAAGGCATTGGGGATGCCCCGACCACTGCGTTAACCATTGACCTGATTCAACGCAAGGTCGCCAATTTCTACGGCATTACCCAAGCCGACATTACTGGCAAAAAACGGGTCAAAAATATCGTCATCCCCCGCCAAATCGCCATGTATCTGGCCCGGGAATTAACTGATAATTCCCTGCCCAAAATCGGCAAGGAATTTGGCGGCAAAGATCACACGACGGTGCTGCATGCGATTGATAAAATCGAGAAACTGCTGCAAACTGACCAACAATTACAGCATGACATCGATCAGTTGAAAGTTACCCTGACCCCGTAGTCGCTTTGGGGATAACTTTTACGTTTTCCACAGTTTTCCCCAATTTGTCCACAAGGGGAAAACTCCGTTGTCCAAATGCTTTACTTCAGTTTTCCACAGTCTCCACAGGTCCTACTACCACTACTATTTTTAATTATATACATTTATATTAATTTATAGCGAGGAGTCAAACATGAAATTTACGATTAATCGAACTGGGTTTACCAACGAATTAGCCAATGTGTTGCGGGCGATTTCAGCCAAAACCACGATTCCCATTTTAACCGGGGTAAAGTTGGTGGCCACGGATGACCAATTGGTTTTGACAGGCAGCAACTCCGATATCACCATTCAATCAACGTTAGCGGCCAGCGAAGGGCAACTCGGCTTAGTAGTTGAAGAACCGGGTGCCATTGTGTTGCAAGCACGCTTGTTTAATGAAATTGTGAAGAAGTTGCCGGCGGAAACCGTAACCTTAGAGGTTAAAACGGGCTTTTTAACGACGATTACGTCTGGTCCGGCGGAATTTAAGATCAACGGACAAGATGCTAACAACTACCCGAAACTGCCGGAATTAGAAAGCGATAAAACCGTCCAATTAGCCCCCGACTTATTGCGCGAAGTCATTGATCAAACCCGGATTGCCGTTTCTAAGCAAGAAAGTAGACCAATTTTAACGGGAATCCACGTTCTCTTAACCCAAGATCAATTAACCGCCATTGCCACGGACAGTCACCGCTTGGCCCAACGCAAAGTAACCCTGCCAGCGCCGGTGGCGGCCGCAGCGGATGTGGTGATTCCGGGGGTTTCGATGACGGAATTGGCCCGGATGATTCCAGACCAAAAAGACCCCATCGACCTGCTGATTGCGGAAAACCAAGTGCTCTTTAAGTTTGGTCACACCCTCTTTTATTCCCGGCTGTTAGAGGGGAAGTACCCTGATACCAGCCGCTTGATTCCGGAGACTTCTGAAACCGACCTGACGATTGATGCCAATGTTTTATTAGCCGCGATTTCGCGGGCTTCCTTGTTGTCGCATCAAGGGCGCAATAACGTGGTAAAGCTGACGATCGATCCGACCCAAGAATTGGTAAAAATCAGTGGGGATTCCGCTGACGTGGGGAACGTCGAAGAAGAATTACAATTCGATGCCATCACGGGGCAAGAATTGGCAATTTCCTTTAACCCGGATTACATGGGCGATGCCCTCAAGTCCTTTGGGGGAGTAAAGGTAAAATTGGCCTTTACGTCACCGTTGCGGCCGTTTACTTTGGTGCCAGTTGATGACCAGGCCAACTTTGTGCAATTGATTACCCCGGTGCGGACGTTCTAACAACTTAATTTTCCAGCTCAAAGTAGTGGCCCCGTTGTGGGCTGCTGCTTTTTTGTTTCGGCGTTGGGCAAGTCAGATCTTGTAAACGGCAGTTTGCGCGTTTTTGGGGTAAAAAACCCAAAAATGGTTCGCAAGCTTAAAAGGGGCTGAAATTGGCTTAAAACCGCTTTAAATTTGTGTTTGCGGGGTGAAAAAGCTATAATAGAAGAGCTATACAAAGTAGGTGAGATGATTGGAAAAGCAAGCAACGTTTAAACTTGAGCAGCCCTTTATTACCCTCGGGCAATTATTGAAAGAAGAAGGCATTATCCCGACGGGGGGCGCAGCCAAGTGGTTTTTAAAGGAACAGGCCGTGACGGTCAATGCGCAAGCTGAGGATCGGCGGGGCAAGAAGTTGTACCCCGGTGATGAAGTGACGATTGTTGGGGTCATGACCATTACCATTACGGACTAGCTATGCGACTAGAGGAGTTGTCACTACAGGACTTTCGCAACTATGAGCAGTTAGCGGTGCAATTTAATCCGGGGATTAACGTCTTGATTGGTGAAAATGCCCAGGGCAAGACGAATTTGTTAGAGGCCATCCACTTATTGGCCTTAACCCGCAGTCACCGGACCAATAAGGACAAAGAGTTGGTCAATTGGCAGGCTAAAGTTGCGCAAGTCAAAGGGGTGGTAGTTAAAGCCACGGGCAAGTTACCCTTGGAGATCCAAGTGGGGCAAGGGGGCAAACGCGTCAAAGTTAACCACTTGCCCCAAAGTCGGTTGTCGGCGTACATTGGCAATTTAAACGTGGTTTTGTTTGCCCCAGAAGACTTGGCGTTAGTGAAAGGCGCTCCCGTCATTCGGCGCCAGTTTATGAACGTTGAGTTTGGGCAAATGAGCAGCCGGTATCTTTATAATCTAAGTCACTTTAATGATGCGCTTTACCAACGTAATCAGTATCTGAAACAATTACGCCAACGCCAGGCCAGTGACCGATTGTTGTTAGAAGTTTTGTCGGATCAATTAGCAACGTTTGGCAGTGAAGTAGCGGCTATTCGGTACCAGTTGGTGAAACAATTGGAAAAATGGGCCCAGCCGATGCATGAGGAAATTTCCCAGCAAAAAGAGCAACTGCAATTGCAATACGTGAGTCAATTGACGATCAATGAAGAAAGTACCGTGGCGGATCTAAAAGAGCAATTGCAAGCCCGCTTACGGGAAAAGGTAGATAAGGAGATCGCCGCGGGGACGACGTTGGCTGGCCCCCAGCGGGATGATCTCCACTTTTTAGTGAATGGCAATAATGTGCAGCAATTTGGTTCCCAAGGTCAACAACGGACAACCGCCTTGGCGGTCAAATTGGCGGAAATCGACTTAATGCAAGAGCAAACCGGGGAATATCCCTTGCTCTTGTTGGATGATGTCTTGTCCGAACTTGATAATGATCGTCAGACCCATTTATTGACGGCCATTCAAGACAAGGTCCAGACCTTTTTGACAACGACCAGTTTGAGCGGGGTAGCACGACAATTAATCAAAACCCCGACGATCTACACGATCCAAGCTGGCCATCTACAACGTGAAGGGTGAGCTTTAAGGAGGAACGAGCGTGAGTAACGAGGAATTAGCAGAACAAAAAGCGGCGATGGCCAGTAAGTACGATGCCAGTCAAATTCAGGTTTTAAAGGGCCTCGAAGCGGTGCGGAAACGCCCGGGGATGTACATTGGTTCCACCACGGTCCAAGGGTTGCACCACTTAGTGTGGGAAATTGTCGATAATGGGATTGATGAAGCCCTGGCGGGTTTTTGTGATGAAATCAATGTTGTGGTTGAATCTGATAATAGTATTACGGTGACGGATAACGGTCGGGGGATTCCAGTTGATATCCAAAAAGAAACTGGGAAGCCCGCCCTTGAAACCGTCTTTACCGTGCTGCACGCCGGCGGGAAGTTTGGCAACGGTGGTTACAAAGTTTCTGGGGGGCTCCACGGGGTGGGGGCGTCGGTTGTGAACGCCCTGTCAACGGAATTGGACGTAACGGTGACGCGGCAAGGCAAGCGTTACACGATGCAGTTTAACCGGGGGCACGTCGCCCAAGCGATGCAAGAAGTGGCGGACGGTTTGCCAACGACCGAACACGGGACCGTGGTCCACTTCAAGCCCGATCCGGATGTCTTTACCGAAACGACGGTTTACAATATTAAAACTTTGACCGACCGGATTCGGGAACTGGCCTTTTTGAACAAGGGCTTAAAGATCACGATCGAAGACCGCCGGCCCGAAGTGCCAACCAAGGAATCTTTCCACTATGAAGGGGGGATTCGTCACTACGTTGAATACTTGGATGAAGGGCACGATGCCTTGTTTGATCCGCCGATTTACGTTGAAGGGACGCATAACGGGATTACCGTGGAAGTCTCCTTGCAATACACGGATGACTACCGCAGCAACCTCTTGACGTTTACCAATAATATTCACACCTATGAAGGGGGTAGCCACGAGACGGGCTTTAAGACGGCTTTGACCCGGGTGATCAATGATTATGGGAAAAAGTCTGGGCAGCTCAAGGGCAACAATGCGACCTTATCCGGGGATGACGTCCGCGAAGGGCTGACGGCGGTCGTTTCCATCAAACACCCCAATCCGCAATTTGAAGGCCAAACCAAGACCAAGCTCAGCAATTCCGACGCACGGACGGCCACGGACCGGATCTTTAGTGAAACATTGACCCGGTTTATGATGGAAAATCCGGAAGTGGCCCACAAGATCGTTGATAAGGGGTTATTGGCGTCCAAGGCCCGGGTGGCCGCCAAGCGGGCCCGGGAAGTGACCCGGAAAAAGAGCGGGCTGGAAATTTCCAACCTGCCGGGGAAATTAGCTGATAATACCAGTAAGGATCCCAGCATTTCGGAATTATTTATCGTCGAAGGGGATTCCGCCGGGGGGAGTGCCAAGCAAGGGCGCTCCCGCTTGACCCAAGCGATCCTGCCAATCCGGGGGAAGATTTTGAACGTTGAAAAGGCGAGCCTGAACCGGGTGTTAGCCAACGATGAAATTCGCTCCCTCTTTACGGCCTTGGGGACGGGCTTTGGCGATGATTTTGACGTTGAAAAAGCTAATTACCACAAGTTGATTATTATGACGGATGCCGATGTCGACGGGGCCCACATTCGCACCCTGTTATTAACCTTGTTCTACCGCTTCATGCGGCCGATGATCGAAAAGGGGTACGTCTACATTGCGCAACCACCGCTGTATCAAGTTCGCCAAGGCAAATTTGTGAAGTACATTGATTCTGACGAAGAATTGGAACAAGTGGTTAATTCACTGCAACCAAGTCCTAAACCGGTCATTCAACGTTACAAGGGGCTCGGGGAAATGGACGCCGAACAGCTTTGGGAAACCACCATGGATCCAGAGCGGCGCCGGTTATTACGCGTTAAGTTGGATGATGCCAAGGAAGCAGACGCGATTTTCCAGATGTTGATGGGGACGAAGGTCGGTCCGCGGCGCGAATTTATCGAAGAAAACGCGACGTTCGTTAAGAATTTGGACCTGTAGGCAACCAGCAAAGGGGACAATAGCAAGGAGGAAAAACTGTGGCACAAGAAGAATTGCCAAGTCGCATTACGGAGGTCAATTTGACCAGTCAAATGCGGAATTCGTTTTTGGATTATGCGATGAGCGTCATCGTTTCCCGGGCACTGCCAGATGTGCGCGACGGGCTTAAGCCAGTTCAACGCCGGATTTTGTACGGGATGAATGAATTAGGGGTCACTCCCGATAAGCCGTACAAGAAATCGGCCCGGATTGTCGGGGATGTCATGGGGAAGTTTCACCCGCACGGGGACTCGTCGATTTACGAAGGGTTAGTTCGAATGGCCCAGGATTTCTCCTATCGTTACATGCTGGTCGATGGTCACGGTAACTTTGGTTCGGTCGACGGGGACGGCGCGGCCGCCATGCGGTATACCGAAGCCAAGATGAGCAAAATTGCCGTGGAAATGTTGCGTGATATCAACAAGAATACGGTCGATTTCCAAGATAATTACGATGGAACGGAAAAAGAACCCCAGGTATTGCCATCGCGTTTCCCCAACCTGTTGGTTAACGGGGCCGCAGGGATCGCGGTGGGGATGGCAACGAATATTCCCACCCACAACCTAGGGGAAGTCATTGCCGCTTTGCACGTTTTGATGGATAATCCGGCCGCGACGACCGAAGAGTTGATGAAGGTTCTGCCGGGCCCAGACTTCCCAACGGGTGGGGTTGTCATGGGCAAGGCCGGCATTCGGAAGGCTTACGAAACGGGCCAAGGCTCAATTGTCGTGCGGGCCAAGGTTGAAATTGAAACTGCCAAGAATGGGCGGCAAAAAATCGTCGTGCACGAAATTCCTTACATGGTCAACAAGGCGAAGTTAATTGAACGGATTGCCAACTTGGCCCGGGAAAAGGAAATTGATGGCATCACCGATGTCAATGATGAAACGGACCGCGAAGGGATGCGGATCGTCATTGACGTTCGTCGGGACGCCAGTGCGGAAGTCATTTTAAATAACCTCTACAAGTTGACTTTGATGCAAACCACCTTCAACTTCAACATGTTGGCGATTGTCAACGGGGCGCCGAAGGTCTTGAGCTTAAAGCAAATTCTGCAACACTACCTGGCCCACCAAGAAGAAGTGGTGCGGCGGCGGACTGAATTTGATTTGAAAAAGGCGCAAAGTCGCCTCCACATTGTGGAAGGGTTGCGCGTCGCCTTAGATCACATTGATGCCATTATCAAGATTATCCGCCAGTCAGCGACGAGTGAATTGGCCAAGGAAGAATTGATGAAGGGCTACGGGCTGTCGGATCGCCAGGCCCAAGCGATCTTGGATATGCGCTTGGTACGGTTAACCGGCTTAGAACGGGAAAAGATCGAAGCCGAATACGAAAAGCTGGTGGCCGCAATTGCCGACTTTAAGGACATTTTGGCGCACACGGAACGCATCCAAGCGATTATTTATGAAGAACTGCTGGAATTGCAAAAGCGCTTTGGCGATGCCCGGCGGACAGAGTTGCAAGTGGGCGACATTACCAACTTAGAGGATGAAGATCTCATCGAAGAAGAAGAGATCGTCGTGACCCTGACCCATAACGGTTACATCAAACGCTTGCCGGTCGATGAGTTCAAGTCCCAACACCGGGGTGGCCGGGGCATTAAGGGGATGGGCGTGCACAGTGACGACTTTATTGAGCACCTCATTACCAGCTCGACGCACGATGAACTGCTCTTCTTCACCAATACCGGGAAGGTCTTTGCGATGAAGGGGTATGAGGTACCCGAATATGGTCGGTCGGCTCAAGGGATTCCAGTGATCAACCTGCTGGGGATTGACAGCCACGAAAAGATCAGTGCCGTAATCAACGTTCAACGCAGTCAAGATCACCACGACCAAGACTTGTTCTTTGCCACCAAGCTGGGGGTAGTCAAGCGCACGGCGGTTAGCGAATTTGCCAACATTCGCAGTAACGGCCTGAAAGCGATCAATCTGCACGACCACGATGAATTGATTGCCGTGGACATTATTGATCACGATCAAAACATGATCCTGGGGACCCACCTGGGATATGCAGTCAGTTTCCCAGCGATGGCCGTCCGGGCGATGGGCCGGACCGCGGCCGGGGTCCGGGGCGCGCGCTTGCGGCCGGGGGACTACCTGATCGGGGCAGCGCCACTAAACGCTGACAGTCAGGTCCTGGTCTTAAGTGAAAATGGTTATGGCAAGCAAACCCCAGCCGCCGAATACCCAATTAAGGGCCGGGGAACCATGGGGATCAAGACGGTTAATGTCACAGCGAAGAACGGACCTTTGGTGGGCTTAACCACGGTTGACGGCGATGAAGACATCATGCTGGTGACCGATAAGGGGGTCATTATTCGCTTTGGGGCTGAGACGGTTTCAACGACCGGCCGCAGCGCGATGGGCGTCCGGCTGATTAAGATGGCCGCTGATTCCAAGGTGGCCACGATGGCGACCGTGGCTAAAGAAACAGATGAAATGGCAACCGCTGCCGAAGAGGCCCCATTGCCAACCTTAGACTAGTTAAATGGTTCTTAAGGCCGAAACGCCGTTCACACGCTGGGGTGAGCGGCGTTTTTTGGTCCCGGCGCAAAATTTTTCCTAGAAAAAAAGTGCATTTAGGTCAAAAACGCGTATATATAAAGTAGGGACCGCAACCCTGGATCACGAGGGTCAAAATTAACCTGGTCGGATCAGACCAAGAATTTAGAACTTGTGATTTGTTGAAAATTGTGCTAACATGTTTGCTTGTGAGTATACGTAAATCGTCTACTCTCCTTGTCCCTTCGAAATTTTAGGTGGGAAGGGACCAGAGTCCATAAGGAGGTGTAACATTCATGGAAACACGCAAATATGAAATTACTTACATCATTCGTCCTGATCTCGAAGAATCAGCTAAGGCAGAATTGGTTGCTCGCTTCGACAAGATTTTAGCGGACAATGGTGCAACGGTCGTTGACTCAAAGGATTGGGACACGCGGCGTTTTGCTTACCCAATTGCTAAGTACACGGAAGGTACTTACCACGTGGTAAACGTCGAAGCGGATTCTGATGAAGCTTTGAACGAATTCAGCCGGCTGGCTAAGTTCAGCGACGACATTCTGCGTCACATGATCGTTAAGCGTTAATCAGCTTAACGTTTGTTTATTGAGAGGAGTGCGATAGCCCATGTTAAATCGTGTAGTATTGACTGGACGACTTACTCGGGATCCAGAGTTGCGGTACACTGGAAGCGGCACGGCAGTTTGTTCTTTTACGGTGGCAGTTGACCGGCAATTCCGGAACCAACAAGGGAACCGGGATGCTGACTTTATCAACTGTGTAATTTGGCGCAAGTCCGCTGAAAACTTTGCCAACTTTACCCACAAAGGGGCGATGGTCGGTATTGATGGGCGGCTGTCAACGCGTAATTACGAAAACAACCAAGGACAACGGGTTTACGTTACGGAAGTGACGGTTGATAACTTTGCGCTCTTAGAGCCGCGCAGTGCCAACCCGAATAACCAAGGTAACTTTAACCAAAATGCTGGGTTTAACAACAACCAAGCCTTTAATAATAATGCTTTTAGCAACGCCAACTTTGGCGGCGCCGCTCCTCAACAGCCCGCTAACAATGCCTTTGGCAATGAAAACCGGGTGTTTGAAAGCGATAATAATGTTGATCTTAACTCCTTGCCGTTTGCCAGCGAATCTGCGGACAGCAGCCAGGCCAACGTTAACATCAACGATCAAAGCGCGATGAGCGCCAATCAAAATCAACCGGCATCCAGCGCGGATGACCAGGGGGACCATCCGTCAATTGACGATGTTCCATTTTAATCTACATCACACTTGCTGGTTAAAACAGGAAGTTTATTAAGGAGGTAATTTCATGGCTCAACAACGTCGTGGTGGCCGTCGTCGTCGTAAGGTCGACTTCATCGCCGCAAACCACATCGAATACATCGACTACAAAGATACTGACTTATTGCGTCGTTTCATCTCTGAACGGGGTAAGATTTTACCACGTCGGGTAACGGGGACGAGCGCTAAGAACCAACGTCGGTTAACGATTGCGATCAAGCGGGCCCGGATCATGGGGCTTTTGCCATTCGTTGCCGAAGACTAAGCTGGGTGGCTCAGTCAAAAATCGCTTCGTAGATGTGCGAAGCGATTTTTTTGTGCTTTCATGACCGTTGGGTTTAAGTTAAGATAGACATAATAATGGCAATTAGGGAGGTGAAAGCTTGCGGTGGACAAAATACTTAAAATTATCCCAGTTCATGCAACACCGGCGGGTCGCTTGGACGTTTGCGGCGGTGACCTTTGTCGTCTTGTTGGGGGTGAGCTCGGCCTTTATTGTTGACTGGCGGTGGGGGCTGGGGGCCTTGGTCCTTTCGGTCGCGGCTTTTTTGGTCAGCATATACCAGTTGCAAAATTTAGTAGCCGACACGGAGAGCTACATTAATGACTTGGCCTATCAGATCCAACGGGGCCAACAAGAAGCGCTGCTGGAAATGCCAATTGGCTTGGTGATGTTGGATGAACATGGCATCATTAAGTGGATCAATCCGTACATGGCAAAGTATTTTTTGATGCGCTTAGTAGTGGGCCAACCGTTGGCAGAGGTTGATGAAACCTTGGCCCAATTAGTGACCGCCCATGCCAATGAAGAAGCCCCGGTGGTGGTGACTTGGCAAAAGCGGCAATTTGAGTTTCGTTATCAAGCGCGTTATCATACCCTGTACTTATTGGACGTAACGGACTATGAACAAATTAACCAGCGCTACTTAAACGAACGGCTTTTTATCGGGAATATCTACCTGGATAATTATATTGAATTGACCCAAGGAATGAGTGACCCGGATGTTTCGAATTTGCATAATTACGTCACGTCGGAGCTCAGCAAGTGGGCGAGCGCGCATGAATTGCTGCTAAAGGTGATTGATGACGATAACTACTTATTGTTGGGGCACCAACACGCCTTAGCGCAGCTGGAAGCCGAAAAATTCCAAGTTTTAGATGTCATTCGGGAAAATACTTCCAAATTGAATTCCCCCGTGACGTTAAGTGTGGGGATTGCGGATGGCCAAGCCGATTTGATTAAGTTGGCTGATATGGCACAACGCAACTTGGATTTGGCCCTCGGCCGGGGGGGCGATCAAGTCGTCGTCAAGGCGCAGGACCAACCGGCGCGTTTCTACGGGGGCAAGACCAACCCAATGGAAAAGCGGACCCGGGTCCGGGCCCGGATGATTGCGCAGGCCCTGCAGGAACTGATGGTTGGCGCGGACCAAGTCTTTGTCGTGGGCCACGCGAAGCCCGATATGGATTCGATGGGGGCTTGCTTAGGGATTCGGCGGATCAGTGAGATGAACAGCCAGAAGTGTTACGTGGTGTTTGATCAAGAACGGGTCCACACGGATATTGCCCGGTTGCTGACGCAAGTCCAAGATTACCAAAGCATTGCTGAGCATATGATTACACCGGCGCAGGCGCTAGAATTGGCGACGCCGCAGAGTTTGCTGGTCTTAGTTGATCATTCCAAGGTCTCAATGTCCATGGCGCCGCAACTTTATCAACGCTTGAAGAACCGGACGGTCATCATTGATCACCACCGGCGGGGGGAAGAATTTCCGGAAAATCCGCTCCTGGTTTACATCGAACCCTATGCTTCGTCAACCTGTGAATTGATTGCGGAGATGTTTGAATACCAGCCCCGGGAAAGCAAGGCCCTCAATAAGTTGGAAGCTACTGTTATGCTGACGGGGATTCAAATTGATACCAAGTCCTTTACGCGCAACGCCGGGACGCGGACCTTTGATGCGGCTTCGTACTTGCGCTCGGCCGGAGCGGATAGTGAATTGATTGAAGCCTTCATGAAAGAAAATCGGACGGATTTTATGGAGCGCAATCACTTAATTTCAAATGTCAGCTATGTTGATGATAAAATAGCCTTGTGTGTCGGTGAAGATGATCGCAACTACGATCCGGTCACGGTCGCGCAAGCAGCAGATATGCTCTTAGGCGTGGAAGGCATTGTGGCCTCGTTTGTCATTGCCCGGCGAAGTAATGAAGTCGTCGGGGTCTCTGCTCGGTCACAAGGTGAGTTTAATGTCCAATTAATCATGGAAAAAATGGGGGGTGGCGGTCACTTAAACAACGCGGCCGTTCAATTGACGGACGTCAGCGTAACGCAAGTGGCCGCTCAGCTAAAGTCAATTATTCAACCGGCACAGCCGGATAGTGTACCAAAGGAGTGATTTACGAATGCAAGTAATCTTTGTTCAAGATGTAAAAGGCCGTGGTAAGCGTGGGGAAGTCAAGAATGTCCCTGATGGTTACGCGCAAAACTTTTTAATTCCCCGGGGGCTGGCTAAGCAAGCCACGAAAAAAGCCCTCAGTGAGTTAGCGGGCCAAGAACGTTCCAAAGAAAAGCACGAAGCCGAAGAATTGGCCGAAGCCAAGCGGATCAAGGCCGTTTTGGAAGCTGATGACACCGTAGTTGAATTGAAGGGGAAGGCCGGTAGCGACGGGCGGATGTTTGGTTCGATTTCGACGAAGCAAATCGCCACGGCGTTGGCTGACCAATACCAAATCAAGCTAAACAAGCGCAAACTTGAATTAGCGGCCCCCATTAAGGCGTTGGGTTACGTCACGGTCACGGTAAAATTACACCATGAAGTGGAAGCCAAGATGCGCGTTCACGTGGCGGAAAAGTAGCGACCAACAGCGGGGGTAAATTTGATGGAAAATACACCAATCAACCGGACCCCACCGCGGAACTTAGAAGCGGAACAGGCGGTTTTAGGGGCCGTATTTTTGGCTAAGGATGCGATTGTCACGGCGATGGAGTATGTCCAGCCGGAGGATTTTTATACCCGCGCCCACCAGATTATTTTTGCGGCGATGCTCAAGCTCAATGACCAGGATGTCCCCATCGACATTGTTTCGATGAAAAATGAGCTGGATAAAGAAAAGCAAACGGCCAACATTGGGGGGATTGAGTACCTGGCCAAATTAGCAGCTGCTCCCCCGACGGCGGCGGATGTGGCCTCGTATGCTAAGCTGGTCAAGGATAAGGCCGTCGCCCGGCGGTTAATTGATACGGCAACGACGATTGCGGGGAAAGGCTATGAGGACAGCGAAGACCTGACCAATTTATTGGATGAGGCCGAACGCTCAATCTTAAGCGTAGCGGAAAGCAATAACCAGTCGGAAATGAAGCTGATGAGGGATTTGCTTTACGATGCTACGTCCCACATCGATGAGCTGTCCAAGCAGTCGACGGCGGTAACCGGCTTGGCGATGGGCTATCCGCAGCTGGATAAGATGACAACGGGGCTGCACCCCGACGAATTAGTGATCTTAGCGGCCCGGCCGGCGATGGGGAAGACCGCCTTTGCCCTGAATATTGCCCAAAACGTGGCGGTGAAAAATGATACTACGGTCGCCATTTTTAGCCTGGAAATGGGGGCGGAGTCCCTGGTTAACCGGATGTTGTGTGCCGAGGGCAGTATCAATGCCAACCACGTCCGGACTGGGAACCTTAGCAGTGACGAATGGCAAAGCCTGTGGGTTGCCACAGAGTCCCTTTCCAAAGCTGATATCTATATTGACGATACCCCCGGGATTCGGGTAGCGGAGATCCGGGCCAAGTGCCGGCGGCTTGCTAAGAAAACCGGGCATTTGGGGCTGATTGTGATTGATTATTTGCAACTGATTGAAGGCGGCAATGCGGAAAGCCGCCAACAAGAAGTCTCAGAGATTTCGCGGCAACTCAAGAAGCTTGCCAAGGAACTGGCTTGTCCGGTGATTGCCTTGTCCCAACTATCGCGGGGGGTCGAGCAACGCCAAGATAAGCGGCCCGTCCTTTCTGACATTCGGGAATCCGGGTCAATTGAACAAGACGCCGACATCGTTAGTTTCTTATACCGGGATGATTACTACACCCGCGAACAGGGCCAAGAACAAGATGCCGGGCCCGGCAATGGGGCCCCAGCCCAAGCCAATGAAGAGCTGCCGAGCTTGAGTGAGGTTGAAGTCATCATCGAAAAAAACCGGAGTGGTCCCCGGGGGACGGTCCGGTTACTATTTAATAAGACCTATAACAAATTTGCCTCGATTGACTATGAGCATGAAGGCTAAGAATTAAATGAAAAACGATGTAAAGCTGCGATCAAGTGCGAACTTGATCACAGCTCTTTCTTTGTGGGTGAAACGAAAGGTGCTGATTAATTAAATTAATGAAAGGTGGCATGGGGAGATGCAAAGAGAATTGAAATTACAGTGGCTGTTGTTGGGGGCGTTTTTGACCAGCTTTGGCAACAGTTTTGTTTGGCCGTTGACCACGGTATATATCCACGACCAGTTACATCAATCGCTAACGGTGGCGGGGTTGGTCCTGATGTTTTTCTCCGGGGCCAATGTCTTAGGCAGTGTCTTGGCCGGCATGTTTTTTGACCGGGTGCGACCCCAACGGTTGATGGTAGCCGGGCTATTGGGAGCCATTTTGACGATGCTGGCGATGGTGGCTTGGAACCAGTGGCCGGCCTATCCCTTGTTGTTGACGATCATTGGCTTTTTCAACGGCTGGCTGTTAACCTTGTTGAACTCCTTTGGGACCCGCTTGCGGGGCCATGACGGGCGGTTTATCTTTAATATGATTTATTTTTTCAATAATCTGGGAATGGTCTTTGGGACAACGATTGCCGGGCCCATCTATGAACTGGCACAGAATCAAGTCGGGCCGCTGTTTATCATTACGGCCAGCCTGTACGCCATTTTTATTTTAGTCGTGATCCGTTACTACCGCTTGCCGGTTACACCAAGTCAGCATGCGTCAGCCGACCGTCCAGCGGTGGCTTTACCCCGGGTCAACGCCCAGGTAATTTGGACTTTGTGCTTAGGGTTGATGCTGACCTGGTTGGTGTATGCCCAGTGGTCGAGTAATATGTCGGTCTACATTACCAGCAAGGGAGTTTCTTTGACCTTATACAGCTTGTTATGGACGATCAACGGTCTATTGGTGATCACCTTCCAGCTCGTGATCAACTGGCTCAATAAGTGGATCAAGAATGATTATCATTATGTTTACTTTGGGTTAGCCACGATTGCTTTATCCTTTGCAATTTTATTGGTCGCCAACAACTACGTTTGGTTTGTTTTGGGGATGGTGGTCCTAACCCTCGGGGAAACAACGGCCTTTCCGATGATTCCAGCCTTGGTCAACCAATTGACCCCCCTGGAGGCCAAAGGCAAGTACCAGGGCTTATTAAATGCGATGATTGCCGTGGGGAAGGCGTTGGGGCCCTTAGCCGGCGGTTTGGTAATTGAAGCCTTGGGGTACCGGTTGTTGTTTATCCTGTGTCTAGCCGTGGCCTTGGCGATTACGGCAGTTGTCGGCATTGTTACCCAAGAAAAGAAGGGGGCCGTGCAACACTTTTAGGGGGGAAGGGCAATGTTTTACAATAATTACGATGACGTTCATGGCGAAGACCGCTGGGGGCTGGTTGGCCAAGTGGGCGATCCCTTTCGTGAGGAGCGTCAATTGGACCTCGCATGTGCGAAATGTCAGCAAAAACCGCTGGTAATCGCGGAGCGCAATTGGATGGCGACCAACGCTGATCATTCGCAACGCTATCAAATTGTAGTCGCGTGCTTGCATTGTGGGGCCGTCGACGAGTTCGTTGTCAATGCCGGCCGTGAAGGCGTCAATAGTGCCTTGAAAGCTGGTCAGCAGGTGCCCCAACCGACGGATTTACGCCCGCAAGCCAACTAGTTGTGTGGCTGGTAGTTCGAGGACGACAATAACATAACAAAAGGGTGCTAGAAGCCACGTTTCTGACGTAGTTTCTAGCACCCTTTTAAGTTTTAAAGCCTTTTCCAGCCGCCCGACAACGGGAAAAAACCACCGCCAAAGCGATGGTGAAAATGGGCAGTCAGGGGATCGAACCCTGGACCCACGGATTAAGAGTCCGTTGCTCTGCCAGCTGAGCTAACTGCCCATGTCTTAACAACAGATATTATCTTACCAAGAATGCGGGGGAAAGACAACCCCTTCGGGCAAAAAAATCAAATTTTTTCCTTGGTAAATTTGTAAAGGATAATCCCCAGCCACGAAGCGATGAACGATGACAGGACCGCGACCAAGACCACGTTGGAACTAATCGTGGTGAGGGTGGAGACGTTTTTGACAATCTGGAGGGTTTTTAATAAGTTGTCAAAGATGATCTGATAGATCGTCGCATAGATCAGACTCCATTGAATATAGTATTCAATCAGGGTTAGCACGGTATTGGACAAGGGCTGCCACCGGGCGACGCCTTTGAGGACCACGAATAAAAAGATGCCGGCGAGGATAATAATCAACCCGTACAAGACAAATAACGACCCCATCGCCATTTTTAGGACCGCCGTGCTAAAGAAGTAGAGCAAAATAATGGCAATTATGAAGAACAGCGTGCTCAAAACGACCAAAAAGGCTAAGAGCAACAAGGCTTTGAAGAAGGCAAAGCGTTCCTTTTTGCGCCGTTCGGCAATGATGCCAACGGCCACCATAATCACCAACAACAGCCACGTAATTGTCATGACAATCCTCGCAAATTGCTTGCTGCTTTTAGTTTACGCACGATCCCAGGGCGGGTCAATTTTAAACAAAAAAAAACAGCCGCGAGAAATCTCGCGACTGTGTAAACCTCTGATGGGCAGTCAGGGGATCGAACCCTGGACCCACGGATTAAGAGTCCGTTGCTCTGCCAGCTGAGCTAACTGCCCATGTCTTGACGACGTTTATAATAATAACAAGAACCCCGGGGGAAGGCAAGCTTTTTTCGGAAAAAGCTTAAATTTTTTTGCGCAGCCGGCGTTAAGCGGGCTGGCAACGGGCGGCGTGGCAGTGTGGTATAATTACGGCAGTTTCCAAAGTTATCAAATAAATTCAGTAAAAGAAAAATCCTGAGGATAGGTGAAAAATATGGCAAAGAAAGTATTGGTCGTCGATGACGAAAAACCAATTTCTGATATCATCAAATTTAATTTAGAGAAGGAAGGCTATGAAGTGCTGATCGCCTACGACGGCGAAGAAGCCTTGGCCCGGGTTGAAGCGGATGATCCTGATCTGATCATTTTGGATTTGATGTTGCCTAAAATTGACGGGTTAGAGGTGGCCAAGCGGGTCCGGGTCAAGCACAGTACCCCGATCATTATGGTTACGGCCAAGGATTCGGAATTAGATAAGGTCTTAGGCTTGGAACTGGGGGCCGATGATTACGTCACCAAGCCCTTCTCAAACCGGGAATTAGTGGCGCGGGTCAAGGCTAACTTACGGCGCCAAGAGGCAGTGACGACGGCGGCGGACAACCGGAAGGCAGACATTAAGGTCGGCGACTTGACGATCCACCCGGATGCTTACACGGTGACCAAGCGGGGCGAAAACATCAACCTGACCCACCGGGAGTTTGAACTGTTACACTACTTAGCACGCCACTTAGGCCAAGTAATCAACCGTGAACACCTCTTACAAACGGTGTGGGGGTATGATTACTTCGGCGACGTCCGGACGGTTGATGTGACGGTCCGGCGGTTGCGGGAAAAAATTGAAGACAACCCGAGTCACCCCGAATGGCTGGTCACCCGGCGGGGGGTAGGTTACTACTTAGCCAACCCGAACCAAGAGTAAGGATCTGACACCGTGAATTCGAAGATTAAATTCTATCAGTCGATTCAATTTAAAATCGCCTTGGTCTTTGCCTTAATGCTGATGTTGACTTTAGAGGTGGTCGGCGCCGTCTTCGTCCGGCAGTTGGAACGCCAGAATATGACGACGTTCAAACAACAAGTCGAACTGCCGACCTACGTCAACAATTCCTTGGCCAGCCAGCTGACCAAGCCCAATGAGTCCCAAGCCAATAAGCAAATCAAGGCGATCTTAGCTTCGATCAATAACAATACGATTACGGAGATCCGGGTGATCGACGGGAAGGGCGTAATTCGGGGGACCAGTCTGGCCAATACCCAAGGCAGCGTGGGCCAGCGAACGACGGATAAAACGATCAAGGCGACCCTGGCTACCAACCGCGCTCATACGGAGCACTTGTATGACAACAATACCCATGATCGCTACTTTGTGAACGTCGTTCCGCTCGTCAACCCTAATAACGCCAATGAAGTTGTGGGGGTTGCGTATTTAAAAGCGAACCTCGAGGGGGTCTATACCAGTATCAACAATATTTCGTTGATCTACTTTGCTTCGGCCCTGTTGACGATCATCTTTGGGTTGGGTCTCGCGATCTTAATTGCCCGTGAAATTACCCGGCCAATTGAAGAGATGCGCAAAAAGACCCTGCAGATTGCCCGGGGGGATTATTCCGGGCGGCTGGAAGTCGCGGGCAATGATGAGTTGGGGCAGCTGGCCGGGGCGGTGAACAACCTGTCAGTGCGGATTGAAGAAAGCCAAGAATCTTCGGCCGCGGAACGGCGGCGGTTGAACAGCGTTTTATCCCACATGTCAGATGGGGTCTTGGCGACCGATCGCCGGGGCAACTTGGTGACCGTTAACAGTATGGCCCTCCAATTGTTGGGGATCGAAAGTGAAGACGAAATTCTCAACACTTCGATTCTGGACGTGTTGGGCTTGCGGCGCAAATACACGGTGCGACAGTTGGTGGACAATGAGTTGGATCACTTGATCTTGGATAACCAAGCGGACCAAACCGCGCCGATTTTGAGTGTCTTTTTCTCGCCAATTCAACGAGAATCCGGCTTTGTCTCCGGGTTGGTGTGTGTCTTGCATGATGTAACCAGCCAACAAAAAGAAGAACGCGAACAAAAAGAATTTGTTTCCAACGTCTCTCATGAATTAAGAACGCCGCTGACCAGTGTGAAGTCCTACGTGGAAGCGTTGGCGGATGGGGCCTGGCAAAATCCGGAGGTCGCCCCCCAATTTCTCAAGGTGGTCGAAGATGAGACGGAGCGCATGATCCGGATGATCAACGACCTGTTAAGTTTGTCGCGGATGGACTCCGGGACCGTGAAGCTCAATTTGGAGTATGTTAACATCAATGAATTGTTTAGCTATATTCTGGACCGGTTTGACATGATTATCCAAAAAGAAGCGGATGATCCCACCAAGAAGAAGTATTCGATTGAACGCCATTTTACCAAGCGGGACTTATGGGTGGAAATTGATACTGACAAATTCACCCAGGTAATTGATAACATTATGAACAATGCGATTAAGTACTCGCCGGACGGCGGCATTATTACGGCCCGTTTGCTTGAAACGCACAACCACGTGATTTTAAGCATTGCCGATCAGGGCCTGGGGATTCCGCGCAAGGATTTGGGCCACATTTTTGATCGCTTCTTCCGGGTGGACAAGGCGCGTTCCCGCAAGCAAGGGGGGACCGGGCTGGGCCTAGCGATTTCAAAAGAAGTGGTGAATCTCTTAGGCGGCCAAATTTGGGTCGATAGCATTGAAGGGCGGGGTTCGACCTTCTACATTTCCCTGCCGTACGTACCATATGAAGGGGATGACTGGAGCGATGAGCAAGAAATTACGGGCTAATTGGCGGATCGGCCTTTTGTCAGTCGTCCTTGTGATCAGCGTCATTTTATCTGGTCTAGTGTGGGTCATGCCCTACCGCTATGAACACCCGAATGAAGCCACCGCGCCCCGGGTGACTTCAGTCGCAACCATGGCGCAAGAAAACCTATACGTGCCGACTACGGTGGTGAAGACGGGCCCGGACCGCGAACAGCACCTCTTGTTTAATCAACCCCAAAATGTGGTGTTGACGGCGCGCGAGAGCCTTCGGAAATGGACCTTGCAAAAGGGAAAGCAGGTCAGTGCGGACAATCCGACGGCTTACCGGGAATATCTCCGGCAAAGCAATGCCTTGGTCTTGTCTTATCCTAGCGCCGTGGCGATCGCGACGTTTAATACGACCTTTAACCAGAAGTTGTCAGCCAAGGATTTAACCTTGGTGAATCGCATCGTGATTCCCTTGACGGGCCAAGCGCGGATCTATTTGTTGCGCGACCAAGGGACGGTTGTGTATCGTTATCAAGTCAACGCGCAACGCTTAACGAAGCTAAAAGCCTCACTCCTGGGGGGCCGACGGCTACCAGTCGAATACCGGTGGCTGAACAATCAATTGGTGTTAACCTACCCCCACGCGATTACTTTGCCCACCTACCGGGCGGCAATTGAGCAGCAAAACGTGGACAGTCTGGCCCAAACGCTGTTAAATTCGGCCAAGGGTAAGCGGCTGGCCCAACGGGTGGAAGGCAACCAACGGATCTATCACAACGGGAGTGATAAGCGCTTGGTGTACGACCAAGCGCAAGGAACGTTGACGTTTGAAAATTACCTGAGTCAACCGACCCGTTACAGCTTACAAACGGTATATGCCCATTTTTTCCGGCGTTTGCAGCAGACGGGGATTATCCAGGATCAACTGCAATTTGACACCTTTGATCATGCCAAGCAGCAGATCACCTACCGGACTACGGTCGAAGGTTTTCCGGTATACAATGAAGACAATTATGGAACCGTCCGGTTACGGGAAAGTGAGACCGGGGTCGAATCGTTGCGGTTTTCTTGCTATAGTTTAACGACGCCGTTGCCGACCAAGCAACCCGCCCTGACCTTACCAGCGACCGCGGTGGTCTTCAATGGCCTGCAAGCGGTGGGCAAACTAAAGGATGTCCAAGGTTTACGGCTAGGGTATTGGTGGCATAGCGACCCAACCGCCAAGGAAGTCACCGTCCGGCCGACTTACTTAGTCAAGTACAAGGGGGAATGGGTGCCCTACCAAACGTTAATGCATGAAGGGGGCCAGCCAGCATGAACTTTAAACGGATTCAGACCATCTTTATTGTGGCCTTTGTGATTTTGGATCTCTTCTTGTTGGCTTCTTATGCCTGGGGCAGTCAACCCATGGTCACTAATTCCCACCAAAATCAGCAGGTGGCCTTGCGCCGGCAGATGCGCGCTGATGACATTAAATTGCCCTTGCTGAGCGATCAGCGCCAAAGTGGTTATTACGTGTTGGTGACGCCGGACCAAAACTTGGTCAAGCAAACGCAGAATTTGGCGCCCTTAAAGAATGCTACGATTCAAGAGAATGAAAACCTGGTGACGGTGACCTATGACAAACCGGTGGTCCTGAATTCAAAGACGACCGCCCCAGCGAAGGTCGCCCCCGAACTAACCCATCAAAAACGGCTGGTGGCCGGGAATCACTATCTCTATCAACCCGACTTGTCGACCAGTAAAACCCTGGTATACAGTCAGGAACTGCAAGGCCGGCCGCTTTTGGACAGCGCGGGGGAGTTGCGCATTTTTCGCAATGCCAGTGGGGCGATTACTGGCTATACCCAGGGACGGCTAAGTAACAGCAAGTTGTTACGGTCACGGCAACCAACCATTTCGCAGCTCGAAGCCGTGAACTGGTTGTATAAGAATAATCAACTCGCCAATAACAGCAAGGTCCGTTGGGTTAAGCTCGGATATACCAAGCTGCAGCGCAGTGATGACCAACTGATTTACGTCCCCGCTTGGGTCGCAGAAGTCAAAAATCAAACGTCAGGTGCGGGGCACCTGTTGCGGGTCAACGCCTTTCGGGAAAACCTGATTAAGGTGCCGTAAAATAACAGCAATGAAGAAAGGACGACAGGGAAGTGCAAGGACGGGATTCACTTCGATACAGTATTTTAGCCAGTGGCAGCCGGGGCAATGCGACGTACATTGAAACGCCCAAGCACCGGATCTTAATTGATGCCGGCTTGAGTGGCAAGCAATTAGAGGCGCGGATGGCCAAGCTTAACCGGTCCCTTGCGGACGTGGAAGCCATCTTCGTGACGCACGAGCATAGTGACCACATTCATGGCGTCGGGGTCTTGGCACGCCGCTATGGTTTGGCGGTGTATGCCAACCAGGGGACGTGGCAGGCAATGGCCCCGAAACTGGGCAAAATTGCTCCGGAGCAAAAGTATCTCTTGGCCCCCGGGGCGGTCAAAGATTTTGGTGATCTACAGGTAGAAAGCTTTGCGGTGTCACATGATGCGGCCCAGCCGCAGTTTTACCAGTTGCACCATGATCAGCAGACCCTGTGTATTCTGACCGATACGGGCTATGTGTCGGATAAAATTGCCGGCACGGTGCGGAATGCGGATGCCTACTTAATGGAATGCAACCATGATCCCGAGATGCTGTTAGCGGGGCAACGTTATTCCTGGCCGTTAAAGCAACGGATTTTAGGGACGGAAGGCCACCTGTCAAACGAAGACGGGGCTAATGCCTTGATGGATGTCATCGGTGCGCGGACCAAGACGGTTTTTTTGGGGCACCGCAGTCACGAAAATAACACAAAGTCCTTGGCTCATTTGACGGTTGCCTCGATGTTAAGCGCCCAAGATTACGGGGTGGATCACGATTTCACCCTCCAAGATACGGACCAAGACGAACCGACGGCACTGTTAAGCCTTTGATAAGATTTCAGCCGCTGAGTAGGGGCGGGGACGCAAACTTGTTAAAATAGGGCTAAGATTTTAGGGTTAGCAACTAACATAGTGGGAGGAACGCTAATGAAATTGGATCAATTTTGGCTGAAAGTAGCTGGGGTGGGCCTGGCCGCGGGGCTTATCGGCGGTGGGGCGACCCTTGGCATTGCGCATGGTTGGCAAGCCTGGCGGGAAAATACCAGTACCCAAGTACCAACCGGGTCAAACCAGAGCGGCAGCGCCAAGGTCAAAGAGAATGCGGCCCCGGCCAGCACGCAAGCTACGAAGGCCTACGCTAAGGTCAAAGACGCGGTGGCTTCGATTATTACGTATGAATCAGCCGGGGGCGGTCAGACCCTCGACTTGTTTAATCAGAGCAGTGCAACCAAGCAAGACAGCTTAACGGAAGCCAGCGAAGGATCCGGGGTCATCTATAAAAAGAGCGGGCAAGCCGCTTATGTGGTGACCAACAACCACGTCGTCGCCGGGGCCAAGCAAATTAAGGTGATGTTAAGCAACGGTAAGAAGGTCAGTGCCAGCTTGGTCGGCAAGGACGCCACGACGGATTTAGCGGTTTTAAAGATTAATGCGGCCAACGTGACAACCGTAGCCAGCTTCGGTAATTCCAGTCAGCTGCAGGACGGTCAGGATGTTTTAGCGGTCGGTTCACCGATGGGGACCAAGTATGCCAACACGGTTACCAAGGGGATCATTTCAGCCACGAACCGGGCCGTGAAAGCCTCCAGCAACGCGGTCACGACCAACGTTATCCAAACCGATGCGGCCATTAACTCCGGCAATTCCGGGGGGCCATTGGTGAACATGGCTGGGCAGGTGATCGGGATCAACTCGATGAAGTTGTCGTCGGATGGCTCCGGGACCAGTGTGGAAGGGATCGGCTTTTCAATTCCAAGCAATGAAGTAGTGACCATCATCAACCAGCTGGTGAAAAACGGGAAGATTGAGCGGCCGTCACTGGGGGTCAGTGCCCTGAATTTAAGCCGGGTGGAACCGACCCAACGTCAATCAGTCCTGAAATTGCCAACCAAGGTAACGACCGGGGTCGTGGTAATGGAAACGGAAAATGGCGGGACGGCCGCGGCCGCCGGGCTCCAACAATACGATGTGGTCGTCGCGATTAATGACCACAAGGTGGCCAACGTTGGGGCCTTAAAGACCCAACTGTACAAGGCTAAGGTTGGCGACACCGTCAAGATCAGTTACTATCGGGATGGTCAATTACGGACCACAACGGCGAAATTAACGAATTAACCGGAACATAGGGCGCATGGAAGGGATCCCAACAGATCGGCCATGCGTTTTTTTGCGCCAGGGGCGCGCGGCAAAAGCCCTGGGGTGTGGAGAACTTATCCCCAGACTTATCCACAAGCTGTGAATGGCGCTAAAACTGGCTTAGTACGGTGAAAAAAGTTATCCACAACGTGGCGGAAAATTCGTGGATAAGTGGATAAAAAAGGAACTAAAGAACTCGAAACCTAGTCATGACGCGGGTTAAGAGCAGCAGGGGCGAACGGTTGTTGGTGTGGACAACTGTGGATAACTCTGCGTGGAACAGATGAATGAAAAAGGTTTCAAGGAAAATGATTCGGAACTATCGGCCCTAATTTGGGGATAAGTTGTGGATAACCTGTTGAAAAGGAGGAAGTTATGAACATTAAGATTATCGGGGTTGGCAAAATCAAAGAAAAGTTTTATCGGGCGGCGATCGCCGAATACGCGAAGCGGCTGGGCCGGTATTGCAAATTTGAGGTGGTCGAAGTCCCAGATGAAAAAGCACCCGAAAATTTAAGTCCCGCACAAATGGCGGCGGTGATGGAAAAAGAGGGGGCCCGGATCCTGGCTAAAATCAAGGAGAAAGAGTACGTCTATGCCTTGGCCATTAAGGGTAAGGAACGGACGTCAGAAGATTTTGCGGCAGAACTGAATCAATTAGCCACCTATGGCAACAGCGACATTACCTTTGTGATTGGGGGGTCCTTGGGGTTGAGCCCAGCGGTGCTGCAACGGGCCAACCAGCAAATTTCGTTTGGGCGCTTCACCCTGCCCCACCAACTGATGCGGGTCGTCTTAAGTGAGCAGGTTTACCGGGCCTTTACGATTATCAATGGCTTGCCTTACCATAAATAAGGGGAAACGTAAAAAATTAGCAAAAAAGACAATTATCACAAATTAGTTCAATTTCGTGAACGCAACGGCGCCAAGGAATGGGGGCCGTTTTTTAAAATGCGTAAAGATATTCCCTTGCTTTTTCGTGATCAAAAGCACAAAATGATCGATGAAAACGTTTCCGAAAAATTGGAGGGTGAAAAAATGGAACGTCAATTTGATTTCTTAATGCCAAGTGTTAATTTCTTTGGGCCAGGGGTCATCGCCAAGATCGGGGAGCGGGCCAAGATGTTAAACATGACCAAGGTTTTGGTGGTTACCGAAAAGGGCTTGACCAAGTTGGCCAATGGGCCGGTGGCGCAAACCTTGGCTTCCTTGGAAGCAGCTGGGGTTGACTACGTGGTCTTTGATGGAGTGGAACCAAACCCGAAGATTCGCAACATCAAGGCCGGTAAGGAACTGTACTTAGCCCAAGATTGTGATTCGATCATCACAGTTGGTGGGGGCTCCTCCCATGACTGTGGGAAGGGGATCGGGATTATTCTGACCAACGGCGATGACATTACCAAGTTGGCCGGGATTGAAACCTTAAGCAAGCCCCTGCCACCACTGATGGCCGTTAATACGACCGCCGGGACCGGCTCCGAATTAACCCGTCACGCCGTGATCAGCAATGAAGAAACCCACCTGAAGTTTGTGGTAGTTTCCTGGCGGAACATTCCGTTGGTTTCCTTTAACGATCCGATGTTGATGTTGGGGATTCCCCAAGCCATTACCGCAGCCACGGGGATGGACGCCTTCGTGCAAGCGATCGAACCATATGTTTCGGTTGATCACAACCCAATTACGGACAGTCAGTGTAAGGAAGCCATTCAATTGATTCAAGATGCTCTGCCTAAGGCGGTGGCCAATGGACAAAACGTGGCCGCCCGGACCAAGATGGTGGAAGCCGAAATGTTGGCTGGGATGGCCTTTAACAACGCCAACCTGGGTTACGTTCACGCGATGGCCCACCAACTGGGCGGCCAGTATGATGCGCCACACGGCATTTGCTGTGCCTTGCTGTTGACGACGGTCGAAGAGTACAACTTGATTGCCTGCCCAGATCGCTTTGCTGAATTAGCGCAAATCATGGGTTATGACACGACCGGCAAAACGACCTTTGAAGCGGCCCACCTGGCGATCGAAGGAATGCGGGAAATGTGCAAGGCCGTAGGGATTCCGGCTTCGATTAAAGAAATTGGGGCAAAACCAGCAGACTTTGAATTAATGGCCGAAAATGCCTTAAAGGACGGAAATGCCTTCTCCAACCCACGCAAGGGGACCAAAGAAGAAGTGGTGGCCTTATACCAAAAGGCTTACGACGGGATTTACTAACCCCGTTTCAATCCGACAAAAAGGGAGTGGGAAATAACCTTCTCGGCAAGCCGTATGGATAAGCTAGGACGAAGGTTGACGCGGTACGCGTCGTTCTTCGTTCGTACTTATCCACCAGGCTTGCGGTTATTTCCCACGTGATCTGTGTAATATTCGAAAAATCAAACAGAGGCTGGGAGAAAACACAGTTTTCTCCCAGCCTCTGTTTTGTCATCGCTCCAACAATAGTCGCGTGAGCTTAGGCGGTTGGTTGTTCCTTAATGCGGCCGACAAATAAGGCGCCACAAGCTAAGACAATCCCCGCGAGCAGCAACATCCCGGGCATTGACTTGCCAATCAATGGGAAGATGGCAAAGCTGGCTACCGACGCAATGATTTGCGGCAGGCAAATGCTGCAGTTAAACAAGCCCAGGTAGGCCCCTTCATGCTTGCCGGCCAAAGCAGTCGTCAAAAGGGCAAACGGAATTGAGTTCATTGAAATCCAGCCGATTCCGATTAAGCAGAATGATAAGATCAACAGAAGTTTCGTGTGAATAAAGAAGACGGAGACAAAGCCCAGCCCCCCTAAGATCAAACCAGTCCGGTACATGAACTTCCGTTGGTTCGGCTTCGTCTTGGCCAAGACCATTCCCCACAAGACGGCCGCAATGGCTTGGACCGCTGATAAGACCCCAAACCAGTTTCCGGCTGCTTGGTAGCTGGCAGTGGATGGATCAGTGACGTGCCAAACGTTTTGGGCGATGGCTCCGGTCCCGTAAGTCCATAAGTATTGGAAGGCGAACCAACAGAACATTTGCACCAGTGAAATTTGCCAGAAGGCTTGCGGGGCTGACTTCAATAAGGCCATGAAGCTTAACTTTTCTTGGTTGGCCGCTACGTCAACCCCGTGATAGCGAGCGTAGTCTTGGGGGTTGTATTCCCGGACCTTCGCGACCGTAAAGAGGCTGGTTAATAATAAGACGGCTGCCCCCAGGTAGAAAGTCCAAATCACAGAGTTGGGCAAAGCCCCCTTTTTGGCCGTGTTGGCAACGCCGAGCCCGGTCATGATAAAGGGCATTAAGGTGGCTAAAATCCCACCCATGTTAGAGAAAATTTGTTGCCAGGACCAGGCAAAGTCTTTTTGCTCTTCGTTGACCATGTCCCCGATGATCATCTTGAAGGGTTGCATGCAAACGTTTGAGGAAAGGTCCATAAAAAGGACGGCGATGGCCCCAAACCAAAGGGCCGCTAACGAGGCGTACCCAAAGCCAAAGGAACCGGCGTTAGGCAGTAAGACCAAGACTAAAGCGGCAATCGGGGCCCCCACCAAAAGGTAAGGCATCCGCCGGCCAAAGCGCGTCCAGGTTAAGTCGGAATACTTCCCGACCAGGGGTTGGACCAGCATCCCCATTAACGGGGGCAAAATAAAGAAGAAACCGAGCTTAGTTGGGTCGGCCCCAATCGTTTGAAAGATCCGACCCATTTGGGAGCTCTGTAAGGAGAAGGCCATGTTGACCCCGAAAAAGCCGAAGGTCATGGCAAACAGGGTGCTGACGGGCAAGGTTGGCAAGCCCGCGGTTGATTGTTGTTTTTCCATTGTCAATAACTCCTTTAATTCAATTGGTAGACCTTTGCTTCATATGGGCGCAAGGTCGTTCCTTGATCATCAGTGTAGTTGCTCAACAAGAGCGTTCCGGCGGTAGGTTGAGCAAATGACCGGGTGAGGGTGGTAGCCGTAAAATTGGCGACGACCAACAGGGTGGTCGTTTCATCCGTCCGGGTGTAGGCAAAGACTTGCGCATCGTTCTCGTTACCCGCGACCAGGGCAAATTTCCCCTCGGTGATGACGGGGAGGTCGTGGCGCAGTTGGATCAACTTTTGGTAGTGATAAAAGACTGAATCTGGGTCAGCTAAGGCCGCTTTGGCGTTAATCGTGACGTAGTTGGGATTAACCGCCAGCCACGGGTCGTGGTCAGAGAAGCCGGCGTTTAAGCTGGCGTCCCATTGCATCGGGGTCCGGGCGTTGTCCCGAGAATGGGCGGCGAGGTATTTGAGCATCGTCGGCCCATCTACCAGGTGTTCTTCTTCAACCAATTGCCGGTAAGCGTTTTGGCTCTCTAAGTCTTGATAAGCAGCTAACGAAGCGAAGGGGGCGTTGGTCATCCCTAATTCTTCACCGGCGTAAATATAAGGGGTTCCTTGCAGACAGTGCAGGATCGTGGCCAACATTTTGGCGGAAACGACCCGGTAAGCGGGGGAATCATCGCCAAAGCGCGAAACCACCCGGGGTTGGTCGTGGTTGTTCCAGTAAAGCGAGTTCCACGCTTGGCCAGCCAGTTCGGTTTGCCATTTGACCAGGTTGGCGCGCAAAGCGGGCAAGCTAACCTTTTGATCATTCCACTTGCCCAAAGCGGGGTTGGGGTTGCCGTCTAAACTGACGTGTTCAAATTCAAACACCATGTTTAATTCGGTTTCGGTCAGGTTGGCATACTGCTTTGCGTCGGTGGTGCTGGCCCCCGGGGTTTCGCCAACGGTTACCAAGTCGTGCTTTTGCATCACGGCTTGGTTCATTTCTTGCAAGAACTCATGGATCCGGTGCCCGTTGGCAACAATGGGTTCAACGTTGGCAAAGGCTTCGCCACGTTCTTTTTGGCCATCTTGGTAGGTCGCGGGCTTGGAAATCAGGTTGATGACGTCCATGCGGAAGCCATCGACGCCGAGGTTGGCCCACCAATTCATGATGTCGTAAACGGAATGCCGCAGGGCCGGGTTTTCCCAGTTTAAGTCGGGTTGCTTGGTGGCGAATAAGTGCAAATAGTATTGGCCGGAAGCCTCGTCGTATTGCCAAGCCGACCCGGAGAAGTACGATCCCCAATTGGTCGGGGCGTGACCATCGACGGGATCGCGCCAGATATAGTAGTCCCGGTAGGGGTTGGTTTTGCCCTGGCGACTTTGTTGAAACCATTCGTGTTCGTCGGAAGAATGGTTAACGACCAGGTCCATCATAATTTTCAGGCCCCGTTGGTGGGCGGCCGCTAAAAGTTCTTTAAAGTCGGCCAAGGAGCCGAAGGTGGGATCAATGGCCCGGTAGTCACTGATGTCGTAGCCGTTATCGACATTGGGGGAGCGATAGATCGGGTTGAGCCAGATGATATCGACGCCGAGTTTTTGGATGTAATCAAGGCGACTGGTTACCCCCTTGAGGTCACCGATGCCATCATGATTGCTATCTTGGAAGCTGCGGGGGTAAACTTGATATACCACTGCATTTTGCCACCAATATTTCGGGGAATAAGTCATTTCAAATCAGTCCTTTGGTAAAATCAGGGGTTACGCAAACGTTTGAGTAAAGCGACGAAAAATAACAGCGGTTTCAGCAACCGCTTTCAAAAATATTATAAATAAATCGTCGGGAAAGTCAACTACCAAATAAAGGGGAATTTGAAGATGGTGACCATCAAAGATATTGCGAAACAAGCGGGCGTGACACCGTCGACCGTCTCGCGGGTATTAAATCAAAGTGGCGGCTACAGTGACAAAACCCGCCAAAAAGTGTTGCAAATTGCGGCGGAACTGCACTACCAAAAAAATGAGGCGGCGTCGAATCTGGTCGCCCAAACTTCGAACGTGATCGGGGTGTTGATTACCAATGCCACCACCAGTTTTGCGGCCCCGATCATCGATGGGATCGAAGATTGGGCTTATCAGCACGGCATTCGCATCCTGTTGGCTCACTGCGGCTTAAATGACGCGGCGCGGCTAAAAGCATGCCTGGATTTGATGGCCGGCCAAAAGGTCAGTGGGATTCTTTCGATCTCGGTACAGTTTGATGCGCCCAATTTGGCCCTGTTGAAACAATTGGGGCTGCCCCTGGTGTCGCTCGGGGTGAAAGTTGATGGTTATCCAACGGTGGCGATTGATGATGAAAAAGCCGCCTATACGGGCACCAAATACCTGCTGAACCGGGGGTACCGGCGAATTGCCCTGGCCGCGATTGACCCGACGGATCCCCAAACGGGGCAGGCCCGGTGTCATGGTTACCAGCGGGCTTTGCAGAAGACGGGCCTGGCGCCGCTGATTATTCCGGGGGATTATTCTTTTCAAGCTGGTTACCAGGCCGCTAAACAGCTCTGGCAGGCGGCCTTGCCGCCGGAGGCAATTTTTGCGGCCAGTGATGATGCGGCCGCCGGGATTGTCTTTTATGCGCAATCGCAGGGGTTGGCAGTGCCTGAGCAACTGGCGGTACTGGGGTTTGACAATTCTTACGTCGCGGACTTGGTTTATCCAGGGCTGACGACGGTGGAGCAGCCCTTTGCCCAGATGGGACAATTGGCGATTGAAGCCTTGGTGATGAAGACCCCCCTCCCGGATCAGGTGGCCTATCAAATTAAAGAACGGCATTCGGTCGGCTGGCGTTAATGAAAAAATGGCCCGGAACTTTGCAGGTTCCAGGCCGTTTTTGCCTTGTTTAGGGTAGCGCCGTAATTTCGTGGGCGCTAGGTTTGCCAGCCAAGATCGCTAAAACATCGTCGAGGGCAATCTCGACCATATTTTGGACAGCTTGATTGGTGAAAAAAGCAATGTGCGGGGTCATGATGACATTGGGCAGGGCCAACAGGGTTTGAATTGGGGTGGGCAAGGTCGCCAAGTCAGCGTGGTGGTCCTGGTTAAAGACGGGGGCTTCCCTTTCGACCGTGTCAAGCGCCGCGGCGGCGATCGTATGATCCTTGAGCGCTGCGATTAAGGCGGCTGTGTCAACGACGGGTCCCCGGCTGGCGTTGACCAAGCTGGCATTTGGTTGCATTAAGGCCAGTTCAGGCGCCCCGATTAAGCCTACTGAGGTCGGATTCAAGTCCACGTGCAAGGAAACGACGTCCGCGCGGGCCAAGAGCTCCCGTTTGGTGGTGTATTCCACGATTTCTGCTAATTCCGGTCGGGACTTGAGGTCAAAGCCCAGCACTTTTGCCCCTAAGGCATGTAACAGTTGGGCTAAGGTTCCGCCGATACGACCGACCCCAATAATGCCGATCGTGGCCGTGTGAATTTCCTTGGCTTGCAGTCCCGCCCAGCGAAAATCACCCGCGGCCACGCGGTGGTCAAGGGTGGGAGTGTGGCGCAACAAGCGGAAGATCTGCATTAAGGCAAATTCCGCCACACTGCGGGGCGAATATGCAGGAACGTTGGTCACGACTAAACCATTGGCGCGCGCTAAGGGGAGGTCAATGGTATCCACGCCGGCCGTCCGGGTGGTGATTTGGCGCAGGCCATGTTGTTTTAAGAAGGGATAGACCTCGGCGGGGACTGCCCCGCGCTGTTGGATTACCACGCCATCAACCCCGGGGACGAGGTCAAGGGAAGCTTGGATCACGTGGGGAGAAGTGATAATTTCGATTTGGTGGGCGGCGGCGTAAGCATCGATCGCGGCTTGCTCATCCGGTCGCACGCTGGTCATCAAAATTTTGGTCATGCAAAAACCTCTTTTCCTTTTTGGCTAGGCAGTTTGCAAAAACTTGGCGATCCGGGCCACCGCAGTTTTGAGGGCCGCCATGCTGGTGGCGTAGGAAAGCCGCAGGTAGCCTTCGCCCCCAGCCCCAAAGAAGCTGCCCGGAATCGTGGCCACTTGCCCTTCCTTGGCTAAGCGGGTCGCAAAAGTGACATCATCACTTCCTTGGTCGGCGGGGAGTTTGGCGAAGAGGTAGAAGGCTCCCCGCGGAGTAGCGACCGTAAAGCCCAGTTCACTAAGGGCGTGGGCCAGGTAATCCCGGCGGGCTTGGTAGGCGGCCTTCATCTTTAGCGTTGCTTGGTGGCCGGCTTCACTGCCGAAAATCGGGACGGCGGCGGCCATGGCAGGGTCCGAAGGGGCCGTGATCATGACGGCGTGGACCACCCCGATCCGCTGCATAATGCCGGCAGGGCCAGCGATAAAGCCGATCCGGTAGCCGGTCATCGCGCCCGCCTTGGAAGCCCCGTTTAAAATCACCGTTTGGCCCGGCAGGTACTTGGCCAAGGAAGTGTGGGTCCCCTCGTAAACCAATTCGGAATAAATTTCATCCGAAATGACGACCAAATTGGTTTCTTGGAGGACTGCCGCCAAAGCTTGGAGTTGGGCGGGGGTAAAGGTTACCCCGGTCGGGTTGGAGGGGTAATTTAAAATCAGGGCCTTGGCCTGGGGGTGTGCGTTGATGGCGGCTTTCAGCTGGTCAGGCGTCAAGACAAAGTCCGGGGCGGTCGTCGGGATCGTCACAGCGTGGCCACCCAGCATTTCGGTCATGGTTTCGTACAAAGGAAAGGTCGGCGTCGGAATCAAAACTTCATCGCCGGGATTCAACAGGGCCGCTAAGGAGGCATAGATGGCTTCGGTGGCCCCGATCGTTACGGCAATTTCGCCTTCGGCTTGGTAAGTCAGTGCGTAGCGGTCGGCTAAAAAGTGGCTGATCGCTTGGCGCAAAGCGAGCGATCCGGCCCCGGGAGCGTAGTGGGAGTCGTCGGCATTAATGGCGTCAATCGCCGCTTGCTTAGCGACGGTCGGGACCGCAAAGTCGGGTTCCCCGACCGTTAATTTGACAATGTCGGGGACGGTACTGACTTCTTGATCAAAGAGCAAGATATTGGCGGGTTGCACCTTGGCAACGTGAGCGTTAAATTGGGTTGCCAGACTGGCTTTCATGGTTGGCATAAAAAACTCCTCCTTCAATGACAAAGGGTTTCAGCAAATAAAAAATCCCGGCTGTTGTCGCTGCAACACCCGGGAGACTGTTTGAGGGTTGGTAATTAACCATGGTTGGTGGGCTTCCCGGATGTTTGGATTGCGTCCTAGAAGCCATCGCAAAAGCTACTGGTTTCTAGGCCTAAATAAAGGCAAACCAGTAAGCATAAAAAGCGCTATTAACTTGTGAGGAACATTGAGAAATCATTTGCTTCACCTCAGGTTAATCAATTGCTCATCATTTTAATCGTTTTCTCAGATAAGTCAAGCTAAGTGGGGAAAGGTGCCCCCCCTAATTTTGGGGAAATGGGGGTTGAAACGTTGATTTAACAATTTGGTCAAAAAAAGTCAGAAAATTGTTAGTTCACACTTGTGTTAGATCACAAATGTGGTATACTAAGAATCGTAAAGGAAGTGACCAAGATGCGGATCGATATCAAAGCGTACTTGGACGCCAATCATTTGACGATCTACCAAGTGGCGAAAAGTTCCGGCTATGGCTACACCACTTTACACAAATCGTTCAACAAACAGCAAAGCATGGCGACCTCGTTGAATCTGCGGGACTTGGATGCCTTATCCCAGGCCCAGCACCAAGCAATGTGGGAAGTCTTGCGAGAGTTGGAAGAAAATTATCTACGGGACGATGATGAGTAGAACCGTGTAGCAAGGTGAGGTCGGAAAGGCGTGTTTCTTTCAGGCCTCTTCTTCGTTCTGACGGTACACACCAAGGGGGTAGTACGCCCCAAACGACTTAATTCAAAAATAATCTCAGCGTCCAAGGTGGGCGCCAACCAACTAGGAAAGGGGACTTGAAGATGGCACAAATTCCAGTAGATCCATTTAACAGCATGGATGATATTTTTAATCAATTGATGGGCAACCTCGGGGGCTTAAATACCGAAAACCGGCGTTACTTGATTAACGGCCGGGAAGTCACGCCTGCCGAATATACACAGTTTCGGCAAACTGGTCAGTTACCAGGCGCCAAGTCAGCCCCGACGGCTAAGGCAGCGCAACCAGCGGCGCAAGGCATGCTGGCCAAGTTAGGGCGCAATCTGACGGCTGAAGCCAAGGCCGGCAAGTTGGATCCAGTCATTGGGCGGAACAAAGAAATTCAAGAGACCGCCGAAATTTTAAGTCGGCGGACCAAGAATAATCCGGTCCTGGTTGGTGACGCTGGGGTTGGGAAGACCGCGGTCGTGGAAGGTTTAGCTCAAGCGATTGTCCACGGGGATGTACCGGCGGCGATTAAGAATAAGCAAATCATCAGTATTGACATTGCCAGTCTGGAAGCCGGTACCCAATACCGGGGTAGCTTTGAAGAAAACTTGCAAAAGTTGGTCCAAGAGGTTAAGCAGGCCGGGAATGTAATCCTCTTCTTTGATGAAATCCACCAAATTATCGGGGCTGGGAACGCTGGGGACGCCAGCGGTTCCAAGGGGATGAGCGATATCTTAAAGCCGGCTTTATCCCGGGGTGAGATTACGGTAATTGGGGCGACGACGCAAGATGAATTCCGGAACACCATCCTGAAAGATGCGGCCTTGGCCCGGCGGTTCAACGAAGTGGTTGTCAATGCGCCAAGCAAGGCTGCGACCTTTAAGATCTTGCAAGGTTTGCGCAAGCTGTATGAACAACACCACAACGTTTTGTTGCCAGATGAAGTCTTGCACGCGGCGGTTGACTACTCCGTTCAATATATTCCACAACGGGCGTTGCCAGACAAGGCGATTGATCTGATTGACATGACCGCCGCTCACTTAGCGGCGCAACACCCCGCTACCGATGCTAAGTCGCTGGAAAGCGAAATTAAAGCGACTGAAGCAGCCCAAGCCAAGGCCGTCAAGGCAGAAGACTTCAAGGCCGCCCAAACGGCCAAAGAAAAGATTGCCAGCTTAAAGCAACAATTGGCAGATCATTCCTCGGCCGACCAAGTCACGGCCACGCCAGATGATGTGGCCCAAGCCGTTGAACGGTTGACGGGGATTCCGGTTGCCAAGTTAGGCACGTCTGACATCGAACGGCTCAAGGGGTTGAGCAAGCGGTTGGAAGGAAAAGTGATCGGGCAAGACCAAGCCGTCGAGGCCGTGGCCCGGGCGATCCGGCGGAACCGGGCTGGCTTTGACGAAGGGGACCGGCCAATCGGCAGCTTCCTCTTTGTGGGCCCAACCGGGGTAGGGAAGACTGAATTGGCCAAGCAGTTAGCGTTGGATCTCTTTGGCAACAAGGATGACATTATCCGGCTGGATATGTCAGAGTACGCTGACCGGACCGCGGTCTCAAAGTTGATTGGGACCACGGCGGGCTACGTTGGCTACGATGACAACGGCAACACCTTAACGGAAAAAGTGCGGCGGAACCCGTACTCGATTGTCTTGTTAGATGAAATCGAAAAGGCGGATCCGCAAGTGATTACCCTCCTGTTGCAAGTGCTTGATGACGGACGCTTAACTGATGGGCAAGGCAACGTGGTCAACTTTAAGAACACGATTATTATTGCCACGTCCAACGCCGGTTACTCCAACGATGCCCAACCAACGGCCGACCACACCAGCTTGATCAAGAAGCTGACGCCGTACTTCCGGCCGGAATTTTTGAACCGGTTTAACGCGATTGTGGAATTCAAGGCGTTGACGAAGGACGATTTAAAGCAAATCGTGGACTTGATGATTGCCGGGGTCAACACGACGTTGGCCAAGAAGGGCATGGATGTGAAGGTAACCGATGAAGCCAAAGACTACTTGATTGACCAAGGCTACGATGAAACGATGGGGGCCCGGCCATTACGGCGGGTGATTGAACAACAACTCCGGGATCAAGTAACGGATTACTACTTGGATCACTTGGATGACAAGCATTTGGTAGCAGAAATGCAGGACGGCCGCTTAGTAATTCGGGCGGCTGCCAACGCTGAGGCAGCCGCAGCTGATTAGGCGCTCCCCAGCGATTGGCAAGCAATTAGCTGGTTAGCGAGAACTTAAAACATCGGAACCAAAAAGTGCTCGTAATCACGTTTTCAACGTGGTTGCGAGTACTTTTTCAGTTCTAAACCTTTATTGACCCGCGCTAATGTTTCATGTGAAACATTACTGACGCCGTTTATAGTTAAGGTGCCAAATAATTGCCAGCAACAGGATCACAACGCAAATGGTGAGCTGCGGATTTTCGTTAAACAACATATGAAAAAGGCGAATTTGCCCCACGGCTTCAACTGGTGCCAAGATTTCATCATTCCTTTCTTTAATTAAAATACTAGCGGAAGTTGGTTGGTAAAGCGAGCATTTTGGATTACACTGGTAGTAACTTAATCAATGGGAGGCCGTGGCGGGATTATGCTGATCACTTGGCATATTGTGAAATTAGTGTTAGTACTGATTGTCGTGTTCAACGAAATTGCAGCGTTGATCACGGTTTTTCGTGAACGACGGGATATTGCGGCAACCTGGGCTTGGTTGTTGGTCTTGACCTTAATGCCGGTCGTTGGCTTTATCTTCTATTCCTTTTTGGGTCGCAAGCTCCCCCAACGGCGCTTGGAACGGATCCAAACGGAAACCCAATTAGAACTTTCGGCGGCTCTGGACAAGCAAAAGGCCCAGTTCTTACTCTCGCCGCCGCCCAAGCAACCGACCTTGCGCACCTACAAGCGGACCATTATGCTGTTTCAAAGCATTGACGATGCTTTTTTGACCCGGCATAATCACGTGGATCTGTTTAGCGAGGGGCACCATTTCTTTGGCCAACTGTTAAAAGACATCGCGGCGGCTAAGCACAGTATCCACATTGAGTTTTATACCATTTACAACGACCGGATTGGAAATCAATTACGGACGGTGCTGGAACAAAAAGCGGCCGCGGGGGTGGAAGTCCGGGTGCTCTATGATTCATGGGGGTCAATGGGAGTTAAACCGAGTTTTTATGATGGCTTACGGGCCAATGGCGGGCATGCGGCGCCCTTCCTGTTAACCCGCAGCAACCTCTTTGATTTTCGGCTGAACTACCGGGATCACCGTAAAATTGTGGTGCTGGATGGCAAGGTCGGTTACGTCGGCGGCTTTAACGTTGGCGATCAGTACTTGGGCCGGTTGGCTAAATTTGGTCACTGGCGGGATACCCACCTGCGGATCGTGGGGAGCGGGGTCTATGGCTTGCAACAGCGGTTTATTCGGGACTGGAATGCTTCGACCAAAGAAGCTCAACAGCGGGTCGATCATTACCGCCCGTACTTTCCCAAAATCAAAGTCGGCAGCGGGACGACGGCTTTGCAAATTGTCTCCAGTGGACCGGATTCGCCGCTGGAAGAAATTAAACTGGGGTATTTACGCTTGATCAATGCGGCCCAGGATCATATCTGGATTCAAACGCCCTACTTAATTCCCGATGACAGTGTCTTGGATGCCCTGCGGGTGGCTGCGCACTCGGGGGTTGATGTGCGGATTATGGTGCCCAATAAGCCGGACCATGCCTTTGTGTACCGGGCGACCCAGTATTACGCCCGTAGCCTGGCAGAAGAGGGGGTTACCATTTACTTTTACCAAAATGGCTTCTTACATGCCAAAACGATGGTGGTGGATGGTAAGATGGCCTCGGTGGGCTCGGCGAATATGGACTTTCGCAGTTTTAAACTCAACTTCGAAATCAATTGCTTTATGTATGATCCGAACCTGACGGAACGCTTAGAGCGGCTGTATATCCGTGATATTCGGCATAGTCGGGTCATGACACCAGAACGGTTTGCGGCCCAACCCGGGTGGCTGCGGTTTAAGCAAACCTTCTCCCGGTTGCTTTCGCCGATCTTATAAATTGCGGACACAAAAAAGCGTCGCTTCCATTCAGGAGCGGCGCTTTTTCGTCACCAGACAAACGAAGCTGGGGCAGAGTAAACGGTATTAACAACCAGACATAGAGAGATTTGAGGAAACCTCAGCTTCGTGCATACTCAGATTATGTTCACTAAGTAACAATGTTATTTAACCACGCTGGCTTATAAAATGCAAGGTTTGTCAACGAAAAATATTTACCATGCGAAAAGATTGGGTCAAACTTCACAAGTGGGCGGGAGACTGAAGCGTGTTAAAATAGCAAGGAAGACCTCGTTGCGTGTCAACTCGAAAGGATTACCCATGCCAAGTTTGCAATTTATTTTAGGGTCGGCGGCCGTTGATCACCAAGCGGCCTTGCTTGATCACTTGGCGGCTCAACTGGCCGCTCACCCCACGGATCGCTTTTTTTATTTGGTTCCGAACCACATTAAGTTTTCCACCGAAATCGACGTCTTAAGCCAATTAAAGGCCCGGCAAGCCAGTCCCATCTATGCCCAAACGCAAGTCCAAGTGTTGTCATTTTCGCGGCTGGCATGGTTTTTATTGCGCGACGTCCCGGCCTTTAATGCGCCCCGCATTTCGCCAACGGGCTTGACGATGGTCGTCGCGGCGATTGTCAAACAACTGACCCCGGCCCAGTTGCGCCTGTTTGCCAAGGAAGCACATCAGCCCGGCTTTATTCAAGACTTGACCAAGCAAGTGATGGAACTGCGTAACGCAAATATTGCGCCGGAAGATTACGATCAGATTAAACAGCGCAGTGCGGCGTGGGCCCAAGCCCATGGTCAAACGGATGCCGCCTTTGATGATAAATTGGCCGTGCTGTTTACGGTTTACCAACGGTTTATGGCTGCATTGGGCGACCAGTTAGCGACGCCAGACATCTATGATTTATTGATCCAAGCCTTGCGGCAAGGTGATTTTAGCACGACTCATTTTTACCTGGACCGCTACAACGCCCAGTTTTCGGCCAAGGAAGAACAAGTGGTGGAAGCGATGATTGAAAACGGGGCAACGACGACGGTAAGTTTGGTCTTGGACCGGCCCTATCGGGGGAGCCAGGTGCCGGATCCCAACCAGCTCTTTTATCAACCCGGCCTGATGTATCACCGCTTGGCACGCTTTGCCGAACAGCACGGTGCGATTACCTTTTTACCCGACGAATTTGCCAGCCGACCGCGGGTGGCCCCGGCCTTACAAGAGGTTGAACGGTGGCTGGCGGCTACCAGTCAGTTTACGACGCCTGCTCCGGCGCCAACTTTACCTCCGGCGGTTCACTTTATGACGGCCCCGACCCGGTTGGCAGAATTGAATGCGGTGGCAGCCAAGATTCGTCAGTTGGTGACTCACCAGCACTACCGGTACCGAGATTTTTTGGTCTTGACCCGGCGCTTGGATGGTTATGAAACGATGCTGCAGCCCGTCTTTGCGGCCCATGAAATTCCAGTCTTTAACGATAATGATCGGCCGATGAAGACGCACCCCTTGGTCACGTTGGTCCTCGGCCTGTTCCAGGTCCTGTGGGGGCATTTTCAATTAACGGATTTAATGCAAGTGCTTAAGACGGGGCTTTTGCTGCCGGCGGTGGAAGTGGCTGGACAGCCCTTAACGGCCGAGCAATTCAAGGCTGATCTGTATTTGACGGAGAATTGGGCCCTCAAGTACGGCAAGTCAGGGGCCAGTTGGTTAAGCACCAAACCCTTTGAATACACCCCCCATTTGGAAATAACCCCAGCGATGGAGCAAACGGCGTTGGGACAAGCAGAATTGCAAAAGCGAGCGCAGCTCAACCGGGTGAAGCACTATGTCAAAACCGAATTGGCGCCCTTTTTAGCCCAGTGGCGGCAAGCCAAGACCGGGCGCCAAGCCGCGCAATTGCTGTTTGAATTTTTACACCACCAGGGGGTCGAAAAACAACTGGCTGCCTGGGAACAAGCCGCCGTTGAGGCAGGTGAGCTGGCCCTTGGCCAAGAACCCCAACAGGTCTGGCAACTGTTTTGCCAACTGCTCGACGAATACGTCCTGGCCTTAGGCGATCAAACGCCGTTCAACCTGACGGATTTTCGGGATTTGTTGTTAGTGGGCTTCCAAACGGCAACGTATTCACAAATTCCGTCGACGATTGATCAGGTCTTGGTGTCAGAAAGCGGGATTACCCAGACGGAACGCCGGCAAGTGGTCTTCATCATTGGGGCGACTGATGATGTGATGCCCACCGTTCAATTGGAATCAGGCTTGCTGACCCCCGCTGAGCGGCAACGGTTGGCCCAAGGCTTGCGTGCGGATCAATACCTCCCCGTGGCGGGCTTAGAAAAGATTGCCAACGAGCCCTTTGTTAATTACTTGGCGATGATGACTCCGCAAGCCGAATTATACTTATCCGCTCCACTGCAAGGGGGCGAAGAAGAGCAGGTGGGGCTTTCGCCGTACTTGACCGGCTTGGCCGCGCATTTCAACCAGCCGATTACCGCCTTACCGGCGACCCCGGTGCCGCAAGCTGACTTTGCGGCGGTGGCGCCCTTTGTGTCGGCGCCCGCCGCGACCCGCTCGAACTTTATTCGGGTCCGGCGTTTAAAGCAGGATAATGCGCAGCCGTTGAGCAGCAGTTGGCGGTTAGTTGTCCGGTTGTTAAACCAACTGCAGCCGGATCGCCCGCCATTGTTGCCAGCGTACCACTACCAAAATGAGCCCCAGCCACTAACGCCGGCTTTGGCGGAGCAACTGTATGGTCACCTAGCGCCGGAATTGGTGGCCGCCCGGGCGGCCGCCCAACAAGCCGGCGCGCCGTTACCGGCCATTCCGCCGGAGCAAGCGCATAGCACCCTGTATACGTCAGTTTCCCAACTCCAAACCTTTTACCAAAATCCGTATGAATACTTCTTGAAGTACGGACTACGCTTGAAAAAGCGCGAAGAATTTGAAATCAGTCCCGCTGACTCGGGGACCTTCTACCATAACGTGATGGAGCACTTTATCGCGGCCAATCAACCGCACTTAGCCACCCTTGATGAGACTGCTTTGGCAAAGCAAACCGCTTTGGCCCTAGCGTGGGCCGAAAGCCAACAACCGCTCTTAGTGGAATTAAGTGATGAACAACGCCGGTTTGCCTACCAATTAAACCACTTAAAGCAGGTGGCGGCCGCAATGACCCGTCTCTTGGTCAACCAAGCCCAATTGAGTACGGCGACACCACTGCATACGGAGCAGACCTTTGGCACCACGACGGCAGCCTTGCCGCCCCTGGTTCACCGTTTAGCGGATCAAGTCCACCAAGTTCAAGTCCGGGGCCGGATTGACCGGATCGACCAAATTCAAACTGCCCAACAGACTTACCAGATGGTGCTTGATTACAAATCTGGTCAACGGCAGTTTGATTTGGTGCGGGCGCTCAGTGGGTTGGATTTACAGTTATTAACTTATTTAGCGGCCCTGCAGAACAGTGCGCCGACGACGAAGCTCGCGGGGGCCTTTTACCTGCACTTGGGCAATGAAGTCTTACGGGCCTCCGACTTAAAGCGCCGTTCCGCCGTGGCCAATACACTCCAAAATCACCGTTACAATGGGCTGATTTTAAATGATCCGGACCTGTTAACGGCCGTGGATACGGAGCTGGGGCAAACTGGGCGGGGGCAACTTTTGAAGGTCAGCTATACCAAAAGTAAGCAGACCTACCGCGCCAATCAGGGGAGCGCCCTGGTAACGCCGGCCCAATTAAAGTGGCTCTTGGACCAAAATACGGCCTTGATTACCAAAGCAGCCACGGCAATTTTAACGGGGGTCAATACCTTGGCCCCATACCGCTTGGTGGAAGCGACGACGGCCAGCAATGGGTTGACCAACAGTGACTTTTTGCCCATTTTTGCCTTTGATAATGTCTTAGACCAGGATAAGTTCCGTGACATTACGCTGAGCGAAGCGGCTGTAAAGCAACAATTACAAGCCTTGGATGAGCCAACAGAAAATAAGGAAGGATAGTTTTGCCATGGCAAATTTTACGCCAACGCCCCAACAAGCACGGGCAATCAGTGATCAAGACGTCGATATTTTGGTGTCAGCTTCAGCGGGCTCCGGGAAGACGGCGGTGCTGGTGGACCGGGTGATCGAACTGTTGAAGACGGACCCCACTTTAAACATTGACCAGTTTCTCTTGGTAACCTTTACCAAGGAAGCCGCCAAAAATATGCGGGACCGGATTCGCCAGCGGTTGCTAAACGACAGCGTCAACCAGCACCTCAAAGCACAATTGACGCGCTTGCCGCTGGCCAATATCAGTACGATTCACGCCTTTTGTGAGCAGATTATTAAGCAGTATTACTACGTCATCGGGCTGGACCCCAAGTACCGCTTGCTAACGGATGCGGCCGAGCAAAATCTGTTGCAAGAGCAAGTCTGGCAGGCGTTGGAAGAAGAGTGGCTAGGCCAAGCTGACCAGCAGTTTGCGGCCTTAAAGGCGGCTTTTCAAACGACTGCCAGTAACGTTGGCGAGGGTTTGGCAGAAGTGGTTTGGCAATTGGACACGGTGGCCAATGCCCAAGCCCACCCCCAAGCCTGGCTGGATCAACTGCTGGAAAATTACCGTTGCGAGGCCGCAATGACGACCAGTCCCTTTTATCAAACCCAGTTGCAACCGCTGGTGGCGGCGGCCTTGGCGGATTTGGCGCAGAAATTAACCACCCTGGTGGATGCGGTGCCGCCGGCCGGACCGTTTGGGAAAATTCAAACGATCTTGCAGGCGGATTTAACCCGGGTCAAAGACCTCCAAGCGGCGTTGCCGACGGCAGGTTGGGATCAGTTGGTCCACGCCTTTAGTCAGGCTAAGTTTGACCGGTGGAGTACAGCGGGGCTGAAAGAAGCGGCGGATAAAGAAGCCGCCGCGACCTTAAAAGCGCAGCGGGACGCTTTAAAAGACCAATTCACCAAGTTGGGTGAGCAGTACTTTAATGTTGATGAAGCGGTTTTGCTGCAACGGGTGGGGCAAGCCCGGGGGTTACTGGCGCAATTAATTGCGGTGACCAAAGAATTTCGGCAACGCTACCAAGGATTGAAGGCGGTACAACATTTGGTGGATTTTAGTGACCTGGAGCACTTTACTTACCAGATTTTAACGACGGAAACCTCGGCCGGACGCCAAGCCCAAGCCCAGTTGCGCCACCAATTTCGGGAAATCATGGTGGATGAATATCAAGACACCAATGCTTTGCAAGACGAGTTGGTCAAACAGCTTCATGATCCGGCCCAAAATCACTTGTTTATGGTGGGGGATGTTAAGCAGTCAATCTATCGCTTCCGCCAAGCGGATCCGACCCTCTTTTTAGCGCGTTACCGGCGCTATGCAGGGGCAGCAGCCGGCAATGAGGCGATTGACTTGGCAGAAAATTTCCGGTCCATGAACAGTGTGACCGATTTTGTCAACGTGATCTTTACCCAATTGATGGATGAAACGCTCGGCGAGTTAGCCTATGATCAAGCCGCTCAGCTCAAATACGCGGCGACGCGCTACGAAGCGGCGGATGATCCGCGCCCCGCGCCGGAGCTGCTCTTGTACGATGCCAGTGCGACGGAGACCCCCGATCCGGCCGTCGAGCACTATGTCGAACGGCAGGTGAATGATCCGGCGGCCGGGGAAGTCTGGCTGATTGGGCTGCGGATTCGACAAATGCTGGACCGTCACGAAACAATCTTTGATCAGACCACCGGCCAAATGCGCCCAATCGAACCCCGCGACATTGCCATCTTGGCGCGGACCAAGCAGTTGAATAACCAACTGGTGGAGCAGTTTGCCCGCTTGGAAATTCCGGTGGTGGTCCATGACGTAAAGAACTACTTTAAGGCGACGGAAGTGCAGACGATGTTGGCCCTGCTGAAAGTGATTGACAATCCAGCCCAGGATATTCCCCTGGTGGCGGTTTTGCGTTCGCCACTCGTCGGCTTGACGGAACGGGAACTGGCCTTGATTCGCTTGCAAGCCGTGGATGCCGATTACTATTCGGCCTTGGTGGCCACCCAGACGGCCTTGGCCAAGCCCGATTCGCGGGCAAAACTGGCGGCGCAATGGGCGGCTTGGGAGCTTTCGCAGCCGAGTGATCAAGGGCCAACCCCGGGCAATTTTGATCAGTTTGCGGGGAAAGTCCAACGGTTTCAAAAGCAATTGACCACCTTCCAGCAGGTCGCAGAACGGCAATCCTTAGTGGCTTTGATCTGGCAAATTTACCAGACGACCGATTACTTGGACTATGTTGCCGCTATGCCCGGGGGCAGTCAGCGGCAAGCCAACCTGCATGCCCTGTACCAACGGGCCAATGAGTATGAGCAAGGCGGTATGCGGGGGCTATACCGGTTTATTCATTTCATTGAACGCATGCAACGGCGCGATGATGACCTGGCCCAAGCGCCCGGCGAAGTTGTGGGCAATGCGGTCAACGTGATGACGATTCACGGCAGTAAGGGGCTGCAATTCCCGGTCGTCTTTTTAGTCAATAGCGCTCACCACTTTAATACCATGACCCAAACGGCGCCCCTGGTTGTAAATCCGCACGTTGGGGTGGGGATGCGCTTCAGCGTACCGGTGCCCGATGATCCGTTGACGCGCTATCGTTATGACTTACCCCAGCGCGCCGTGGTCTTGCGGTCGTTGTTGTACCAAGAACGGGCCGAAGAAATGCGGCTGTTGTACGTGGCGTTGACCCGGGCGGAACAACGCTTGATTATTACGGCCGGAACGGATCATGAGCCGGCCCAACTGGTCGCCAAGTGGCAAGCGGCGGCGACCGCAACTACCCAAGTCTTGCCAGCTGCCGTGCGTTTGCAGGCGAAGTCCTTTTTGGATTGGCTGGGCATGACGTTGGTCCGGACGGGGTTATTAACGCCGGCTACCTTTGCCAGCGAGGCGACCTGGCCGCAAACCGTATCGGTGCCTGCGCAGTTACGGTGTGTGGCCCAGGTTTATACGGCCAACCAGCTGGAAGCAGCGTTGGCGGCGTTAAAGGATCACCGGGGTCAAGCGGTGACGACGCCGGCGGAAACGCCGCTGACCCGGGCCCAACAACAATTTTTGGCCCAAACCTTACAAATGCAATACCCACACTTAGCGGCAACCAAAACGACGGCCTACCAATCGGTTTCGGCATTGCGGGAAGTTTTTGCTAGTCAGGATCCGGATGAAGCCCGGATGGGGCATTTGAGCTTTAACCAGCAAACCGTGCAAGAGGAAGGCCGCTATCTGCAAGGCGATTTTGGCCAACCGAGTTTCCTGGCGCAGGGGCCGCAAAAACCAACGGCAGCCGCGATTGGGACGGCGACGCACCTGGTCTTGGCGCAATTGGCTTTGACCACAGGGGTGGTAACGTCTGAGCAGGTCACGTCCAAGATCGATGAATTAGTGGCCAACGGCTTGATTGACAGTCCGCAGCTGGGCGCCGCGATTGATGTCGCGGGGATCGTCGCCTTTTATCAAACCCCTCTGGGGCAACAAATTTTGGCGCATCCCCGGCAAGTGCGGCGCGAGCAGCCCTTTTCAATGTTGTTGAACGGCAGCGACCTCTTTACCAATTTACAAGCTGATGATGGGGAATTGCTGATTCACGGGATCATCGACGGTTACTTGACTACCCCGGCGGGGATTGAATTGTTTGATTATAAGACCGACGAAATCAACGCGGATGACCCAACTCCTGTGATTGAACGCTACCGCGGGCAGTTGAACTTATACGCGGCCGCTTTGCACCAGATGACCGGCCAGCCAGTCTTACACCAGTATCTCTACTTAGTAAGGATTGGTGAATTAGTGGAAGTGTAGTATGCTAAAGATGGTTAAAAAATATTGGATAGGCGATCGGTAACGGGATCGCGATGAAAAATCCGAGGGGGCAAGAACGTAAAAAAAGTGGTAGTGCTGTCGGCCGTGGCCTTAGTAAGTTTGGGCTTGGTGGGCTGTGGCAAACAAAGCAATGCAACCAAGGCAGGCTCTGCAACGAGCAGCGCCGTGGTTGATCAGTACACGAAGGGTGAGTGGGCGCTGATGGCCTACATGAAGACCGGTGATATTTCGGCCCACGATTTGAAGAAAAATGTTGATCAGTTAACCTTAAAGCACAAGGGAAATCGCTATACCTTAAAGAATGATGTCCAGTCCTTTGTGTGTGAAATCAAGGGCAGCCAGGTTAAAGTAACCCTCCAGGATGCCGATGGACAGGACTTAAGTGACGTTTCGTACACCAAAAAGGAACTGGCCAAGCAATACCAGAGGGATTTGGCCACGATTGACCGGGTGTTAGGTAAACTGCAGGACCATCGAGCAGCCAGTTCGTCGTCCAGTGCCGATGAACCTAGTACCAGTGTGGCCAGTTCCAGTACCCCAACCAGCGCTTCGTCCAGTGCGGCCAGCTCCAACAGCCATACGAACACGAGCAATGCTGCGACGGGGACCCAGCCATCTAATGCCAATCCGGTACGCAATACTGGGAGCGGTAACGGTTATCAAGCACCGACCAATCCAGCGCCAGCCCCAACTCAAGCACCAAGTTATTCAGGTGGCAGTGCTGGGGGGACGGGGGCCCCAGGTATCAGTACGGAATAATCAGCGACTGCTTTTCGCTTGTTTCGGCGGAAAGCAGTTTTTTGTTGTTCGTTTGTGGATCTTACCATAGCCAAATGATTAATCTTTGTCGCCTTACCAAGGATTTAATCTGAATGTTCAAGGTTAAGTAGTGAAATAAAGTTCGGAAAAACTCTTGCAAAACCCGGTCCGTTTCGTTAGTATAATTAAGTAAGTGTGTGCTTATAATTTAAGCTAATGAGGTGGAAAAATATGGCATCAGTAGTAGTGGTAGGGAGTCAATGGGGAGACGAAGGCAAGGGGAAGATTACCGATTACCTTTGCCAAACCGCCACGATGGTTGTGCGTTCGCAAGGCGGTAACAATGCGGGGCACTCGATTGTCTTTCATGGTAAAAAGTACGGGCTGCGCCTGATGCCGTCGGGGATTTTTGGGGAAAAGACCCTGGCGATTATTGGCAACGGGGTCGTGGTAAATCCCAAGTCCCTGTTAGAAGAAATTCATTACCTGAATGCCGAAGGAATCAGTACCGCTAATCTGCGGATCTCCAACCGGGCCCACGTGGTGATGCCGTACCACGTTTTGCTGGATGAATACCAAGAAGCCGCTAAGGGGGATCACAAAGTCGGGACGACCAAGAACGGAATCGGCCCCGCTTACGTTGATAAGGTGGCCCGGGTCGGCATTCGGATGTGTGATTTATTGGAAAAGGACACCTTTACGGAGAAATTAAAGCTGAACCTGGCCGAAAAAAACGACCTCTTTACTAAGGTTTACGGGCAACCCGCTTTGGATTTTGAGGCCTTGTTTGAAGAGTTCTATGCCTATGGTCAAGAATTAGCACCGTACGTAACCGATACGGCAATTTTGGTAAATGAAGCCTTGGACCGGGGAGAACGTGTCCTGTTTGAAGGAGCGCAAGGGACGATGCTCGATATTGATGCCGGTACTTACCCTTACGTAACTTCTTCCACGCCCGTGGCGGGTGGCGCAGCGACCGGGGCCGGCGTCGGGCCCAATAAGTTGACCACTGTGGTGGGGATTTGCAAGGCCTACACGACCCGGGTCGGGGAAGGCCCCTTCCCAACGGAGTTATTTGATGAAGTCGGCGACCAATTACGGGAAACCGGTCATGAGTATGGGACGGTTACGGGGCGGCCCCGGCGGATTGGTTGGTTTGACAGTGTGGCGATGCGCCACGCCGTCCGGGTGGACGGGATCAACTACCTGTCCTTGAACTTGTTGGATGTCTTAACCGGCCAAAAGACGATCAAGATTGCCACGGCCTACGAGCTCAATGGGCAAACCATTGATTACTACCCGGCCAGCTTGAAAGAATTGGAAGCGGCCACCCCGGTGTATGAAGAATTACCAGGGTGGGATGAAGATATTACTCAGGCGAAGTCGTTAAGTGACTTGCCGGCTAATGCCCAAGCGTTCTTACGCCGGATTGAAGAGCTGACTAACGCTAAGCTAGCGACGGTTTCGGTGGGACCGGATCGGGATCAAACGATTATTGTCCGTGATGTCTGGCAAGCAGCAAAATAATGAAAGCAGATCGCGCGCGTTTTGGCGGCGCGATTTTTTCTTTCCCGGCGGAGGAGTTGACAGCGCCTAATTAGACGGGTAAACTGGATCGAAATAGGCCTTTTAATTGACCCGGTGAGGTCAAAAGGGGACGCGGAAAAATGAGCTGCTGCCCCCAAAGGGCGGCAGTTTTTTGAACCGGGAAAAATGCGGAAGGAGTGTTGGATGGTGGCGCACGAAATCGTTGATGGCTCCAGTATGAAGCGGGCGCTGACGCGGATTACCTATGAAATCATCGAGCAAAATAAAGGGGTGGATGACCTGGTCTTTGTTGGGATTAAGACCCGGGGGATCTACCTGGCCAAGCGCTTGGCTAAGCGGATGGAACAATTGGAAGGGGTCCAAGTGCCCGTGGGGTCATTGGACATTACCCTGTATCGGGATGATCGCCACCAACCCGACCACCACATTGAACCGACGGTGGAAAATGCCGACATTGCCGTCGACATTACTGATAAGCACGTGATTTTGGTTGATGACGTGCTTTACACGGGCCGGACGGTGCGGGCGGCCTTGGATGCCTTGATGGATTTGGGCCGACCAAAGCGGATTTCGTTAGCGGTCTTGGTTGACCGGGGCCACCGGGAATTACCGATTCGGCCGGACTTTGTGGGGAAGAATATCCCGACTTCCAATGCTGAAACGGTTCACGTGGCAGTCGAAGAATACGATGGTCACGAAGACATTTCAATTGATAATAAATAGAATTTCCACTATTTAAGGACTCCAGTGAGGGTGCAATGGTGGGGGCTTTTTTAGTCCACCGGCGGGGCAGTCTCAAATCCGAGACTGTCTTTTTTGTTACCCAGAGCGGGGAAAGGAGAATATGATGCAACGATTTGCGCCAATGGTGGCGATTGATGTGGCTACGCAAGCAGAGGCTTTGGCCTTATTTGATCAGTTCGCGGGGTTAACCCCGGCCCCGATCGTTAAATTGGGGATGGAATTGTACTATGCCGCGGGACCGACGATTGTAAAGGAGGGCCGCCGCCGGGGCTTTGCCGTCTTCTTGGATTTGAAATTATACGATATTCCCAACACGGTCGGCCGGGCAATGCATGCCTTAGGGAAGTTGGGGGTTAGTTTTGTGACCGTGCATGCCGCCGGCGGCAGTGAAATGCTGCAAGCAGCCTTGACGGGCCTGCAAACGGGGGCCAAAGAAGCGGGCCTGCCGCAACCATACTTACTGGCAATCACGGAGTTGACGTCGATTGATCAGCGAATTATGAATGAAGAACAAGGCATCCCGGGGCCAGTTGCGGCCACTGTTCAACGCTATGCGCGATTGGCTGAACAAGTGGGGTTAGCCGGGGTAGTTTGCTCGGCCCAAGAAGTGCAGGCAATTCGTGAAGTTACGGGTGAGCACTTCTTGTGTGTCACCCCGGGAATTCGACCGGTGGGAGCGGCAAAGGGGGATCAAAAGCGGGTCGTAACCCCAAGCCAAGCGCATCAATTAGGGGCCAACGCGATTGTTTGTGGTCGGCCGATTACGCAGGCGCCGGTTCCGCGGGCCGCCTATCAACAAATTGCAGTGGAATTCATGGAGGGATAAAGATGTTGGGACAACGGGAAATTGTAGCGAAGAACTTATTGGACATTCGGGCCGTTACGTTACGACCGGAAGCGCCCTTTACTTGGGCTAGTGGATTGAAGGCCCCGATCTATACTGATAACCGGCTGACGATTTCGTATCCGTGGGTTCGCCGCAATATTTACATTGGGATGATTGATCACATTAAGGCTCACTTTGGGGTTGAAAACGTGGATGTCATTGCGGGGACGGCGACAGCGGGGATTCCGCACGCAACTTTAGTGGCTGAACGGCTGCAAAAGCCCTTGATTTATGTTCGTTCAAAGCCCAAGGATCACGGGCAAGGCCGGCAAATCGAAGGGGTCTTAAAGGCGGGGCAAAAAGTTGTTGTCATCGATGATTTATTATCGACCGGCGGGAGCGTTTTGAACGCGGTCAAAGCAGTGCAAGCGGCGGGCGGTGAAGTGTTGGGGGTCGTAGCAATTTTTAGTTACGAATTGCCGGCGCTCACGGCTAACTTTGCGGCGGCCAAGCTCCCGTTTTACACCGTTACCAATTACACGACCCTCATTGATGAAGCCATCAAGCAGGGGATTGTTTCTGACGATCAAAAAGCAAGCTTGCACGCGTGGCGTCAAGCGCCCGAACGCTGGTCGCAGCAGCAAGATTAGTAGGAGAAAAGCTGGTTGCGGCTGGCTTTTTATTTTTTTGCTAAAAAGGGCTTGACGGATCCTAAGGAGACGGGTATAGTTATATATCGTTGTCACCGCGATAAAGCTTCGGCGTTGCGGTGGCGACGACAAGAACTTCAAAATTGTTGTTGACAAAGATTTGAGTTCTTGGTAATATATAAGAGTTGTCGCTGAGCTTCAGCGAAAGAACTTCTTCAAAAAAGTTCTTGACACCAACTTGATAGTTATGATATAATGATCAAGTTGCTGATTTAAAACAACAAACTGGTAGACCTTTGAAAACTGAATAAAGTTTCGACGAATCAAATGTGTAGGGTCCTTAATCATTGATTAAGGCAATAACATTTGCGAAGTCAATTCGCTTAATTTATTTTTGAGAGCTACTCAAGTTCTTGTTTTATATGAGAGTTTGATCCTGGCTCAGGATGAACGCCGGCGGTGTGCCTAATACATGCAAGTCGAACGCGTTGGCCCAACTGATTGATTGTGCTTGCACATGATTGACGTTGGTTTCCCAACGAGTGGCGGACGGGTGAGTAACACGTAGGCAACCTGCCCCGAAGCGGGGGACAACATTTGGAAACAAGTGCTAATACCGCATAACAACTTTGACCGCCTGGTCAAAGTTTAAAAGATGGTTTCGGCTATCACTTCGGGATGGGCCTGCGGCGCATTAGCTTGTTGGTGAGG
>NZ_HE997173.1:1061073-1181616 GCF_000312405.1 Limosilactobacillus ingluviei str. Autruche 4 | reverse complement strand
ATTATTCCGGTATAGCTCAGTTGGTAGAGCACCTGACTGTTAATCAGGGCGTCGTCAGTTCGAGTCTGACTACCGGAGTTAGTGAGGTGTTGATGGTTGGGTCAGCATCTCTTCTTTTATGCCAACTTAGCTCAGCTGGTAGAGCATCTCCCTCGTAAAGAGAAGGTCGGAGGTTCGACTCCTCTAGTTGGCACTACTTAACACTTATAAAGTGTGATAAACCTTGATTTTTCAGCGTTTTTACTCTGAGGATCAAGGTTTATTTTTGTTTGTTTTTAAATCAATGCACAGAAAAATGCACACCATTTTAACTGTGTGCATTATCGTGTTCAGGAAAATCGTCAAAACCTAGGTGTAGCAGGCGTTCAGGCCTGTTTTTTTGTGTGCACATCCCCCGGGAGCGGCTTATCGGATCAGTTTTAAGATTGCTGCCGAGATTTCTTCGGCCCGCTTGCCATCCATTTGGAGGAGCTTGTTAACAAGTTGGACGGTTTGGGGTAAGTAATTGCTTTTATAAGTGCTGATTTCATGTTTAATTTGAGTAATGTCGTCTAATTGCAAGTCAATTAATTCACTTAAACTTAAATCCAATGCTGCGGCAATACTATTTAAACGTTGAATAGTAATGTTTTCCCGTTGCTCTGTTTCGATTTGTGAAATGAAGGTAATTGATAAATTACTACGTTCAGCTAATTCTTCTTGGGTTAGATTTAACTGTTTGCGCCGACTGCGGATTTTACGGCCAATATTTAATTCGTTCATGATCTAATTTACTCCTAATTAGTGTTTAGGACTAGATTAGATAGTTTTCCACTATGGTTTTAATGAACTATAGTTAAAGTTTTTGATTAACACCCTTGTATATTAACTATAGTTTAATAAGGTGGTAAACTATAGTCAGAAAACGTTACCATATGATTCAAGAAATGGGTGCCACAACCAAAATCGCGGCACTCACCCCCAAAGGCATTGAACAAGTTACTGACGAACTAGACTTTGATCACTTTAGTCAATCAGAGCAAGAAGTCTTAGAAGAACTTTGCAAGTTCATTCAAGTTACTCTTGCCTAAAGAATTTCTTACAATCATTTTCAAACTTTTGTCACAACTGTAAGCGCTATAGTTTATAATGATGGTGTGAGCATCTGATAACCAGCCCACTTCATCTTCTCTCTCAATAAAGGAGGTACTTACCATGAACAAGAACATTAAAACTGATCTCTTAGTCGCAACCACTGCCGTTGCCGGTGTCTCTTTAGTTGGTGCTTTGGCTCCTAGTCAGGCGCAGGCGGATGAAGTGGCGCCTCAAACGACTCAAGCAACTACCCAACAAACGGCGGATCAACAAGCTCAAGCCAAGGTGGACAAAGCCCAAGCGGACTTAAATAATGCCAACACGGCGCTACAACAAGCGCAAGCCGGAGTTAATGATGCACAGGCTAATGTGAACGAAGCTCAAAGCGACTTGCAAGACCAACAAGCTAAGGTTAATACGGCCCAACAAGGAGTTGATCAAGCGCAAGCTAACGTTAATACGGCTCAAGACAAGGTAACCAGTGCCGAAAACATTGATGCTTCACCAGCGGCCCAAGAAAAGGCGCAACAAGCGGTTACGGACCAAACTAACAAGGTGGCTCAAGACGATCAAGCAATTCAAGCCGCGCAAGCGGACCAAACCGCGGTCCAACAAAAAGTGGATCAAGCGCAACAAGCGGTTAACCAAGCCCAAAACAATGTGGACACTAAGACTGCAAATGTAGCTACGGCTCAAAAGAATGTCGATCAAGCTAAGGACGCTTTAGACAACGATGGTTTAGCAGCAGCCCAACAAGCGGTTACGGACGCGCAAAACCAAGTAAACAAGGACCAGCAAGCTGTTAAGGATGGTACCTCAGCAGTTAACAAGGCTACGTCAGACCAACAAAACGCGCAAACTAATCTTACTAATAAGCAAAAAGCATCTAACGATGCTCAACAAGCGTTAACGCAAGCCAAGAATGACGCCTCCGCAAAGCAAGCCACGGCTGATCAAACGGCGAAAGCCAAAACCGATGCGCAAAACGCGGTAAATGCTACACAAGGCCAAATTAAGGCTGTGCAAGATCAATTAAATGGACAGGTGGAAAACGCTTTAGTAATTCCGCAAGCAGCGATTGATGCATATAACGATTTCCTGAATGCTCGTCAGGCATATTTCATCAATGGCAACAATGATGAATCTAAGAAAGCAACTTATGAAGAAGCTACAAAAAAGATGCGCCAAGAACTACTAAAGGCATTTGATCTAAATTCATATAACTCCAATAAGTATGATCAAACACGTCAAGTAAACATCAATTCGTTATCACAAAGTGACCAGGAAGAACTTTCTGCTTTTGCAGCAGATTTAATTAATAAAGCACGTAAAGCTTGGGGGTCATACGAAACTTCAGGGGGAATGGTCCCTACCGTTGGTGTAACTAAGATGGCTAAAGAAATTTCTGATGGATATCGGAGTGATGGCTGGACTATTGGGGAGAACGGGCACGATGTTCCTCAAATTACGAAAGCGGCTGGTGAACGAGGGCTTAATGATGCGAATAACTATTACGAAAACGCAAGCCAAGGTTGGCTAGTATGGGATAACTCCAAAGGTGTTACCAATATGGATGCAGTAAAGAAAGATATTTTTAATTCGCTTGCTGCTATGATCTTCGATGATGGAAAATCAAATAATGGACACATGGAAGCGTTGCTAGGGATTGACGTCGATCAATTAAGTTTAGAAAAGCTTCCGCAAGAACAAAGAGTAACATATTTTGGATTTGGTATTAATTCGGCAACCCCCGATTCGGACACTGAAGTAGCTCACTTTATTCAAGTTGCCAATTTGCCTCAGTATATTCGGGATACCGCTAAGTTTAAGAGTTCCGAAGGTACTACTCCTGTATCGTATGTAGACCCAGCAGTAGCATTGAAGAACAAGTTAACTGAGTTAAACACGACGTTAGCTACGCAAAACGATGCCTTAACGAAGGCAATGAACGCTGACGCTTTGGCACAAGGTGAATTGACTACGGCCAAGGCAACGTTGGATACGGCACAAAAGGCGGCTGACCAAGCGCAAGAAGCAGTGACGGCAGCTCAAAAGGCTTTAGATGGTACTACTAACGCTTTGACGCAAGCCCAAACTAGTTTGGCGAATGCCAAGAAGCAGTTGGCAGATGACCAAGCTTCCTTAGCGCAAAAGCAAGCCACTCTGGCCACGTACAAGCAAGGTAACGAAGAAAAGCTTGCTAACTTGGAAAAGGCCCAGGGAATTCTTAAAGACGCTCAAACGGCCTTACAAGCCGCTCAAAATGAATTGGCAAAATCTCAACAAGCATTGAACGATGCTAAGCAAGCTTTGAGTGCTAAGCAAAAAGATGTTGCCGATGCCCAGAACCAAAAGCAAGCTGACGAAGCTAAGTTAACGCAACTGAAGAACCAGTTGAGTGACATTCAAAATGCTCCACAAGTCTTGGCCCAAGCTAAGGTAGCTCTTGATCAAGCTAACCAAGCATTAGCTGTTGCCAAGGAGCAACTCGCTAAGGAAACGAAGGCGTTAACTCCTCTGCAAGAAGCAGTTGAAACAGCGAAGGCTGAACTGGCGGACGCTGAAAGCTTCTTGAAGGCTGCGCAAGCTCAACAAGCTGACGCACAAGCAAGCTTGGACGCCGCTAAAGCTGCCCAAGAAGCCTTGTTGCAAAAAGAAGCCCTGCAAAAAGCATTAGCAGAGCAACAAGCGAAGTTAGCAGCGCAAAAGGAAGCTCAAGCTAATGGCTACCAAGTCCAAGGGGACAAGGTGGTTGACAGTGAAGGTAAGCCAGTTGCTGGTTGGAAGGTTGCAGCCAACGGCATGCTGCTTGCGCCGAACGGGGCAGTTGTAGCGCCGGCTAAGGCTAACAAGCAAAATGTTACCTCAACCCAACAAATGGCCTTGAAGACGCCGCAAACGCGGGCAGAGTACAAGGCTCAACAAGCGCAAGCCAACAAGTTGCCACAAACTGGTAACGAAGAAGCGGCCGCTTTAGGACTGCTGGGCTTGGCAGGAATTTTATTCTCAATGCTTGGTTTAAAACGCAAAGAAAACAAAATTTAACTAATTGTCTTAAAGCAGAATATTAACTTTACCTCCAAAGCTTAGATGATAGCTTTGGAGGTTTTTGAATTTAACATGCCTAAACCGCTTCTGAGTTTAGCGAGTTATTTCAAAAAAGCGTTTTTGTAACCTCGTCCTATTACTTCCCCAACGGATCTCGTGATTTGGCGTTTTTACAGCACACTTTATATTGGGTAGCTTGGAAATTCAGCAATGTTTAAGATAATCTGATTTTATACATTCTTAAATTAAAATCAACCTTTAAAAGGCTTCTTTCAAATAACAGATTTTATTTATCTGGCTAATTTACAGTGGTTTTGGTATGTCGAAAATAGGAAGCGATTTAACGAGTTACTTCAAAAATATGCCGACTCCGCGAGTTTGCACCTTAACGCGCCCAAGCAATTCAGCGATTTTTAGGTTTTACCAGTTTCGTATTTTTACTCCGCACGTTTTTGCATTAATTTAGTAATAATGGCTGACTTGGGAATAAAGATGATGCTGCTGCATAGCCGTTTCATAAGACTGGGTTTGCCTTCTAAACTATATTTTGTGAAAGCATCTCTATACCGGTTATTGCTAGTTGCTTTGTCAACGTTCTAACAACTTGTCGAATTAAAAATTACGTCCTTGAGTTTACATTGCCACGTTTTCAATAGGTTTCTTGATTTTCACTTTTATTTGATTTTTTATTTCTAGCGCATGTTTTGTATGATGGATTTATAACCTATATATAAATACTTAATTTATAACAAAAGTGATAGAAACGACGTTCGACATCATTGCTATCACTTTTTAATTATTCTTTTTAAACGTTAGTGATAAAAGACTTGGCCATCCAGAAGCTCAAAAAGCTCGATCTTTATAGCGGTCCAAAAGGTTGAATATCCTTCCCTCTCCATATTAATTTTGCTCCTGAAATAAAACAATTTTTGATTATCTTCTAATTTCAAGTCATAAGGATCGAAATTATTTAGTTTGAATTTTTTAATGTTATATTCAATCACTTCCTCTTTTGATAATGTCTCGACAGCACAAAAATTATTATCTATTATAAAATTAGAGTAGCATTTCCTTAGAATAAGTTGATCTAAAGAAAATTTATTTACACGCTTGTTATAAAGTTTTGAAATGATGGAATAAAATCTTTTATGTTTTAGGTTTTCAAAAGAGTATTCAGAGTCAAAATCAGTTAAAGCACTTAAATCAATCAAAGCATCTAACATGAATTTTTTGATGGATTGGTTATTTGGAATCAAAAGAGTGGTAAAATCATTTTCCTTTTCTAAAAAAAGATATGATAAAGATCTTCTTAATGGCTGAGAAGAAATTTTCTTTTTGTCGTAAAACAACGTCGAAAGTTTTGTATCATCAAATTCTTTATAATTAACAAATGGGTATTTGTTGAAGGTGCTGGCTAAATTGGAAAGCTTCTTATTATCATTTCCGATTGTTTTTTTAATTCGGTTTATCACAAAGAGATATGAGATATCTGCGACCATATCTAAATCCTTTGGATAGCGCTACCCGAGTCCTTTCACTTTTATAGTAGTCATGACTTACTTTAAGGGTAGCGCCTTTTTTGACAGCCATGGGGATCGCTCAAGAAAGCAAAAAATGCGACTTTTGATAACGGCAAAAAGTGTCAACCCCCTAAAAATAAGTCAAAAAAACGGACGGATTTTGGGGGGTTATAGCCTCCTTATTTTTCGACTACGATATAACCATCAGCTGGCCAGCCGATACAAAAAACACATTTGCTTTATAGAAGGGAAGAGGAAGTCATGGCAGAAGAAAAAAATCAAGTTCCAGTAAGTGCTAGCACTTTCGCGGATGCACCAGTCAGTCGCTTGGCACCGATTCAAGCAGCGCTGCAGCTACCTTTAGTTCAAGCGATTGGGACGGTTTTTAAATTGGAAGCCGGGGAAACGGAAATTGTCACTGATTACAGTGACCGCACAAAGAAGACAAAGAGGGCGGTTTACACTGTTCGGGTATTGTCACAAAAGGTAGCTTTACCCTTGGGGACGATCATCAAAGTTCGGATCAAGGACGCGGAATCAATTATTACTAAGGAGGATAATGAAAAATTGTTGATTGGGGCTGTGAAACCACCGATTGTGGCTTTTGACCGCTTGAATCATTGGTTTATGAACAATCAAGAAGGTTTAAACGCGTCAAACATTCGGATTCTTGACATTCCGGTGGAAAAGGCGATTCAGCTATGAAACGCCTTTGGTTTAATCCAGCTCGACCACTAGAAGGGAAAAGGGGGCAGTCAGAGCTTAGTACTTCCCAATTTCGAGCTGAAGTAGCGTTAACGTTAGCCTTCATTTTCGCCTTAGTATGCAGCTTCATCGTCATGTCGGTGAAACCGTTTTTTGTGGTGCCACTTTTTGGAGCGTGGTTTTATCGCTACTACCTGAAAGTGCACTTTATGTATCGTGGTGTGTATCTTGATTTGACGAAGTTGATCAACTCGGCTTCATTAGTCGATTACGACCCACGGCGAAGAGATACCTTTAATCGTCCCATCATCTTGCACAGTGTGATGATTGATTACCTAGAAGATGAAAACAAAATTCAGCTGGTAATCTATCCAAACGGTATTAAAAATAGTCGCGAAGTTTATAAACTGACCAAAAAGATAGGCGAAGTCTTTGGCTATCCTGCTTATATTGAAAAGGTAGCACCGGATAAAGTGACGTATGTAATGCCGAAGCGGTCGGGTAGGTTAAAAATTGATGACAAATTTTTTGACTAAAGAGCAACTAAGTTTGGAGCTTGGGGAAGATTTACGGATCGGTTTGCGCGGGAGTGCCGGGCTACTCATTGTGGGTCGTCCCGGGACAGGGAAGACGGTTCTGACTACTTTCTTGATGATGCAAGCGATGGCCAAATTGGGCGCGCGCGTCTATATCATTGACACTAAGCGCTCGGATCTAAGTCACTTTGATCGGTACTTGCGTCATGGTGACAAAAGGGTAGTGTCCTCTGCAGCGCAAACTGCGCGCTTGCTACGAGTTTTAAACGAAAACCTTAACAATCGATACAAAAATTTTAATAGCAAGTTCGGGTGGGATTGGGTGGATTATGGCTTGCGACCATGCTTGATTGTGATGGATGAAGTAGCCGCGACCATGGCGGAAGCGTCAAGTGGTGGTCCCAAACTAAAAAATGAAATTCAAAATTATACGCGGTCATTGATTTTAAAGGGGCGACAAGCAGGCATGTTCATGCTGCTATCGTCGCAACGTCTGTCAGCCGAAGTGATGGATCGGGATCAAACCTTACAACTGAGCACTCGGATTGTGATGGGCCAGGCAGATCGGGATACTTACCGCATGGCTTTTCCTACTGCGGATCTTGATGCTTTACCAACGATTCCAAATCAACCAGGGAACGGGTTAGTGTATAGCGATGAGTTAAATTCAAATTTTCCGCGACCGTTTCAAGCACCAGATTTAAGTGCGCTTGAAGTTGATAAACTGGTTGCGCGGTTAGACAAAAAAGCAGCTGGTTTTGCTTATGCTGATGAAGCCGGGTATTGGCAGTGGTAACGGTTTGCCAGCCGGTGGCCGGGGGAACCGGCCAAGCGGAGCGGCCGGAGCGTGAGCGACTGGCACCCCCGGATAGTAACACGGGGGCTATGAAATTGAAAAAGGAGGACGAAATGGACCTGATCGAAAAAGAAATGGATTTAATCCAAAAATCAGACTTAATTAAAAAAACATTTGTCAACATTGATCAAATTCGTTTCGTGTTACCATACCGAAATGAATGGATTGATTTGGTTGAAAAAATTTTTCAACTCGAAAAAATAATGGGGACCCCGGTAGAAATTACCCCTCAAAATGGGTATTCTCTGGCATATGGTTATGGCTTCCGGGAAACGACCGGATTGATTTCGGTCATGGTTAATCTGAAACGGAAAGATATGGGAATCTTGGTTAATTTCCCGGCCAAAGCCAAAAAAAGTTATGAAGTAGTAAGTGACTTGTTAAATTTGGAGGTTGACTGGTTTCAAATAATTCGGACCGTTTACCGGGATTTTCATGGGCACATTGCTCGACTGGACGTCAACGTGGATTTATTGGATTTTGGTTATTCCCCCCACAGCATCGCCCAACGACTGCAAGCTGATCAGATTGTTTTTACTGATAGCCGGAAGCATGTGGTCAAAAAAGAAAGTATGCGCGGAATTGGTGATTTTGTTGAAACTCAAACGATTGGCGTTGGTTCCCGAAGTAGTAATGCTTATCTAAGACTGTACGACAAGAAAAAAGAGCAGCAAGCCAAACGCGGACCGTACCTAACCCTTGCGCGCAAAACTAAAAATTGGCTGCGGATTGAAGGTGAGTTTAAGCATAAGTTAGCACGTGAAATTGGGCTGGCCATCGCGGATAGCGTTGGCGTGACCTACCGTCATTTAGTGTCCTTGTTGGTAACGCGCTGGTTGTTGATAGAAAAAGATAGTGGTAAGTTAACGCCAGAATGGGAAACGCTAGTAGCGTTGGCAAAAAATTTGACGATTTTTTCTTTAAGACCGTCCCCATCCCAAATCAGCGAGATTGTTGAAAAAAAGTTGGAGTGGTTACTACTAGGGGGACCAGCAGGAGTCTTTTACCTTTTCTGGTGTGGCTATGGCGACCAAGGGCTGGAGAAGTTGCTTAATTTTATGCGTGACTATATAAAGTACAGCAAAAAAGATGGCGGGTATAAACCATCGCCGAAGCTGGCAAAAGAAATTGCCGGGCTAAAGAAGATGAAAAAATTTCCAGATCTTGATGAGTTGCTTGAGCGATGGCACCAGTTGCTGGTTGATCGTGATCAGGATCGCAGACGTGTAGCTTATCGAGTTTATGAGTAAGGAGAGATTTAATGTTTGGCGAAGAAATCTTAAATGGCAAGCAACTATGCGAAGCCCTGGGGATCAGCACGACCATTCTTTCCGGACTGGTTAAAAATGGTCTGCCTTACCACCAGCTAACTGCTAATTCACGTAAGTACTATGATTTGGCAGAAGTAAAAGCGTGGTTGAAAGAAGCGGGTTATGCGCCGCACACCAAGTGGACAAAATGAACGCCGGAGGTTATCATGGAAGCACACTTAGGTTTTACGATTTCTTCCTATTAGATAGGAGAGATTGTAATGATTAAGAAGCAATTAACAGGAAAGCACAAGGGAATGTGGCTGGTTCGGATTCAACCGGTGGACAAAATCACGGGTAAAAGGATTAGCTGGCCGGTTCAGTATGCCAAAACCAAGCGGGAAGCGCAGGGCTTAGAGCAGAAGCTGTGGTTAGAGTTTGAAAACGGGGTTGATTTCTCGGATGCAAACGAAATTTTTGCGGATAGCTTTAGGCGTTACGTTGAAAATCGTTATCAAAGCGGCGTTTGGTCAAAAGTTACGTACCGGGATTGGCAGTATTCCGGGAAGGTTTTTGCAGAGTACTTTGGCATCCTCAAGGTTAAAGAGATTGATCAACGGGTAGTCCAAGGTTTTGCCCGTAAGTTTGTGGCTAAGCGGGAAGTTACTGTTAGCAAGCACAGCATGATTGCCCGGCGGTTGACGCACCTAAATCTTTATTTTAAGGATACGATTGGTAAGTCACCGGTCCCAAGGAACGCTCTGAAAAATTTCTTTCGGCAAAGTGAGTTTACCAAGCCAGTCAAGAGGTATCTCTTTACTGATCAAGAAATGGCGGAGTTAAAAGCTAAAATTTTGGCTGACCTAGCCAGGTTGCCAGTTCATTCATGGGTTACCCGGGTCGCAATTTTGGTTGCGATGGAAACGGGGATGCGAACTGGAGAAATTCAAGCCTTACGCTTTCAAAATTTGGTTGAAGAAGATGGCTACACCACCTTTAAGATTGATGATTCTTGGTCGGACTATGTAAATGGCTTAAATGGATCACTGAAATCCCGGCAACGTGGGGAATACCGGATTTGTTTGCCACTGAGTGCTGATCTGGTGCAAGTAATCGGGGAGTACTCAAAGAAGCAAGCGGAATTTGCAGCTGAGCGGCAACTGAGCAATCCAACGGGACTGATGTTTATCAACTTGCACAACTACAAAAAGGCCATGACTGGCATCCCGGTTAACCAACGCAGTTTAAACCAAATGTTGCAAAAATTATGCCAAGAGTTAGGCATTGAGAGTGGGGATGCCCAGTTATCGATGTACTCATTTCGGCATACCATTTGTACCAAGTTGGCTAACCAGCCAGGGATTTCATATCCGTGGGCTGCTGAGCGAATGGGGCATACCCTAGAAACCTTTATGGCGACCTATGTTGGGGTCGATCGAGATAAAAATCAGCAGATGATGGCAGCTTGGTTAGGCCAGTAGCCATGCACACAAAATGCACAGAGAAAAAGATTGAAGCAGTAAAAACGCGAATTTGCTGACTTGGTGGACCGTATCTCTGGCCCTCTAGTTGGCATCTTGTTTTAGAAGCCTTAGTTTATGCTAGGGCTTCTTTTTTTAGCGATCCAAGAAAGCGTTTACCTAGATATGCTAAAATTGGACTAACAACTGACGAAAGGGGATTTTGAGATGACAGACATTGAACAACGGGTTTTAAGCGGTGAACTTTACGACCCAAACGATCCGGCCATCTTGGCCCTCCAGACTCCAGCGATCCAAACTATGTACGAATATAATCAAACGCGCGCGGGTGATGAGCACCGGGCTACCTTGTTAAAGCAGATGTTAGCGGCTTGTGGGAAGGACTGCTACATTGAAGCGCCCTTTCATGCCAATTGGGGCGGCCGGCACGTCCATTTTGGCGATCAAATCTACGCCAACTTTAACCTGACGATGGTGGACGACGGGGAGATTTTTGTGGGTAGCCAAACAATGATCGGGCCCAACGTAACCTTGGCGACGGCGGGGCACCCGGTTCTCCCCGAATTACGTGCCAAGGGTTATCAATACAATCTGCCGATCCACATTGGCCAAAACTGCTGGTTGGGAGCTAACGTAACCGTCCTGCCTGGCGTGACGATTGGCGATAATACCGTGGTGGGAGCGGGGAGTGTCGTTACCAAAGATTTACCGGCGAATGTCGTGGCTGTGGGCAGTCCCTGCCGGGTGTTGCGTGCCATCGGCCCCAACGATCGGCGTGTTTATCGTCCTGGTCGGGTCATTCCGCCTGAATTGTTGGCAACCCTGGAGCAACCAAATTACTAAATTTTAAAAAGAACTGATTGGCAAAACCGGTAATCTATGGCATAATATTAATGTTGGTTTATGATTCCGGTATAGCTCAGTTGGTAGAGCACCTGACTGTTAATCAGGGCGTCGTCAGTTCGAGTCTGACTACCGGAGTAGTTGGGGGATATCACCTGTCGGTGGTATCCTTTTTTGTTTTCAGAAAGGGATTTGGGATGGAATTACAAATTGTCCAGGCCCGCCTCTGGGCCCTTAAGATGCCGCTTCTACACCCCTTTGCCAGTAGTGAAGGAACGGTTGCGACCAAAGATGCTTTGCTGTTGGAATTAACGGACCAGTCGGGGTGGCGGGGCTTTGGCGAGTGCTCGGCCTTTGCGACGCCTTTTTACACGGCTGAATTTCAAGCCGGGGCGGCTGCCTTTCTCCAACACTTGGTCCTCCCCCGCGTAGTCGGTCACGGTTATCATCACCCGGACGACTTTGATCAGCAAGTTGCCAACTGGCAGGGCAACCAGATGGCCAAGGCCGCGGTTAACTGCGCGCTCTGGGATTTATACGCCCAGCGCCAAAACCAACCCTTGGCGAAAGCCCTGGGTGGGGAGCGGGCGGCTGCGGAAGCCGGGATCTCGCTGGGGATTCAAGCCAGTCCAGCCGCCCTGGTGGAAAAAGTGGCCCAGGCCGTGGCTGCTGGGTACCGCCGGGTGAAGGTCAAAATCAAGCCGGGGCATGATTTAGCCGATTTGCGGGCCGTCCGCGCGGCCTTTCCAACTTTAATGTTAATGGCCGACGCCAATTCAGCCTACCAGCTCACGGATGCGGCCCATTTGCGGCAGTTGGATGAGCTGAAGCTGACGATGTTGGAGCAACCGCTGGCCCCCGGGGATCTAATTGAACACGCGGCCCTCCAGGCCCAGTTGCAGACCCCCGTGTGCCTGGACGAAAGCATCACCACCTTGGCCGATGTCAAAGCAATGGTGCAATTACAAGCGGGAAAGGTGATTAATTTAAAGGTCGCCCGGGTCGGCGGCCTGAGCGCTGCCAAGCAGATTCTCGCCTTTGCCCAGCAAGCCCAGCTTGATTGCTGGGTCGGCGGGATGCTTGATTCTGGGGTGGCCCGGGCGGCCAGCTTGGCGCTGGCAACGCTGCCGGGGATTACCCTGCCCAATGACTTATCAGCCTCGACCCGCTTTTATGCGACCGACATTATTGACCCACCATTGACCTTGCAAGGCAGCCAGATGTTGGTCCCTGCGGCGGCCGGACTAGGGGTGGAGATTAACTGGCCCTACTTCGCTCAAGTGGCGACGCTCTTGGGCGACTTTACCATGAACTGAAAAACACCGTCTCGGCCAGGGCCGGGGCGGTGTTTGTCCTAATCCATCATTTTGGCTAAAAATTCTTGGGTCCGGGGGTTGGTTGTTTCCTTGAAGATGTGGGTGGCCGTTCCGCTGTCGGCGATCTTGCCTTGATCCATAAAGAGGACCTGGTCGGCGACATCGCGGGCAAAGGCCATTTCGTGCGTGACGATAATCATTGTCATTCCATCGGCGGCCAACTTTTTCATGACCCCTAAGACTTCCCCCACCATTTCAGGGTCAAGGGCCGAGGTCGGTTCGTCAAAGAGCATGACTTCGGGCTTCATCGCCAAAGCCCGAGCAATCGCCACCCGTTGTTGCTGGCCCCCCGAAAGGGATTGCGGATAGGCATTAGCTTTGTTAGCCAGCCCGACTTCTTCCAACAATTGGTGGGCATGAGCTTCGATGGCCTTAGGGTCGTCAATCTTTAATTTTTTGGGCGCGAAGGTGATGTTTTCCAGCACCGTCATGTGCGGGAATAAGTTGAACTGTTGGAAGACAAAGCCCATTTTTTGCCGCAGCTTTTGCAGCGTTTCCTTACTGGCGTGGTTGACTGGTTGGCCTTCAAAATTAACTTCGCCTGAATAGCCGCCTTCTAAGTGGATCAAGCACCGCAATAGGGTACTTTTCCCCCCTCCTGAGGGCCCAATTAAAGCGACCTTTTCGCCCTTTTGAACGGTAAAATTGATGTCATCTAAGACGGTATTGGTGCCAAAGGCCTTATGCAGGTGTTTGACTTCGATTACGTTAGTCATATACGCTGATGCCTCCTTTTAGTTCAGCCGGGTGTACTTGGCGCCCATTTTCTTTTCCATTAAAGCAAAGACCTGGGAAAGCACAAAGGTTAAGATAAAGTAGATTACGGCCGATACCAGCAGCGGTGGGATAAAGTTATACAAGGTGCCCCCCACGGCCAGGGCCTGGGCGGTGACTTCTTGGACCCCAATATAAAAGAGGACGGAAGATTCCTTGACCAAAGTAATAAATTCATTCCCTAACGCCGGTAAGACGTTGCGGAGGGCTTGGGGCAGGACAATTGATTGCATTGTTTCACGTTCCGATAACCCCAAGGAGATCCCAGCTTCGGTTTGGCCGACGGGAATCGAGGTAATCCCAGCCCGGAAGATTTCGGCCACGTAAGCCCCCGAATTAATCCCGAGGGCAATCGAACCGGGGATGATCCGGTCTAACGACGAGCCTAAAAATTGAATCGTTGGCAGGTCTAAGCTCTTGGCCAGGGTGTAGTAAATCAGCATCACTTGAATCATTGAGGGGGTCCCCCGGACCACGGAAATGTAGATCCGGCCAATGGCAGAAATCACTTTTACCTTTGAAAGCCGCATCATGACAAATAACAGGCCGAGCAGAATCCCAATGACGCTGCCGATTACGGTAATTAAAATGGTCAGGGCCGTCCCCTCTAAAAACATTGGATAGTATTGGACTAAATCACTCATCGCAAGTTCCTTTCTTGGTGTGAAAAAGCTTTTCTCTGCCGCCGCGGGAGAGAAAAGCTTGCGGATTATTTTTGTTCCAGTTGTAAGTCTTGGGCCTTTTGCATGAACTTATCCAAGTCGCCGTTCTTTTGGAGCTTGGTGATGGACTTGTTCAGCTGCTTCTTTAAAGCGGGACTGTTCTTCCGTACCGCGATGCTGACCGGGGCATCGGAAGCTGGCGTCTTTAGCTTAACTTGGGCAATTTCGTATTGCCCGGGGTTGCTCTTGATGACGTTGTCGGCAACGACCTTTTCCGCAATGACCCCGCTCAAGGTGCCCGTCTTGACTTCATTGGTTAAGTTCGTAAAGTTGGCTTCGGTGACCAAGTTGGCCGCAGCTAATTGCTTTTTACCAATCTTTTCTTGGGTCGTAGATTGTTGCGCCCCAACGGCTTTGCCCTTTAAGCTGGCCACAGTGTTGTATTTGGCTGCTTCGCCCTTCTTAACGAGCAAGACGTTGGAATTCTTGTAGTAGGACTTGGTAAAGTCAACGGCCTTCTTCCGTTGGTCAGTGGAGACCATCCCGGCCATTACAATATCCACCTTTTTATCTTGCAGTTCGGAGATTAAGGATGGGAAGGCGGTGTTCACGACTTTTAATTTAACGCCCATGTCTTTAGCGATTTGTTGGGCAATCAGAATATCGTAGCCGACAATTTGTTTCTTACCGTCTTTCATGGTTGTAAATTCAAACGGTGGGTAGTCGGCCGATGTCCCCAAGACCAACTCTTTTTTATCTTGGATTTGCTTGAGACTTTGGTCGCTGCTGGACTTACCGCAACCGGTTAAGATTAAACTCCCTAAGAAGGCCACTGAAGCCACCGCAAGTAATTTTTTAATGGTTGTTTTTTTCATGATGATAAACTCCTTTTTCTTTCTTTCAGTTCAACGCGCTATTTGAGGAATCGTCGTCGGCTGATGGGAAGCCAAGGAGTGGAGGGTGGAATTAACATGTTCGCCACCTACTTTCATAAAGGTTGAATAATTCCTGCTATTTATGAATAAAATATCAAAGATTGGTAATTATTATGCATTAAAATTAAAAGCTTGTAAAGCGGAAACGGTCAATCTGATTTTAAATTAAGCGTCCCGGCGTTTTTTAAGCGCTTTTAATTAACTATCGAAAGCCTAGGTGATATTTTTGTTATAGAAATTAAGTTTTCGGGCATTCATGTTTTAGCGGGATGGGGAAGGAATGGCGGCAAAAGAAAAAGGACTGGCGGAAAGTTACTTCCGGGCAGTCCGAGGGGTTAAGCAGATTTAAATTGTCGGGCAGTCTCCGCCAGGTGGACCTGGTGCGTGACGAATTCATGGGTTGGACAAACAAAGCCGTGGTCCCGGGCTAATCGGGCAATGTAGCCGTTAATGTAGTCGACTTCGGTCGGGCGATTCGCGGCAAAGTCTTGGTACATTGACGGATAATGATACTGGTAGGCTTTGGAAACCGTAATGACTGATTCGGTCATGGCCTGGCGGGATTCCAGCAGATAGATGCCGGCCCGTTCACAAGCGTCATACGCTTCATCAAAGAGCTGCCGGGCCATCTCCCGGACCCCTTCGTAAGCAATAAATTGGCCCATTTGCAGCTCAAACATTGTGCAGAGGGTGTTGCAAACCGCGTTGAAGACGACTTTTGACAAACACATGCCTTGCCAATCTTCAGCCCAGACCGGCCCTAGCTGTGCTGCCGCAAAGTCATGCGCAACGGCCTGACTGCGTTTATCCGGTGCGACGCGATTGTAACGCGCCATGTGCATGACCTCGGTGCCGGCGGCCCCCATAAAATCAACGTTAGCCGGGCCATTCAGCCGGGTGGCGATCATCGCGGTGCCGCACAAGATCCGGTCCGCTGAAAAATATTGGTTGATTTTTTCAAAGTGGCCCATTCCGTTCATTGCGGAAAAGGCAATTTGATCGGGGGTAAATAAGCCAGCTGCCGCATCGCGGGCTAATTCTTCTTCCAGTTGCATTTGCTTTTTGAAAATAATCCAGACGTCGGGATGGCCCTGGTATTCTTCGGGGGAATAGATGTTAATCGGGACCAAGTGTTGATTTTGGTGATCCCGGGCGACCAAGACGCCCCCTTGGTGGCGAACTTGGGTTAGGGCGGGTTCCCAGGTCTCAATAAAGTCTACTTTACAACCCGCGTTTTCTTGCAACATGATCCCATAACGGTAGCCCATTGCGCCAGCCCCAATAATTCCGTATTTCATATGTTAGCTTCCTTCCTTTACCTGATGAGCTGAAAATATGTATCACGAAGCGAGTCTCGGTTTATTATGTGTTGGCTGAACCAATCTTAAGGCAGAAAAAAAGCAGCGCCCTAGCTGTATGCTAAGGACGCTGCCGCGTGGTACCACCTTACTTTAATCTCGCTTAAGACGAGATCCTCTAACGATACCCAAACTAAATTGGAGATCGTGGTCCGCTACGGAGGACCATGCCCGCCAACCTCGCAAAGTTGGCGCAAATTCAGAGTCTTTCAATTTAAACAGTCTTGAGTCCTTTCCACCCCCGGACCTCGCTGAACAAGGCTGCTTAATTACTCCACCGAGAATAATTGCTTGCGTGAATTAAATTATGGTGTTTAGTGTAGCGATCCGCCCGGCCAATGTCAACATTTTTCCTCATCTTTTTTTAATTTGAAGTTTGGGAAAGTGGCAGCTCCTAACAAATGATAAATGGTAGGAGCGGGCAAGTCAGGGGAAACCCGGAAAAACTTTTTAAAAATTGGGTGTGAACCGTTGACTTTAAATGAAAATTAAATTAGAATGCAACCATAGTTAAGATGAAAAAAAGCTGATCGAATGAGTAACTTGGCGGTCTTTGCACAGCGAGCCCGGGGGGATGGAAACGGGTCAAAGGCGCAAGCGAAGATGGTTCGATCAATTAGCAGTTGGCAACCCTTTGTTGCCGCTTGGTTCGTGCCCATTACCGCACGGTTAAGGTCAGCTTGGCTGACGAAATAAGGTGGTACCACGGCCCGCTCGTCCTTAATTGGATGGGCGTTTTTTGTTTCTGGCTGGTTACGGGTTTAATTAAGGTGGTTGAAGGGAGCACACGAATGGTAAAAGTAGCGATGATTCAAATCGATGTTGAGTATGGCAAGCCGGCGCAAAACTTTGCCCAAGTCACTGCTCGCTTGCAAGAAGCCAAGGCCTTGGGAGCGCAAGTAGCGGTCCTGCCGGAAATGTGGAATACGGCGTATGATTTAACGCACCTGGCGACGTTGGCTGATCCGGCTGGTCAGCAGACCCAACGGGTGGTCAGCCAGTTGGCCAAGCAGTTGGCCTTAAACGTGGTGGCGGGCTCAGTCGCGATAAAAAAGGATGGGCGTTACTACAATACGACCTACATTTTTAACGATCAAGGTGAACTAGTGCAGACTTATGATAAAGCCCATCGCTTTGGACCGATGGCGGAGGACCAGTATTTAGCAGCCGGACACCAAGTCGCCACCTACGACCTGGCTGGCATTCGGAGCGCCAGCTTTATCTGCTACGACTTGCGCTTCCCGGAATGGTGGCGCACCGCCGGCCGGGCCGGGGTCGACCTGTATTACTTACCAGCTCAGTGGCCAGCGTCACGGATTGACCAGTGGGAAGCCCTGGTCAAAGCCCGGGCGATTGAAAATCAAGCCTTTGTGGTGGCCGTCAACCGGGTAGGTGATGATCCGGACAATCACTTCAATGGTCATTCGCTGGCGGTGGCGCCGAGCGGGACCATTTTGGCGACGGGCGGCGAGCAAGCGGGCATTACCATCGTCGAGATCGATCCCACTGCGATCGTGGCGGCCAAAGCCTTGTTTGATATTCAAGCTGATCGGCGACCAGACTTGTACCAATAACTTTTTAATCCGAGGGAGGAATGAACGTGGAATTCCCGCAATCAAAATTAATGGCGACCTTACCGAAGCAATTCTTTGCCAGTTTGGTCGCGAAAGTAAATGCTAAAGTGGCGACCGGAGCGGATGTGATTAATTTAGGGCAGGGTAACCCAGATCAACCGACCCCCGCTTACATTGTGCAAAGCACCCAAAAGTGGGTCGCTGACCCGGCGACCCATAAGTATTCTCAGTTCCGGGGCCAGCCCGCCTTTAAACAAGCGGCGGCCGATTTTTACCAGGAGGTTTACGGAGCGACGTTTGACCCTGAAAAAGAAGTCGCGATTCTCGGTGGTTCGAAGATTGGCCTGGTTGAATTACCGTGGGCCTTGATGAATCCCGGTGACCTCTTCTTGTTGCCCGACCCCGGCTATCCCGACTATCTTTCCGGGGCCGCGTTAGGGCAAGTTGAATATGCGACCGTGCCGCTAAAGGCCGAAAACAACTTTTTACCGGATTTGGCGGCCATTCCGGCTGCGACCGCCCGCCGGGCAAAATTCTTCTACGTCAATTACCCCAATAACCCGACCGGGGCGGTGGCGACCCGGGAATTTTACGAAGAATTGGTGGCCTGGGCCAAGCAGTATGAAGTCGGGATTATTTCCGACTTTGCGTACGGGGCCTTGGGCTATGATGGCAACCGGCCCATCAGCTTTATGGAAATTCCGGGGGCCAAGGAGGTCGGGATTGAATTTTATACCTATTCGAAGACCTTTAACATGGCCGGATGGCGGATTGCTTTTGCAGTGGGCAATGCTGATATTATCGAGGGCTTGAACCTGATTCAAGATCACCTCTTTGTTTCCCTTTTCCCGGCCCTCCAGTATGCTGCAATCGATGCCTTACAAGATCCAGCGCGGGACGGAGCGATTCAAGCCTTGGTCGATAGGTACCAGACGCGCCGGGATGCCTTTTTGACGGCTGCCGCAAAGATTGGCTGGCACGGCTTTGCTCCCCAGGGAACCTTTTATGCTTGGATGCCGACCCCACCTAAGATGACCAGTGAGGAATTTGCGGATGTTTTGTTGGATCAAGCAGCGGTGGCGGTAGCGCCGGGGAAAGGCTTTGGTGATTACGGTGAAGGCTACGTGCGGATTGGGGTGTTAATTGAACCGGCCCGCTTGGTCGAAGCCGTCGAACGGATTGGCAAGTTGCATTTGTTTGAGTAACGGTTTGTGGTGGACTGGCGAGGAGCTCCGGTTAGTTACCAGGGTCGCTTGCTAGCCAAGTAAGGAGGAAAACATTATGACGTTAAAGTATACCGTTTTGGGCGCCGGCGCCATGGGGCTGCGCTTTGGGGTTTTATTGCAAGAATTAGCGGGCGCGGAAGTGGAATTTGTTGATAATTGGGCGCCCCAAGTTGAGACGATTAAGGCCCAAGGCGGGGTCTACGTTTCCCGCGATCACGAAAATCGTCATCTCGTACCCATCAAGATTTTTAGTCCCGAAGAATACCATGGTTCCCCGGATGTCTGGATTGTCTTTGCCAAGCAAATGACCCTCCAAGACCTCTTGGATAAGACGGCACATGCTTTTGATCCGGCAAGTCAATACGTCTTTACCGGGATGAATGGGATGGGGCACTTGGAAAAGATCAACCAATACTTCCCAGCCGACCGGGTCGCCGCCGGGACTTGTCTGATCGGGACGGTCCTGAATAAGGCGGGGGATGTTGATTTTATCGGGAAGGCCGGGGCCGGGTCGATCAATTTAGCGGCCCAAAACAACCAGGATGCCCCGTGGCTGGATCAACTGGTGGCGGACTTTACGGTGGCCAACATTAACCCGCATCTGAACCACAATTGTGAAGGGACCCTCTTTACCAAGCTGGTCTTTAATTCGGTGATTAACACCTTGTGTACCTTATTTGAAATCCAGATGGGGCAGTTTATTGATTACCAGGGGGCCGAACGGCTCAGTCGTCAATTGATCAACGAAGCCTTTGACGTGGCAGAACGGGCGGGGGTACAATTGCTTTCCACCCGGGAAGAAGAATGGCAGACGGTCAAATACGTTAGTGAAGTCTCCAACCCCTTGCATTACCCATCAATGTATCAGGACATGAGCAAGGATCGTCCAACGGAAGTTGATTACATTAATGGTTACATTTATGAGTTGGGGAAGAAGTACGATTACGAAGCCAGCACCCACGACTTTTTACGGGGGCTGGTTCACTTGGCCGAAAATACGCGGCAATTCCGCAAATGATTCGGCCCCACGGGTAGGGCACGCCCGTTGGTTGCTTTAGTGAAGAAAGGCAAGAGGCTGGGAGAAAACGATGTTTTCTTCCAGCCTCTGTTTTGGTTTTCGAATATTACCCAGATCACGTGGGAAATAACCGCAAGCCTAGTGGATAAGTACGAACGACGAACGACGCGTACCGCGTCAACCTTCGTCCTAGCTTATCCATCCGGCTTGCCGAGCAGGTTATTTCCCACTCCCTTTGTAATTTAGCGGGTTCGTTTCAGTAATTGTTCAATAATTTTTTGCAACGCTGCGCGGCTGGCCGAAGGGGGCAATTGCGCCAGTTCGGCTTCGGCTTTGGCGGTAAATTTGGCGGCCAGGGTTTGGGCGGCCTGGACGCCCCCGGCTTGCTTGACGATTTGTTGGACGGCTTTGATGTCGGCGGGCGTCATTTGGGCTTGCTGAGTTAAGTAGGGGGTTAGTTCAGCCTGGTGGGTCGGCAAGACCAGCAAAAGGGGCAGAGAATAGACCCCGGTCGCCAAGTCCTTCAGGATCGGTTTGTTGAGGTGGTGGCCCGTATAATCAAGAATATCATCCAAGATTTGAAAGGCAATCCCGATGTTTTGGCCAATCCGCTTGGCCAGTTGAATTTCTTTTTGGGTGGCCCCGCCCAAAAAGGCGCCTTCTTCCGCCGCTAAACTAAACAGGGCGGCGGTTTTACCATTAACATTGCGCAAATACCCCAGCAGGGATTGGTCAAGTTTGAACCGATCGCCCATTTGTCCCAATTCGCCGTTTAAAATCCGTTTCATGATCCGCGCGTTAACCGTTAAAAAGCGGGTATTGGCCACGGTTTCGGTGATTAAGTCAAAGAAGACGGTAAAAAGATAGTCGCCTGCGTAAACGGCCACATCCTTGCCAAACGCTGCTTGTAAACTGGCGTGGCCCCGCCGTTTGGGGGCATCATCGATAATGTCATCGTGAATTAAGGTCGCCATGTGTAAAATTTCGATCGAAGCCGCGGCTTTCAGCTGTTGTTCCGTCACTGGGTGCTCATGCAAGCCGGCAAACAGCAAAAGAAAGGCTGGCCGCAGAAATTTACCGCCCTGCTGGGCCATTTGCTGCAAGGCCGGTTCCAGTTGGGCGTAACGGACGGTTAAACGGTCGCCGATCAGGTCGCTAACGGCAGTCAAATTTGGTTTGAGTTGTGGGTAATAACGAAAATAGGCTTGTTGCATGAAAAAATCCCCTATGTAATTGCGAACCTGCCCCAGGCCCGCATTGATTTAGTAACGCGCAATCATACTTATATTTTAGCAGAATCTGACCGGGAAGCGGCGGCTTTTTTCAAGACACAGTCATAAGCGCAAGCGGCACATTTTCCTTTTTTGGCCCGCTTAAACGTTTTGGTGAGTTGCCAGCCGGCATAGCCAACAATCAAAGCAATTATTAACAGGTTGGTAAACACGATCATAAGCATATCCTTTCTGAAGCTAAAGCCAGTGACTGCCGAGATTGATCAGTCCAGCGACGAGATAAGCAATTACAAAACTGCTGACCAAAGACCAGAGCATCCATTTGGTCGAGCCGGTTTCTTGTTTAATGGTGCCTAAGGTGGCAAAGCATGGCGCATACAGTAAGATAAAGGCCAATAAAGCATAGGCGGCCCCCGGCGTTAGATAATTACTCAAGGCGCCAATCAAGACGGTTTGGTTGGTGGCGTGAAACATCACCATCATACTGGCGGTGATGACTTCTTTAGCTAAAATGCCCGTGAACAGGGCGGTAATGATTTGCCAGTGATCAAACCCCAGCGGTGCAAAGCACGGGGCGCTGAGTTTCCCCAAGCCAGCGGCAAAGCTATGAGTGGGGTCGGTAACAAAGCCGGTGGGCCCAAAGGACGTTAACGCCCAAATCAAAACGGTACCGGCGAAAATAACGGTGCCGGCCTTGTGCAAGAAGCCTTTGCTCTTATCCCACGTGCTGTGCCAGATGATGTCCCACCGCGGGCGGTGATAGTTTGGCAATTCGATAATTAAAGCCGCACTTTCCGTTGTGTGGAAGTACCACTGATACCCTTTTGCGGTCAGGAGGGCGATGCCGATCCCCAGGAAATAAATCGACAGGACCACGGCGGCCTGGTGGTGGGGAAAAAAGGCCGCCACGATCAGACTGTACACGGGCAGCCGGGCGGAGCAAGACATGAAGGGCGCCAGAAGGGTGGTGACCAACCGGGCTTGGGGCTGTTCGACGGTGCGCGCGGCCATGATGCCGGTAACGTTACACCCAAACCCAATCAACAGGGGGATGAAAGCCTTGCCGTTCAGGCCGATCATTTGCATTAAGCGATCCATTACTAATGCCGCGCGGGCCATGTAACCAGAATCTTCGAGGATTGCGATGCAGGCAAAGAGGGTAATGATTTGGGGCAAAAAGACTAAGACGCCCCCGACCCCCGCTAGCAAACCGTTGACGACTAAGGAGCGTAAGGGAGGCAAGGCCCCCAGCAGGGTCAGCCAATGATTGACGTTGGCAGCCACGGGTCCCGAGAGTAAGGCATCCAGCCCGTCAGAAAGGGGCGTCCCCACCCAATCAAAGGCGAGTTTAAAGATCAGCCAAAAAATCAAAATAAAACAAGGCAAGCCCAACCACGGCCCCGTTAATAGTTGATCGAATCGGTGCAAAACGGTAGTGGTGGCTCGGGTGGCCGGGGCTTGCTGGCCGCGCGCCAGGATTTTTTCAATAAAGGCCAGGCGGGTATTGAAAATTTGCTCTTCAAAGTGCTGGGTATCATAAGTGGCGCGTTGCTCCAGTAAGGGCTGTAAATTCCGAAATGCTGCCGCCCGCCGGACAACTTGATTTTGGTTCATATATTGGAGGCTTAACCACCGGGCCAAAGGCGCTGGGACATGATAATCATTAGTCAGGGCTCGGGTGGCGTGCTGCAGCGCTTGCTCGACTTGCGGGGGGTAAGTTAATTTCAGCGGGGTCAGCGGTTGGGGGTGAGCTTGCAGTTGAGCTTGCAATTGCGCCAGGCCCCGGCGGGTCCGGGCATTGGTCGTCACGACTGGACAGCCCAGGGCCTGGCTGAGGGCGGCCAGGTCAAAATGTTGGCCTTGCTGGGCCGCTTCATCCATCATATTTAAATCGAGGAGCATTGGCTGCCCAAATTCGCGGACTTCTAACGTCAACAAGAGGTTGCGTTTGAGCTGACCGGCGTTTGTAACATTTAAAATTAAATCCGGGCAGTGATCGAGCAAATAAAGGGTGACGACCTCTTCATCTTTGGTTAATGGCGTTAAGGCATAGACCCCGGGGAGGTCGATTAAGTGGGTGGCAGTACCTTTAAGGCGACCCGCTTTGGGGTTCACAGTCACGCCGGGCCAGTTGCCAACGGTTGCATAACTGTCAGTTAAATTATTAAATAGGGTGGTTTTACCGGTATTGGGATTACCAATCAGTGCGATTTCCATCAAACCTTCCCCCTTGGTGGTTGGGTCAAAGTGGCAAAGATGCGGTAGCGTAACGCAATCCGTTGATGATTACTTTCAATGATCACCGGACCGTGAAACGGGTAGCGCTGCAAGAGGAGAATCGTGCTGCCTTCCGTAAGCCCCAGACTATGTAAGCGGGCCGCGACCGGCTGTTCAAGTTGATCGAAGTGGTGCAGGGTAATTAGCGCATTGATCATCAAGGATGGCCCCCTTTCTGGGTGAACGGATTGACAAATTATTCCTGGCCGTAATGAAGATAAACCTTAATTATCAATATCATACTCCTAAAATAATGACATAATTTTGAATTTTAAAAAATCAGGTAATTCACTAAGTTTATTTAGTGGTAAAGTGACTATAATATAGCCATAGTGTTTTCAATGACGAAGGCGCCGGATAGAATTTTTGGAATCATTGGTAATGACTTGGAGGAATTGATGATGGCAACACTAGAAGTTAAGGATTTGCACGTCGCGGTAACTGATGAAGAAACGAAGGGGCAAAAAGAGATTTTAACGGGGGTCAACCTGGTGATGAAGACCGGTGAGATCCATGCCATCATGGGCCCCAATGGGACGGGGAAATCGACCTTGTCGCAAACGATCATGGGCCAACCGGGCTACCAAGTGACCCAGGGGGATATTTTGTTGGATGGGCAGAGTATTCTTGCCATGCCGGTTGATGAACGAGCGCGGCGTGGTTTGTTTTTAGCAATGCAGTATCCGGCAGAAATTCAAGGGGTTACTAACGCAGAATTTTTGCGGGCGGCGATTAACGCCCGCCGGCCCGCGGACGATCAAATTTCGGTGATGGCGTTCTTAAAGAAATTGGATGCGAACTTGGCCTTGTTGGACATGAGTGAGTCAATGACCGAACGGTACTTGAATGAAGGCTTTTCGGGGGGCGAAAAGAAGCGCAACGAAATTTTACAGTTATTGATGATTGAACCCACCTTTGCAATTTTAGATGAAATTGATTCGGGGCTGGATATTGATGCCCTAAAGGTAGTCGCCAAGGGGGTTAATTCGATGCGGGGCGCCAACTTTGGCTCCTTGATCATTACTCACTACCAGCGCCTCTTAAACTACATTGTGCCCGACACCGTGCACGTGATGATGGGGGGCAAAATCGTCAAAACGGGCGGGCCTGAGCTGGCTAAGCAGCTGGAAAAGGAGGGCTATGCTGGTTTGCGCGATGAATTAGGTTTGGATATTCAACTGGTCGATGAGCAACACTAGGGGGCAAAACAATGGATCTAACAACCGCAAAACAACAATTGGCAACCGCCAGTGCTACCCATCATGAACCATCAGCGTTGACAAAACGGCGTTTGGCCGCCCTGGCCGCTTTTAAGACCTTAGCACTGCCGAAGATGCCGAAATTAAAGTTTCAGACCTGGCCCTTCTTTGAGCGCCAGCCAAATTTGACCTGGACTGGAGCGGCAGCGTTCGATCTGGCCCCGGCGTTAGAAGAGCAGGTGCGGCTAACCCAAGTGGGCCAAGTGACGCTGGATGCGCACGTCCCCGCGGCATTAAAGGACCAAGGGGTGCTTTTAATGGACCTGTTTACCGCCTTGCAAACCGTCCCCGACCTGGTCTTGAAGTTCTTAATGACGGTCGTGAAGGCCGACGAAAATAAATTGACTGCCCACCACTTAGCGTATCTAAACGCGGGCGCCTTCTTGTATGTCCCCCGGGGCGTTAAGGTGACGGCCCCGGTCGAAATCAACGTGACCCAAGACAGCACCCAGCCCCACCAACCTTTGATCCACCACCTTCTAATTGTGGCGGAAGCCAATAGCCAAGTCGACGTGATTCAACACCTGACCACGCAAGGGACCGCGGCCAACCCGGCGAGCTTAATGGTCGAAATTGTGGCCCAAGCCAACAGTCGGGTGACCTTTTCTTCACTTGATGAATTAGGGGCGCAAACGGTGACCTACTTTAAGCGGCGGGCCCAAATCGGCCGGGATGCGAAGGTTGAATGGGCCGTAGGAATGATGAATGCTGGCAATACCGTTGGGGAGATGGACTCTGAATTGGTTGGCGAAGGCGGTGAAGGCGACTCTAAGCTGATCGCGATTACAACGGCCGACCAACAAGTGGGCATCAACAACCGGGTGACGCACCATGGTCAACACACCACGGGCTTGATTAACCAACGCGGGGTCCTTCTCGGTCAATCGCGCTTAGTCTTTAATGGGATTGGTGAGATTATCCACGGCGCTCACGGGGCGAAAGCCGAGCAGCAAAACCGGGTCTTGATGATGTCGCCAGCCACCCGGGGGGATGCCAACCCGATCTTATTGATTGATGAAAACGATGTGGAAGCCGGTCATGCAGCCAGTGTGGGTCCGGTCAATCCCGTACAATTGAATTATTTGCTGAGCCGGGGGATTCCGAAACCAGTGGCCCAACGTTTGGTAATCCGGGGCTTTTTAGCGGCCGTTTTGACGGCGATTCCCACCCAGCGGGTGCGCGAAGAATTAATTGCAATTTTGGAAAGGAAGTTGACCGATGGACAAGCTTGAACAAATCCGGGCTGATTTTCCCATTTTGCAGCAGACCGTGAATGAGGAACCCTTGGTGTACCTGGACAATGCCGCGACGGCGCAACGGCCCACGCCGGTGCTCGAGCGGGTGCGCCAATTTTATCAAACTGACAACGCGAATGTGCACCGGGGCGTGCATACCTTGGCCCAACGAGCGACGGTTGCCTACGAAACGGCCCGCCAAAAGGTCCAGCACTTTTTACACGCGGCAGCCCCCGAAGAAATTGTCTTTACCCGGGGGTGCACCGAAGCATTGAATTTGGTGGCGGCAACGTATGGCCGCACGCATTTACAAGCGGGCGATGAGATTGTCATTTCAGTGGCCGAGCACCACAGCAACTTGATCCCTTGGCAGCAACTGGCGCACCAGACGGGGGCTCGCTTGCGCTACATCGGGCTTACCGCCGCCGGGGAACTAGACTTGGTTGCCGCCCAGCAGCTGATTAATGATCACACCAAGTTGGTTGCTATTGCCCATGCGACCAATGTTTTGGGCACAATCAACCCCGTTCAACAATTAGCGGCGTTGGCCCACGCCCACGGGGCGGTGATTGTGGTTGATGGGGCACAGGCCGTTCCCCACATGCCGGTTGACGTCCAAGCCTTAGACGCTGATTTTTATGCCTTTTCGGGGCATAAGCTGATGGCGCCCACGGGGATCGGCGTCCTTTATGGGAAGGCCGCCCTCCTGGCTGACATGCCGCCTTATCAATATGGCGGGGAAATGATCAGTGCCGTTCACCAGCAGACCAGTACTTGGGCGGCCGCGCCGTATAAATTTGAGGCGGGGACGCCGAATATTGCGGGAGCGATTGGCTTGGGAGCGGCAATTGACTACTTACAAACCATCGGGATGGCGCAAATTGCTGCTCACGAACAGCAATTGGTGGCCCAAGCCTTACCAGCGTTGTTGCAAATTGAGGGACTGACCGTTTACGGGCCCCATGATCCTGCTCAGCATACCGGAGTCATTGCCTTTAACTTGGCAGGACTGCACCCCCATGATTTAGCCACGGCCCTGGATATGGAAGGCATCGCCGTGCGGGCCGGCCACCATTGCGCCCAACCGTTGATGGAATACTTAGGGGTGAGCGCCACGGCCCGGGCCAGCTTCTATTTGTACAATACGGCAGCTGAAGCAGCGGCGTTGGTCGCTGCGGTTCAAAAAGCAAAGGAGTTCTTTCACCTTGGGACTGGAGAAATTAAATAACCTTTACCGGGAAGTAATTCTCGACCATGCCCAACACCCCCATCATAAGGGGCCATTGGCTCAGGCAACGCAACAAATCAGCTTAAACAATCCGACTTGTGGGGATGTGATCAACCTGCAGATTCAATTGGACGCTGCCGACCGGATTCAAGCGATTGGCTTCACTGGTGATGGTTGCACGATCAGTCAAGCCTCGGCGTCAATGATGACCACCGCCGTGACGGGCAAGACCAAAGAAGAGGCTTTGGAGCTGGCCAAGACCTTTTCGGACCTGGCAATTGGGAAAAAACATGCCGCCGCTGACATCGCCGCCCTCGGAGATGCTCAGGTGTTAACCAATATTATGGAATTTCCGGCCCGGATCAAATGCGCGACCTTGGCGTGGTGGGCACTGCAACGGGCGTTATTGCAAGAAAGTGATGAGGATTGACCAATGACCAATGCAAATGACCTTTTAAAAAATAAAGATGAGTATGAATACGGCTTTCACGATGATATCCAACCGGCCTTTTCCACGGGGCGGGGGTTAACGGAAGAAATTGTGCGGGCGATCTCAGCTGAAAAACACGAGCCGCAATGGATGCTGGATTACCGGCTCAAGGCTTACCAGATTTATCAAAAACTGCCAATGCCGAAATTTGGGCCGGATTTATCAGGGCTGGATTTGGATCACATGTTGTATTACCAAAAGATGACCGATAAAAAATACCGGGACTGGGCTGACGTACCCGCCGATTTAAAGCGGACTTTTGATCGCTTGGGGGTCCCAGAGGCGGAACGCAAGTATTTAGCTGGTTCATCGGCCCAATACGAATCCGAAGTGGTTTACCATAATATGCGCGAAGAGTTTGCCAAGCTGGGGATTATTTTTACCGATACTGACACCGCCCTGCGCGAATACCCGGACCTGTTTAAAAAGTGGTTTGGCAAGTTGGTGCAACCAGCTGATAATAAATTTGCGGCCTTAAATGCGGCGGTGTGGTCCGGCGGTTCGTTTATTTACGTTCCCAAGGGGGTTAAAGCACAAACCCCAATCCAATCTTACTTCCGCTTAAATGCCGAAAATTCGGGTCAGTTTGAACGGACCTTGATTATTGTTGATGAAGGCGCGAGCGTTGATTACGTCGAAGGCTGCACGGCCCCGAATTATTCCTCGGATTCATTGCATGCCGCGGTAGTCGAAGTCAACGTCTTAAAGGATGCTTACTGCCGGTATACGACAATTCAAAATTGGTCGGATAACGTGTACAGTTTGGAAACCAAACGGGCCGCGGCGGCGGCCCACGCGACGATGGAGTGGGTCGATGGCAATCTGGGCTCGAAAGTGACAATGAAGTATCCTTCCGTTTATTTAAATGGGGAAGGCGCCCGGGGAACGATGCTTTCGATTGCCGTCGCTTCGAATGGCATTCACCAGGACTCAGGGGCGCGGATGATCCACAACGCTAAGAACACCTCCAGTTCGATTGTCTCTAAGTCAATCTCGAAGACGGGTGGGGCGACGGACTACCGGGGGACCGTTCGCTTTACCAAGGCGGCCGATGGTTCCAAGGCCCACGTCGAATGTGATACGATTATTATGGATGATCAATCGTCATCCAATACGATTCCGTTCAACGAAATTGATAATGACAATGTCGCCATGGAACACGAAGCGAAGGTTTCTAAGATTTCTGAGAGTCAGCTTTACTACTTGATGAGTCGGGGGATTCCGGAAGCCAAGGCGACGGAAATGATCATCATGGGCTTTGTGGAGCCTTTTACCAAGCAATTACCGATGGAATATGCTGTGGAATTAAACCGGTTGATCAGTTTTGAAATGGAAGGCTCAATTGGCTAACACAGAAAAGAGGTGCGGCAAAATGGCTGAAGCAGCTGAACAATCGCGGCCGTATTCGCCCTTGGAGAACCAAGTGATGACGGCCTTAAGTGGGGTGGTCGATCCCGAATTGGGGTTAGACTTGGTTAATTTGGGCTTGATTTATGACGTGGCAGTTGATGCAGCGGGTTTGTGTACGGTGACGATGACTTTGACGACGATGGGGTGCCCGCTGACCGATTATTTGCATGACGACATTACCAAGACGGTCAAGGGAGTAGCCGGGATCAACGATTGCAAGATTAACCTGACATTTGAACCGCCGTGGACCATTGAAATGATGAGTCGCTATGCCAAAGTGGCCCTTGGCTTGCATGGTTAGGGGCGTTGCACATGGATGTAGCTTACTTTGTGGCGCGGCGCAAAGCCAAGGGGTATTCACAGGCGGCTTTAGCGGCGGGAATCTGTACCCAGTCCACCTTAAGCAAGTTTGAGACCAATTATCAGATTCCCTCGTTGTCAATTTTACGTCAGCTTTGTACGCGGTTAGATTTGACCTTGGATGATTTAGACGACCAACAGCGGCAAAGCAAGGCCGCCACGCAACAACTCACCCAAGCCGAAGAAGCATTAATGGTTGAGGATTATCCGACGGTCCAAAAAAGCTTGGCCCACTTGACGGTGGAACAATTGCCAACGGTGGCCTTGCAAATGCAGTATCACTATTTAAACGGCCTGTGGTTGACCTTGACCAATGGCAATCCGACGGCAGCCTTGTTTTCGTTTACCCAAATTTTAGATCAGTTAGACGAAGCGCACACGACGCAGTTTACCACGTTGGCCTATCTGGGCGAGGGAATTTTGTACGCCCGGCAAAACGAGCTGGCCCAAGCAGAATTCTTCTTAACGAAAGTAAAGCAGGCCCTAAGCACGGCCCTAACGACAGTGGTGGCGCCTGGCTTAGCCCAAGCCCGGTTGCTGACGATGATGTATTATTTAGCCGAGGATTATTATTTACGGGATGATTTTACCCAAAGTCAACACTATGTTTCACTAGGGTTGGCTTGGTGCCGGCGGGAACACGTAACCTATTTTTTGCCCCGGTTAAAGTTTTTACGGGCCCAAAATCTACTTGCGCTGGGCGCGGCGCCCCAGCAAGTGGTGGCTGAACTAGTTGATGCACGGGCGTTTGCACGCTTAAACGACAATCAGGCGTTGATCTTGCAAACGACGGCCTTAATCAATCACTATCAAGCGATGCTGCAGCCGTTTAAGCAAACCGAAGGGGGAAAAGATGGCACTTACCAATCACCATTCAGAACAAGAAGTTAACCAAATGTTTACGCGCTTAGCCAAACGCTACGACTTGATGAACGATGTGGTCAGTCTAGGGACCCAGCGGCGGTGGCGCCAAAAGTTTTTTGACCAACTGGCGGTCTTTCCTGGGGCCGATAGCTTAGATCTGTGTTGCGGAACGGCGGATTTGACGATTAAGTTAGCGCAATTGGCGGGGCCAAAGGGCCGCACGATTGGCTTGGACTTCAATGAAGCAATGTTAGCCGCGGGAGCGGAGAAGGTCAAAGCGGCGGATTTGAACAAAGATATTGAATTAGTCCAAGGTGATGCGATGCAGCTGCCGTTTGCGGCTAACCAGTTTGACTTTGTCACGATTGGTTTTGGCCTGCGCAATGTCCCGGATGCGGCCCAGGTTTTAGCTGAGGTGATGCGGGTCCTTAAACCCGGCGGTTGGTTTGGGTGCCTAGAAATGTCTCAACCCCAGAGTCGGTTGGTCCGGCCGTTTTGGCGGGCTTACTTTCAAGTATTCCCAGTGTTAGCGCGGACTTTGGGGGCCAGCTATCAAGATTATTCATACTTGAAAGAAACTTCCATGCAATTTGTTTCGGCCGCGCGCTTAAAAGCGATGATGGAAACGGCTGGGATGCAAAAGGTGACGGTTACGCCACTAAACTTGGGGGCGGGTGCAATTCATTGTGGTCAAAAACCACGGTCATAAGTTTTACCAAAGATTGGCAATTGAAACAAGGGTTGAGTACAAACGTTAGTTTTACTCAAGCCCTTGTTTTTTCGTTCACTCTCTTTTAAAATTTGAATCAAGAACAAAAGTTTGAGGAGTGGAGACGATGGATTACTCAACGGAACCGCGGGGCATTTATTTGATGGTTGATAATAAGTCGTTTTACGCAACGGTGGAATGCGTGGTCCGGGGACTAGATCCCTTAACGACGCCCTTGGTCGTGATGTCGGAAGCGGCCAATGTGGGGCAAGGCTTGATTTTGTCATCCTCACCCGCGGCAAAACAATTGTTTGGGCTACACAATGTCAATCGGGCGCGCGATTTGCCGGTGGATGAACGGTTGCTTGTGGTGCCCCCGCGGATGAATCTTTACCTCGCCAAGAATTTAGCTATTAATGAAATTTTTCGCGAGTTTGTGGCTGATGAAGATCTGTTGCCCTACTCGATTGATGAATCGCTGTTAAATTTAACCCATTCCTGGCGCTTGAAAAGTGATAACTTATTAACAGTCGTCCGACAGTTGCAGACGGAAATCAAGCAGCGCTTACAGTTGGTGGTAACGATTGGGGTGGGCAACAATCCCTTGCAAGCCAAGGTAGCCCTGGACATTTATGCCAAGCACAGTCCGGTTGGGATTGGGATCATTACCAATCATACGGCGCCCGTCCGCTTATGGGCGATTCCAGAACTGACGATGGTGTGGGGGATTAATACTCATCTGGCCCGACGGCTGCAACGGTTGGGGTTGCATAATCTGAAACAAGTGGCCCACGCGGACCCTTACCAATTGAAGGCGGCACTGGGCCAAACCGGGGCACGGCTATACGCAACAGCCTGGGGAGTTGACCGGACCACGTTGAGTCGGCGGCCTTTGCGGCGGGCTCAATCCATCGGTAATTCCCAAGTGCTGCCCCGGGATTACGTTAAGCCCCAAGCGATCAAAGTAGTCATTGCTGAAATTACTGCTCAAGTAGCCACGCGACTCCGCGCCCGCAACAAACAAGCCGGGGGCGTGCGCCTTCAGATTGGTTATGCGTTTGGGACGGTCGATCAAGCTGGTCGCGCCGGCTTTGCCCACGCGCAGCACCTTAGCGCATTAACGGCAGATGAACGAAAATTAACCCGGGTTTTGCAAGCCCTGTTTGATCAGTATTGGACCGGTCAGCCGGTTCGGCACGTGGCAATTGCCGTGACGCATTTAAGCCCGGCCCAAGGCGAGCAGCTGGATTTATTTGCAACGAAGGCGGAGACCTTGGCCCTTGATGTGGCCCAAACGGTTGATCAGATCCGGCAGCGCTTTGGCAAGACGGCAATTATGAAGGCCAGCAGTTTAACTACTGGGGCGACCTTTTTGGCCCGCGCCCAGCAGGTGGGCGGCCATAACGGGGGGCAGAGCTTTGAATGATCAGACCTGTCAAAAATTAGGTCGGCAATTATGCCAGCGGTTGACGCCGTACTTTAAACGGCGGGTCCAGACGCGTTATTGGTTAGTGGTGGTCTGGGCCGCCCCTGACCAAGCCTATCACTTTTTCTTTAATACGCGGCGGCCCCGGGCTTGGCAGCGCTCGTGGCCCTTAGGAAGTTTGCCTTCAACCAGTTTGGAAGAGCTGATCGTGGTGTTAACGGCCGTCCGGGCCCAGTACCACTTTACGATTGAATATCGGCAATTTTCGCCTGATGCCCGGCAACGCTTACAACACGAAGTGCCCGCTTAGTTGGAATAGACGTGACAATGAACCGCACTTTGTTCAAGTTGGTGGAAGTATTGTCGATCCGTGGGGTCAAAATTTCGTTGGGTCAGGGGGTCGGGATTGCTGATTGAAAAAATCAACCAACTTTCTAAAATTTCTTGCCCCCGTTGGTGCGGGACGGCATTCAATTGATCGAACAGTAATTCATCGTCGAGGTCAACTTGCTTGATGCCACCGTGGGGTCCGGTGAAACACAGGGAAGATACCCCAGGGTATTGGCGGCGTAAGCTTCCTTGCCAACCAAAGCGATCACAAAACCGGTCGAACCAGTACTGTTCGGCGGCGATTAAATCAGTTGTTTGCCACATTTTAAGAACTTCCTTTCTTTTTGTTGGGTATATTATACTATAAAACGAAAATTAGTTCACTGAAATGGAGGGCGGAAAGATTTAATCTTGGTTAAAAGAATGGTAGAATGAACGGTACGATTTTGAACGGATCAGTAAGGAGGAAAAAGATGGCAAAACAACGGGTGCCCCGTGCTTCCCAATCTCCGGTGGTGGTAACAGTTGGGGAACGGTTCCCTTTAACGATTAAGAAATTAGGGGTGGAAGGCCAAGGGATTGGTTATTTTAAACATAAAGTTTGCTTTGTGCCCGGGGCGCTGCCGGGAGAAGTGATTGTGGCTGAGGTAACGGCGGTCCACGAACGCTACCTGACGGCCAAAATTCACCGCTTAAAGCAGGCTAGCTCTGCCCGGGTGACGCCTAAAGACGCGGTCGCCGGAATCGCCGGGGGCTTTGAATTGGAACACCTGGCCTATCCAGCGCAGTTGAAATTCAAGCGGCAAATGGTGTTGGACAGTTTGGCTAAATTCAAGCCCCATGGCTACCGCCATTATCAAGTACGACCGACCTTACCCAGCCCGCAAGAGTATGGGTACCGTAACAAGGCGCAGTTTCAGGTACGGCAGGTTGATGGACACGTGGTTGCCGGCTTGTATCAGGCGAATAGTCATACGGTGGTTGACTTGGCGGAGTGTGCCGTTCAAATGCCGTTGACGATGCAAGTGGTTCGGGCCTTGGTTGCGATGATTGAAGAGTTACGGATTCCGCCGTATGAAGAAAGCAACCACAGCGGCATTATCAAGACCCTGGCCGTTCGCGAAACGACGACGGGGGAAGTCCAGGTGACGCTGATCACCAACACGCCGAAATTACTGAAAAAGCACCAGTTATTAACCCGGATTAAGGCGGAATTGCCGGCCGTCAAATCCGTCATGCAAAACATTAATCCGGGGGATACGCCGTTGGTGTGGGGCGAAGAGACGCGCTTGCTGGCGGGGGAGTCTTATGTAACCGAGAGTTTGATGGGCCTGGATTTTCGGCTTTCCGCCCGGTCGTTTTTGCAGCTCAATCCGTTGCAGACCGAAGTCTTGTATGAACAAGCGGCCCAAGCGTTAGAGCTGGCCCCGACGGATACCTTGGTGGATGCGTACGCTGGGATTGGGACCATTGGCTTATCCTTAGCGGCCCGGGTTAAGCAGGTGCTGGGGATGGAAACGATTCCGGCGGCGGTTGCGGATGCCAATGCTAATGCGGAGTTAAACGGGATTACCAATGCCCATTATGAATGCGGTCCAGCTGAAGTGTTGCTGCCCCAATGGCGGGCTGCGGGCCAAACCTTCGATGCCCTGGTGGTTGATCCGCCGCGGACCGGCTTGGATCAAGCCCTGATTGACACGATCTTAGCAGAAAAGCCGGCCAAATTTGTGTACGTCTCGTGTAACATGGCTTCGCTGGCCCGCAATTTGGCCCGCTTGACGCCAACTTACCGGGTCGATTACATCCAACCGGTGGATATGTTGCCACAAACCCCACGGTGTGAAGCGGTTGTTAAACTCAGCCTCGCGCAAACGGATTAAGGAGGGCGCTTATGGTACAAACGACCCGGACCTTAGCCTTAATTAGTGTTTTAACGGCCCTGCAAGTGATTGTTGGCAGCCTGCTCTCGATTCAAGACGAAAGGAAGCGATGGTAATGGAAGCCTTCAGCGAAATTTTTGCCAACCAGAAGTTGCAACCAGCTAAGTTGCCAGCGGCCGGGTTTACCAAGAAGGGCCGGCACTGGCGATACCAGACGCTTTTGCCAACCAGTGGTTTTTTATTGACGGTCACGATTGATGAAGTAGGGCAAGTTTTGACCCAGGTCATTGATTTGGCGACTCAATCCCCGTACACTTTGCATTTGCAACCCCAAGTCCGGGGCGAATTTGCGGGGACGGTCAAGGCCGAAGTGACCGCGGTCTTACAACAAATTGTTGCGCAAGCTTATGCGGACCAACGGTTTCAAGCGCCGCAAACCCAACGGTTAATCATGCATGTTCAGCAGACCTATGGGGACGAATTGGAATTTTTGTGGCCCAAGGCACCGTTTACGGGGGTCTGGCGTCACGCCGCCAGTCAAAAATGGTATGGCTTAGTTGCTCGGCTGGATCAAGCGAAACTGGCGCCGACATTGCCAACCAAAGAAGTGGAAATTTTAAATTTGCACGCAACGCCGGCGCAGGTTACGGCGTTAGTAAATCACCAACAATACTTTCCCGCTTGGCATATGAATAAGCAACATTGGCTGACGGTCATCTTAAATGACCAGGTGGCCGATGCGACCCTATTTGAGTTATTGGCCGCCAGCTACCAATTGGCCAATCAGTAATAAACTAAAAATCGCTAACGAACCATGCTTGCGCCAGGGTCGTTAGCGATTTTTGCGTCTAATTGAAGTGCTTTAAACTATCCAGAATCAGTTTGATAAAGCGGGGGCGATCGAGGTCGAGCAAGACTTCGGTAATGGCTGGCTGACCAGTCAGCTGGTAGTAATCACAGACGGTCTCGCCCCGGGTCAATTCACCTTGTGTTTCGACGTCGACGTGCATTTTGGTGGTCGTAAACATCGTCGGGTCAATCAGCCACGCAATGGTACATGGATCATGCAATGGCGCGCCAACAAAGCCCCATTTTGGATCTTCATGGTAGCGTTCAAAGAAGTTTAAGAGACCAAAGTAGGCGTGGGCAACGGGGTTGTCGATTTCGCCGACCGCAGCAATTTCATCTTTGTGGATCTGTGCGCGGTGGGTAACGTTGAGCGGGGCCATTACCAGTGGTAAGCCAAAATTCATGACAATTTTGGCGGCTTCGGGGTCCACAAAAATGTTGAATTCCACGCTCGGCCGCCAATTGCCCAGGCCCATTGCCCCACCCATGTAGACAATTTGGGCCAATTTTTCCCGGGCCAATTCTGGATAAACCCGGAGGAACAACGCGGCATTGGTCATGGGACCAGTGACGACCAGGGTGACTTTTTCGGTACTTTGCCGGAGGGTTTGGGCGATTAATTCAATGGCCGTGAGTGGCTGGGAGGCAAAGCCCGGGGCCGGGAGCTCGGCGCCATCCAGCCCACTTTCCCCGTGAACTTCCGGAGCAGTTTCCAGGGGAGCCACCAATGGCGTTTGGTTTCCACCGGCGACGGGAATCGTGGTGGCTTGCAGCAAAGTTAAGGTCCGCAAGGCATTATTCAAAGTTTTGGCGGGGGTTTGGTTCCCCGCGGAAGTGGTGACGGCTAACAAGTCAATCGTCGGGTTGGCAACGGCCAATAAAAGCGCTAAGGCATCATCGTGGCCGGGATCACAGTCTAAAATAATTTTCGTGGTCATTAGCTTACCTCCAGAGCAATCATTCTAAAGTGGCAATTATTGCTCTAATTGTAACTGAAAGCGCTGCCATTAACAATTAATCTTTCGCAGCCGGGGTAATGGTCAGCTGGACGGTCCACGGCTGGGTTGCTTGGTGCACCGTTTGGTCGTCAGCCAGCCATTTGACGGCACCCCCGCTCAGCGTGCAGCTAACCGGGGGATGGGATTGACCCATTTGTTGGTAAATTAAATCAACGACTTGCGCGGTCAAGGCGCGGGGCACTTCACCAATCGTCCAGGTTACATCCCCTAACGTCCAAGTCACCTTGATCTGTTGCGCATCAAAAATGAAGCCGGTTTTCAGGCGGGGCGAAAACGGCAGGGCGGCTAAGGGCTTTTCGGCGGTAGCTTGCGCTTGTTGTAAGTCAGTGGGACTCAGGGTCGCAAAGTCATAAGGCAGGGGCCGGGCTTGGTGGGCGGCTTTCAGCGCGGCCTGGATGGCTGACAAATCTAAGTTTGCCACGGTAAAGGTTACGGGGGCGTTCGGGGAGTCTGGTCGCCAGCCCCATCGTTGGGCTAAGGTCATGACCGTTCCAACCAAGTGGCGATCCGGGACCGCAGCGTAGCCCGCCACGATCAGCAAGACCAGAATGCCGACGAGGTCATTTTGCATCTTTAACAGCCAGCCCAAAGCCCCAATAACGATTAGCCACCGGACCCCCGTCATACTGGCAACGAGGAGCCGTTTATCGGCGCGGTACCACAGCCAGTGTTGATAGAGTTTGAAACGATGTAAGGCCCCGAGCCAAAAAGCGCCATTGATCACGGCGAGTAAGCTGATTGGGATGATTGGCCCGCTTTGATTTACGACGAGCAGCGAGACCATCGTGAGCAAAGCGGCCCCGGCCAACCCCCAGTGGGTCAGCCAACGTTGCAAGGTTGGTGAGATCAAAAAACCACTCCTTAATCAATTAATTGGCATTATTTTACCACTGCTTCTGGGAGCCACCAGCAGAAAAATAAGCGGCGGCGATCATTTTTTTCGTAAATGGTGATGAAATTGAGTACACTTAAAAATAACGGAACTTCTACAGAATTAAATGAAAGGATGGATCAAGATGAAAGTCTTTGTTGCAGGGGCCACCGGCCGGGTGGGGCAAGCTGTGGTCAAGTTGTTATTGGCGCAAGGCGACCAAGTCCTCGCGGGCGGGCGCAATTTAGCACAGCTTCCCGCCGAAGTCACCCCGGTGGCCTTGGATCTGCACGCGTCCGTGGCGGAATTACAAGTAAAGTTGGCCGATAGCCAAGCGGTGATTTTTACGGGGGGTTCCCGGGGCCGGGATTTGCTGCAAACTGATTTGAATGGGGCCGTTAAATTAATGATGGCCGCCCAAGCCGCGGGGATTAAACGGTTTATTCACCTCAGTTCGGCCTATGCCTTGGACCAGACTATGTGGGCCAAGGTCCCGGCCCTAGCGCAGTTAATGGATTACAATATTGCCAAGTTCTTTTCGGATCGGTGGTTAATGGATGAGACGACGCTGGCCTACACCATTATCCAAGCCGGGATTTTAACGCCGACGCCTGCGACCGGGAAAGTAAGTTTGAATCCGGCTACGAGTGGGGAGAACTCAATTGAAGACGTGGCCGCCGTTTTGGTGGCCAGTTTGGCAGAGCCTAAGACGATTCGCCAGGTCATTATGATGAAAGCCGGGACCACTCCGATTGCGGAAGCGCTCGCCCAACTTTAATTTATCGTTTGATTTTATAATTGTTTAAATGGCGACCCCGTAAAATTTTTCCCGGGCTGCTTTTTGGTTTTTAAAAATTAGTCCTTTGCTACGTTAATTTAGCAAAATAACGGGTTTGATGACGTTCTTTTTAGATTTATTGGTTAATTAATGGAAAAAGCCAGCTCTTGAAAACGCTTGCAGAAACTGCTAGATTGAATAGGCCAGTGGATATTAGAGCGGCCGAACCTTGTCAAGGCAGGGGAATAGCCGACCGGAGGGCTGGGTGAGACCAGTTGCTTTTCTACCCCTGCTCAAATGCATGGAGTGGTGAGATGACCAAAGGGTTTTCAAGCGGGTGAATCCAGTGGTGAGTACACAGGAGGATTTTTTGATTTCTCATGATGAGTGATGAAATTGTAATTTCCGAAAATAAATTAATTTACCAGGTGCAACGTCACCAAGATGAAGCCAGTTTTGAACTGCTTTACCGGCGCTATCAACCAATGATTCGCAAGCTGTGGCATCAATATTCCCGTCACTACATTAGTTTGGAAGATTGGGAGCAAGAAGCGGCCGTGAAACTCTATCAATGTCTGAAGCGTTATGATGCCCAGCATGCCCATTTCGCTCATTACTATAAGACAATGTTGCAAAATCGGTTGCGGGATTTTGGTCGGCATAAGAAACGTTCCAAACGCCAGCCGGGCAACCGGGTGGTTTCGCTGGATGAAGACGAACGCGTCCAACTGGTGGAAGATGATAAAATCGGCGCTGAGCGGGTGGCGGAATGCCGCCAAGCTTTGAATCAAATGGTGCGGCAATGTTCATCATTAGAGTGGGCGTGCTTTTTAAAGCTTAGTTTGGGCTATCAAATGGAGGAAGTGGCCGCGGAATTGGGGATTTCCGTGGGGAGTGTCCGCGCCGCTTACTACCGGGCCCGGACCAAGTACCGTCGCTTTTTAGAAACCATGCCGGACTAGCGGCTTTGGTTTGCGTGGTCAGGGCAAATGTGCTAAAGTTATCCCGAATGGAGGTGGTCACGATGGCGCACCGAAAAGTAGGGTTGGAATGCTCAGTTTGTGGCTCCCGCAATTATTCGGTTAACGTCAGTGCCGCCCAGCAGAATCAGCGCTTGGCGCTCAAAAAATTCTGCAAGCACTGTCAAAAAGTTACCCTGCACCGGCAAACCCGGTAGCATCAAGCTGGAGGAAAGGTACATGTTTCGCTTTTTTAAGAGCGTCGGGCAAGAAATGCACAAAATCGTGTGGCCAACGGCAAAGGAAAATCGGCGGGACACGTCGGTAGTATTATCGATTACGGTCTTCTTTATTTTATTCTTTGCTCTGTTTGATTGGTTGATTCAAATGGGCATGCTTGCTTTTGTTGGGTAGTTTTAGTTGCCCAAGGCTCAAGAAGTCTGCTATAATATTTTGTCAGAAAGCTGCGTCTTAGTACGGGCTTTTTTATTTTGTCCGTAGTTAAGCGACAAGGCGAAGTAATATAACACCATTAAAATAAAGGAGGATAACGGTGGAATCACAAGAAAAACGTTGGTACGTGTTACACACGTACTCCGGTTACGAAAACCGGGTCAAGAGTAATTTGGAATCTCGGGCCCAATCAATGGGGATGGAAGACTACATTTTCCGGGTAATCGTACCGGAAGAAACGGTCCACCAAGTTAAGGATGGGAAGGCCAAGGATATTGAAGAAAAAGTCTTCCCGGGTTACGTATTGGTTGAAATGGTTATGACAGACCGGGCTTGGTACATTGCCCGTAACACCCCAGGGGTGACGGGTTTCTTGGGTTCCCACGGTGGGGGATCCAAGCCAACGCCGCTGCAACCAGAAGAAGTTAACCGAATTTTGAGTTGGATGGATGATGAAGGCCCACAACGGACGGATATTGACGTTGCCGTTGGGGACCACGTGAAGGTCATCGCGGGCTCCTTTGCCAACTTGAATGGGGTCGTAACGGAAGTTGATCACGATAATTTGAAGCTGAAGGCCGAAATCGAAATGTTAGGGCGCCAAACGACGGTGGAATTAGGGTTCGACCAAATTGCGGCAGTCGAATAATTTGTGATTGTAATTAAAGATTAAGTGTGGTAACCTAACAAAGTATGCTATCGACATACTGTGGGAGGGGCAAAAAATGAACCCCCATCATTACCACAACACGGACTAAGGAGGTTTTGTCTCGTGGCAAAGAAAGTAGCAAACATTGTCAAGTTGCAAATTCCTGCTGGTGCAGCAACCCCGGCTCCGCCGGTTGGTCCTGCATTGGGTCAAGCAGGGATTAACATCATGGGCTTCACTAAGGAATTCAACGCACGGACGGCAGACCAAAAAGGGATGCTGATTCCAGTTGTAATTACCGTTTACGAAGACCGGTCATTTGAATTCATCACCAAGACGCCGCCGGCTGCAGTTCTGCTGAAGAAAGCCGCTGGTGTTGAACACGGTTCCGGCGAACCTAACACGAAGAAGGTTGCAACTGTAACCAAGGCTCAAGTAAAGGAAATCGCCGAAACTAAGATGCAAGATCTAAACGCCGCTGACGTAGAAGCAGCGATGCGCATGATCGAAGGTACTGCTCGGAGCATGGGCTTCAACGTTGAAGACTAATTTCTAGCAGACCGGGCGCTTTTTGAAAGAAAAGTTGTCCCCGTGGGAGGAGACTTCCGCTAGACCACATTTGCAAGGAGGATACATCAAATGGCTAAAACTCGTGGTAAGAAGTACCAAGACGCGTTGAAGAAGGTTGAAGCAAAGAAGCAATACGCTTTGACTGACGCGGTTGAATTAGTTAAGGACATTGACTTTGCTAACTTCGACGCAACGATCGAAGTAGCATTTAACTTAAACGTTGACACTAAGCAAGCGGACCAACAATTGCGTGGGGCTGTTGTGCTGCCAAACGGGACTGGTAAGGACCAAACCGTAATCGTTTTTGCTAAGGGTGAAAACGCTAAGGCAGCCCAAGAAGCTGGCGCTGACTTTGTTGGGGACATTGACTTAGTTGAAAAGATTCAAGACGGTTGGCTGGACTTTGACGTTGCCATTGCAACGCCAGACATGATGCCACAAGTTGGTCGTCTGGGTCGGGTATTGGGGCCTAAGGGCCTGATGCCAAACCCTAAGACGGGGACGGTGACGATGGATGTGGCCAAGGCCGTTGCTGAATCAAAGGCCGGGAAGGTAACTTACCGGACTGACCGGGATGGGAACGTTGCTGTGCCATTCGGGAAGGTTTCCTTTGACACTGACAAGTTGGTTGAAAACTTGAAGACGATCGAAGATGTTGTGACGAAGGCTCGTCCAGCTGCTGTGCGGGGGACTTACATCAAGCACGCTTCCATCGCTTCGACGTTTGGCCCAAGTGTTACTTTGGACTTGACTGACTTCTCGTCAGCTCGTTAATCAGTTTCAAAGGTAAGAAAGTCGTGGCGGTGGCCGCGGCTTTTTTATTTACGCAAGTGGCAAGATTTGACAGTTCAAGGGGAAACCAGTAATCTGAAGAAGTGAAATAACCCGATTAGCAGGAAGTGAGGATTAAGCAGATGGAATATTTGCTGGGGATTGATGTTGGAACAGTACGGACAAAGGCGATCTTATATGATCACCAGCTCCAAGCCAAGCAGACCTTTCGGCAAACTTATACCTTGTACCGGGATGCAACGGGCATGGCGGAGCAAGAACCCACCGAAGTGCTGGCCGCCGTTGAAAAAGTAATCAATGACGCTTACGCCGAAGTGCAACGCAACCACTGTGATCTGTTAGCGGTCGCCTTTTCCAGCGAGAACCAGAGTTTGATCTTGTTGGATGAAAACTTCCAGCCGCTGACCCGCGTCTTGACCTGGGCGGACACCCGGGCCCGCCAAGTGGCCAGTCGGATCAAGCGGAACTTGGTCGCAAAAGAACTATATATGGACACGGGGACGCCGATTCACCCGATGTCACCCTTCACCAAATTACTATGGTTAAAAGAAGACCAGCCGGAATTGTTAAAGAAGACGGCTTACGTGGCGGATATCAAGTCCTATCTCTTTAAGCATTTCTTTGATGAATTTAAGGTCGATATTTCGGTTGCTTCCTGTTCGGGAATGTGGAACATCAATACCCGGACGTGGGATGAGCAGGCGTTGGCAATGACGGGCATTGCAGCTGTTCAATTACCAGAAATTGTTGATAGTACCCAGCAAGCGCACGGGCTGACGGCTGCAGGCCAGGCGGCCTTGCAGATTCCGGCCGGGACACCATTTGTGTATGGGGCCTTTGGGGGCGCCGCTTCCAACATTGGGATGGGCGCCGTTGACGAAAGTACGGCGGCGATTGCCATTGGGACTTCTGCCGCGGTGCGGGTGATGACGGATCATCCCGTCATTGATCCGCAGCAGCGGCTGTTCTGCTATGCCCTGGATGAAGAACACTGGGTCATTGGGGGCCCGCTCAATAATGGGGGCGACGTCTACCAATGGGCGGTGAAGCATTTGGTTGATGCCAATGCGGTCGCCAGTGAGCAGGTGGATGCCTTCCAATTGGCCAACCAGGTAATTGAGGGGGTCCCAGCTGGTTCCCACGGTCTGATTTTCCATCCCTTCTTGGGTGGTGAGCGGGCCCCGATTTGGGATGCCAATGCCCGGGGGTCGTTTTTTGGCCTGAATCAGCTGCATACCCGGGCGGATATGTTACGCGCCGTCATGGAAGGAATCACGATGAACGTCGGCAGTGTCTTTGAAATTGTCCGGGATTTAGTCGGGGATCCTAAGCAAATTATGGCGTCCGGGGGCTTTACGGATTCCTTGGTTTGGCGCCAGATGTTAGCCGATGTAATTGGCTTCCCGGTTGGGGTGGCAATGGCCCACGGGGGGTGTTGTCTAGGTGCGGCCGCAATTGCCTTGAAGAGTTTAGGGCGAATTAGCGATTACAGTGAAGTTACGCCGCTGTTGGCCCAACCAGAAACTTATATTCCGGATGATCTGGCGGCCTATACCTACCAAAAGTATCAGCCGTTGTTTAACCAGGTCGAAGAATTGCTGACCCCGGCCTATGCTGCGATTGCTCAACTCCAAGAAAAATAACAGCGGCTGAGCAGAAACGAGCTTTTCGACTAAAAGTTAGAAAATCACAACAAAAAGTGCTAGCAATCCACGTTTCAGTAACGGGGGTTGCTAGCACTTTTAAGTTTTAACTCTTTTTTTCGGCGCTGGTTAATTGAGCTTGCCACTTCGAGTGACTGCGGTAAAGCCAAAATGGCAACCAGGAAACCACGAGACACATGCCAGCCAAAATCAGAACATACGCAAGGCGCAATGGCTGCGGCGTCCCTTGCGCGGGGATAAAAGTGATGAAGAAAGCGCCCGCGGTAATGACCAAGGCGACCGCCGTTAAGGCAATGCTGACTTTCGGCTGGTTGGTCATGCGGTAGGTCCGGGGCAACGTTTCGTGGCGCCATTTTAAGACCATGTAAGCGACGAGCATGATCATGTACACCATCAGGTATTGGGCGGTGGTGGCGGCGAGAGCCACGTTAAAGGCGAAATCAACATTTTGCCCGCTGCTAAAGGTAATCAGCGCCGCGGTAAGCGTCACAATCGCGGATTGCAAGACCATAATCCGAAAGGGAATCCCGTGCTTGGTTGCGTGGGCGAAAAAGGGGGGCAAAAAGCCTTCGCGGGCTGCTTCGAACAGCCCTTGGTTAGGGCCGGCAATCCAATTGCCTAATTCACCAATGATCCCGCAAGCCAGCAGCAAGCCGATCAATTTCTCCAAGCTTTGGCCCGGCAAGCCGATCGAAGTCAGCAGTTGGCCATACGTATGCACAAAACCGGTGCTGTTTTGGATATGGGCGGCCGGGACACTCATGGCAATGGCGCTGCTGCCGAGTAAGTCGAGGCTGATGGCCGTGGCTACCAAAGCAATCATGACCTTAGGGTATTGCTGGGGCCGCGCCAAGTTCTTAACGTGGGGGGCCGAAGCTTCCCCGCCACAAAAGGCCAGGATAAAGGGAACAAAGGCGACCAGCGTGGTGCCGTTCAACTGGTGGGGGAAAATGGTGTGGAAATTAAAGTGGACATAAACCGGATGGCCCTGGCCCAAGTAGACGGCAACGACGATGACTAATAATAAGACGGGGGTAACAATCCCTAAGGCAAAGAGCCATTCGGCAACTTTGCCGATGCGTTTGGCCCCCAACAGTTGGGCGCAAGTGGCTCCCCATAATAAGAGCATCATTAAGCTAAAGCGCACGAGCGGGGTAGTATTAAACCAAGGGGTCTGCAAGGTGATGGAAAGGGCCCCGATAATTACGTACATCATGAGGTCCATGCCGGCCGTAATGTGGATCCACTGGTAAAACATGGCGACAAACCCGGTTTTTTCTCCCAAAGTGGCTTTGACCCAAGTGAACAAGCCCCCGTGTTGCCAACCTTGAATGGAGGCCATTTCACCGGCGGCTTGCGTGACTGGCAAGAACCAGACCAAGCCGGCCAGCAGGAGGTAAAAAAGGGAGGTTGCGCCCGCTTTGCCAAACGGCGCGAATTCATCGATGGAAATCACCATTGAACTGGTCATGGCAAACAATTTGAGCCCCGTCAACTGATTGTAATTCTGGTTGGCAGTGGCGGTTTCTTCAGTTGTAGTCATAAAAAACTCCTCTGCTTAAATTGAAAAATAAACAACTCGGCTATTATACCAATTTTGAGAAGTAATAAAAGGGGTTAAAAATATAATTTTTAAAAGGGGCCGATCAACCGCTTGATCGTGGCATAAGTGAAAAATCTTTCGAACGTCGCTTAACTATACCAATCAATCAAAACGCCGTTGTAACAACTTTTAGAGCGGGCGATAGAAAAATATAAAACAAAAAAACTTTGAGAATGTTCATTTTTTCACTTGCCAAACGGCAGGAAGCTCGCTATGATATTAAGCGTAGGAAAGATTTACAGATACAAAGGAGATATGATCCATGAAGGCTGCAGTTATTAATGATCCAGTAGATGGTTACGTTACGGTTAAGGATGTTACCTTACGCGATTTAAAGCCAGGTGAAGCCTTGGTTGATATGGAATATTGTGGGTTATGCCACACTGACTTACACGTGGCGGCTGGTGACTTTGGTGAAAAGCCAGGCCGGATTATCGGTCACGAAGGGGTTGGGCGCGTTGCCAAGGTTGCCCCTGGCGTAACCAGCTTGAAGGTCGGTGATCGGGTATCGATTGCTTGGTTCTTCAAGGGCTGCGGTCACTGTGAATACTGCCTGACGGGACGCGAAACCTTCTGTCGCGAAGTGCAAAATGCCGGTTACACGGTTGACGGGGCGATGGCTCAACAATGTATCGTCGCTGCCGACTACGCGGTGAAGGTACCGGAAGGCTTAGACCTAGTTGAAGCGACCTCCCTGACTTGTGCAGGGGTAACGGTCTACAAGGCCCTGAAGGTTGCCGACATCAAGCCTGGTCAATGGGTCTCCATCGTCGGGGCCGGTGGTCTGGGGAACCTGGCCGTCCAATTTGCGCACAATGTCTTTGGGGCCCACGTCGTTGTTGTTGACGGGAACGATCCTAAGCTGGAAGCGGCGAAGGAAAACGGGGCGGAAGTAGTGATTAACCGCCACGAAGTTGACAGCGTTGCTCAAGCCATCCAAGAAAAAGTGGGCGGCGTTCACGCTGCCGTGGTAACGGCCGTTGCAGCTTCGGCCTTTGACCAAGCAGTTGATTCCTTGCGCCCAGATGGGAAGTTGGTTGCGGTTGCCTTGCCACAAGGGGATATGAAGCTCAACATCGCTAAGACGGTGCTGGATGGGATCATTGTGGCTGGTTCCTTGGTTGGGACGCGCCAAGACTTGGCTGAATGTTTCCAATTCGGGGCTGAAGGCAAGGTTAAGCCAATTGTTAAGACGCGCAAGTTAGCTGAAATCAACGACATGATCCAAGAATTAAAGGACAACAAGGTCGTTGGGCGGAACGTAGTTGACTTTGTTCACGAAGCCTAAGCAGCGTTAGTTGAATGAAGCAATACCATGAAATTGAGGGCTGGGAGCTGGTACCCAGCCCTTTTTTCGTGTTGTGTTGAAGGGTAAATCGAAGGCAAATCCGGAAAAGTGTGGTATGATTAAGGTCAAAATTAGTCAAGAAAGGGGCGCAGACCGGTGGAAGAACGTAGCATTTCAGACGTAATTGAAGCTTACCTGAAATCAATTTTAGGGGATGATCCCCGGATTGAAATTCGGCGGGCGGAAATTGCCGATCATTTTGATGTGGTGCCATCACAAATTAATTATGTCATCAAGACGCGCTTTAACCTGCAAAATGGTTACTTGGTGCAAAGCAAGCGGGGTGGTGGTGGCTACATCCGGATTGAACGGGTCAACCTACTGGATGATGATGATGTCTTACAGATGTTGATTGCCAATATTGGTGAAGCCATCAGTGAAAAAGACGCCGCTAAAATCATTAAGACTTTATATGAAGAAAAATTGATTTCACGCCGGGAGGGTGATTTAATGTTGGTCGGGGTGGCCAAACAAACCCTGAACCAAGCAAACAAGCAAGCTGAAGAGCGCTTGCGGGCAAGGCTCTTGGTTGCCTTGCTGACCCGGTTGCGGTATGAATAACGGCAGCGAATAGAGAAGATAATTGAAGGGGATTTACATGGACGATTACCGATATACGCCAAATGCCAAGGCGGTTTTAGAAATTGCGCACGAACAGGCCCTGTATTTTAAACACCAAGCTGTCGGCACAGAGCACCTGTTGCTAGCGTTGAGCTTGGAACACAGTGGGGTGGCGGCGGAATTGCTGGATCAATTCCACGTCACCAGTGACGATTTGCGGGCCGAAATTGAACGCTTTACCGGTTACGGCACCTTGGCAGTAGCTGACAGTCATGAGTATTTGCCAGCCTCACCGAAACTGCGCACCATCTTGTCGTTGGCAGCCCAAACGGCCCGGCAGCTGAATGCTGAACGGGTGGGGACAGAACACTTGCTGCTGGCGCTGTTAAGTGATGAGACGATTTTGTCTTCCCGGATTTTATTCAACTTGGATGTAAACTTGCAACAAGCCCGGCGGACGTTGGTGCGGAAATTGGGCAAGGCCGCCGGACAGGCCCTGAACCGCCAAAGTGCCAAACGTAATACGGCAACGCCGACGTTAGATCGTTTGGCACGGGATTTAACGGCCCAAGCAAAGCAAGGCGCTGGTGAGCAGGTCGTGGGCCGGGAAAAAGAAATTAAACGCATGGTACAACTGTTGAGCCGGAAAACGAAAAATAATCCGGTCCTGGTGGGGGAACCGGGGGTCGGCAAGACGGCGATTGTCGAAGGCTTAGCCCAGCGGATTGTCACTCAAGGCGTGCCAGCCAGCTTGGCCCAAAAGCGGGTGATGGCGCTGGACATGGGGTCGCTGGTGGCCGGTACCAAGTACCGGGGGGAATTTGAAGACCGACTGAAAAAAATTTTGGATGAGATTTACCGCAGTGGCGACGTCATTTTGTTTATTGACGAACTGCATACGGTGGTCGGTGCCGGTGGGGCTGAAGGGTCCGTAGATGCTTCCAATATTTTAAAGCCGGCGTTGGCCCGGGGGGAACTGCAACTGATTGGGGCCACGACGTTGGATGAGTACCAGAAGTACATTGAAAAAGATGCAGCCCTCGAGCGGCGCTTTGCCAAGATTCAAGTTGAAGAACCCAGTGAAAAAGCCACTGTCCAGATTTTAAAGGGGATCCGGCCGGGCTATGAAAAGCACCACCAGTTAACGATTAGTGATGCGGCGCTCACCGCTGCGGTTAAGCTAGCCAAACGCTACATCACTGATCGCTTTTTGCCGGATAAGGCGATTGATCTAATGGATGAAGCAGCAGCGATGGTGCGGATCAATGCTGACCAAGCGGATACCCAGACGGTTGCCGCGATGCAAAAATTAACGCAGTTGCGAGAACAAAAAGAAGCGGCCATTTTGACGCAAGACTTTGATCAAGCTGCGCAATTGCGCCACCAAGAGTTGGCGTTAAAAGCCCAGGTTGAACAGCAAACGGCTCGTCGCCAAGCCCAAGCTGCGCAAACCACCTTACGGGTGATGCCAGAAGATATTGCCAAGGTCGTGGCGGATTGGACCGGGATTCCGGTTACGCAATTGCAAAAGCACGAACAAGATCGCTTGGTACACTTAGAAAAGGCCCTTCACCAACGCGTGATTGGCCAAGACGAAGCCGTCAGTGCGATTGCCCGGGCAATTCGGCGGGCCCGCAGCGGTTTGCAGGATCCTAAGCGACCGTTAGGATCCTTTATGTTCCTTGGACCAACTGGGGTCGGCAAGACGGAATTAGCCAAGGCCTTAGCCGCGACCGTCTTTGGCTCCGAAGACAACTTGATTCGCATTGACATGTCGGAATACCAAGAACGGTACAGTACCAGTCGTTTGGTTGGGGCGGCCCCGGGTTATGTCGGGTACGAAGAAGGCGGTCAATTAACCGAAAAAGTGCGCCAACACCCGTATTCCGTGGTCCTACTCGATGAAGCGGAAAAGGCGAACCCGGACGTTTTTAACCTCTTGTTGCAGGTCTTGGATGACGGTTACCTGACCGATGCCAAGGGGCGCAAGGTTGACTTTAAGAATACGATCTTGATCATGACCTCAAATCTTGGGGCGACCCAGCTCCAGGATGAAAAGACGGTCGGCTTTGGGCAAAGCAGCCTGCAAAATGATTATGCGGCGATGAAGCAAGCAATCAATGCCCAATTGAAGTTGCACTACCGGCCGGAGTTTTTAAATCGGATCGATGAAACGATCGTCTTCCACCCACTTGAGAAAGCCGACCTGCGCCAAATCGTAAAACTGTTGACCCGGGGCTTGGTTGCTCGCTTGGCCGCGCAACAAATTACCGTTAAATTCACCCCGGCCGCGATTGATCAAATCGTTGCGGCGGGCTACCAACCAACGTACGGGGCGCGGCCCTTGCGGCGGGCGTTGCAAACGTTAGTGGAAGATCCGCTGAGCCTGAAATTGCTGGACGGCAGCTTAACGGCTGGTGATCAGGTGACGGTCGGGGCGCGGCAAGGCAAAATAACTTTCACCCTCCACTAAATTGTTTTACTTAATTGAATTAATCATTAGAAGGAAAACGGCCTCATTAACTTACCTAAATTAATTTTGATGACCGTTTTTTTATAAGGAAACTAATTATCGCTAGATTTACCTATTGACAATTATTATGCTGTGATAAATAATAATTACTACTGTGTGATTATAATAAATTAGGATAATCGATTTTACACAAGATAGGAGCGTTAGAAATTGAGACGAGCTGAACAACTAGCGAAAACACGGAATGCAATTTTGACGACGGCAACTAAATTGTTCTTGGAGCACGGGTTTGGGGGAACTTCGACCCGGGACATCGCCAAGCAGATCGGCATTACCCAACCCGCGCTGTATCACCACTTTTCGGACAAAGAAGAATTGTACCTGGACGTGTTGACGGAGCTGTGTGGTAAAGTTCGCCAGGAGACTAACAAGGTTTTGCGGAAAACCGATCTGGATCCGGAAGAACGGCTTTTTCAAATCTGCAAAGTCTACCTTAAGTATCACCCGCTGAGTATCTATGCTCAGTACCAAGCGGCGTTACGGCAGTTGACGTCAAGTTCCCAACACAAGCTGAACATGATCTTTACCATGGACTACTTGGAACCACTGTCGGAATTCTTCAAGATGGCGGATGTGGACTTGCGGCCAGATTTGATGCCTAAAGAAGCAGCGGAATTGTTGATTGCCAGCATCGCCCCGTTGTTTGGGACCTTCCAACAAATTGGGGGACGGTCGTTAAACGCGGAGCAACGGCAACGCTTAATCATTGATTCAGTCATGACAGGACTGTTGCGCCAAGGTTAAGCAGTGATTAAACCGGTTGACCAAGAAGGGGAGAGCTTGGCTGGCCGGTTTTTTCGTACCCGGATTTTTTTAATTGACAGGCCGCTGGAAATAGTGTATCTTATTTATCGTATGTAATTGTGAGTTCAATGGGGTTGACGATCTCTTGTCCGTCAGCCACTTTATAAAAGCCCAAAGGCAATCGCTGGTTGCTTTTGGATTTTTTTTGCCCAAAATCATGGTTTGAGTAAAATTGTAACCAAAATGTAACATTGAACCCACCCAACAAACTTAGAGAGGTGAATAGTTTGGCCGGACACTTAGTAAAATACGGTAAGCACCGTACTCGTCGTAGTTATTCCCGGATCAAGGAAGTCCTTGACCTCCCGAACTTGATTGAAATTCAAACTGATTCTTACAACTGGTTCATGGACAAGGGTCTGCGTGAAATGTTTGATGACATCATGCCGATCGATGACTTCCAAGGGAAGCTGTCCCTCGAATTCGTTGATTACCAACTCTTGGAACCAAAGTACACGGTCGATGAAGCACGGGAACATGATGCCAATTACTCGGCACCATTACACGTAACGTTGCGCTTAACCAACCACGAAACTGGTGAAATCAAGTCTCAAGACGTCTTCTTTGGTGATTTCCCACTGATGACTTCGCAAGGGACCTTCATTATTAACGGGGCCGAACGGGTTATCGTTTCCCAATTAGTCCGTTCCCCAGGGGTTTACTACAACTCCGAAACGGATAAGAACGGCCGGCCAAACTACGGGGCCAACTTTATTCCGAACCGGGGGGCCTGGTTGGAATACGAAACTGATGCCAAGGGGATTTCTTACGTCCGGATTGACCGGACGCGGAAGTTGCCAATGACCGAATTGGTCCGTGCCCTTGGGTTTGGCTCTGATGATGAAATCATTGATATGTTAGGCGGCAACAGTGACTCCTTATCAGCTACGATTGACAAGGACGTGCATAAGAATCCGGAAGACTCCCGGGTTGAAGAAGCCCTGAAGGACATTTATGAACGCTTGCGGCCGGGTGAACCAAAGACGGCTGACTCCGCCCGGAGTTTGCTGAACGCCCGCTTCTTTGATCCAAAGCGTTACGACATGGCGCCGGTTGGGCGTTACAAGACCAACAAGAAGTTGGCTATGAAGTACCGGTTGCTCGGGCTGACGTTGGCAGAAACTTTGGCCGATCCTGAAACGGGTGAAATCCTGGCGAACAAGGGTGACGTGGTAACCAAGGAAGTCTTGAAGAAGCTGGAACCAGCGTTGGAACAAGACGACTTCAAGATGATTACCTACACGCCATCGGATGAAGCCGTGGTAACGGAACCTGTTAAGCTGCAAAAGATCTTGGTTTACTCCAAGAAGGATCCCGACCGGGTCGTGCCAGTGGTTGCCAACGGCCACATTCCGTTGGAACTCAAGCACATCCAACCAGCCGATATTATTGCCTCAGTTAACTACTTCTTCAACTTGCAAGAAGGCATCGGCACGACTGATGATATCGACCACTTAGGGAACCGGCGGATTCGGTCGGTTGGTGAATTGTTGCAAAACCAATTCCGGATTGGGTTAGCCCGGATGGAACGGGTGGTTCGGGAACGGATGTCAATTCAAGACATCAACACCGTAACGCCACAACAATTGATTAACATTCGGCCAGTAGTTGCGGCCATCAAAGAATTCTTTGGGTCTTCGCAACTGTCCCAGTTCATGGACCAAACCAACCCCTTAGGGGAATTAAACCACAAGCGGCGACTGTCTGCCCTTGGGCCAGGTGGTTTGACGCGGGACCGGGCCGGTTATGAAGTCCGGGACGTGCACTATACCCACTACGGGCGGATGTGTCCAATCGAAACGCCCGAAGGGCCGAACATCGGGTTGATCAACAACCTGTCAACTTACGCCCGGGTGAACCAATATGGGTTCATTGAAACGCCATACCGGCGGGTTTCCTGGGAAACGCACAAGGTTACCGACAAGATCGACTACTTGACGGCCGACGAAGAAGATAACTACATCATCGCCCAAGCCAACACCAAGTTGAACGAAGACGGTTCCTTTGCTGAAGAAGAAATCATGTGTCGTGATAAGGAAGATTACATTACGACTTCCGCTGAAAACGTCGACTACATGGACGTTTCGCCAAAGCAAGTTGTTTCCGTAGCCTCAGCATGTATCCCATTCTTGGAAAACGACGACTCCAACCGGGCGCTGATGGGGGCCAACATGCAACGGCAAGCCGTACCGCTGATTGATCCGCACGCCGCTTTGATCGGGACGGGGATTGAATACAAGGCGGCCCATGACTCCGGGGTAGCTTTGATTGCCAAGAACGCCGGGACGGTGGAATACGTTGATGCCCGCCAAATCCGGATCCGCCAAGAAGACGGGACCCTGGATTCTTACAAGCTGATGAAGTTCCGCCGTTCCAACGGGGGGAAGAACTACAACCAACGGCCAATCGTCAAGGTCGGTGACCACGTCGATGCGGACGAAGTCATTGCCGATGGTCCAGCCATGGATCAAGGGGAATTGGCCTTAGGGCAAAACCCACTGATTGCCTTTATGACTTGGCAAGGGTACAACTTCGAAGATGCCATCGCCATTTCCGAACGGCTGGTTAAAGACGACGTTTACACGTCCATTCACATTGAATCTTACGAATCCGAAGCGCGGGAAACCAAGCTTGGGCCAGAAGAAATGACCCGTGAATTACCAAACGTCGGGGCGGATGCCTTAAAGAACTTGGACGAAACTGGGATCATCCGGGTTGGGTCCGAAGTTCACGACGGTGACATTTTGGTTGGGAAGGTAACGCCAAAGGGGGTTACCGAATTATCCGCGGAAGAACGGCTCTTGCACGCCATCTTTGGTGAAAAGTCGCGTGAAGTCCGGGATACTTCCTTGCGGGTACCGCACGGTGGTGGCGGGATCATCCAAGACGTGAAGGTCTTTACCCGGGAAAACGGGGACGAATTGGCCCCTGGAGTCAACAAGATGGTTCGGGTCTACATCGCCCAAAAGCGGAAGCTGCAAGTAGGGGACAAGATGGCCGGTCGGCACGGGAACAAGGGGACGGTTTCGATCGTCATCCCAGAAGAAGACATGCCATTTATGCCTGATGGGACACCTATTGATATCATGCTGAGCCCAATGGGGGTGCCATCCCGGATGAACATCGGTCAAGTTATCGAATTGCACTTGGGGATGGCTGCCCGGCAATTAGGGATTCACATTGCTACGCCAGTCTTTGATGGGGCAACTGACAAGGATGTTTGGGAAGCCGTCAAAGAAGCTGGTTTACCATCCGACGGGAAGACGATCTTGTACGACGGTCGGACCGGGGAACCATTTGAAAACCGAATTGCCGTTGGGGTCATGAACTACTTGAAGTTAGCTCACATGGCCGATGACAAGATCCACGCCCGTTCGATTGGGCCATACTCCTTGGTTACGCAACAACCATTGGGTGGGAAAGCCCAATTCGGTGGTCAGCGGTTCGGGGAAATGGAAGTTTGGGCCCTCGAAGCTTACGGGGCCGCTTACACCCTGCAAGAAATCTTGACTTACAAGTCTGATGACGTGGTCGGCCGGGTCAACACCTACGATGCCATCATCAACGGGGACCGGATTCCAAAGCCAGGGGTGCCAGAATCCTTCCGGGTGCTGGTCAAGGAATTACAATCCCTGGGGTTGGACATGAAAGTGTTAGACGGCAACCACGAAGAAGTGCAATTAAAGAACGAAGATGAAGAAGTAATCGACGTGCGCAAGCGGGCCCAAGCCAACCGTCAGGAAAATGACGAAGCGCAAGCAAAGGCTCCGGCAACGCCAAGCGAAGCAACCACTGATTAGTAAAGAAGGAGGATTGCCCTTTGATTGACGTCAATAAATTTGAAAGTATGCAGATCGCGTTGGCTTCACCAAACAAGATTCGCTCTTGGTCCTACGGGGAAGTAAAGAAGCCAGAAACGATCAACTACCGGACGCTAAAGCCGGAAAAGGAAGGGCTGTTTGACGAGCGGATCTTCGGGCCAACCAAGGACTACGAATGTGCTTGTGGGAAGTACAAGCGGGTTCGGTTCAAGGGCTTGGTCTGTGATCGCTGTGGGGTTGAAGTTACCACAGCCAAGGTCCGCCGCGAACGGATGGGTCACATTGAATTAGCAGCTCCTGTTTCGCACATCTGGTACTTCAAGGGGATCCCATCCCGGATGGGGTTGATCCTTGACATGAGCCCCCGGGCCTTGGAAGAAGTAATTTACTTTGCTTCTTACGTGGTGCTCGACGCCGGTGATACGCCACTGGAAAAGAAGCAACTCTTATCCGAACCGGAATACCGGGAAAAGAAGGCGGAATATGGGGACCGGTTTGTGGCTCAAATGGGGGCCGAAGCGATCCAAAAGTTGCTCCAAGACGTGGACATGGAAAAGGAAGCGGCCGAATTAAAGGCCACTTTAAAGGAAGCCACGGGCCAAAAGCGGACGCGGGCCGTTCGGCGCTTGGACATCTTGGAAGCCTTCTTGAAGTCTGGCAATAAGCCAGAATGGATGGTTATGGACGTCGTACCGGTGATGCCACCGGATCTGCGGCCAATGGTGCAACTTGAAGGGGGACGGTTTGCCACCTCAGACTTAAACGATCTCTACCGGCGGGTTATCAACCGGAACAACCGGTTGAAGCGCCTGTTGGAATTGAACGCGCCAGGGATCATCGTGCAAAACGAAAAGCGGATGCTGCAAGAAGCTGTGGACGCCTTGATTGATAACGGTCGGCGGGGTCGTCCAGTGGCTGGGCCAGGGAATCGGCCACTTAAGTCCTTATCTCACTTGCTGAAAGGGAAGCAAGGGCGGTTCCGGCAAAACTTGCTGGGGAAGCGGGTTGACTACTCCGGTCGTTCCGTTATCGACGTTGGTCCATCCTTGAAGATGAGCCAAATGGGGTTGCCAATTCAAATGGCTTTGGAATTGTTCAAGCCATTTATCATGCACGAATTAACCAAGCGGAAGCTCGTCACGAACGTTAAGGCGGCTAAGCGTTTGATTGACAAGCAAGATGACAAGGTCTTTGACGTCTTAGAAGATGTCATCAAGGAACACCCGGTCCTGTTGAACCGGGCCCCTACCTTGCACCGGTTAGGGATTCAGGCCTTTGAACCAATCCTGGTATCCGGGAAGTCGATGCGGTTACACCCACTGGTTTGTGCAGCCTACAACGCCGACTTCGACGGGGACCAAATGGCCATCCACGTCCCACTGTCCGATGAAGCACAAGCCGAAGCCCGCTTGCTGATGCTGGCAGCTCACCACATTTTGAGCCCGCGGGACGGGGAACCAATCGTGGCCCCATCCCAAGATATGGTTATCGGGAACTACTACATGACCACGGAAGACAAGGCCCGCGAAGGGGAAGGGATGATCTTTGCCAACGCGGCCGAAGCCGAAATGGCCTACAAGGATGGTTACGTAGCCCTGCAAACCCGGGTTGGGATCAAGACGGCTTCTTACAAGAACAAGCCGTTTACGGACGACCAACGCGACAAGATTATGGTAACGAGTGTCGGGAAGATCCTGTTTAACAACATCATGCCAAAGGATTACACCTACATTAACGAACCAACTGACGACAACCTGCAAAACGGGGTGCCGGACAAGTACTTCTTGGCCAAGGGGCAAGACATTCACGAATACTTGGCCAATGCGCCACTGGTTCCACCGTTCAAGAAGGGCTTCTTGTCTGACATCATCGCTGAAGTCTACAAGCGCTACAAGGTGACGATTACCTCGGAACTCTTGGACAAGATGAAGGACCTCGGGTACTTTGAATCCACGATTTCTGGTTTGACGGTTGGGGTGGCCGACATCACCGACTTGAAGGAAAAGCCAGGGATCATCGAAGAAGCCCACAAGCAAGTGGCCCTCGTTACCAAGCAATTCCGGCGTGGTTTGATTACCGACAACGAACGCTACGAACGGGTCATTGCCATTTGGAATGACGCCAAGGATGAAGTCCAAGAAAAGCTGATTGAGCACATGGATATCCACAACCCAATCAACATGATGTCTGACTCCGGGGCGCGGGGAAACATCTCTAACTTTACCCAACTGGCCGGGATGCGTGGTTTGATGGCTTCTCCATCCGGGAAGATCATGGAACTGCCAATCCTGTCCAACTTCCGGGAAGGGCTGTCTGTCTTGGAAATGTTTATTTCCTCTCACGGGGCCCGGAAAGGGATGACCGACACGGCCCTGAAGACGGCCAACTCTGGTTACCTGACCCGGCGGCTGGTTGACGTGGCCCAAGACGTGATCGTTCGCGAAGAAGACTGTGGTACGGACCGCGGGCTGGAAGTAACGGCGATTACCAACGGGAACGAAATGATCGAACCACTCTACGACCGGATCTTAGGGCGCTACACGATGAAGTCTGTCTTTGACCCAGAAACCGGTGAACGGATTGTGGCCAAGAACGTTCTCTTGGACGAAGAAATGGCCCAAAAGATCGTTGATGCCGGTGTCAAGAAAGTGACGATTCGCTCGGCCTTTACTTGCAACACTGAACACGGGGTTTGTGAACGGTGCTACGGGCGTAACGCCGCGACCGGAGACCAAGTTGAAGCCGGGGAAGCCATCGGGACGATTGCCGCGCAATCAATCGGGGAACCCGGGACGCAACTGACCCTGCGGAACTTCCACACCGGTGGGGTGGCCGGCAACGACGACATCACCCAAGGGTTGCCACGGGTGCAAGAAATCGTGGAATCGCGGAATCCGAAGGGGAAAGCCACGATTTCTGAAGTGACGGGTGAAATCGAATCAATCGAAGAAAACCCAGCCGAACAAACCAAGGACATCACCGTTAAGGGTGAAAACGACACGCGGACGTACACCTTACCAATTACTTCGCGTTTGAAGGTGGCAGAAGGTGACTTCATTCACCGGGGCTCTGCGCTGAACGAAGGGTCGATTGATCCAAAAGAATTGATTCGGGTTCGCGACGTCTTATCCACGGAAACGTACCTGTTGGCTGAAGTGCAAAAGGTTTACCGGATGCAAGGGATCGACTTGCTGGACAAGCACGTTGAAATCATGATCCGGCAAATGATGCGCAAGGTCCGGGTCATGGATCCAGGTGATACGGACGTCTTACCGGGTGAATTGATGGACATCAACCAATTCCGGGATGCCAACTACCAAACCTTGGTTGAAGGTAAGGTCCCAGCAACGGCGCGTCCGGTAATCCTCGGGATTACCAAGGCGGCCCTGGAAACCAACAGTTTCTTGTCGGCGGCTTCCTTCCAAGAAACCACCCGGGTCCTGACCGATGCGGCAATTCGCGGCAAGGAAGACCCACTGGTCGGTTTGAAGGAAAACGTAATTATCGGGAAGATCATCCCAGCCGGGACTGGGATGGGTACTTACCGCAACATCAAGCCCAAGGAAGTTACGGTAACCAAACCCGATCAAGCGGCATATGCCATGCCTAACGCTTCGATTCGCGAAATGGAAGCACAAATGAAGCGCGACGAAAACTAATCGGCTAGCTGGTTAGCAACGCGCGATGAAAAGGGGTCGGAAATTCCGGCCCCTTTTCGCCGTACATAATTGAGATTGAGGTGGGGGAATTAGCAATGAAGAAGTATTTGGTGGAGGTACCAGAGGAAGTCGCAGAACGCTTGGCGAAGGCAGGGACCGTTTCGATGCACATCGAAAACCAGTGGCTGGTAATTCGGCCCGATGATGGGACGGCCTTGATTCCCCAATTAAAATTTGCCAGTTATGGCTTACCGGCGGTGGTGCTAGCAGGCGTCTTTTTAGCTGGGATCAAGTGGTGGTTGCCCCAGGTGCACACGTTGCCGTGGTCGGGTGATTATTCGATCAGCAGCGCAATTGCGACCCTCGGTATGATTAGCGGGGTACTGGCGTTTATGGTGGCGTTTGTTCGGCAGAAATTGAGCCAACACGGCCCGGCAGCAACCTTTACTTGGCGGAGTCTGTTCCCCCTGTTGATTGCCTGTGCCATGATTATTGCAATTACGGCCGAGGGCACTGGCTGGTTGATTGATCGGCTTTTCCCGGGTTTGCGCTTAGACCTTTATATGGCAACGGTCTTGGTGATGGTGGGCGTCAGCATCGTGAACTACCTGTTGATTAACTTAGCCTACACGTTGTCACCAGGGGTGGTAATCAACCTGATGACCGTAATGATTGTTGGCGGGGTGGGAGTGTCAATGTTGGCGAACCCGACTAAGAATTGGTGGCAGCATAATTTTAGCTTTTTGGGGACCGCCAATAGTGGGACGGCTTGGCAATTCAATTTCACCCTGATTTTTTCAGGCTTATTGATGGCGACGCTGGTCGATTACCTCTTTGTTAATTTGGCCCCGCAATATCACACTAAAAAAACGCTTTGGTTACGGCTGTTATTGTTAGCGCTGGCGGCTAACATTGCGGGAATTGGCCTCTTTCCGAACGACCCGAAGTACCATCTGTTGCATGACCGGATTGCGATGTGGTTGGTTTACTTGCTGTGGCTGTTGATTATCGTGGTCCGGTGGTGTTTGCCCAGGGTCACTAAGCAGTTTTTAAAGGTGTCGTATTTGATCGGGGCAATCATGGTGCTGGACTACTTCATGTTTAAGGTCGTGGGCTATTTATCCCTGACAGCCTTTGAACTCTTGGCGTTTGCCTTAGCCTTTGCCTGGCTGCTGTTGCTCTTCCAATATATTGAGCATTTACTGCCAGCTGGCCAACAGGTGCTGCCGGTTAAACTCCAACCGGTTAAAAATGAATAATCAAATTTTATGAAGGCGGGGTGAAGATCACTCAGCCTTTTTTGATGGTAAAACGAAGATTAATTTAATGATTTTTAAGCAATCTTTGACCTGTTGCAGGGCCGTTACGAGCCCAGGGCATTTGTAAATTTAACGGACAAAGTGTAATGATCTGTCAATTAGCGGTAACTGGGGAGTAAATTCCAATCGGTATATTAAACGGTGGGTCTTGTCTAAAGACTCACAAATCAAAAATGGAGCTGATTAATATTAAAACGAAACAACTAGTCTTAGCCACGACGGCCGCCTTGGCAGGGACAGTTCTGATGACTTCCGCGAAAGCCAATGCTGACACCACGGTGACAGTGCAAAGCGGCGATACCGTTTGGGGCCTCTCCCAAGAATACCAAGTCTCAATGGCTTCAATTGTGCAAGCGAACCAACTGGCCAATCCGGATTTAATTTACGTTGGCGATCAATTGGTGATCCCAACGTCGGGGGCCAAGTCCAGCCAAAAAGCATCAAGTGCGACTGCTCAGCAAACAGCGGCCGCTGCTCCGGCCAGTCAAGCCACTAGCGCCAGTGCCACGGCCATTACGGTGACGCTGCCGCTTAGTGCGACCCCTAGTGCCGCAACAAGCAGTTCAGCGGCCCAATTAGCAACCACAAGTGCCAATCAGTTGGCAACAACTCCCCGGGTTGAAAATAACGGGAGCACCAGCGTCAGTTCATCAGCGGCGGCGCCAGCCACTTCGACGGCCAATATCGCAACGACGGCCGTTAATGTCGCTTCCACGACCCCGGTGACCAGCACTCCTACGGCCAATAACAGCACGAATACAGCTACGGCAGGAACACCAGTTGCGTCAACGGCCCCAACCACCTCAGCTGCGGCAGGGACGGCCACAAATGGGGTGACGACTTATACGCCAAGCGAAGCAGTGGCCCGGGCCCAATCCGTTGAGGGCACGCCATACGTCTGGGGTGGCAACACCACCAGTGGGTTTGACTGTTCCGGGTTGGTTCAATGGGCATACGGGCTGTCCAGTGACTACCGGACGACTTACCAACAACAGGCCCTGGGGACCCACCAATACGATATTGCTAACGCGCCGGCGGGGGCAATTTACTTCTGGGGTTCAGACAGTGCCCCATACCACGACGCGATTGCGACGGGGAATGGTAATTACATTGCGGCCCCGGATGTCGGCCAAACGGTGTCAACGTCGTCCATCAACTACTACACGCCAAGCTACTACGTGGTGGTGGGTCAATAATGACTTCGGAAATTTAACCATTCATCCTTTCGATGCGGTCAGCACTTTTTAGCTGACCGTTTTTTTAATTACCAGGGCCAACCGGCGGGATAGGTCAGCAAGGTTAACCATAAGCCCCCGGTCAGGTAAGGAATCAATGGGACGGGCTGGTGGTACCACAGCCGGCGGTCGCTCAGGGCCAATAAGCAGCCTAAAAGGATCACCGCACAAGTTGGGCGCGCGCCAATTACGAGGGTCAAAATAGCCAGCCACTCCCCATCACCGCGGCCAAAACCTGGAGCGAAGGTTAAACTGAGCCATAGCAAGGCCAGGAAACTGTCGAGCAGCCAGTGATGCAAAACGGGGGTCAAGACCAACAAGCCAGCGAAGCTCACGAGACACGGTGGGGTGATCCATTGGGCCTGCCAATCAGTGGTGACCATCATTAAACAGCCGCTGCTGACCAGCAACAGGGCCAGCCAATTGGTGAAATTGCTAGGAGCCAAGACGGCCCAGCTGCCCCCAGTTAAAGCTTCGGTTACCGGGGCCAGGGCACTTAACCGGCAGTGACACCAGTAACAACGCCCGCCCTGGCTCAGCCAACCACTGATTGGGCACAATTGCCAAGCATGCAAGCGGTGGTGGCAGTGTTCACAGATGGAATAAGGTGGATAGGAGCGCTGGGGGGCCAAAAGGTGGCGGCTGGTCATGGTAGTGACAAAGGACGCCCAACACGCTCCAAAGCCAAAGTAGCAACTGAGTAATAACATTTAAAGTTCCTCCTTACAATTTGCAATCAGGTCCTACTTTATATATACGTTTTTTTAGCCAAATTGTTGCGTGGCAAATCAGCTTTTTTTCGCGGTGAGCAAAAACCACGCTCAGTGGTCAAAAATTCTGGCCAAGCCGTTGACTTTCCTTGGCGTTCGTGTTAATTTAACAAAGGTGCTTTTTTAGCAACGGAAGGTCTGTCGGTGGGCAGACGAATGTCCCAGCGATAGCACAGAAAGAAATAGTACTCAAGCGCTTTTTTTATTCGCAAAAAAGAACCGCCTGGGTATGTGGACTTAAAATTTAGGAAGGGGAAAAATAATGCCTACTATTAACCAATTGGTTCGCAAGGGCCGTAAGAGCCACAAGGGTAAGTCAAAGTCACCAGCCCTTGGTTACGTATACAACAGCTTCAAGAAGGAAGAAATCAAGGATCCATCACCGCAAAAGCGTGGGGTTGCTACCCGTGTCGGGACGATGACGCCAAAGAAGCCTAACTCTGCATTGCGGAAGTACGCCCGTGTGCGTCTGTCCAACCTGATCGAAGTTACGGCTTACATTCCAGGGATTGGCCACAACCTGCAAGAACACTCGGTTGTTTTGATCCGTGGGGGCCGTGTTAAGGACTTGCCTGGGGTTCGTTACCACATCATCCGTGGGACGCTTGATACTGCCGGGGTTGAAGGCCGGATGCAAAGCCGTTCCAAGTACGGTGCCAAGAAGCCTAAGAAGTAAGATCATAAAAAATAAGGAGGGATTAAGCAATGCCGCGTAAAGGACACATTGCCAAGCCAGAAGTTTTACCAGATCCAATTTACAACTCAAAGCTGGTTACTAGCATGATCAACCACTTGATGCTGGATGGGAAGCGGGGGACTGCTTCTAAGATCTTGTACCAAGCCTTTGAAATGATCAAGGAACAAACTGGGAACGATCCAGTTGAAGTTTTCGAACAAGCAATGGACAACGTTCAACCAGCCTTGGAAGTTAAGGCTCGTCGGATCGGTGGTTCTAACTACCAAGTGCCGATTGAAGTTCGCCCCGACCGGCAACGGACGCTGGCACTTCGTTGGTTGACTCAATACGCTCGTCTGCGTGGGGAACACACGATGGTGCAACGCCTCGCAAACGAAATCATCGATGCTTCTAACAACACGGGGGCTTCCATCAAGAAAAAGGAAGACACCCTGCGGATGGCAGAAGCCAACCGTGCATTTGCACACTACCGCTGGTAATTTTTTGAAGACAGTCGCCTGACTGGATTCATGCAAAGGGGCGACGCTGAATACTTTTCGTCACCCCTTTTTTCTCAAATTAAGACCAAATTCGAAGGGAGATAAATTTCAAGATGGCTAACAAGCGTGAATACCCACTTGCCAAGACCCGGAACATTGGGATCATGGCCCACATCGATGCTGGGAAGACCACGGCAACGGAACGGATCCTCTACTACACTGGGAAGATTCACAAGATCGGTGAAACCCACGATGGGGCTTCCCAAATGGACTGGATGGAAGAAGAAAAGGAACGTGGGATTACGATCACTTCCGCCGCTACGACGGCCGTTTGGAAGGAAAACCGGATCAACATCATCGACACCCCAGGGCACGTGGACTTCACGGTCGAAGTTGAACGGGCTTTGCGGGTGCTGGACGGTGCCGTAACGGTGCTGGACGCCCAAGCCGGGGTTGAACCACAAACCGAAACGGTTTGGCGGCAAGCCGACGACTTCAACGTGCCACGGATCGTCTTTGCCAACAAGATGGACAAGTTGGGGGCCAACTTTGACTACTCTGTTCAAACGATCAAGGACCGTCTGAACGTTACGCCATTGCCATTGCAACTGCCAATCGGGGCCGAAGATGACTTTATCGGGCTGGTTGACTTGGTTGAAATGAAGGCTTACATCTACGACGAAGACAAGCTGGGGGAAAACTGGGATACGGTTGAAATTCCGGATGACCTCAAGGATGAAGCCCAAGCTCGTCACGATGCCATGATCGAAACGTTGGCTGACGTCAACGACGACATCATGGAAAAGTACCTGGAAGGGGAAGAAATTTCCGTTCCTGAACTTAAGGCAGCCATTCGGCAAGCCACGCTGAACATCGACCTCTTCCCTGTTTTAGCTGGTTCTGCCTACAAGGATAAGGGGATCCAAATGATGTTGGATGCCGTTGTTGACTACCTGCCATCTCCAGTTGACGTTAAGCCATTTGTGGCCACTGACGAAGACGGCAACGAAGTACAATTGACGGCCGGCGATGACAAGCCATTCGCGGCCTTGGCCTTCAAGATCGCTACTGACCCATTCGTTGGGCGGTTGACTTTCCTGCGGGTTTACACTGGGTCTTTGCAATCCGGTTCCTACGTGCTGAACGCTACGAAGGGGAAGCGGGAACGGATTGGTCGTCTGCTGCAAATGCACTCGAACCAACAACAAGAAATTCCAGAAGTGTTCTCTGGGGACATTGCGGCGGCAATTGGTCTGAAGAACACGACGACTGGGGACTCCCTGACGGACCCAGATCACCCATTGCAACTGGAATCCATGGACTTCCCAGAACCAGTTATCCAAGTTTCGGTTGAACCAAAGTCCAAGAACGACCAAGACAAGATGGACAAGGGGCTGCAAAAGTTGGCTGAAGAAGACCCAACTTTCAAGGCAGAAACGAACCCTGAAACTGGTGAAACGTTGATCGCCGGGATGGGTGAATTGCACTTGGACATCATCGTGGAACGGTTGCGCCGGGAATTCCACGCCGAAGTTACGGTTGGTAAGCCACAAGTTTCCTACCGTGAAGCCTTCACGAAGCAAGTTTCCGCCCAAGGGAAGTTTGTTCGTCAATCTGGTGGTAAGGGTCAATACGGGGATGTCTGGATTGAATTTACGCCACTGGAAGAAGGGGAAGGTTTCCAATTCGAAGACGCCATTGTCGGTGGGGTTGTGCCACGTGAATACATCCCAGCTGTTGAACAAGGGCTGAAGGAAGCCATGGAAAATGGGGTCTTAGCTGGTTACCCACTGGTTGACTTGAAGGCTAAGCTTTACGATGGTTCCTACCACGAAGTCGACTCCTCTGAAGCAGCCTTCAAGGTGGCCGCTTCCTTGGCACTGAAGAACGCCGCACCGAAGGGTGAAGCTGTCATCCTCGAACCAATCATGCGGGTTGACATCGTTGCTCCAGAAGACAACCTGGGGGATGTCATGGGTCACGTTACTGCCCGGCGTGGTTCGATCGACGGGATGGAAGAACGGGGGAACGCACAACTCGTGCACGCCTTTGTTCCGCTGTCTGAAATGTTTGGTTACGCTACGACCCTGCGGTCTGCTACCCAAGGTCGTGGGACCTTCACGATGACCTTTGACCACTACTCTGCTGTGCCAAAGTCCATCCAAGAAGAAATTATCGAAAAGAACGGTGGCAAGTAATTCTTGCCCTGAACTTAAAAAAGGTCGGGAGACGTCCCGGCCTTTTTTGTACATAGCGAGGCAAAAACGATGACTTTTTACACTTATGATTATTTGCAAGCCCAACAGCATGTTACCCAGTGGGTCGTGGCCCTCGGGTTGGTCCTTTTATTGTTAGGAACCTTAGTTGGGACGTGGCGTTATTTCCGGCAACGGTACCGGACCCGATCCCGTGATTTGAGCATTATTATGGTGTTGCTAATGGCGATTTTGTTGGGCATTCAGTGGGAGCATTACCTCACCAGTCGTACGACCGCCGCTCAGAGCAGTCAATTGCTGCCCTTTATCCAGGCCGTGGCCGTTGATCATCACCTTAAGCCCGACCAAGTCTTGGTTAATTCAACGACTTTGGCTGACGGGATGATTATTCGGTTCCAAAAACGGGACTATCAGGTGCACCTGAATGCGGATAACAACAGTTATACTCTGACCCGCGCCCACGTGATCAATCATCAGGTGCTTGTTAAAGATGCGGAGGTGAAAAAATGAGCAGTTATGGTTTGATCGCCCTCAAATTTGTGGTGGGGATGATCATGATGATCTTGCAGATTAACTTATTAGGCAAAGTTGAATTTGCACGCAACACCCCTTTGAATCAAATCCAAAATTATGTCCTGGGGGGAATTATTGGTGGGGTGATTTATAACCCCGCGATTACCATTTGGCAATTTCTGATCATCCTCTTGTTGTGGTCCTTAATTGTTGCAATCGTGAAATTTGGCCGGGAACACAGCCGGTGGTTACGTCTCCTAATTGATGGCCGGCCGGTCATGTTGATTGCTGACGGCCAGTTGCGGCCGACGGCGTGTTTGCAAGTCGGCTTGTCGGCCAACCAATTGATGGAGCAGCTGCGCAACAGTGGCATTACCACGCTTAGTCAGGTCAAGAGTGCCGTGATGGAAACCAACGGCCAGCTGACGGTCATCGAAAAAGACGCCGCCAACCTTAAACTGCTCTTGATTAGCGATGGCCAGTTAAATGCGGAAGTCTTAAGTTTAATTGGAAAGTCCCCGACGTGGGTGCAGACCCAGCTGCAAGCAGCGGGGCTCCAACGGGTGGAACAGGTTTTTGTCGGGGAATATGTAAATGGGGAATTACGGGTGGTGCCCTACCCACAATCAGCGTAAAGGAAAAGCGGAGTTAACGAGTGCGTTCGTCAACTCCGCTTTTAGGTTGTTTTAGTTTAATTCGTTTAAGACCCGCAGGGCAATGGCTTCACTCATTACTAAGTCGGTAAAGAGTTCGCCCCGGAGCGCCCCCAAGGCGGCTTTAAATTTGGCCTTACCTTGGACGACCCCAAAGCGCCGCGGAATTTTTTGAATATCACTGATGGCCATGCCGACGGTTTTGTCATCAGCTTTGTTAAGGAAGTGACCGTTGATATCATACGGCCGCCCGTAAATCATTCCGGCCACTTGCGCCGGATCGACGTTCGGGAAGATTGAAGCCTTGTGGGCCCGCCACAGGGGCATCGAGTCGATCGATTCTTCGGTCCCTAACCCGCAGATCAACAGTTGGGCTTGCTTAGCGACTTCCAAGGTTTGCTTGATGGAAGGTTCTTCAATAAAGCCTTGGCGGACATCATCGTTAATGATGTATAACGGCCCGGGAATCGTGTAGTAGTGCGCGTCATATTTCGTGGCGGCCCGTTGCGTCATCCGCATCGAACCCGTTGAAGAGTGGTAGCGCATGTTTTCACCGATGAACTGAACAAAGGTCAGATCGTCCCGTTCCGATTTTGCGAAGTGACTGATGACATCATAAATGGTCTCACCCCACGATAGGCCCACGATTTGACATTGCTTAATCAAAGCTTGGGCTTGGATCGCCGCAAAGGCGGCCACGCGGTCATCGCGGGTTCCGATGTTTTCGGGGTCCTTGATGACGTAGAGTTGCTGGATCTTAAAGTGCTGCTTTAATTGTTGCTCCAACTCCACGCTGCGTTCGTAATTCGAATGCACGGTGATTTCGACGATCCCGCTGGCCAATGCCTCATCCAGGTATTTCAAAATTAAGTAACGGCTTAGCGAATATTTTTCCACCATTTTGTTAATAGGCATCTTGCTGAAGTAGTAATCTTGGGCAAGTTGACCCAACAAATGTACGTGTTGTGCGTCCATCATTCATCCCACCTTTTATAAGTTAATTGGCGTATTTACCCATTTTTCGGTCAAACGGTTTTCATATCCCACTATCTATTTATAATTGTAACCAGTTTTTTGACGAACGACAAGCCAAAACGAGCTGATTATCTTTTTAATGAATTTTTAAAACTGACAACGCTGCCGGAATTTTTGGTGGAGCTAAAAAGCCCGGGGCACTAAGCTAAGCCCCGGGCTTTGGGATGATTAATTCGGCAACAGGTCCAAGAAGTTGGCCAGCTGGTTTAGGTAGGATTGGTGCCCAGTCAAAGCTTTGATTTGAGCTTGCACCGTGGTTAAATTGTCCGTAATCAACCCATCGGCGTGGTCAAAGATCAATTGTTTGATCACCGCGGGCTCATTAGCGTCCCAAGCCAAGACCGGCTTGTGTTGGCGGTGGGCTTGGGTGATGAAATCCTGATTTAAGGTCGAATATTCCATCGAGTACCCATCCGCCGCGCTGTTAGGGAAGGTAAAGTTGTAAGGTTGAATGTAATAGACCGTTAACGCGGGATTGGCACGTTGGAGTTGCCGGACGGCCGTGTAATCTAGCGAATGGACCCGATCGTGCTGGGCTAACAGGGTTGCCCCGTAGCGCTGGTTAAAGCGTTGGATCATGTCGGCCGAGTCGTGGGGCGTGGTCTTGATTTCGACCAGCAGTGGTTGGTGGAGTTGCTGAGCGGCTTTTAGGTACTGATCAAATGACGCAACGGGCGCTTGGTGACCATTTTCTTTCGCCGTTAGGGCCGTCAGCTGGCGCAGGGTTAATTGATAGGGAGCCTGATTGACCCCCGTCAAGGCCCGCAAATTTTCATCGTGCATGGCCACAAATTGGTGGTCCTTGGTCTCATGGATGTCCATTTCCACGAAATCCGGGTGGAAATGGGCGGTCTTTTTCAGGGCCGGAATTGTATTTTGCACCCCGTTGCCATTGACGACGCCACGGTGGGCAATCGTAAGGGGGCGGGTCAGACTGTGCTCGCTGAAGTAGGTGCTGGCGTTGGCCGCCGCAGCTAAGGTAAACAGGGCGATTAAGGCTACCGGCAGCCCCCACTGGCGCCAAGTCGCGCGGCGGTGACCAAAGGCCAGGGGGGACGAGGGCAGTTCATCCGCAATTAAGACCAAGAGGCTGAGGATGGTCTGCCAAACGATCAAGAACTCGCTACCGAGTTGGACCAGAGTTAAATTTGCGGTTGCTAAGTGGTGCGGCCACGGGGCGGGCAGCAGATCAAAGCCCGCTTGAGCCACCAAACTGGTCAGGTAAAAAAGCAAAATGACTAACGTCGTCAGCACCGCCAAAGTGAGGAGTTGTTTGACCAGGGGCCACCACTGGCTATGCGCGGTGCGTTGCCAACTGCTGATGAAGGCTGCTTTGGTAGGGACGTGATGGTAAACCATGGTTGGCAGGGTATACAACAAGCGGACCCCGAAGGCGAGGATCACGACGTAACCAAGCACGGTCCCGCTGATCAGCCAGCCGTTGCGGGTCAGGTAGTCCAAGATGAAGGCGGGGACTTTGACCTTGGTTAAGAGCGGGGTTTTGAAAATCAAATTACTGACCGGCAGGATCAAGCTCAAATAGCCCTGTAACAAGGCTAACGAACCCAAGCGCATGTGGGCCAGGGAAGCCCAACTCTCGCCCAGCCAATTGCGCCAGTCAAAGCGGTCGCGGGCCAGCTGGCGGACCGCAATCAACAGGAGGGTAAACTGCGCATAAATGACCCATAGCAACGCCAAAAGTTCAAGAAATAAGGCGATGACCACCAGGGGATGGTGGGTGAGGATCGTGACCACGTTTTGGTAGGAGACAAAGGGGATTTCGCCCGCTTGTAAAATCCAGGTGGTGGCGAATTTAAAACTGGGAATCACGAGAAATTGAATCAGCAAATCTAAGCCGTAACTTATAGCGACAAAGGTCAGCCAGTGGGCCCGGAAAATTTGCCGGTGGCGCTTAAAGGCGTCCCAAAATACTGGCATAATTTCCTCCTTTTTCTGTACATATTTTTCATGTGATAATTATGCCACATCTGCCTGCTGCCCAAAAGAAAACCGCTCCCAAGGGCAGCGGTTTGTGTAAACTTAGGCGAGCGTTCAATTTTAATGCGGCTGATTATGCTTGTTCTTGATCAAAGACTTCCAAGGCTTCGGCCGCATCGGCCCAAGCTTCTTCAGTCTTGGCCAGCTTGGCACTGACTTGATCCAACTCTTTTTGTAGGTCACTGAGCTTGGCAATGTCGGTGGCAATGTCGGGCTTGCTCATCTCTGCTTCAATCGCAGCTTGTTGTTCGCTCAAGTCCGTCATCGTTTGTTCCAATTGATCGGCTTGGCGTTGGAGCTTGCGGCGGGCCCGTTGGGTTTCCTTGCTTTGTTGGTAGGATTGTTGCTTTGCCGATGGCGCGCTGGTGGTCGTCGGGTTTGCGGTGGCCGGCTGGCTGGCCGCTTGCTTGGCTAAGGCCGCAAGGTAGTCGTCGTAGTTGCCTTCGTACGCCGTCATCTGATCCTTGGTTACCGCCAAGACGTCGGTGGCCACTTGGTTGATAAAGTACCGGTCATGGGAGATAAACAGCACGGTCCCCGGGAACTCATTAATCGCCGTTTCCAAGACTTCCCGACTGTCGATGTCCAAGTGGTTGGTCGGTTCATCGAGAATCAAGTAGTTGATCGGTTCAAAGGAGAGCTTGGTTAATTCCAAGCGGGCCTTTTGTCCCCCCGATAAGTCCTTGACCAGCTTAAAAACGTCATCGCCCACGAATAAGAAACTCCCCAGCAAGGAGCGAATTTCGGTTTCGGGGACTTCTGGATGGTCATCCCACACTTCATCGAGGACGGTCTTTTCCGGGTGCAGTTGTTGTTGCTCCTGGTCGTAGTAGCCGATTTGCAGGCCGACCCCAAACTTAATCTCCCCGCTGATGGCCGGTAGTTTATGCAAGAGGGTCTTGAGCAGCGTGGATTTGCCGATCCCGTTGGGGCCGATGATGCCGATTCGCTGGCCCTTGGTTTCAGTAAAGGAGAAGGGGCCGGCTAAGGGCTGGTCGTGGTAGCCGATTTTTAAATCTTGCACCGTTAACACGTCGTTGCCGCTTGGTTCACCGTAGGTAAAGGAGAAGTGAATGGAGCGGTCATCGCTGACCGGGCGGGTTAAGCGGTCCATTTTTTCCAGCTGCTTGCGCCGGGCTTGGGCGCGCTTGGTTGTCGAAGCGCGGACAATGTTGCGGTTGACAAAGTCTTCTAAGGCGGCAATCTTTTTTTGCTGTTGTTCGTAGTGCTTTAGTTCAGCTTTGAGCTTGTCGGCCTTATGGTGCATAAAAGCAGTGTAGTTCCCGGTGTAGTGGGTCAACGTTTTGTTATCCAGGTCATAGACTTCATTAACGACCTTGTCTAAGAAGTAGCGGTCGTGCGACACGATTAATAAGGCCCCGGCATACCCCTTTAAGTAGTCTTCCAACCAGCTCAAAACCCCCATGTCAAGGTGGTTGGTTGGTTCGTCGAGGATCAACAAGTTGGGGGCTTGGAGCAGGATTTTGGCCAGGGCCAACTTGGTCTTTTGCCCTCCGGAGAGCGAATTGACCGGCATCTCATACATGGCTTCGCTAAAGCCAAAGCCGGTTAAGACCCCGCGAATTTTGGAATCAATGGCAAAGCCGTCCTGCTTTTTAAAGCTGGTTTGCAAGCGATCATATTCGCTGAGAATTTCTTGGTAGGCCGGACTGGTGGCATCCACGCTGGCCAGCTGTTCTTCTAAAGCGTGCAGCCGCTTTTCCATCGCGTGAAGCGGCGCAAAGACGCCGTCTAATTCGGCCCAAATCGTATTTTGACTGTCGAGGCCTTGATCCTGGGCTAAGTAACCGATCGTGACGTTTTTGCCGACGGCCAGGGTCCCTTCATCGGGTTCGGTAATTTGGGCCAGGATCTTGAGCAAGGTCGTCTTCCCTGCCCCGTTGCGGCCGACCAAGGCGACCCGGGCCTGATCATTGATTTGTAAGTTGATATTGTGAAATAAAACGTCCGCCCCAAACCGGCGCAAGACGTCGTGGGTTTGCAATACAAGCATTTTGTCAAAACCTATCTTTCTATCCGTTCTTATCTTCAGTCAATCCAAATTTTACCATGCTTTTTTGCCAACCAACCATAACTTTTCTTGCAATTAGGTTCACAAAGGAGCCGGGAATTGCTAGAATAAGTTGTATGCTAAATTCACAAGAACCATAAATTTTTAGTTGAGGAGGGAATGTGAACATGCCATCTCGGAAAATTCCGCGGGCGACAGCCAAGCGACTGCCGGTCTATTACCGTTACTTGAACGTGCTCTTGAATGCCAATAAGAAGCGGGTGTCATCGACTGAATTATCAGAGGCAGTCCAAGTTGACTCTGCCACGATTCGCCGGGACTTCTCTTACTTTGGTGAATTAGGGAAGCGGGGCTACGGCTATGATGTCGAGAGCCTGTTAAAGTTTTTCCGGGGGATCTTGAACCAAGACAAGCTGACCAGTGTCGCCTTAGTCGGGGTCGGGAGCCTGGGGAGTGCCTTGATGAATTACAATTTCCACCAAAGCACCAACTTACGGATCAGCGCGGCCTTTGATCCGAAGCCGGAATTGGCGAATACGATCAAGAGTGGGATTCCGGTTTATCCGGCGTCTGAATTAAAGAAGCAGATTAAAGAACAACAAATTGACGCGGTCATTTTAACCGTGCCCGGGGAAAAATCCCAGGCCGTGACGGATGAACTCGTTGAAGCGGGGGTTCACGGGATCTTAAACTTTACTCCAGTCCGGTTGTCAGTTCCCAAGGATGTCCAAGTCCAAAATATTGATTTGACGAATGAATTGCAAACCTTGATTTACTTTATTGAAAGCAACAAGGGGCAAGATTAGTTCGCCGCTTTTCCCAAGCGGGTGTGGCTTGGGTTCGTTAGCGCTGTTCCAGCTGAGCTGGGGCAGCTTTTTTGATACCGATGCCAACGGCGCTCTACCAATCGCTCGGCCAATACGTCAAAAAAGGTCAAACTTTTTGGTTGCAATCTGACTGAACCGTGTTATAGTAGAAAATGTAATTAGCACTGAACGAGGTTGAGTGCTAACACTCCTCAACCAGGAGTGCTAAAATTACGGAAACTAGAATTATTATATGGAGGGATTAACGTGTTAAAGCCATTAGGAGATCGCGTAGTTCTGAAAGCTGAAGAAGAAGAAAAGACGGTTGGGGGCATTGTGTTAGCTTCCAACGCCAAGGACAAGCCTACGACGGGGAAGGTTGTTGCTGTCGGTGAAGGGCGGACCTTGGACAATGGTCAACACGTTGCCGTAAGCGTTAAGGAAGGCGATAAGGTCCTCTTTGATAAGTACGCCGGCCGGGAAGTTGAATACGACGGGGGAAAGTACCTGGTCGTTCACGAAAAAGACCTGGTGGCCGTGATTGATTAACCGCCACGATTAAGTTGGCCAATTGATTAAGTTTGAAATTAATTTGAGGTGAAATAAGAATGGCAAAGGAATTGAAGTTTGCTGAAGATGCACGTCGGGCAATGTTGCGCGGGGTTGACAAGTTAGCTGACACGGTTAAGACGACGATTGGACCAAAGGGCCGCAACGTGGTCTTAGAACAAAGCTACGGCTCCCCAACGATTACTAACGACGGGGTGACGATTGCCAAGAACATCGAATTGGAAGATCACTTTGAAAACATGGGGGCCAAGCTGGTTTCTGAAGTTGCTTCCAAGACTAACGACATTGCCGGGGACGGGACGACCACGGCGACGGTCCTGACCCAAGCGATCGTCAACGAAGGGATGAAGAACGTGACGGCCGGGGCGAACCCAGTTGGCATCCGGCGCGGGATCGAAAAGGCTACGGCCGCAGCCGTGGCTGAATTGAAGACGATGAGTCACGATGTCAAGACCAAGGATGACATTGCACAAATCGCTTCGATCTCTGCTGCAAACCCAGAAGTAGGCCAATTGATTGCGGACGCAATGGAAAAGGTTGGTAACGACGGGGTTATCACGATTGAAGACTCCCGTGGGGTGGACACCAGCGTGGACGTGGTTGAAGGGATGAGCTTTGACCGCGGGTACATGTCCCAATACATGGTTACTGACAACGACAAGATGGAAGCTAACCTGGACAACCCATACGTCCTGATCACGGACAAGAAGATTGCCAACATCCAAGACATCTTGCCACTGCTCCAATCCGTTGTGCAAGAAGGTCGGGCCCTGTTGATCATCGCCGATGACATTACGGGTGAAGCCTTGCCAACCTTGGTTCTCAACAAGATTCGGGGAACCTTTAACGTGGTAGCGGTAAAGGCGCCAGGCTTTGGTGACCGGCGCAAGGCCCAACTGGAAGACATCGCAGTCTTGACCGGTGGGACGGTGATCTCTGATGACTTAGGGATGCAATTAAAGGACGCGACGATTGACCAACTTGGTTCAGCCAACAAGGTAACGGTTACTAAGGACAACACGACGATCGTTGACGGGGCCGGGGACAAGGCCGCAATTGCTGACCGGGTTGAACAAATCAAGAAGGCCATTGCCGAAACTTCCTCTGACTTTGACAAAGAAAAGCTCCAAGAACGGTTAGCGAAGTTAGCCGGTGGGGTTGCCGTTGTTAAGGTCGGTGCCGCTACGGAAACGGAATTGAAGGAACGCAAGTACCGGATCGAAGATGCCCTGAACGCTACGCGGGCCGCTGTGCAAGAAGGGTTCGTTCCTGGTGGTGGGACGGCCTTGGTAAACGTTATCCCAGCCTTGGAAAAGGTTGAAGCCGAAACGACGGGTGACGAGCAAACTGGGGTTAAGATCGTAAAGGCAGCCTTAGAAGCACCAGTTCGTCAAATTGCCGAAAACGCTGGGGTTGAAGGCTCAGTGATTATCAACCAACTGAAGAACGAACAACCAGGGATTGGTTACAACGCGGCGGAAGACAAGTTTGAAGACATGGTTGCAGCCGGGATTGTGGACCCAACCAAGGTTACCCGTTCAGCATTGCAAAATGCGGCCTCTGTGTCAGCCTTGTTGTTGACCACTGAAGCTGTGGTCGCCGACAAGCCAGAACCAAAGGACGCTGCTCCAATGAACCCAGCCGCTGGTGCCGGCATGGGTGGGATGATGTAATCCCTTGCCAATTTAACCAAAAGTCGCGGGCGACCGCGGCTTTTTTGCATGCCAAAGAAATTTAGAGGAATGCTTGTCATTTCACTAGCGCTTGCGTTACAATCTACAAATGGCCCCACGTAAATCCGCCATTTGGATTGCGTGGGGTGAAATCTTACAATTGTTTTTTATATAGGAGAGAAAAATGTGGCGATATCTGAAACGGGTTTTGATTGGGAAACCACTGAAAACCCTTGATGAAGGGCAGGCCCACTTGACGAAGTTCAAGGCCTTGGCCCTCTTGTCATCGGACGCTTTATCGTCGGTTGCCTACGGGACGGAACAAATTACGACCGTCTTGGTAACCTTGTCCGCGGCGGCTTTGTGGTATTCGTTACCAATTGCGGCCGTGGTCTTGATTTTGCTGTTGGCAATTACCTTGTCCTACCGCCAGATCATTCACGCCTACCCCAGTGGGGGTGGGGCCTACGTGGTGGCAACGAAGAACTGGGGCGACAACGGGGGCTTGATTGCCGGGGGGTCGCTGTTGGTCGATTACATGCTGACGGTGGCGGTGTCAACGACCTCGGGGACTGAAGCGATTACTTCAGCCATTCCGGCCCTGTATAAGTACTCGGTACCGATTTCGTTGCTCATTGTCTTGGCGATCATGCTCTTAAACCTGCGGGGGATGAGCGAGAGTGCCAATTTCTTGACGATCCCAGTCTACTTCTTCGTGGTGATGATTTCCGTCATGATCATTTGGGGGTTGATCAACATCGTAACTGGGCACGTTGCTTACCACGCCCCAGCTGACTATGGGCACCCCGTAGCGGGGATGTCCTTGGTCTTGTTGATCCGGGCGTTTTCCGCCGGGTCAGCTTCCTTGACCGGGGTGGAAGCGATCAGTAATGCGGTGCCAAACTTTAACGCTCCCAAGGAGAAGAATGCGGCCAGCACCCTGACGATTATGAGTCTGATTTTGGCGGCCTTCTTCGCGGGCATTACCTTCCTGAGCTTTTACTTTGGGATCATTCCTAACCCCCGGGCGACGGTTCTGTCCCAAATTGCGGCGACCGTTTTTGGCGGCCACGGGGTCGGTTTTTACCTGTTGCAATTGGCGACGGCGATGATTTTGGCTGTGGCGGCCAACACCGGCTTCTCGGCCTTTCCGATCCTGGCTTACAATATGGCTAAGGATAAGTTCTTGCCGCACGCCTTTATGGACCGGGGGGACCGGTTGGGGTATTCCAACGGGATTATCAGTCTGGCCGTGGGGGCGATGATTTTGATCGTGATTTTCCATGGGCAGACCAACTTATTGATTCCGCTGTACGCCGTGGGGGTGTTTGTGCCCTTCACCCTTTCCCAATCTGGGATGATTATCCACTGGTTCCGGGAACGCGATGGTATTTGGCTGGGCAAGGCCGCCATTAACCTGGTTGGGGCCTTGATTTCCTTGGCCCTGGTGGTCTTCTTGTTCTGGCAACACTTTAGCAACGTCTGGCCGTACTTGATCATCATGCCAATGCTGCTCTTGTTGTTCCACAACATTCACAGCCACTACCAAAAGGTAGGCAAGCAGCTGCGGGTGGCCGAAAAGACCAAGGTGCAGTTGCATGATTACGATGGGGCGACGGTGATTGTCTTAGTTGGTAACGTTACGCAGGTGACCCGTGGGGCGATCAATTACGCGCGCTCGATTGGGGACTACGTGATTGCGATGCACGTTTCCTTTGATGAAAATCCGGGCAAAGAACACAAAACGGCTAATGAATTTAAGGCCGAATACCCGGATGTCCGGTTCGTTGACATTCACTCGTCTTACCGGTCGATTGCAACGCCGACCCTGCGGTTTGTCGATGTGATTGCCAAACGCGCGGAGGCCAAGAACTATTCGACGACGGTGCTGGTACCGCAATTTGTGCCGAAGCACCCGTGGCAGCTGGCTTTGCATAACCAAACCGCCCTGCGGTTGCGGACCTTGTTAAACAGCCGGCAGAACATCATTGTTTCCACTTACAATTATCACTTACACGAATAACGGCTGGGGCTGGGAGAAAAGACGCTTTTCTTACCAGCCCTTTTGCTTGGCAAATAAGAAAGGATCAGCAAATGCAGAAACGACAACTCGGGGCGACCGTGGCAGGGCTCGGCGGAATTTTATTAATGGCGTCATTTTCCGTGCAGGACAACTGGTTTCATTCTGGCTGGTTGGGGATTTTTGGCAGTGGACTGATTGTGGGCGCCTACTTGAGCTTAAACTGGTCGCAGTGGCAGGCCCACAATCCCCGGGTACGCAAGGTGACCTGGTGGCTGCTGGGCCTCTGCTTGGTCTTGGTGGTTTTACGGGGGCTAGAGACGTTGGTTTAGCCCGCTCCTCCTTCGCCGGGTCAACTTCAGTGCGTAAAAAAACTGCGGCAACTGGGCCGCAGCGGGGAAAGCATCTAATTTTCATCATTGGTCAGGGGCACCTCGTGGAAGCGCGGGGTGCCTTTTTGGATGGTCAACTGGTTGTTAAAGCGGGTGGTTAAGGCAGCAATTTGGGCCTCAACCTGATCTTCATCGACAAAGACGTGGACCGTGACGGCGGTGGCATAATCCGGTGCCGTTTGGGTCAGGGCGGCTTGATTAAGGTAGTAGTTAACTTGGTCGTACAGGGGGTAGGGGACGGTAATATCCAAAGTTGTCTGCTTGATCCGTTTAATTAGGCCGGCTTGGTGAATCGCGCCGGTCGTCGTGTTGCTGTAAGCCCGAATCAATCCCCCGGCCCCGAGCTTGATCCCGCCAAAGTAACGGGTGACGACGGCACAAACGTCGTGGAGGTGCTCTAATTTCAAGGCTTCGAGAATCGGGACGCCCGCGGTCCCACTGGGCTCACCGTTGTCGCTTTCGCGTTGGATTTGATCGTGCTCGCCCAGCAGGTAGGCAAAGCAATTATGGGTTGCCTTGCGGTGCTCTTTGGTGATTTGACTGATGAAGGCCTGGGCGGCGGCTTCATTGGTTACCCGCGCCAACGAACAAATGAAGCGCGATTTCTTAATGGTGACCTCATAGGTCGTATCAGCTGCAATGGTGATGTAGGGTTGGGCTTGGCTCATCGTGCTTTTCCTCCGGAATTAAAATTTGCCCCCTTAAAAAAGTAAAAATTCGCTTTTTTGACGTATATATAAAGTAGGGGGTGAAAAAATGGAAATTGAATTGTTATATGGGCGCCGGGAATTGGTCCCAGCGGCAACGGCCCTGCCCGCGCCAGCGGGGGTGGAAGTCTTACCCACCATGGCAATTGAAGGCCAGCAGGTGCGCTGTTTGCGGTGCAACCAACGCTTTGATCGGGCCGCGGTCGCCTTGCCCAACGCCCAGTATTATTGTCCGGCCTGCCTGAATTTAGGCCGGGTCGCGACGTTAAATAAATTTTACCATGTTAAGGAGCCAAATCAATTTTCGCCGCCGGCGACGGTGCTGCGGTGGCAAGGAAAATTGTCGCCCTTGCAGGCGCAAGCGGCCGCCGTGGTCAAACAACAAATGGGCAAGCACGCCCACCACTTACTATGGGCGGTGACCGGGGCCGGCAAAACGGAAATGACCTACCCGGCAATTGAACAGGCTTTAAAGCGCCGGGAACGCGTGGGGATTGCTTCGCCCCGGATTGATGTTTGTCGGGAATTATACCCGCGCTTTAAGCGGGACTTTGCCCTGACCCCGGCCTTATTGTATGGTGGGGCGTGCGAGCCATATGCTTATCGCCAACTGACCATTTGTACTACTCACCAGTTGCTGCGGTTTTATCACGCCTTTGACCTGCTGATTGTGGATGAAGTGGATGCGTTCCCGTACGCCATGGAGCCGGGCTTGCATTATGCAACCCAACAAGCGCTGAAACCGACCGGGGGGTTATTGTTAATGACGGCCACGCCGGACGCGCGCCTGTTGCGTCAGGTTCGCCAGGGGAAATTATCAATCAGCTACCTGCCCTTGCGCTACCACGGCCATTTACTGCCGCCGATTCACCCGGTTTTGGTCTGGAACTGGCGCAAGCAGGTCCAACGGGGGCGTTTACCAGCGGCGGTCTTGAATTGGATTAGTCAACGCTTGGCAGCGAAACGAGAATTTTTGTTTTTCGTTCCCCACGTTGCCGATTTACCGGGAGTGGCCGCTGTTTTACGGCACCACTTTCCGGCGGTGGCCTTTACGACCGTGCATGCCGCCGATCCCGAACGGGAAGCCAAGGTGTTGCAAATGCGGCACCACCAGCTGGCGTTTTTGGTGACCACCACCATTTTGGAACGCGGGGTCACTTTCCCGGCCATTGATTTGCTGGTGCTCGGGGCGGACGACCCGGTCTTTTCGGCGGCGGCCCTGGTCCAAATTGCGGGCCGGGTGGGGCGGGCCAGTAGCCGCCCGGATGGGGAGGTGACCTTCTTTTTGAGCGCGTATGCCCGGAATGTGGTGTTAGCGATGAAACAAATTCGGCTGGTCAACCAGAAAGGACGGCGGTTGCAATGACGGGATGTTGTTTGTGTGGGGGCAATTTGGCCTGGCGGCCCACTTTGCTCGAGTTGCTACGGTGGGGGGATGTTCGGCCGCCGGTAATTTGCGCGGCCTGTCAAGCCAGCTTCGCCCCCTGGCCGGCGCCGCATTGTCCGGGGTGTGGGCGGACCAGTCCGCAGGGCCAGCTGTGTGCAGAATGTCGAGCGTGGCAAGATCAATTTGGCCGCTTGGTACCGGTGACGCCTTGCTATCAATATAATCAGGCGATGAAAGACTTCATGCACCGTTATAAATTTCAGGGCGATTACCAGTTGCGGCGCGTTTTTCAAGCGGAATTGACAGCCCGGGCTGGCCAACTCGGGTCCTTGGTTGTGACCGTACCCGTCAGTACGGAGACCATGGCCACCCGCGGGTTTAACCAGGTGAATGGCTTATTGGCTTTAAACCGGGTAGCGGCCCTTAAAGTCAAAGGCCAGCGCAAGGGGCGCCAAGCGGAAAAAGACCGGGCGGCGCGGCTGGCAACGCCCCAACCGTTTGCCTTGACGAAGGCGGCCCAAAGTTTAGCGGGCCAGTCAGTGGTCTTGGTAGATGATGTCTACACCACCGGCCGGACGTTTTACCATGCGGCCAGTTTGTTGTGGCAAGTAGGGTGCACGGAAATTCGGGGCTTGGTGTTGGCCAGTTAAACAGTGCATTAAATTGAGTAAAAGTCAACCAAAATTGCCAAAAATGATCGCAAATCCGGTAATTTTGTGAGAATTTCCAAGAAAAAGAAAACGATTTCCGGAAATGATTGTATATTTTTTATTATTCCTCTATAATATAAGTAAGATATCAAGGAAAGGGCTTTCTTGATATTTCGCAAGCCTTATCGCTTGTACTGAAAGGAGAGAGGTACAATGCTACAATTCAATATTCGCGGAGAAAACGTTGACTTGACTGATGCAATCCGTGATTATGTAACGAAGCGGATCAGCAAGCTCGAAAAGTACTTTGAGGACAACGTTGAAGCCACTGCTCACGTTAACTTGAAGGTGTACACCGACAAGACGTTTAAGGTTGAAGTGACGATTCCACTGCCATACTTAACCTTACGGGCAGAAGAAACTTCCAACGATATGTATGCCAGCATTGACTTGGTAACCGACAAGCTTGAGCGGCAAATCCGGAAGTACAAGACGAAGGTAAATCGTAAGGCCCGGGAAAAGGGCTTTAAGGGACTTGAATTCGTCAACACCCAAGATGATGAACCGGCTACGGATCCATTAAAGATTGTGCGGACGAAGCAAATTTCTTTGAAGCCAATGGATTCAGAAGAAGCCGTTCTTCAGATGGATATGCTTGGCCACGATTTCTTTGTCTTTGAAGACTCCGAAACCAACGGAACCAGTATTGTTTACCGTCGGAAGGATGGCCGGTACGGTTTGATTGAAGTGAACTAAAATACCAATTGTGTGATGAAGCATTTCGTTAGCGCTTGAAATGCAAATCAGGGGAATGGTGGCGATCACCATTCCTTTTTTCTTTTCTTACGGTGATCGTAAATTTTCCCGCACGAGCCAAAAAGCTAGTATAATGGGTAGAGTAACTTTGAACGTCAAGGGGCGTTCAAAGACTGGCTAGGATTGATTATGGGAGGAATTTGCGATGAGCTATCAGGCTTTATACCGGGTATGGCGGCCCCAACGCTTTAGTGATGTGGTGGGGCAAGGATTAGTGGTCACCACCTTAAAAAATGCCATTATTACCAACCAGATCAGCCACGCCTACCTCTTTGCGGGGCCCCGGGGGACCGGGAAAACCTCGGCCGCCAAGATTTTTGCCAAGGCGATTAATTGCCACCACCAAACGGATGGTGAGCCATGCAACGAATGCCCGACTTGTCAGGCCATTACAGCCGGCCAGCTTGGCGACGTAATCGAAATTGACGCGGCTTCCAACAACGGGGTCGAAGAAATCCGCGACATTCGTGATAAGGCTAAGTACGCGCCCACCCAGGCGGATTACAAGGTCTACATTATTGACGAAGTGCATATGTTGTCGACGGGGGCCTTCAATGCCTTGTTGAAGACATTGGAAGAACCGCCGGCCAACGTGATCTTTATTCTGGCGACGACCGAACCCCACAAGATTCCGTTGACGATCCTGTCCCGGGTGCAGCGGTTTGATTTTCACCGCATCAGTGCCCAGGATGCGTTTGAGCGGATGAAGTTTATCTTGGACCAAAAGGATTTGGCCTATGATGAACAGGCGCTGTGGGTGATTGCTAATGCGGCGGAAGGGGGCATGCGGGATGCCCTGAGCATTCTTGATCAGGCCCTGTCCTTTAGTGACAACCAATTGGCCCTCAAAGATGCCCTGTTGGTGACCGGTAGTGTGACCAAGCAATTGCTCAAGCAGTACTTCTTGCAAGTGGCCCGAGGCGACAGTGCCCAAGCGTTGGCGACGATGACGGAAGTCTTGGGGCAAGGCAAGGACGGTCAGCGGTTTATTGAAGACTTGATCTCCTTTATTCGCGACATCTTGCTCTACCAAGAATCGCCGGACTTATTAACCCTGGCTGCGACGGGCTTAGCGGCGGCTGACTTTGAGGAGTTGAGCCAGGCGGCCGCTGCGCCGGTCTTATACACAATGATCGATACGCTCAACGAGATTCAAGAGGAAATGCGGTTTACCACCCACCCGGACGTTTACCTGGAAGTGCTCACGGTTCGGCTCAGTCAGCAACGGCCTGCCAGTTCGGCAGCGGGGGCGGCACCGGCGGAAATTGCGCAGCTGCAAGCGCAAATCGCCGAGCTGCAAAAGCAGGTTCAGAGCTTACTGAACCGGCCGGCTCAACCCGCTACTCCGGCGAGTCAACCAACGGTGCGCTCCGCGGCCAAGAAACCGGGGGGCCGGTCCGGGGAGTTTCGCTTGAATGTTGAGCAGGTTTACCAAGTGCTTGATCACGCCACTAAGGCGGATCTGGCCAACTTGCGGGAGCTGTGGGGCGATGCGCTGAGCTTGCTTTCACCGGCCCAACATTCCCTGTTAAACTTAGCCAAGCCGGTGGCGGCCAGTCCCGCTGGGGTGGTGGTTGCTTACGATAACGACTTTTTGTTGGCCAAGGCGGCTGGTGGTGATTTAGCTACGACTTTGGGCCAAGCCTTGCAACAAGTCAGTGGGACGGCCCGGCAGGTGGCCTTTGTTCCGAGTGGCAAGTGGCCGACGATTCGCCAGGAATTTTTGACCTCGCGGGGGTATTACGATCAGGCCGGGAAAGCGGCGGCGCCCAAGGCACCGACGCCGCCGGCTGACCCCTTGATTGCCCAGGCCCAACAATTATTTGGCGCGGACGGCATTAAAATTGAAGACAACTAAATTAACGATAAAGGATGGATGAAGATTATGATGCGCGGAATGAACATGCAACAAATGATGAAGCAAGCCCAAAAGATGCAAAAGCAGATGATGGAAGAACAAGCCGCTTTGGCTGCCCAATCTTTTACTGGGGTAGCCCCAGATGACATGGTGAAGGCGACCTTTACCGGTGACAAGAAGTTAGTCGACCTGCAAATCAAGCCGGCAGCGGTGGATCCAGATGATCCAGAAATGCTGAGTGACTTAGTAATTGCCGCCGTTAATGATGGCTTGGCCCAAGTGGATCAAGCTACCCAAGCCAAGTTGGGCAAGTACACGAAGGGGCTGGGGCTCTAATGCAGTACCCGGAACCAATTGCCAAGCTGATTGCTTCGTATATGAAGCTACCCGGGATTGGCGAAAAGACGGCGACCCGGCTGGCTTTTTACACCTTGGGAATGGCGGATGAAGACGTCAAGGACTTTGCCAGTGCCCTGGCTGCGGTGAAACGGGATCTGCACTATTGCACGATTTGCGGTAACATTACGGAAGATGACCCCTGCCCCTTGTGTAAGGATGCTTCGCGTGACCAAAAGACGCTGCTGGTGGTGGAACGCTCGCGGGATATCATGGCTATGGAACGCATGAATGAATATCACGGCCTGTACCATGTTTTGCACGGGACGATTTCCCCCAGTGCCGGGACGGGACCGATGGATATTAATATTCCCAGCTTGATTGAGCGCTTGAAGAGCCATCCCGAGATCAACGAAGTGATTATTGCGACCAATGCGTCCTTGGACGGGGAAACGACGGCCCAATACCTGGCGAAATTAATCAAACCCGCTCAGATCAAAGTAACCCGCTTGGCCCACGGACTCTCAGCGGGGGCCGATATTGATTATACCGATGAAGTAACCCTCTTTAAGGCGGTGCAAGGACGAACGGAGATGTAGACAGGATGAGCCTTTTTAAGCGCACGCCTGATGTGAAGCAGGCAGCGAATGCAGATTTATTAGCGTTGATCTATGCGACTAAGGCCAGTTGGGATCACGCGAAGGAAACGGCCCAGGCGGTGTACGAAAGTCAGGTTGACACCGAATTGGTGGAACGGACCAAATTACAAGAACAAAAGTACCTGTACTTGTATAACTTGGCGCGGCAACGGCACGTGCACGGGACGCTAAACGACGGGGTTATCCAAAATTAGGGGGTGCACATGACAGCACAAGGCTTTTTTATCTCATTTGAAGGACCGGATGGGGCCGGGAAGACCAGCGTTATGACGGCGGTGGCTGCGACGTTGGCCGAACGTTGGGGCGACCAGCGGATCATGCAAACCAGAGAACCCGGTGGCAACCACATTGCCGAACAAATCCGGGCCGTCTTGTTTGATGATGCCAACCGGCAAATGGATGCCCGGACCGAGGCCCTGCTCTTTGCGGCCGCCCGTCGGCAACACGTTGTGGAAGATCTCAAGCCGGCCTTGGCAGCGGGACAGATTGTTTTATCAGATCGCTACGTGGATAGTTCCGTTGCTTACCAGGGGGCCGGCCGGGGCCTGGGGATGGCCCAAATTTGGGAATTAAACCAGTATGCCGTGGAAAACTGCATGCCCCAGCTGACGATTTATTTAGATCTGCCGGTGCGCGTGGGCTTGGCCCGGATTGCCCAACACCGGGCCGATCAAGTCAACCGCTTGGATGAAGAAGCTCTGAGCTTTCACGAAACCGTCCATGCGGCCTTTGATCAATTGGCTGCCCAACATCCGGCGCGGATTGTCAAAGTTGATGCCAACCAACCCCAAGCGGCAGTGGTTGCCGCGGTCTTGGCCGTGATCAAGGCGCGCTTGGGACTGTAACACGGAAAGCAGAATGGAGGAATTACCATGAAAATGTTGATGGCAATTGTACAACCAAAGGATGCCAGCAAGGTGCAAGCGGCCCTGGCGAAGGCCAAAATCGGGGCGACCAAGCTGCAATCCACGGGGGGCTTCTTGCGGGAAGGCAATACCACCTTTATGATCGTGGTTGATGACGACCGCGTGGACCAAACCCTGGCGATTATCAAGGAAAACGCCAAGACCCGCGAACAATTCGTGGCCCCATCGGCGTACATTGACAATGCCGCCAATGCGGTGCCAATGAACGTTCAAGTCGGTGGTGCCACGGTCTTTGTGCTGCCGGTCGATCAATTCATTCATTTCTAGTGAGCAAGCAGACGGGAGGAAATGGTGGCTTTTCAAGCAGAACTTTTACAGCCGCAATTGTTGGCCCGGATGCAACGGGTAATTGCGCAAGGTGAATTGGCCCACGCTTATTTGTTGGTCGGCCCCAGTGGGTCCGGCAAACTGGCCCTGGCCCAGTGGTTGACGATGCGCTTATTTTGTGAACACGTGGTGGCTGGCCAACCCGACGGGACGTGCCCGGAATGCCAGCGGATTTTGTCGGGCAATCACCCTGATGTCGTGATTGCTCAGGCCGAGGGGCGGCAGATCAAAGTCGATCAGGTTCGGCACCTTAAGGCCGAATTCACTAAGACTGGGATGGAAGGCCAAACCAAAATGTTTATCATTGAAGCGGCCGAAAAGCTGACGGTCAGTGCGGCCAATTCACTGCTGAAATTCATTGAGGAACCAGGCCCAGGGAGCTATATTTTACTGTTAACTACCAACAAAAATGCCGTCTTGCCCACGATTCAATCCCGGACCCAGGTGCTGGAATTATTGCCCCTGAGTACCGAGGCGGTGCAAGCCAATTTACAAGCCGCGGGGGTGCCGCCTTATCTCCAACCGGTGATGCTGGGGCTGACGACGGATGCGCAGCTGGCCCAGGCCTGGTTGGCTGATGACTGGTTCCAAAAGGCGGTGGCGGCGGTTTGGCAGTGGTTTAAGGCGGTCAGTCAGGGGCAAGCGCTGGCCTTTGTCCAGGTGGCGACCGATTTGGTGCCCTTGGCAAACGAACGGCAACAAGCGCAAGTCCTCTTGGATTTAATGACCTTGCTGTGGCGGGATGCCTTGCTGGTTAAAAATGGGGTTCAAGCCGGGCTGCACTTTCAGCAGTGGGCTGCGGAACTGACAACCCAAAGCCAAACCCTCCCGGCTGCGCGGGTCTTAGCAGCCAGTGAGTTAACCCTGGAGTGCCGGAAACTATTGGATCAGAATTTAAACTTTCAAACGGTCGCAGAGCAATTAACCCTGCGCCAACTTGCAGTTATCAAGCCAGAAGGGGGCAGGTAAGGTGGCAGACCATTTTGACATGAGTGATATTTATGAGCAATTTGCGGCGGTAACGCGCCAAACCAAGGACCTGGTCGACAGCATGGAAGTCCTGTCCGAAAAATTAAGTCTGGTCCTGGCGGAAAACGCCAAGTTAGCGATTGAAAACGATCATTTGCATGAGGTGATCAATAAGCAGCACCGAAAAAAGCAAGAAGAGGGCTTATCGGATTCGCGCAAAATGTTGCAAAAGCTGTACCAAGAAGGCTTCCACGTTTGCAACGATATGTACGGGAAACGCTTGGAAGATCACGAATCGTGCACCTTTTGTCTGGATGCGATCTATGGTCGCCACCAGCAAGCCTAAAGCACTAAAAAACAGCGGGGAGCCTTGTTTGCACCCGCTGTTTTTTGGTACCCTTAAACTAACTACGACACGCAGAAAAGAGAGGAAACTATGCAGCAAGTAAGCAGTTTTGCCCCGACTGAGATGGGGACGTTATACCTGGTGCCAACGCCAATTGGCAACCTGGGTGATATGACAATGAGGGCGCTGGAAGTGCTCAAAACCGTGGATTTGATTGCCGCTGAAGATACCCGGCACACCCAACAGTTGTTAAACCACTTTGCAATTAAGCAAAAGTTGGTCAGTTTGCATGAGCACAACCACGAGCAACGGGTGCCCCAATTGTTGGCCGATTTGCAAGCGGGCAAGCAAATTGCCCAGTGCAGTGATGCGGGGATGCCGTCGATCTCTGATCCCGGCAAGGAGTTGGTCGCCGCGGCCACGAATGCTGGGATTCCGGTCGTAGCTTTGCCGGGGCCCAACGCCGCCTTGACGGCCTTAATCGCTTCGGGGTTGGTCCCGCAGCCCTTTACCTTCTATGGCTTTTTGGAGCGCAAACACCAGCAACAGGTAACGGCTTTGACGGCGCTAAAAGGCCGGCCGGAGACCTTGATTTTTTATGAAGCGCCCCACCGCTTGAAAAAGACTTTACAGACGATGGCTGAAGTCTTTGGGCCCCAACGGCGCGTGGTGTTGGCCCGTGAATTAACCAAGCGCTACGAAGAGTACTTGCGGGGGGATTTGGGAGAAGCCTTAGCGTGGGCGGAAAGCGAACCGGTGCGGGGCGAATTTGTCGTCCTGGTGGCGGGCAATGACCACCCAACGCCAATTGCAGCCGCTGATACCAGCAGTCCAACCGAAGCAATTGACGCCGCGATTGCGACGGGCTTGTCACCTAATGCGGCGATCAAGCAAGTGGCCAAGCAACGGGGACTGAATCGCCAAGCCTTATATAAGGCCTACCATGGTTTGGACTAATGAAGGGACCACGAGAAACGATGACTATTTTAAATCAATTTGAAATGCAACACGCCATTCCATATTACGAATGTGACGCCAGTGGGCACTTGACGGTGGCAATGTTGTTTCGTCTGCTGATTTTAGCATCGGAGCAGCACAGTGACACGTTAAAGGTCGGACCGGCGGCAGTTAAAGCCTACGGGGGTGGCTGGGTAATTATCAATTACGCAGGTGAGTTGACGGAGCTGCCCCGCGAAGGGGACACGATCACGATTGGGACCAAAATTGCGGCCTACAATCGGTTCTTTGTGGTCCGCGATTTTTGGGTGCGCGCGGCGACCGGGGAAGAATTGGTGCGGCTGCAAGGCCTTTTCGCCTTTATGGATCTGACCAAACGCAAAATGGTGACGATTCCGTCGGCCTTGATTGCTCCGTATCAATTAACGGAAAGTCGGCGCCTGCCAAAGGTGCCGCGCCCCCTGACGCTTGAACAGCCTGATCCGGCTTGGCAGGGACAAACTTATCGGGTCCGCTTTTTTGATATTGATTTAAATAATCACGTCAACAACGCCGTGTACTTTGACTGGCTCTTGGATCCCTTGGGCCGTGAATTTTTGCTGCACCACCGCTTGGTTCACGTAAAGATGAAGTACGATCATGAGGTGCGGGCTGGCGAACAAGTCACCAGTCGCTTTGTGACCACCCCGGCGTCCGATCGGGTGGTGACCCACCACCAAATTTGTAATTCTGCCGGCTTAGCGGCCGAAGCGGAATTTGAATGGGTGCCGGCTTAATGAAACGCCCCTGCTTGCCAGGACCAAAATTGGTCTAGGTGGCAAGCAGGGGCGCTTTGCGTAAAAATAAGCTAAATTGGTCTAGTTGAGTTCTTCGCTGATCAAGGACAATTCAGTGTCCGCACATTCAGCATCTAATTGGTGGCGATCCTTGTTGTCAGCGTGGGCTTGCATTAAGGATAATTCCTTTTGGATCTTCATTTCAAATTGTTTCATGGTTTGTTCCTCCTCATTTGATGCGCGGCAGAGCGGATTGGTTGGCCGCGCCTTTTTCCTTCTGAATTAGTATGATGATATCATATCGCTAATTGGTCTAGTTTTCAAGGGAGATTAACATTACAAATTTGCTAAAGGTTTAACAATCGTGGTCTAGCTGGTGGGGAAGAAGTTGGGAAAAATGGGGCGCCAGAGGTTGATTTTTTGCCCAAAGTTGGTTACAATCGGAATGTTGATTATTAACGATAGAAAAAGGAGGCAGATAGCATGCGTAAAGCACATCCACATGGTGTACAAGGCCGTCGCCCAGTTGCTCCTAAGTACAAGCGGGCATTAAAGGAAAAGAAGATCGAAGAAATTCGTAAGTGGGCCAAGGAAAAGCCAGCTGACGAAAAGTAATTTTATCGATAACAAGTTGTTAGCAAGGTTTTTCAAAAAAGATTGGGAAACAGCTTGCAATTTAGTTATCAATCAGGTATTATAATACCTGTTGATGACGCGCTCTTAGTGTAATGGATCGCACGTGAGATTCCGGTTCTCAAAATCCGGGTTCGACTCCCGGGGAGCGCATTTAGAATTTAATAATTCTATGCCCCAGTGGCGGAACTGGCAGACGCGCAACGTTCAGGTCGTTGTATGGGTAACCATGTACAGGTTCGAATCCTGTTTGGGGCATTGGTGAAACGGTTCGGTTGCAGAGCCGTTTTTTTGTTGGTACGGGATGAAAAAAAGTTAAAATCCCCCTTGGCAAGTGGAGGAAAATTTGATATTATATATCTTGTTGACGCGCTCTTAGTGTAATGGATCGCACGTGAGATTCCGGTTCTCGAAATCCGGGTTCGACTCCCGGGGAGCGCATTTAAAATTTAATCTTCTATGCCCCAGTGGCGGAACTGGCAGACGCGCAACGTTCAGGTCGTTGTATGGGTAACCATGTACAGGTTCGAATCCTGTTTGGGGCATTTGAGATGCTCGCTATCGTAATGGTAGCGGGCTTTTTTGTTACTTTGCCAAATTAAAGTAAAAGAAAAGTTAAAAAAGGGGTTGAAAAATTAAAATATTCTCACTATAATCTTAAACATCATCAGTTGAACAAGTAAACCGCGTTGAAAGGAACAGTAGCAACGTTTGACCGAGCAAGCGACCCCGGGGTGGTGAAAGCGGGGCGGGCAAACCTTGTGAAGATCACCCCGGAGCGGGATGCCGTTTGAAGGCATCACGGTTGCACCCGCTAACGTGCCCCTGGTTGAATCCGACTGGGGAAAAGGGACTGTCAGCAATGGCAGGCCAAATTTAGGTGGTACCGCGGTTTTAGATCGTCCTAAGTAGCTAGCAAGTTACTTAGGACGATTTTTTGTTTAACCAGTTTTAGCTAAAGGAGTTGGTTGGATGGTAGATGACATTAAACAACTTGAGCATACTTGGCAACAACGATTAAAACGGAAGGACTGACAAAAATGAAGAACATGAAGAAAAAAGCAGCAACGTTGGCCGGGGTCGCTTTAGCAGCAATGAGTTTAGCGGCGTGTGGCAATAATCAAAAGGCCAGTGGTGATTTAAACGTGACCTTAAAAGCCAATGCGGTGACCTTGGATCCGGCCAAAACGATTGAAACCCCTAGTTCGTCCATGCAAACGCAAGCCTTTGAAGGGCTGTATAAGTTTGATCGGAATAACAAGGTGGTCCTCGGTGAGGCGGCCAAAGCGCCAACGGTGACCAATGACGGCAAGACTTGGACCTTTACTTTGAAAAAGGGATTGAAGTGGTCAAACGGTGATCCCGTCACGGCCCAAGACTATGTAGCGACGATGCAACACTGGGCTGATCCGAAAACCAAATCGCAATCAGCGGATAAGATTGCTGATTTGGTAAATTATCAGGCGGTTGCCAACGGTGAAAAGCCGGTCAGCGAACTGGGGGTAAAAGCCTTGAGTTCCCGGCAGGTTCAATTCAACTTCAGTAAAAAGGTGCCCGTCGCAGAAATGAAGAATAATTTTGCGGCCAACCTGAAACCGGCTAACCACAAATACTTAGCCAAGTACGGTCAAACATACGGGAGTTCATCGGACAAAGCGGTCTACAACGGCGCATATAAGGTAACCGCTTGGAATGGGGGCTCTGATGATACTTGGTCTTACACCAAGAACGATAATTATGACCAAGCTAAGCAAGTACATATGAAAAAGGTCAACGTTCAAGTTACCAAGGATAACAATACCGCCCAAAACCTCTTTAAGTCCGGCAAGGTGCAAGAAACTTCCGTGACGGCAGACTATGTGAAGGGCAACAAGGGCAATAAGGAATTGCATACGGCGTTGATGGCGACCCAGTACTACCTGTACTTTAACGGGAAAAATGATTTGACGAAGAATGAAAACTTCCGGCAAGCGGTCAACTACGCCTTTGACAATAATCAATTAGCCAAGAAGGTCTTACAAGATGGTTCGGTGGGGGCCACGGGCTGGGTACCCCAAGGAGACATGAAGAACCCAACGAATGGGAAAGACTTTGCCAAAGAAGCCGGTAATTTACAAAAGCAAAACGTCAAGTTAGCTAAGCAATACTGGCAAAAGGCCCAACAAGAGCTCGGTAAAAAAGAGCTGACGTTGGATCTGCTGGCCGACAACACGGACGATCAAAAGCAAGTTGCCGAATACTTGCAATCGACTCTGCAAAAGGAATTCAAGGGTCTGAAAGTTACGGTTACGACCTTACCGCACGCGCAACACGTTGCCCGCGACTTTGCTGGGAAGTTTGAGCTGAATCTGACCGACTGGAATTCTGATTACCCAGATGCTTCGGACTTCTTGAGCCTGCTGAAGACCGGCAACAAGGTCAACTTTACCAACAACACGGACGAAAAGTTGGATCAATTGCTGAACGAAGCCGATGACGGGACCAAGTCAGCGGCAGAACGTTACAAGCTTTTGCAAGCAGCTAATAAGCAAGTCCACGCGAATGCGGATGGGGTACCACTGTACACGGCGGCCCAAGCCCACTTGGTCTCCAGCAAGGTAACCGGCTTAAACTACGGGCCATTTAACACGGTGGCGCAATACCAATATGCGCAATGGAAAAAGTAGCCTGAAATGAACGAAAAAAGTAAAGGAGCGGTTTGATGGCAAGGTATCTTTTGAAACGCTTGGCAATGATGCTCTTGACGCTATTGATTGTTGTCACCCTGACATTTTTCTTAATGAAGCTGATTCCCGGCTCCCCGCTGGGGAATGTGATGAAATTAAACCATGCCCAGCAAGTGGCAGTGGAAAAGCAATATGGGTTGAATCAGCCGGTCTGGCGCCAATACCTGACGTACTTAGCTGGCGCGGTCCACGGCAACTTTGGGATGTCCTATCAGTATACCGGAACGTCGGTGGCCAGTTTGATTATGCGCCGGGTGGGACCGTCCGTTATCATCAGCTTGCAAGCGCTAGTGGTTGGGACCGCAGCGGGGATTATCTTAGGCAGTTTGGGCGCTTTGCACAAGGGCCGGTGGCAAGATTCATTGACGGCGACCTTGGCGGTGATCGGGATTTCTTTTCCCAGTTTTATCTTGGCCATCCTGTTGCAATACTACCTGGGCTTTAAACTGCAGTTATTCCCAGTCGCCAATTGGCAGGGACTGATGTCAACAGTTTTGCCAACCTTGGCACTGGCAGCGGTCCCCATGGCGCAAGTGTCACGCTTTGTACGGACGGAAATGGTGGAAGTCTTGGCGTCCGATTATATTTTACTGGCCCAGGCCAAGGGGCTGTCCATGCGGCAAGTAGTTTGGCGGCATGCCTTAAAAAACAGTATTATTCCGGCCTTGACCTTGATTGGCCCCTTGGCAGTCAGCTTGATTACCGGTTCGATGGTGGTGGAAAATATTTTTTCCGTCCCTGGGATTGGGGAACTCTTTATTAACTCCGTCTTGGCGAATGACTATCCAGTCATTATGGGATTGACGATGTTTTATTGTTTGTTGCTTTGTGGGATTTTGCTGGTGACCGACCTAGTGTACGGGCTGGTTGATCCCCGGATTTTAGCAGCGGAGAAGGGGGAAGCTTAGGAATGGAAGAACCGATGACACATCAATTCAACACGGGGGCCTTTGAACAGGCCCAAGCATTTCAACGACCGGTGCTGTCGCAACCCCAGTCGCTGTCGTTTTGGCAACGCGCGTGGCGCAAGTTGCGAGCCAACCGCGCGGCGATGGTGTCTTTGATGGTGCTGAGCGTCATTGCCATCTGTGCTTTCGGGTCGTTTGTTTGGTTGCCCCATGATCCCAATGCCCAAAATATCAATGCCACGAATTTAAAACCCCTGACTGAGGCCGCTTACCCGTTAGGAACTGATTCACTGGGCCGGGATATGTTGTCACGGCTTTTGTACGGGACGCGGATTTCACTGTTGATCGCTTTGTTTGCGACGTTGGTGGACATCTTGATTGGGGTCCCCTATGGGGTGATTTCCGGTTGGTGTGGGGGCCGGGTTGATAACTTAATGCAGCGCTTTATTGAAATCATTGCTTCCATCCCTGAATTGGTGCTGGTCTTATTGTTATTGTTGGTGTTTAAGCCCGGCTTGACCTCCATTGTCTTTGCCATTGCTTTATCTTCGTGGGTCTTAATGGCCCGCTTGGTGCGGGCGGCGACGCTGCAAATCAAACAGGCCGATTTTGTCTTGGCGGCGCAAGCAATGGGGGAAAGTCCCTGGCGGATTACCTGGACGCATTTGTTACCGAACACGCTGGGGGTGATTATTACCCGGACGATGTTTACGATTCCGGCGGCGATCTTTTTGGAAGCCTTACTGTCCTTTATTGGGATTGGGGTCAAGGCGCCGAACGCTTCGCTGGGAACGCTGTTAAACGCCGGCGAAAAGGGCTTTCAATTTTACCAGTATCAACTATGGGAGCCGGTTTTGGTCTTGTCCGTGATGATGATTGCCTTTAATCTCTTGGGCGACGGTCTGCGTGATGCCTTGGATCCAAACGTAAGGGAGTGAGAAAATGGCCAACGATATTTTAACGATTAAGCACTTGTCGGTTGATTTTACGACGCTAACCGGCACGGTTCACGCCATTCAAGATGTGACCTTAAAGTTGCACCCTGGTGAAATTCTGGCGCTAGTCGGTGAATCTGGTTCCGGTAAATCAGTTACCACCAAGGCGATCATGCACCTGTTGCCCCGTAACGCCCACGTTGTTAGTGGGGAGATCTGGTACCAAGGTCAAGACTTGCTAAAGCTGGATGATCAAGCCTTAAACCATTTGCGCGGTAATGAGTTGGCAGAGATCTTTCAAGACCCAATGACGGCCTTGGATCCAACCATGCGCGTGGGGGCGCAAATTATGGAGCCCTTATTGTTGCACCAACACGTTACGCGTGCTGAAGCCAAGCAAAAAGCGCTGGCGATTATGGCAAAGGTTGGCATTGTCAATCCGGCAGCCCGCTTTAATGACTATCCCTACCAATTTTCTGGGGGGATGCGCCAACGGATCGTGATTGCAATTGCCTTGGTCTGCCACCCGCAAATCCTGATTGCCGATGAGCCGACGACCGCGCTTGACGTGACGATTCAAGCTCAAATTTTGACGTTGATTAAGCAGTTGAAGGATGAATTGGGCACGGCCGTTATTTTCATTACGCACGATTTGGGGGTAGTGGCAGGGATTGCCGATCGGGTGGCGGTAATGTACGCTGGCCGGATCTTAGAGTTTGGGTTGGCAACGGAGATTTTCTATGAACCCCAGCACCCGTATACGATTGGCCTGTTGCAAGCGACCCCAACCTTGGCGATGGCGACAGGCGAATTAACCCCGATTCCAGGGACCCCACCTGATTTGCGAACGCCGTTGCCAGGGGATCCATTTGCTCCCCGCAATCCGCAGGCGTTAGCCATTGATTTTGAACAACGCCCACCATTCTTTCAGGTTAGTCCGACGCATTATGCCGCGACCTGGCTCTTACATCAGGCGGCGCCTAAGTTGCATTTGACGGCCAAACTGGAAGAACGGCGGCGTTACTTTGCTCATCAAGCAGAGGAGGAAGCCTAATGACGGAAAAATTAGTCGAAGTCACCCACCTAAAAAAGTATTTTCATGCCGGACGTCCCAATGAGGTTCGCGCTGTTGATGATGTTTCGTTTACGATCCATCGTGGGGAAGTTTTTGGGTTAGTTGGCGAATCCGGGTCGGGAAAAACCACGGTGGGGCGGTGCTTGTTAAACCTCTACCACCCAACGGCGGGGCAGATTCATTTTGCTGGCCAGGATGTGATGGCTTTAACGGCGCGCCAAGCGCAAAAAGAATTTCACCGGCGCACGCAAATGATCTTTCAAGATCCCTACGCCTCACTGGACCCCCGGCTGACCGTGAAAGAAATCGTGGCGGAAGGCTTAAAAGTTCACGGCCTGGTGACCAACCCAAGGGAGCTCACGGCGCGCGTGGCTGATTTATTGCGGCAGGTCGGCTTGACGCCAGATGTCATGGCCCGCTATCCCTATGAATTTTCTGGTGGTCAGCGCCAGCGGATTGGGGTGGCCCGGGCCTTGGCGGTGCAGCCAGAATTCGTGGTGGCCGATGAACCGTTGTCGGCCCTAGACGTCTCCGTGCAAGCGCAAATTGTGGAATTAATGGAAAAATTACGGGCCCAACATGCGTTAACCTACTTATTTATTGCCCATGATTTGGCGATGGTTAAGTATATTTCGGACCGGATTGGGGTCATGTATCACGGCCGGTTGGTCGAAGTGGGAACCGCTGATGAGGTCGTCAATCACCCCGTGCACCCGTACACCCAAAGTTTGCTTTCGGCGGTAATGGTTCCCGATCCCCAAGCTGCGCGCCGGCAAAAACGCGTTGATTACCAAGCGACCGAGCCAACGGGACCCTTAAAGGAGGTGAGCGCCGGACATTATGCAGCATTGGTTTGAATTTGCAACATATTAACAAATGGAAAGGATGGTTTACATATGTTAGTTGAATATCAAAATGGACAAGTCTTTGATGGCACGAAATTTGTTAAGCGCAATTTTGCCGTTCAGGATGGCCGGTTTGTGGAACCAACGGCGACCCCGGACCAAGTAGTGGATTTAGCCGGTAAATTCGTAACCCCGGGGTTGATGAACGCCCATACGCACGTCACGATGTCGGCAGACCCGACCTATTGGCAACACCGGCCCCGGACGGCCGTAACGGAAACGGTCTTGGCGCTGGATAATTTAAAGGCTGCTTTGAGTGTCGGGGTGACCTACGTGCGCGACGTTGGCTCAACCCACGATGTCGACTTGGACTTAATGAAATTAGATCGGGATGATTTACCGGGGTTAGTGGGCTCCGGGCAGGCCCTATCAATGACTGGTGGTCACGGCTCTGGTAAGGGGCAAGAACCGAAGAACAGCGGCACTTTGGAGGTCGACGGGGAAGCCGCGGCCCGGCGCGGTGCCCGTGAAGTATTACGGAAAGGGGCCAAAAATGTCAAGCTAATGGCCACCGGTGGGGTATCCACCCCGGGGGAAACCCCATTTGACGAACAGTTAAGTGAAGCCGAGATGCGGGCAGCAGTTGTCGAAGCCCACCATAAGGGCTACACGGCCGCTGCCCACGCCCAAGGGACGGCCGGCATTAAAAATGCGGTCCGCGCCGGGGTCGATTCCGTTGAGCATGCCATTTACTTGGACGAAGAAGCCGTGGCGTTAATGAAGCAGCATCACACGACGGTGGTGCCGACGCTGGTGGCACCCCGGGCAATTTATGAGAATCCGGCAACTTTGCCCGCCTTTATGGTCGAAAAGGCTAAGTTAGTCGCGAAGGCACACTTGGCCAGCACGAAGCAAGCCGTTGCCGCGGGGGTACCGGTGGTGATGGGGACCGATGCCGGAACGCCGTTTAATACGTTTGATCACTGGGTCTTAGTGGAATTGGAAATGTACCGACAAGCGGGGATGACGCCTGCGCAAGTCTTGAATTCGGCGACCAGCCAAGCGGCCAAGCTCTTACACTTAACGGACGTAACTGGTCAGGTCAAGGTGGGATTGGATGCCGACTTTGTGGTCTTGGCGGAGGATCCCCTGCAGGATTTTTTTGCTTATGAACGTCAAACAGCAGTTTACCGGCGGGGCAAGAAGCTGGTTGACCGCCTGACGGGAGGCGATGGCAATGCAACCGTGGCAAATTGATGATTTAACTCAGTTAACCTGGCCAGGTCAACTGGCAAGCGTGGGGGAGCGCGCCGTGTTTGTTCAAGCGCAAGTGGCGCCCGATGATGCGACTAAGTACCGTTGGACGCTCTGGCAACAAGTCGGCACCCAAGCGCCCACGCCCTTGACGAGCCAAGGGGTGGAGCGACAGTTTCAAGCCGTTGATGAAGAGAGTGTTTGCTTTACTCGTCCCGGCGCAGCGCAAACGACACAGCTGTTCAAGTTAAACCTAACGGGTGGCGAAGCCCAAGTGGTCGCGACCTTGCCCGCAGCTAAGTTGCAGGTGGTTGCGGTCAGGGCCAAGCACGCAGTCTTAAAGGGCCCCCGGCCAGCAGCTGAGCAGCAAGCGGCGTGGCATTCGGTGATCGAAGTACCCTTTTGGTCCAATGAAGCAGGATGGGTGAATGAGCAGTGGCAACAGCTGTGGCTGGTCGATTTGGCGACTGGTCAGGTGACGACGCCTTTACCTGCTGAATTTAATGTGACGCAGGTTTGGCCCGGGCCAACGGGAAAATTGTACTTAGCGGGGACCCCCACGGCGGGGGTGCGTCCGGGGCAAGCAGGCCTGTACCAACTGGAGGTCGCGACGGATGACCTGAGGGAATTATTGGCGCCGGGACAGTGGCGCGTGGATGCGGTCGCTGAGTTGGCGGGTGCCCTGTACGTCGTGGCCAGTGATGGTCATCAGTACGGGATCAACCAAAATCCGGCCTTTTACCGCTTAAACGCCACGACCCATCAGTTAACTTTGGTGGCGCCGTGGGATCACAACGTTGGTAATATGGTGGTAACCGATTGTGCGGTCGTCCCGGGCAATGCCACTTTAGCCACGGCGGCAGGACTCTATTTTGTGACCACCGTGGTGGACCATAATGAATTGATGGTTTTTGATGGCCACCAAGTTAAGCCGGTCTTTAAGTGGGCCGGAACGATCCTGAGTTTTGCCTTCCGCCAGGGGCAGCTCCTGTTTTTGGGGGCGGCTCCCAATCAGTTGCCCAAGTTGTACCAAGTTGTGGCGGACCAGGCCACGTGCTTGGCCGATTTTAACCAAGCGGTAACGGATCAACGCCAAACGCAAGTTGCTAACCGGTTGGATTACCAGGACAGTACTGGGCGGGCAAGTCATGGCTGGGTCTTGCTGCCGGTAAATTATCAACCGACGCAAACCTATCCGGCGGTTGTAGTCGTGCATGGGGGCCCCCGAGCAGCCCATGGAACCGTCTTTTTCCATGAAATGCAAGTTTTGGCGGCGCAAGGCAACTTTGTCTTCTTTACGAACCTCCATGGTTCAGAAGGCCAAGGGGACGAATACGCGGATTTACGGGGCAAGTATGGGCAGGTTGATTATGCGGACCTGATGACCTTTGTGGATGCCGCCTTGGCCGCTTATCCGGCCGCCGATCCGGCGCGGTTGGGCTTGACCGGGGGGAGTTATGGTGGCTTCATGACTAATTGGGCCTTGGGACAAACGACCCGCTTTAAGGCAGCGGTTAGCATGCGCGGGATTGCCACTTGGACGTCAATGCTGATTTCTGACATTGGGCCAGCCTTCGTAACCGATCAGTTGGGAGTCGCCCAACTGCCGGCAGATTTTGAAAAATACTGGCAGTTTTCCCCCTTACGGAATGCCGATCGAATCACGACCCCGACCTTGTTCTTGCATTCGGACCACGACTTTCGCTGTCCATTGCCTGAGGGACTGCAAATGTTTCAAGCTTTGAAACTGCGGGGGGTTGATACCAAATTAGTCGTCTTTCATGGTAGCAACCATGACCTTTCGCGCACCGGGGCCCCGAATCAACGGCTGCACCGGCTGCAAGAAAGTTTGGCGTGGTTTGAGCAACACTTACAATGAATTCCAGGAACCGTTTAGGCGGTTCCTTTTTTAATGCATAAAAAACGCCCGGTGCGGTGGCACCAGGCGTTAGAAAGAGTAAGAGTGGGTATGAGTGATGGGGAGAGGTTTATTCTGGTTCGTATACCAGGTGGTGGTTAACGAATTCAGTGAAGCCGAATTCGCTTAATTCCCGCCCGTAACCGGAACGCTTAACCCCCCCAAATGGGATTTCAGCTAAGGAAGCCCAAGCGGAGTTGATCCAGCTCATCCCGGTTTCAATTTGGGCAGCCACTTCGCGGGCGTGTTGGATATTGGAGCCAAAGACCGTGTTTCCCAAGCCGTAGCTGGAGTTGTTGGCCATTGCGATGGCTTCAGCTTCCGTCTTGTACGTGTAGACTTCCGCCACCGGCCCGAAGAGTTCTTCGTTGAAGATTGGGCTGTCTTGGTCCAAGTCGGTCAAAATCGTTGGCATGAAGAATTGCCCTGGCAAGTCAACCGGTTCGTTCCCGTAGGCTACGGTTGCCCCCCCGGCGATGGCCTTATCCACTTGCTTTTGCAGCTTTTCCTTGGCCCGCTTGGAAGATAATGGAGCCAAGGTCGTGGAACGATCCAGCGGGTCGCCCATCTTAACCTGGGAGAAGGCGGCCTTGAGCATTTCGACAAATTGGTCCTTCAGGCCTTCTGGCACAATGAACCGCTTGGAAGACGTGCAGACTTGGCCGGCGTTGTAAAGCCGGGCAAAGCCGACCGTCGCAGCTAATTTGTCAAGGTCAGCATCTTCTAAGACGATGAAGGCGTCGTTCCCACCGAGCTCCATCGTACTCTTCTTTAAGTGCTTACCGGCTTCAGCCGCAACGGCTTCCCCGCCCCGTTCGGAACCAGTCAGGCAGACCCCAGCGATCCGCGGGTCGGCAATGATTTCAGAAACTTGGTCGTAGGAAACGAAGAGGTTGGTCAAGCTCCCCTTTGGCGCCCCCGCTTCCAAGACTAAGTCACAGAAAGCTTGGGCCGAAGTCGGACAGTTGGAAGCGTCCTTTAAGACCATTGGGTTCCCGACCAGGAAGTTTGGAATGAAGACCCGGGCAATTTGGTAGAACGGGAAGTTCCATGGTTCTACGGCCAACAGAACCCCGAGGGCTTGCTTTAAAATGTGGGCGTTGCCAGTCGTGGTGTAAATTGGCTTCGGGGCCAAGAATTCGTCGGCCTTTTCGACATAGTAGTCACAGAAAGAAGCACACAGGTCCACTTCGCCTTCCGCTTCGCCGATCAGCTTCCCCATGTCGCGGGTCATTAATTCGGCCATTTCGGTGCGGCGTTCGCGCAGCAATTCGCCTAAGCGGGTAATCACGGCCTTGCGTTCAGCCAGGCCGGCCCCGGTCCGCCATTGTTGGTAGAGTTCGTGACCAGCTGCCAGGGCCGCTTCGATTTCGGCGGCAGTGGAGTTGGCGTATTCGTGTTCAACTTCATTGGTATATGGGTTAACCGTCTTGTAAGCCATTTGTGAATTCCTCCATTCAAGTTGAGTCAATCTTTATTGGTTACTATTGTAATCGTTTTCTGAAATTTCACAAGTCTTTTGCCAAAAAAGATCCTTTGCACAAACCTCAAAGATTGGTCTAGCCGCGATGAACCGGTCGTGGTGGGGGTGAAAAAATTTCTTTCACAAATTTTTTCACAAGCCCTCCCAACCCCGACCAAGAAAAAAAGCCTTGGGGTCACTGCAGACCTCAAGGCTGGACAGTAAGGGACAGGCGGGCTTCAATCGCTTGGGCTACTTCTAAGGGCGTCAGCTGGTTGGTTTCAATCGTGAAATCAGCGCACGCCTGGTAGGCGGCGTGACGGGCGGCTTTCAGTTTGGCCAGCCCCGCTTGGTCGAGCTGAGCGGCCAGGGGCCGGTTTTGGTCGTGACCAATCCGGCGCTTGGTTTCGGCTGCCGTCGCGCGCAAGTGGACGACCGGAACGTGACTGGCCTTCAGCAAGGCGCGGTTGTCCTCGCGCAAGGGCGTCCCGCCGCCCGTGGCTAGAATGCCGGGTTGGTCAATCACTTGGGCCAGGACCTGGTGCTCAATCGCCCGGAAGTGGGCTTCCCCGCCGGCCGCAAAAATTTCGGGAATCGACTGGCCGGTTTGGGCGACGATTTCGGCGTCCAAGTCCAGGACGGGCAAGTGGTACTTTTGCCCGAGTAGCTGGCTGACGGTGGTCTTGCCGCTGCCCATAAAGCCAATTAAAATCAGTTCCATTAGGTTACCCCCGTTCAATGAGTTTGTACTCAGCCGCCAGCAGCGCTTGGGCCGCTTGGTGCGCCGCTGCGGTGCTGAAGGTCAGTTGCAGAATACCATTAATGTCTTCTCGGACTTCCAAGAGTTGGATGTTGGTAATTGAGATTCCCGCCGTTGCCAGTTTCCCCGTTACCGCAGCCAGGGCCCCGACTTGATCGGGCAGGTTTAAGAACAGGTCGTAAAACGGGGCTTTGACCGGGGCGTTGAGCTGGTCGCGACTGTGCTTGGCCTGGGCAAAGAAGCGGTGAATCGCCGCGGCTTCCTGGGTGGCGATCGCCTGATCCAGGGTTTGCAAGTGAGCGATATAATCGGCCAGTTGGCGGCGAATCACGGGCGCGTTGGCTAAGAGGATTGCCGTCCACATCGTCGGGTCGGCCGCGGCAATCCGGGTAACGGATTTAAAGCCCCCGGCGGCCAAACGCATCCCCAGGGGCTGGTCGGCAAACCGTTCCTTGGTTTGGTTGACTAGAGCAGCGGCAATAATGTGGGGCAGGTGGGAGATCTGGGCGACAATCGCATCGTGGGTGGCCGCCGTCACGGTCAGCCACTTCACTTTGGCGCCACTCAGGAGGGCTTGTAAGCGCGCTTGCTGGGCGGCGGTGGCGTTCAGCGGGACCTGGAAGTAAAAGGCGTTCTCAAAGAGGTCGGGCCGGCCGGCGGTAACCCCGCTTTTGTGCGACCCCGCCATCGGGTGCCCCCCGATAAAGGTGATTCCCTGCTCTGCCAGGGCGGCCGCGGCGGTTAAAATCGCCTGCTTAGTCGAACCGACGTCAGTAACGATGACACCGGGCTTGAGGGAGCAGGTCGCGAGGGTTTTAAGGTCCGCTCCGATTTGATCGACCGGGCTGGCTAAAAAGATGAAGTCGGCTTCTGCCACCCGCTCAAATTCGCTGACGCCCGCGTCCAGCCACCCTTGCTGACGGGCGTAGGGGATGGTTGCCGGGGCGGGGTCACTGGCCAGGATGGTCACTTCGGGATGAGCCAACTTGATGGCTTGGGCCAGGGAACTGCCGATCAGCCCCAGCCCCTTGAAAAAGACGGTCGTCATTAGCGTTCATCCCCCTTCAAGTGGGCCAGATCCCGAAAGAAGGTCGGGTAGGAGATGGCAATGGCCTCCGGTTCAGCCAAAGTCAAGGGTTGGTGGGCCTTGAGCGCGGCCACGGCCAGCATCATGCCAATGCGGTGATCACCGTGGCTGGTGAGGCTTGAAGTTTGGAGCGCCCAGTTCGGCCGCCCGGTGATGATCATCCCATCGGGCAGTTCTTCAATGGTAACCCCCAGTTTGCGCAACTCGCTGGCGACGGTCGCGATTCGGTCGGTTTCTTTGACCCGCAGTTCGGCGGCCCCGCGAATTTCACTGGTTCCCTCGGCACAGGCAGCCAGCAAGGCGACTAAGGGCAGTTCGTCGATTAGGGCCGGGATCTCCGCCGCCCCGATTTTGATCGGGCGCAAGGGACCGTGCGAAACGGTAATATCACCCAGCGGTTCGCCCTGACTGGCCCGCGGGGTAATCGTGACGGAGGCCCCCATGGCCTGTAAGACCCGTAAAATGCCGGTCCGGGTCGGATTTAAATTGACCTGGGTGAGGGTCACATTTGATCCCGGGACAATCGCGGCCGCCACCAGGAAGAAGGCGGCCGAAGACAGGTCCCCGGGGACCTGGACGGTTTGCCCGTGCAAGTGGGGCGCTGGGTGGACGGTGATGGTCCGTTGGTCGGCGGCCGTGGTTAAGTTCGCGCCAAATTGTTGCAGCATCAATTCGGTGTGGTTGCGGGTCGGCAATTGTTCAATGATCGTTGAAGGGCCGGGAGCTTGCAGGGCTGCTAAAATCAAAGCACTTTTGACTTGGGCCGAGGCGACCGTCATTTGGTAGGTTGCGGCGTGCAGGGGCTGACCGAAAATGGTGGCCGGCAGGGTCCCCTGGGGACTCAAGCGAACTTCCCCGCCAAAGTGGCGCAGCGGCTCGGCGACCCGCCGCATGGGGCGCCGGTGCAAGGACTGATCGCCTAAAAGCGTGGTTTGAAAGGGCCGCCCGGCCAGCAGGCCCATTAACAGGCGGGTAGTGGTGCCGGAATTGCCCATCTCCAGTGGGTGAGCGCTGGCCGTTAAACCAGCCCACCCTTGACCGTGAACGACGACGGTTTCGCCCTGCCGCTCAATTTTCACCCCGAGGGCTTGCAGGGCTCCCAGGGTACTGAGGCAGTCTTCGCCGGTTAAAAAGTGGTGGATCGTGGTATCGCCTTCGCTGATCGCACCCAACATCAAGGCACGGTGGGAAATGCTTTTGTCACCGGGGACGGCGAGGGTGCCGTGCAGGCCGGTAGGCGCAGGGGTAAGGGTTTGCATTGAATCTTCCTTTCGTTAGTTGATTAAATAGACGCTCCACAGCATCGGGACCGTCCACTGCTGGTGAATCCGCAGGGGCAAGTGGGTGGGCAGGGCAGCTTGGCTGGTGATGACGTAGCGCCCGTCGGCCAGAAACCGGTCGGCGGCGGTGATTTTGCTGGGGCACAAGCAAATTTCGGCGGTAGGAATTAATTGGTGCAGCAAATCCGCGTTGGCGGGGTGGACGTAAGCGCGCTGGTTGGCCCGGGTGGGCAGTTCCGCTAAGACCAAGGGGGCCAGCTCATAAAGAAAGCCGTCGATTAAGGTCAAAGCCGTTAAGTAGCGGTAGTGAAGCTGGCCCCAGCTCAGCCCAGCCGGGCTTTGGTAGGCGGCCGGCACCAACAGCTGATCACCGCGATATTTGGTCAGGTTTGCATACAATTCCTCAAAGCTGGGGTGATAAACAACCTGTAACGCGGGGTGGGCTTGACAATACTGGGCGGCCGCCGCGGCGCTGTCCGTTCCTGTTGGCCCTAAGGTGTGTAATTTCATCCGCGCAACTCCTGGCGCCAAGCGGCCACCTGGTCTTGCAAGCGGGCCAGGTTGTCGGCGGAAAAGGTGTCCGTCAGCGCTTTGACCAACTCGATGGCGACCACGTTTTCCACGACTAAGGCGGCGGGCACGATCGCGGTGGTGTCGGAGCGTTCGACGTTGGCCTTTTTGGCTTCCTTGGTCGTGGTGTCAACGGTCGGCAGCGCCTTGTAGAGGGTGGGAATCGGCTTCATGGCCGCGTTGATGATTAATGGCATCCCGTTGGTCATCCCCCCTTCAAAGCCGCCCAGGTGGTTAGAAGTCCGGTAGTAGCCCTGGGCTGGGTCGTAGGCGATCGGGTCCATCACCTGACTGCCGGGGCGGGTGGCGGCTTCAAAGCCATCGCCAATCGAGACCCCCTTCATGGCGTTGATCCCCATCACCGCGGCGGCCAGCTTGCCATCCAGCTTGGTATCCCAGGAAATGTAAGAACCAATTCCGGCTGGCATGTTTTCAACGACCACCCGGATCAAGCCCCCCAGGGTATCGCCAGCCCGGCGGGTGTCATCGATCAGGGTGTGGATAGCGGCAACTTGGCTGGCGTCGGTGATCCGTAAGTCGTTGGCCGCAGTTTGGGCCTTGATGGCTTTAACCGTGGTGACCGTTGGATCCTCGGCTAAGACGGGCCCAATTTGGCGCACGTAGCCGACTAAGTGGATGTCCAGGGCGGCCAAAAGCTGTTCACAAATATTGCCGATCGCTACTCGCATCGCCGTTTCCCGGGCTGAGGAACGCTCTAAGACGTTGCGCATATCGGCGTGGCGGTATTTAAGGCCACCGACCAGATCGGCGTGACCAGGCCGCGGCCGGGTTACCTGGCGGGTCGTATTTTCCGGGGTGGCCGGGGCGGTGGGGTCCATAATGGCACTCCAGTGGGCATGGTCGCGATTTTGAATGACCAAGGTGATCGGCGAACCTAACGTTACCCCGTGGCGGACGCCACCTAGGATTTGGACCTGGTCGTGTTCGATCTTTTGCCGGTTGCCCCGGCCGTAGCCCCGTTGGCGGTCGGCTAAGGCGGCGTTGATTTGAGCCACGTCGAGTTTGAGGCCGGCCGGGATCCCTTCGATAATACCGGTCAGTTGGGGACCGTGGGATTCACCGGCGGTCAGATATGTGAAAGTCATTTAGAGTTCCTCCTTTGTGAGCAAGGTTTGTTCCAGGGTGCGCGATTGGGCCATGATGGTTTGAAAAATGGCCTGCAGGGCCGGTTGCAATTCCGGGGTGCTCTGGCCGAGCTGGGCCAGGATGGCGGCCTCCCGCTGGGGGTCGCAAACGGGCTGCTGGGTGCGTGCCTTGTGGGCGGCGACTTGTTTGACCAGGGCGAACCGTTTGATGAGCAAACGCTCTAATTCCCGGTTGAGTTGATCAATGTCGGAGCGCAAGGTCGTTAAGTCTGGCATGGTCATCCCTTCCTTTCCAAAAGTGCGAGGGTGGCGCGAACCGCGCCGACCGTCAGTTGCCCCGGCGCCGACGCGGCCCCGGCCGTCGCAAAGGTGATGGCGGATGGGAAGATCCCCCCGGTCAGCCGGGTCACCTTCCCCCAAGCGCCCATTGCCATCGCGATCAGCGGTTGGGGACCGTGGTAGGCATTGATGGCTCCCAGGACGGTTAAGACGTCAGTGGCTGCTTGGGGCATGACGGCCCACTTGATCAGATCGGCGCCGGTCGCGGCCAGGCGGATATTAATGGCGGCCAGTTCTGAGGTAGTGGGGGTCGCCGTAAAATTATGGTAGCTGGCGATGACTTTGACGCCTTGTTGCTGGGCCTGCTGACGCAAGGGCTGGACCAGCTGAGCAGGGAGCGTGGCTTCAAGGTCCAGCAGGTCAATAGCTGGGGCAGCCAGCAAACTTTGGTAGACGGTGCGGTATTGCGCCGGAGTTGGGGCCCACTGTCCCCCTTCAGCTTGGGTGCGGATGGTGGCTAAGAGGGGGATTTGGGCGCGCATTTGCTGGGCGATTGGCACGATGGCTGCGGTATCCAGCGGGTCGCTGAGGCAATCCAGGCGCCACTCCACCAGGTCGATTTGGTCCAGCGGTAATTGGGTAAAGGCCTGCCAAGCGGCCGCGGGGGTGGCGGCGACAATGGGGACGGCGATTTTGGGTTGTCCCGCCCCGAAAGTCAACCGCCCATCAGAAGTCGTTACTGGCATGGGTTCAGTCCTTTCCATTAAAGAGCAAGTCGGCAATTGCTTGGACCGGCATCGCTTGACCCGTCCAGAGTTGAAAGGCTTCGGCGCCTTGGTACAGCATCATCCCTAAGCCGTTAAAGACGTGGCGGACGCCGGCCGCTTGGGCAATGGTCATTAACTTGGTGGTCCGGGGCGCGTAGACCGTGTCGTAAACGATCAAATCCTCGCGCAGCCAGCTGGGGTCAGTGATCAAACTTTGGTCGGCCAGCGGTTTCATCCCCACCCCGGTCGCATCACAGTAAATGGTTGCATCCGCCAATTCCGCTTTAAATTGGGCTTGATCAGCCAGGGGGACGAAGCGGGCGTGGGCGTTGGTTTGTTCATTGATGATTTTCACGTTCTTTTGGGCTTGACTACCTTGGGGATCCGTTGCCCGGTTGACGATGACGATTTCTTTGACCCCGTCGAGGGCGGCTTGAATCGCGATCGGGGTTCCGGCTCCCCCGGCCCCGGCCAGGACCATTTTTTCGCCGCGCAGGTCGATGTTTTCAGCGGCCAGGGCCTGCATGAAGCCAATTCCATCGGTGGTGTAGCCGGTCAATTTGCCATGGTCGTTGACCACGGTGTTGACCGCGCCGGCCAGCTTGGCGGCGGGCGCTAAGTCATCCAAGAGGGGGAGAATGGCCTGCTTGTTGGGCATCGAAATGTTGGCCCCGCGCATTTCCAGGGTGCGAATTGCTTGGACGGCGCTGGGGAGTTCCTGTTGGCCAACTTCAAAGGCCAGGTAGGCGTAGTTGAGACCGAGCATGGCAAAGGCGTTGTTGTGCATGGTCGGTGACATGGAGTGGCGAATCGGGGTGGCTAATAAACCGATTAAAATAGTGTGTCCATCGATGCGTTCCATTATTTTTCCTCCTGTTGGTGATGAGTAAGTGCTAAGCCAATCATTAAGCAGCTGCCGATTAAACCGACGACGAGGTCACCGCCAAAGGCCGCGGTAATGCTGGTCTTTGATAAGACCCCGGTGATCAGCGGGACGGTAAAGGAAGCCAGGCTGCCAAAGAAGTAAAAGGCCCCCGTGACCATCCCGTGGCGGGCCGGGTAGAGCTTCATGAAGACGGTCAGACCAGTCTGCATGATCCCCCCGGCGGCCGCAAAGCCAAACAGTAAGCTGGTAAGGTTGGCGACCCACGGGGTTTGCCCCGCCCACAGTAAGGCGGCCAGAGCTACGGTGGCGAGCAGGTTTAAGCTGACGAGCAATTTAAGTTCACTGACGGCCCGGTTCAAAAGAATAAATAAGACGACGACCCCGCTGATTGAGCCGATACTGTAGAGCGATAATAAGAAGTGGGCCGCGGTTTCGCCCATTCCTAGGCTTTGTTGGGCAAAGAGGGTCACCCACTGGGTGAACCAGATCATCAAGGCCATTGAAGTGTAGCCGTAGCCAAGCAACAGCAAGGTTGATCCCAACCGGTGGTGGGTATTGGTGGGGTGAGCGACTTGGGCGTGGGCGGCCATTTGTTTTAATTCCGCCCGGTTCGGGAAGCGGACGGTCAAGACGTTGAGCAGGTTTAACAAGATCAAGGCCGCCATGACGAGAAAGGACCAGCCGAACCACCAGCCGTGGCTGGCCAAGGTGGCAACCAAGAGTGGCAGGATAAATTCCCCCAGCGAGACGAAGGCCTTAATCAAAATCGTGCCGTCCCCCTTACCACCGTTAATTTCGACTAAGGTGGTGTAGGTCCCGGCATCCAGGGCCGAATTGGCGATCCCCGCCAGGATGGCGAGCCCGTAGGCCACCGGGATCGATGGGTTGGCCACCATCCCCAGGGCAAAAATCAGGTAACAGCCCATCCCCAATAAGACGAAGAGCTTGCGGCTCAAGAGGTCGGCCAAGCTCCCAGTGATCAGGTAGGCGACTAAGCGGCCGATCCCGATCCCGGAGATGACAAAGGAGACGGTCGCCAGCGGGACGTGCCAGGCCCTGCTGAGGGCGGTCATATTTTGGGCCAGGATGATGATCCCAAAGCCGTGGACTAAGTAGTTGAGGTATAAGGTTAAAGCGAGCCGCCATTTTTGCAGGTTGACTCGGGACGTAGTTGACGGAATTTCCATATTGCCCTCCTTAAATTATTTTCAGTATGCATCAAGATAAATAAAAAAACCAACTAAATGGGTGAAGGGAACCACATCTAGCTGGTTAGCAGAAAAAATTGGGGAGCCTATGCTGCTCACCGCGCTGCCTAACTAGATGGAAGTACCTAGCTGACAGCATCCACAAAAGCTGACTTTGCTTAGGCACGAACGTCCCCGTCCGTACCAAGCAGTACGGACGCTACTTAAAATAAGCAAAGCCAAAATAAAACGCCATTAATTGTGGTTGGTGAAGCATGATCACAAACTCCTTTCCGATTTGATTGACTATATTAAAACATTCTCATTTTGGTTTGTCAAACCCTAATTTTAATTTTTTACCCCGGGCAAAAGTGGAGGGATCCCGGCCCGAAAAAACTGGCTGGTGTCCATATTATGTAGAAAAATACCGATTAGTTGATAAAAATGAAAAAGACGGTTGACATTTTCCGAAGTGGTGGTAAGCTGTTTGACAATTAGAAATTGATGAGATGCCGATAAAAAGAAGAGTAGGCCGGCGGCGGTTACCAAGCGAGCTCGGGGGATGGGAAAGAGCGAACTGCCAAGGGTTGAAGATGAGCTTTGAGGCAGAGTGAGGGTTGTTTAATGCAGCTACTCACCCCGGGTGCAACCGATACCTTGCAAAGTCTCCGCCCCCAGTGGGTGGGTACTTAATGAGTCGCCAACTGTGAGGTTGGCGAAGTGCAGGGTGGTACCACGAACCTTCGTCCCTGGATTTCAAGTCTGAAATCCGGGGGCGGAGGTTTTTTTGTTGGTTCAAGCAAGCAGGAGGTAATTACAATGGCAAAATTTCAAACCCAATTAGTTCATGGTCCTGGGACCAAGCTTGATCCGTATGGGGCGGCGGTGTTGCCAATTTATCCGGCTACAACCTACGCCTACCCCGCGATTGGCACGGCCCCGCAATATGATTACGGCCGCTCGGGCAACCCGACGCGCCATGCCGTGGAAGCCCAATTGGCAGCCTTGGAAGGGGGCCAAGCGGCCTTTGCCTTTGCCTCGGGAATGGCGGCGATTCATGCGGCACTGGCGATTTTCCAGGCTGGCGATCATTTGGTGGTTGGCAAGCAAATCTACGGGGGGACCTTTCGCTTGCTCAAGGAATTTTTTGCCCGGTGGGATTTAACGATTACCGCCGTCGATACCCGGGATTTAGCGGCGGTGGCCGCGGCGATCCAGCCTAATACCAAGGCCATCTACTTTGAACCGGTCACCAACCCCTTGCTACAGGTTACCCCGGTCGCTCCGCTGGCGCGCTTGGCCCACCAGCATGGCTTGTTAACGATCGTGGATAACACCTTTTTAAGCCCGTATTTGGCCCAACCCCTGCGCTGGGGGGCCGACATTGTGATTCACTCCGCGACTAAGTACCTGGCGGGCCATTCCGAGGTTTCGGCTGGCGTTTCACCAGGTGGTTAATCCCGCCGCTTTAGCAGTCACGGGGATTACCGCTTTATCCCCGCAATTACTGAACGCAGCCCGGCAGTGGGGACTGAAAATTCGCCTCTTGGCGCGGGCCCAACGCCGGGACCAGCGGCTCTTGGCGGAAGTCGCTCCCGTTGCAATCGGGCCCCAATCGGTTTTTTATGGCCTCGATGGGGTCGACAATGCGGTGGCCTTAACCAGTGAACGGCTGGGGCAGACGGTTTATCAAGGTCCTGGGGCCGGCGGCTTGGCCACGGCCAACAGTATCTTAAGTGACCTTTACCGTCTGACCAGTGCGCGTGGCATCAGCTTTACCCCAGCGGTGCCTGGTCGGGTGTACCCGTTAGCCCAAGCACCGCGCACCTATTTGGCGGTGAGCGCCGCTTCGTTGCCCCTTGGGGGACCCTGGCAAAAACGCCAAGCGGGCAGTGCCTTAACCCGCCCCCTAACGGCAAGCCAACAGGCCACTTGGGCCCAGCGCCTGCCCCAAGTGGCCTGGATGCCGGTCAGTGCGATATCCGGTTAACTACCGCGCTAATTAAAGGCGGAAAAAGGGTTGACAATGGTCAATTAGTCGGATTATGATAAATCCGTTAGAAAATTTAAGAATATGCTAATTTGACAGTAAGCAACCGGAAAGGAGGAAAACATGATGTTAACGCTAATTAAGTTGATGATTGTTTTTCTGACTGACCGGGCGCTGCTGACGGCCTGTTGTTAATTCTGATTTCCAACCGGGGTTGCGGGAAGGCAACCCGGCTTCTTTAAGGTTCTCATCGTGAGGTGGGACGGGAATCAGCGGGGACAACAGGCTTTTTTTGTACCTAATTTTAGGCCGAAAGCGGATTAGCGAATAGAAAGGGTGAGGTAATGTGGATTGGGCAGTAATCCAGCAAAGTTTGCCGGAGTTTGCCAAGGGCTTTCAATTAACGCTGTGGCTATCCGCCACCGGCATTGCGGGTGCGTTGGTGGTTGGCGTGGTGGTCAGCTTGCTGCGGTACTTTCAAGTTCCCGTTTTGGGGCGGCTCAGTGGGGCGTATGTCGAAGTGGCCCGCAACACTCCGTTGTTGATTCAGTTGTTCTTCTTGTACTACGCTTTTCCTGTCCTGGGGCTGAAATTTAGTGCCGCGACCTGTGGGATCATTGGCTTGGTCTTTTTGGGTGGGGCGTACATGGCCGAAGGCTTTACCGGGGGCTTTAACGGCGTCAGCCAAACGCAAGTGGAATCAGGCCGGGCTCTGGGGATGAACCAGTGGCAATTGGCCCGCTACGTGGTCTTACCGCAGGGCTTGGCCCTCAGTGTGCCAGCCCTGGCAGCTAATGTGATTTTTTTGATCAAGGAAACTTCGATTTTTTCGGTGATCGCGATTCCGGAATTGACCAATACGGCCTTGGATTTAATCGGTCTGTACTACCGGTCGAATGAGTACTTGCTGGTCTTGGTGGTCGCCTATGCCATTATTTTGATTCCCTTGTCCTTGCTCTTGACTTGGTTGGAAAGGAGGGTGCGGTATGCCACATTCGGGGATTAACGTCTTGTTTGAAGGCCATAATTTGGTGCGCCTGCTGGGTGGTTTATGGACAACGGTTTGGATTGCCGCTTTGGCCCTGGTGATTGGCCTGAGCCTGGGGGCGCTGCTCGGCGCGTTACGGACACTGAAAAATCCGGTGCTGCGGCTTGGTTTGCGCTTATATTTGGAATTTTTCCGGATCGTGCCGACGGTAGTCCTGCTCTTCTTGGCCTACTACCTGGTGCCGGAGCTTTTTCACGTCGATAGTCTGCCGGGCAGCTGGATGGCGGTAATTGCCTTTGGCCTTTGGGTGGCGGCGGAATTCAGCGACATTGTCCGCGGCGCGCTCCTGTCGGTCCCAGTGCACCAGCGCGAATCGGGGCTGGCCTTGGGAATGAACCGCTGGCAACTTTTCCGCTACGTCTTGTTGCCCCAGGCCTTGAAGTTGGAATTGCCCGCGACGATTAATTTGGCCACCCGGGTGATCAAGACGACTTCGCTGTTGATGTTGATCAGTGTGATGGACGTGATCAATATCGGTCAGCAGATCATTGAAGCCAATAATACGACTTACCGGACCGGGGTCTTTTGGGTCTACGGAGTGATTTTTATCTTTTACTTTGTGGTCGACTATCCCCTCTCTCGCTGGGCTCGGCACTTAGCGGCCCAGCAAAAGGTCTGATCGGCAGAAAGGAAGCAGTAATGGAAACGGAAATTTTAAAGGTAACCCACTTAAACAAATTCTACGGGGCGCGCCAGGTCCTCTTTGATGTGAATTTTACCCTGCACCAAGGCGAAGTGCTGACCCTACTGGGCCCCTCGGGGTCGGGGAAGAGTACCCTGCTGCGGACCTTAAACGGCTTGGAAGCCTTTCAGGCCGGGACCTTGACGTTTAACGGTCAGCCCGTGGTCGCCGATGAAGCCCACTGGCAAAAATTGCGGCAAAAAATCGGGATGGTCTTTCAAAGTTACGACCTGTTCCCGAATTTGACGGTGCTCGAAAACATCACGCTAGCTCCGGTAAAGATTCAAGGGCGGCCAGCCGCGGCCGTGCAAGCAGAAGCCCTTGCCCTGCTCGAACGGGTGGGGTTGAGCGCGTACGCGAAGGCCTATCCGCGGGAGCTGTCCGGGGGCCAAAAGCAGCGGATCGCGATTGTGCGGGCCTTGGCCTTGCACCCGGAATTAATGTTGTTTGATGAAGTCACGGCTTCCTTGGACCCGGAAATGGTGCGGGGGGTCTTGGAAATTATCAAGCAGTTGTCACAAGAAGCAGCGATGACGATGATCATCGTGACTCACGAAATGAACTTTGCCGCCCAAATCGCCGACCGCGTCCTCTTCTTGGCCGATGGCAAAATCGTCGAGGACACGCCGGGCCAGCAATTTTTTGCCCAGCCGCAAACGCAGCGGGCGCAAGAATTTTTGGATAGCATGGACTTTTAAGAAGGAAGGTCAACCAAATGAAGAAAATTTTCAAAGCAATTATCCTGAGTCTCGGGGCGCTGCTCTTAGCCTTGGCCCCGTTAGCCACTTTGGCCCGGCCCGCGCAGGCGGCCACAAACCCCAGCTCAGTGGCCGCGATTAAGAAGCGTGGCACCTTGCGGGTCGCCGTCTTTGGTGATTTAAAGCCTTACGGGTGGGTTAATCAAGATGGCAAGCGGGTCGGCTACGACGTTTACTTGGCGCGGCGCTTAGCCAAGGACTTAGGGGTTAAGGTCAAGTTTATCCAAGTCAACGCCAACAACCGGGTCGATACCTTAAATGCCAATAAGGCCGACTTGGTCTTGGCTAACTTTACGGTAACGCCGGAACGCAAGCAGGTTGTCAGCTTTGCCAAGCCATACATGAAAGTATCTGTCGGGGTGGTGTCTAAGAAGACAAAGCCAGTAACCAAGGTCAGCCAGTTAAAGGGCCAAAAGCTGATTGTCACCAAGGGGACCACGGCCGAACAATACTTTACCCAAAAGCAAAAGCAGGTCCAATTGCTGAAGTTTGACTCCAAGACCCAACAGTTCAACGCCTTAAAGAACGGGCGGGCGACGGCTTTGGCGGATGATAACTCCTACCTGTACGCTTGGGTCAAGCAACACCCAAAGTACACGGTCGGCATCAAGCAATTAGGGGCCAGCTCCTACATTGCCCCGGGAATCAAGAAGGGGAACACTTCCCTGCTGAAGTGGACGAATCGAGAAATCACCAAGCTGAATAAGGAAGGCTTCTTTGCCAAGGACTACAACCAAGAATTAAAGCCATACTTTGGCAGTGAAGTGAAGCCAAGTGACATTATTTTGGATAAGTAAGCAGGTAACGCGGTTCCGGGGGAGCCGCGTTTTTTGGTGGTATGATTAAGGAAAATGACGCATGCCAAGTACGGAGGAAATGACATGAAACAAGTTCAGCAACTCGAAATTCTTAAGCACTTAATTGCCATCCCCTCGGTCAACGGTCGAGAAGCGGCAGTGGCCGATTACTTGACCAAACTTTTTACCCCCTACCAAGATCAAATTCAAATCGAGCGGGTGACTTATGCGCCGGGACGCGACAACTTAGTGATTACCGCTGGTCAGGGGACGAAGACCCTCGGCTTGGCCGGCCACATGGACGTGGTTGCCCCCGGAGATCTGGCTCAGTGGACGACTGATCCCTTTAAAGCCACGGTTAAGGCCGGTCGTCTATACGGGCGGGGCGCGTGTGACATGAAGAGTGGCCTGGCAGCGATTGTGGTGGCCCTGCTGGAAATGTTGGAGCACCAGACCCTGCCGGGGAGGATCCGGTTGTTAGCCACGGTCGGTGAAGAGACTGGCGAGTACGGTGCTGCCCAGTTGACTAAAGCGGGGTATGCTGATGACCTGGCCGGGTTGATGATTGCCGAGCCAAGCGCCGACCTTCGCGAGGTCGGCTACACCGCCAAAGGAGTGATCGATTACATCTTGACTGCCAAGGGCCAGAGCGCGCATGCCTCCCAGCCGCAACTGGGGATCAACGCTCTCGACCATGTGCTGGAATTTGCCACTCAGGCTAAAGCCCGCCTGGCTAAGCTCGATCAAGTCGATCCGGTGCTGGGGCCTTTGACCCACGTGATCAGTGTGATCAACGGTGGTGAGCAAATCAACAGTGTCCCAGCCCAAGCGACTTTGCAGGGCAATATTCGCACGATTCCCGCCCATCCCAACCAGCAGGTCTACGATATTTTGGCTGGCCTAGTGGCGGAATTGAACCAGCGGCCAGGCTACGATTTGCGCCTGACTTACAGCTTTCCGGAAGAGCCGATGCCGGGTGTAGCAGACGCCCCGCTGCTGAAATTGATTGATCAGGTCCATCAGGACGTCTTTGGTACTTCGGTCACGCCGGTGGGGCAAGCCGGGGCCAGTGATGGTTCCGAATTTCTGCATGCGAAGGGCGACTTTACGATCGCTTTGATCGGTCCTGGTGGTGACACTAGCCACGCCAGCAACGAATTCGTTGACCTGGCCGTCTACTACCAGGCGATTGAATTCTATCAGCGACTGGCCGCTGCTTTCTTTGCACCGGATAATTAAAGCGTTTTCTAACTTGTGAAAAGCATTGCTGGCTGCAGGACGCCAGCAGTGGTGCAATCAACTTGAAGGCTGTTGAAATAAAAAAGTTTGTGAAAAAAGTTAAAAATCGCTCCGTTTCGCGTATATATAATTAGGGAGAAAGCTCCCGAGTAAAAGTGGCACGCCCGGCTCGCTGAAAGGCAGTGGGGATGCTACAATAAGAATAGGAGCGATGAAATGGCGTAAGAATATTTTGACTTCACTAACGACCTGATTTTCCGCTGGGTAATGGAGCACGAGGAAAATTGCCTCGCGATTTTGCGGGCAATTTTACCAGAGCTCAAGATCACGGCGGTCAAGCGGCTGGAGAACGAGCACCCGGTCAACTACCTGGCCTTTGATGATGAGCGCGGCGTCCGCTTTGACGCAATCATTGAGGACGATCAGGAACAGTTCTACGACGTGGAAATGCAAGTCGCAAACCAACCGGGGCTGGGCAAACGGGTCCGCTACTACCAGGCGCAGATTGACCAAGAGACGCTGAAGAAGGGTGAAGATTACGATGACCTGCGGGAAAGCTACGTCATCTTCTTTTGCGCCTTTGACCCCTGCGGGCAGGATCGGCGATTATATCAGTTCCACTACTACGAGGATGACGACCGGCAGTTGCGCCTGCCGACCAACTCGCACGTGATTCTGATCAATGCCTTGGGCACCAAGGGTCAAATCACCCCGGCATTGGCAGCGGTCTTGGACGTCATGAACCGCCGGCACGATAACGCCAACCCGTTGGCGGTCAGGTTGGTGAAGGAAATCGATGACTATAATCGGGATAAGAAACGGAGGCGAGCACTGATGAATTTAAAAATGCGGCTGAAGGATGAATGGCGACTGGGGCTAAGCGAAGGTCTTGACCAAGGGCGAGCGGAAGGAAAAGTAGAAGGTCGTGCAGAGGGCCGCGCAGAAGGAAAGGCAGAAGGCCGCGATGAAATGACGCTTGGCTTGATTCATGCTTTGCAGGCCCAAGGGATGCCGCAAAAACAAATCGTAGAAGCCCTGGCCTTAGCCCGGAAGATCTCATTAGCCGAAGCGCAACATTACTATGATCAGGTGGTGCAAGCTACTAGCGGAGGCGAGCACTGATGAATTTAAAAATGCGGCTGAAGGATGAATGGAAACTGGGGTTAAGCGAAGGTCTTGATTAAGGGAGAGCGGAAGGAAAGGCAGAAGGTCTTAGTCAAGGAAGAGCAGAAGGAAAAACAGAAGGCCGCGATGAAATGGCGTTTGGCTTGATTCATGCTTTGCAGGCCCAAGGGATGCCGCAAAAACAAATCGTAGAAGCCCTGGCCTTAGCCCGGAAGATCTCATTAGCCGAAGCGCAACATTACTATGAGCAAATGGCGCGAGCTGCCAACGGAGGCGAGCACTAATGAATTTACAAATGCGACTGAAGGATGAATGGCGACTTGGGTTGAGTGAAGGTCATGCAATGGGCCGTGTAGAGGGCTACGCAGAAGGAAGAGCAGAAGGTCGCGCAGAAGGCCGCGATGAAACGATGCTCAGCGTAATCCATACTCTACAAATGCAAGGTCAAACCCCAAAACAAATCGTGGAAACGTTAGCCTTGATGCAAAAAAGTTCATTAGCTGCCGCCCAACGTTATTATGAGCAGGTAGCGCAACCTGACAACCGCGGCGAGGAATAAGAAGGGGAGACTAAGCGCACTCAAGAATTTTGCCAACGGAACGAACGGTGGGACTGCTTGAAGCAGACAGGCGGGCCCACCGTTTTTAGTTTGTGAAGATGAAAATTTTGGTGGGTAAAACCCGATTAACCAAGTGCTCAGTGGCCAGAACCAAAAAACTTTGTGAATAAAGTTAAAAATCCCTCTTTTTCGCGTATATACAAAGTAGGGGCTTACCCCGCGTGAGGAGGAATTTAAATGGCAAATAAAACAATGACGCAAGCTAGCGTCCTAGTGGCACGGTGGCTAGCTGAGCCGACCAGCCTGCGGCCGTTAATGCAGCAGCTATTGGGCGAACCATCAGTGGCGACGATCAAGCAAGTCAGCTGGCAGAGTGATACAATCCTGCCGCAGTGTTATAGCTTGGCCGTAATGGTCCAAGACGACTGGGGGCGCTGTACGCCGGTGCAGTTGCGCTTGGTTGCGCCGGCCCGGCAGCTACCAGTCGCCCTAAATCATTTGACAAACTTGGTGACCAAGCCGCGTTCCGCACAACCACCGGTGACCTTTTTCTTGGCACCGCTGATCGCTTGGAATGCGCTCCGCTTTATCGAAGTGAGCTTAGATCGGATCGGGCCGCGCTTGCGGTGTGGGACGGGAAAATTGGCTTGATAGGGAAAGATCATTGAGACAATCATTGCCCGTTTTTGGCGGTCAAAGTTGATTACCAGCGCGGGTCGCGGGCAGGACGGACGGTAATCTTTGAAATCTTTTGATCGATGGGCAGATGCAAGTACCGGTTGATTGGCGTGGCGCTGCGCTGATTTGCGTAGATTTTAGTGCTGCTGTCAAAGGCGATTAATTGCCGACGTTCGTTGTACACCATGATAAAGATCAAGATATCGGTTTGGGGCTGTTTTGCTTTGCATTCGCCTTGGATCTGGAGGGTGGCAACTTGACCAGGCTCTTCATCGTAACTTCGTCTGGCTGTGCAACCCACCACTTCGACGTCACATTGAGTTTCTGCGATTAGATCACGGGCAAAGGGGTTAGCGGGTAGCCGGCGGTCAATTGGACATTGACTGAGAGCGATCACATCAAGATCGGACAAGGGAGCTGGTACCGTGGTCGCCATACGCTGGTCTTTGACGGCGTGAGCCAGGTTCAGACACCACTTAGCGGCGGCTTCAGTCAGGCCAAATTCAGCCCGCAGCTGTCGACGGGTTGCATCATCGTTAGTGGGGACCTCAAATAGCAAGCCAAATTCCCAGCAGACCCGGGTGAGGTTAAATTCCAGGCTGGTCGGATGTAGGGATTGGAGTTGGGCACTTAAGGAAAGCCAATCGCTGAGTAAGTTGGGATGAGTAGCGATTAAAGTGGCTAGGTCAGGAAGTTTGGTCATCGTGTTTCACCAATTGGGTAGATTTTTACGTGGTCAATCTTAGCGGCATCGGGATCAGAACGTGAAAAGCCGAAGGGGTAGTGATTAAAAAAGGCGGGGGTTACAATTTCGCTGGTTACCAAACCACTACCGTAGGGGGTATTGCTTTCTTCGGTTAGGATGATGTTGCCGGCTTGATCGTAGGCGATCAGCGCCATCTTAAAGCGGGCAGTGAGGTTGGGCGCGGAAATTTGGCCTACAACGGTCAGCTTATGCCCGGTCGTATAGGCTACAATGTCAAGATCGGCGATCCCGAGCTCTTCTTCTAAGGCGGGTTCGCGGATAATTTTGCTTGGGGGCAGATAATGAAGTGTCATTGGTACAGTTCCTCTATTTAAGCTTGATTGAGTTAATTTTATCATGGGGATTGCATCACACAGAAACAGTTATTAAGCAGGACTAACTTTTGAGGTAGCCCTGCTTTTTTATAGCGGAATTTGTTTCGAATTGATTGTGAATTAATTAGCTAATGTGAGGGCGCTTAAGGGAGAAAAAAGGCCTAGTCAAGCGACATTGGAAGATTGAAACATGTTACAGGAAATGAAACGAATTTCTAATGGTATTGATGTTGATTCATCAACAACGAAAGGGGTTCCAAAATTATAATCAGAGATAGATAATAACACCGTAAACAAATTTAAAAATCTTTTTAGGAGGAATGACTCATGACTAAACGCGATTACATCGACACGGTTCCGTTCACTAAAGAAGAAATGCAATTTATGGTAGATCTGGGATTAGAAATTAAAGAGGCCATTCACAATGGTTACTACCCGCCACTGTTAAAGAATAAGTCCTTAGGGATGATCTTTGAGCAAACTTCTACTCGGACTCGGAATGCCGCAGAAGCAGCGATGACTGAATTAGGTGGTCACGCATTGTATCTAGCACCGGGCCAAATTCAATTAGGCGAAGGTGGCCATGAATCGTTAACTGATACGGGACACGTGTTAGGACGGTTACTTGACATTGTTGGTGCCCGTGTAAACCGGCACTCAGAAGTTGAAAATCTGGCTAAGTACTCTCAAGTTCCTGTAGTTAACTTTATGAGTGATGAGAGTCATCCAACTCAAGCCTTAGGCGACTTGACAACGATTGAAGAACACCTGCCAGCAGGTAAAACACTTGAAGAATGTAAAGTAGTCTTTGTTGGGGATGCAACGCAAGTCGCTATTTCTACGATGTACTTTACGGCGCAAATGGGGATGCACTTTGCTCAATTTGGCCCGGAAGGTAAACAAATGCCAGCTAAGGATTTGGCTAAGGCCCAAGAAATTGCTAAGCAAACTGGTGCTACGATTGAAATTTCTGATGATGAAGCAATCCTTGATGGTGCTGACTTTATTTACACTGATGTTTGGTACGGTCTTTACGATAAAGAATTGCAAAAAGATGAATACATGAAGATCTTCTATCCAAAGTATCAAGTTAATGATGACTTACTGAAGAAGACCAACAATGAAGATGTGCAAGTGTTGCACTGCTTACCAGCTAGCCGGGGCGAAGAAGTTACCGATGAAGTTTTAGATGGTCCCCACTCGATTGTTTGGGACCAAGCGGAAAACCGGAAGACGGCCATGCGGGCAATCTTCGTTTACTTACTGAACCCAACTTTGAACTATGCTTCAAAGGAAGTGGCCGCAATGTATCAGGCAGAATTAGATTTAATGTTACGGAATGCACCAGACTCTCGTGAAAATTAATTAGGCTTTCGATAGAAAAGGGTGATTAAAATGGATAAGCCCAAAAAGTTTCACCTCTTTGATGCGGTCTTGATGTCAGTAGTAGTGGTTATGGTGGCTGAGTCGGCTGCCCCAGCTGCTGCAATTGGACCATCACAATTCTTTTGGTGGATCTTCTTATTAATCTTCTTTTTCGTCCCGTATGGGCTTGTTTCTTCTGAATTAGGGACGGCCTACACTGGCGATGGTGGCTTATACGATTGGGTAAAACAGGCCTTTGGCTCACGCTGGGGTGGCCGATTAGCTTGGCTTTATTGGATTAACTATCCACTTTGGATGGCGAGTCTGGCAATTCTATTTACTCAAACCATGAGTCAAATTTTTAAACTTCACTTAGGAACCTTCTGGGATGTATTAATTCAATTAATTTTTGTTTGGGTTGTGGTGTTGCTAGGCAACAAACCTGTCTCGGAAAGTAAGTGGATTATGAACATCGCAGCGTTAGGGAAGATTGTGATTGTTCTTGGTTTAGGTGTTTTAGGGATTTATGTAGCGATGACACGGGGCGTTGCCAATGATTATTCCGGTCTAAACCTATTGCCAAAAGCTAATTTAACCTCCTTAAGTAACCTTTCGATTATTATTTTTAACTTCCTTGGGTTTGAAGTTGTAGCAACGATGGCCGACGATATGGATGACCCAAAGCATCAGATTCCAAAAGCAATCATCTATGGTGGGGCCTTAATTGCCTTCTTCTATCTGTTAATGGCCTTTGGGATGGGCGTTGCCGTACCAACCTCAAAATTGTCACCAAGTAGTGGCTTAATCGACAGTTTCATCTTGTTAGTAGGGCAGATGAATTGGTTTGTTGTGTTGATTGGTGTGCTTTTCCTGTACATTTTGGCTTCGGAAATGGTTTCTTGGGCCCTCGGGGTTAATTACGTTGCTGACTACGCTGCTAAAAATCATGATTTACCAGCCATCTTTGCAAAAGAAGATGCAAAAGGAATGCCAGTTGGGACCGGCTATTTAAACGGGATTGTCGCAACCATTCTTTGTGTCGCTTCACCATTTATCCCGAATCAGGATATTTTCTGGGCCTTCTTCTCCTTAAATGTCGTGGCATTACTATTATCGTACGTCATGATGTTCCCGGCTTTCTGGAAGTTGCGGAAGAGTGATCCAGATCGTGAACGGCCATTTAAAGTTGGTGGCGGAAACGTTATGATTAATTTAATCACTTGGGTTCCAGAAGTATTATTGATTATTACTGTGCTATTGACAATTCTCCCACTAAGCAGTGATCCGGCCGAGATTTCAACTAAAGTGCCAGTTCTGGTGGGAACAATTCTTACGTTAATCATTGGCGAAATTTTGGTTCGTTACTCCGAGAAAAAGCATGAACAGACAACGACGCATATCGAACACATTAAGAATAGTGAGGTACATTAATTATGAAGACGTTAACAAGTACTCCTAAGCAAGACGGTTACCGGATGCCAGGTGAATTTGAAGCTCACCGCGGGGTCTACATTCTTTGGCCACAACGCCCAGATAACTGGCGTAATGGTGGGAAGCCAGCTCAAAAGCAATTTGTTGATGTGGCAACCGCTATTTCAGAATTTGAACATGTAACGGTTGGAGTAAACGATGATCAATATGAAAACGCGCGGAACTTATTACCTGACCAAGTGGAAGTAGTTGAAATTTCGAATAATGATTCCTGGATTCGTGACTGTGGGGCAACCTTTGTTAAGAACGACCAAGGCGGCTTGCGGGCAGTTGACTGGACTTTCAATGCCTGGGGCGGGTTATTTGATGGTTTGTACTTCCCATGGGATAAGGATGATCGGATTGCCCAAAAGATGGCCGAAATGGAACATGTTGACCGTTACCGCTTGAATGATTTCGTTTTAGAAGGGGGCTCCATTCACGTCGACGGTGAAGGGACGTTGATTACGACCGAAGAATGCTTGTTATCTGAAGGGCGGAACCCACAACTTTCCAAAGAGCAAATCGAAGAAGTACTGAAGGAACACTTAAACTTAGAAAAGATCATCTGGCTGCACAAGGGGATTTACCTGGATGAAACGAACGGTCACGTTGACAACATTGCGAACTTTGTTGCTCCGGGCCATGTAGTGTTAGCTTGGACGGATGACCAAACTGATCCACAATATGAAATTTCGCGGGAAAACCTTGAAATTCTGGAACAAGCAACAGATGCCAAAGGTCGGAAATTGAAGATTACGAAGCTGTACTTGCCAAAGCCAATTACCATCACGAAAGAGGAAAGCGAGGGGGTTGATGCGATCGAAGGCGTTCAACCACGGACTGAAGGTGAACGGTTGGCAGCAAGTTACGTAAACTACTACACGGCAAATGGAGGGATTGTTTTCCCACTCTTTAATGATCCAAATGATGAAAAGGCCCGGGAAACCCTGCAAAGCTTATACCCGGACCGGAAGATCGTTGGGGTTCCAGCCCGTGAAATTTTATTGGGTGGTGGGAACATTCACTGCATTACCCAACAAGTTCCAGAAGCATAACAAAGAGGGGTGCATATGGCAAAAG
>NZ_HE997173.1:1042171-1060329 GCF_000312405.1 Limosilactobacillus ingluviei str. Autruche 4 | reverse complement strand
TCCCAGCCGTGATCGACAAAGACCGGTCCAGTGCCTTGTTAGCTGACAACATTGACGCAGATAAGCTGATTATTTTGACGGCGGTTGACTATGTTTACATCAACTTCAACCAACCAGATCAAAAGCGGCTGGAAAACATCTCCGTCGATGAAGCGAAGGAATACATGGCAGCAGGCCACTTCGCTGCCGGAAGCATGTTGCCAAAGATTCAAGCCTGCCTGTCCTTTGTTGAAGGACACCCAGAGCGTGAAGCAATCATCACGTCCTTATCCGGACTGGATGATGCTCTGGCCGGCAAGCTTGGGACGGTGATTCACGGTTAATCAAATAGCTAAAAAGAGCAGATTCTAATCAGGGATCGGCTCTTTTTGGCGTTTAATTATGGAGGAAAATTTTAAGATGAAGCATGAACCTTTTCGTTTGGTAGCTGAGTTTGCTCCGCAGCAAGAAAGCTTACTAGTTTGGCCTCAGCGCCCAGATAATTGGCGCAATGGTGGAAAGCCGGCCCAAAAAATAGTGACCCAAATTGCAGAGCAGATTGCCCAAACGCAACCAGTAACTGTTTTTGTGAATCAAGACCAATACTTGAATGCGCGGACAAGGCTCTCTAACAAAATCCGCGTTGTGGAGATGAGTAGCAACGATGCCTTCATTCGGGATTATGGTCCCTTTTTCGTTAGCAATGGTCATGAATTACGGACCGTTGATTTTACCTTTAATGCATGGGGTGGCTTAATTGATGGCTTGTACTTTCCTTGGCACTTTGATGATCAGATTGCACGAAAAATTGCGGATTATTTTCGTTTGCCAAGCCATCGAGTCAAAACTGTTTTAGAAGGGTGTGCCATTCATACAGATGGTTGTGGAACTGGTATCGGAACCAGGGATGTGCTGCTTGCAGAAGATCGAAACCCAGGAATGACAGAAACAGTTATGAATCAGCTCCTTCATGATGAATTGGGAATCGAAAAAATGATTTGGCTGGATCATGGCTACTTCCTTGATGAAACTGGTGGCGATATTGATAATCTTTTGAACTTTGTTGCACCACATCAAGTTGTCCTTACCTGGACTGATGATCAAACGGATCCGGTTTATCAGGTTTGTCGTGCGGCGGAGAAAATCTTGGGTCAAGCTACCGATGCCCAGGGGAAGCCCCTTGAGATTCATCGTTTGCAAATGCCACAAATTTTAACTTTAACGGCGACCGAAGCTGCAACGGTTGAAGATATTAATGGGTCAATGCCACGTAAGATTGGTCAACGGTTGACGGCCACATACGTAAATTACATTACGACCACAAAGCAAATTATTATGCCATTATTTGAGGATCCGGCGGACGAATTAGCGCAGGCTAAGTTAGCACAACTATACCCAGATCGTCAGGTGATTGGGATTCCGGCCCGGGAAATTTTAATCGGTGGTGGTGGTCTTCACACGATCGTGACGCATGTACCGGCAATTTAAGGGGGCAACTATGAATTTCTTTGAAATTGTTAGTCCGTACTTAGCAGGACTTTCTAAGAACGATCAGGAATTATTTGATTTTGTAGTTAAAAACATGGTGGAGATCCGCGGCAAGAGCATCCGGGAAGTGGCAGCGATGGCCTATGTATCTTCAGCAACTTTTTTAAGGTTTGTGCAAAAGATTGGCTTTTCTGGGTATTCTGAATTTTCTACGGTAATTAAGTTCACGTTACTTAATCAACGAGCACCAGAAAAACAACCCTTTACGGTCGAACAACGCGATTACCGTCAAGAGTACTTGAAAAATATTAATGAATCAGTTCGGGTTATTCAGGCGCAAAAATTAGAGCAGGTTGTTAATTTGCTGGCTCAGCACCCGGAAGTGTTCTTCTTTGCCAATGGTGTTAGTAAACACATTACGGAGTACCTTTATTATTTGTATACGATGGCGGGCTTTAGTGTCCATTTCCCGCGGGATCATGATTACCGGCGGTTAGCGATTCATCAGGTAAATTCAAACTCAGTGGTTTTTATTTTAAGCTACCATGGAAATGATGATGAGCATATCACAATGTTAAATGATTTTCACCGGGCGAAGGTAACTCCGACCATTATTTCAGTTACCCAAGCAGATAATAATATTATTCAGAACCTTAGTGACATCAATTTTTACATGTTTACAGATGATGTGTTTTTGAATGGTTCAGATATTACCTCTCATATTTCGATGATGGCGATTTTAGAGTTAATTTTATACCAATATATTGAAAACTATGGGCAACGGGACTTTAATTTTCCGGGCATTCAAACCAAGCAGTAATAGACTTGGCACCTAAAGAAGCAGAAAATTATGTATATGAAGCCAGCGACCTTTAAAAATAAAATCATTATAAAAAGTGAGAGATGTTATAATTAAATTGTAATTCATTTAACTAAAGGAGGGCTTGACAATGGAAAAATCACAGCAACTCGAAATTCTCAAGCAGTTGATTGCGATCCCGTCAGTTAATGATCACGAGGCAGATGTAGCCGATTACTTAGTTACTTTATTTGCTCCATACCGCGATCAAGTAACAATTGAGCGGGTTACTTACGCGCCAGGGCGCGACAATCTAGTTATCACGGCTGGTCAAGGTGATAAGACGCTTGGCTTAGCCGGGCATATGGATGTAGTTGCGCCCGGAGATTTAGCTCAGTGGGACACAGATCCCTTTAAGGCAACTCTTAAAGATGGTCGACTGTATGGCCGGGGCGCTTGTGATATGAAGAGTGGTTTGGCTGCGATTGTTGTAGCCCTGTTGGAAATGTTAGAACACCAGACTTTACCAGGTCAGATTCGTTTATTGGCGACAGTCGGAGAAGAAACGGGTGAATATGGTGCCGCTCAACTAACGGAAGCGGGGTACGCTGATCATTTAGCAGGGCTGGTAATTGCAGAACCAAGTGCTGATTTGGGTGAGGTTGGCTACACTGCTAAAGGGGTCATCGACTACATTCTGACTGCTAAGGGTAAGGGCGCACATGCTTCCCGCCCACAGCTTGGAATTAATGCTTTAGATCATGTTTTGGAATTTGCCAACCAAGCAAAAGTGCGGTTAGCCGCATTAGACCAAACGGATCCGGTGTTGGGTCCACTAACCCACGTGATTAGTGTCATCGAAGGTGGGGAGCAAATAAATAGTGTCCCTGCTCAAGCTACGTTAAAGGGAAATATTCGTACAATTCCAGCCCATCCTAACCAGCAAGTTTACGATATTTTGGATGGATTAGTAGCAGAGTTAAATCAGCGGCCTGGCTACAATTTAAACTTAACTTACAGTTTTCCTGAGGAGCCGATGCCTGGAAACGCAGATGCACCGCTGTTGCGTTTAATCGACCAAGTGCATCAGGAAGTCTTTGCGACACCGTTGACTCCGGTTGGCCAATCGGGAGCTAGTGATGGCTCAGAATTTTTACATGCAAAAGGTGACTTTTCGATTGCTTTGATTGGACCAGGTGGGAGTACTTCTCATGCCAGCAATGAATATGTGGAGCTAGCGGTCTATTATCAGGCCATTGAATTCTACCAACGCTTAGCCCAAAAGTTTTTTGACTAAGGGGGGCGCGATAATGGCAGAACAAAAGAAGCGACGGTTGCCATCGGCGTTTACGATCTTATTTGGGTTAATTGCGTTACTAGCGATTTTGACCTGGGTAATTCCCGCTGGGACGTACCGCCAGGATTCAGCAGGGAATTTAATTACCGGGACTTACCACACGATTGCCCGCCATCCGCAAGGACTTTGGGATATCTTTATGGCACCCGTGATTGGAATGGTCGGAAATGAAGCTACGAGTGGGGCAGTTCAGATTGCACTATTTATTTTGGTGATTGGGGGCTTTTTGGGCGTAGTTAATCACACTGGAGCCCTAAATGATGCCATTCGTTCCGTTGTCCTTAATTCGCGTGGCCATGAGCAACGCTTAATTATTGTACTGATGATAATTTTTGCGCTCGGTGGTTCAACGTATGGGATGGTGGAAGAAACGATGGCCTTCTTCCCACTTTTAGTGCCAATTATGATGGCCGTAGGTTACGATTCTTTAGTGGCAGCGGGGGTAATTATCATCGGGACCCGGGTCGGTGATTTAGCTTCGACAGTGAACCCCTTTTCCACTGGGGTAGCATCGGCAATTATTAAAATTTCGCCGGGTGATGGGCTGTTTTCTCGGATTTTGCTCTTAGGGGTTACGACTGCTCTTTCAACTTGGTATATCTTACGTTACGCAAAACGGGTAAAGAAGGATCCAACTAAGTCGTTTGTCTACCAGCAACGTCAAGCTGACTTAGCCCACTTTAAAGTTGATCAACTGGAAGCGGAACCGACCCCATTAACCAAGGCCCAAAAACGTGTTTTGACGGTGTTTATTCTTGCCTTTTTAATCATGATTGTCGGTTTGGTTCCGTGGTCGAGCATCAATCCAGCCTGGACGGGCTTTGAAACTTTTACTAAGTGGCTTCGCACGGTACCAATTTTGGGTACCTTGGTTGGTCAGGATGCGACCCCATTAGGGAGTTGGTACTTTAACGAAATTACGATGCTGTTCTTTTTAATGGCAATTGTGGTAAAATTTGTCGCCAAAATCCCGGAAAATGAGTTTATTCAGGCTTTTATGACGGGGATGCAAGAATTGATGAGTGTCGCAATTATTGTGGCAGTAGCCCGGGGAATTCAAGTTGTGATGAATGCTGGTTATATTACTGGAACAATTTTACATGCCGGCGAAACGACGTTAGCAGGGATGCCAAAAGGCGTGTTTATCATTTTAGCGTTCGTTTTCTTTATCCTCTTATCCTTCTTAATTCCATCAAGTTCGGGGCTAGCTGCCGCGACCATGGGGATTATGGGGTCATTAGCGCACTTTGCGCATGTCGATGGGAGTGCAGTGGTAACGGCTTATCAAGCTGCCACAGGTTTAATAACTGCAGTCACGCCAACGGCAGGGATGCTAGTGGGCGGCCTGACCCTAGCGCGAATTCCGTTTACGGCATGGTGGAAATGGGAAGCAAAGTTGATTGTCCTGCTCTTTGTGGTGACCTGTGTATACTTAGTTGGTTTGGTAATGATTTAAAGCAAATTAAACTTCAAACGTCTGTGGCAACGCTCTGTTGTGATGGGCGTTTTTTTACATAATTATCCGTAGCTTAATGCCGAGCGGTTTGACGAAATTCAGTTGGTGAAATTCCTACTAACTTATTAAATAACCGAAAAAGGGAGGTAGGGTTTTTAAAACCTAATTCAAGCGTAATTACCTCTAGCGAAAGGTTGGTATTTAACAGAAGGTTTTGGGCGGTTACTAATCGTTTTTGATCTAGCAACTCTGTAAAGGAGAGGCCCGTACTTTGCTTTAATTTATTGCCGAGGTAATTTTTATTGTAACCAAAAGCGGCACTTAACGATTCCAGGGTGACAGTTTGATAGTGCTGATCAATAAAGGCGACAATTTGTTGAATTTGATTTGCAGAATTGTCAAGTTCTTGAACATGGGCAACAGTTGGCTGAGGTAAGGCAGCTAAACTAGCGGCGAGGAGTGGCTCGCGGGCGCAAACAGGGGTGGCGTTGGTCATCGCATAGTAGATTAACGTCTCAAAGAGCAACTTGGTTTGAGGAACTTGATTCAAGTTATAAATCAAAAGACTGGTGTGATCGCCATTGGTTTGAAGGGCATTGTACAAAAAGCGAATAAAACTATTTGCTGGTTCAATTAATTTGGTGAAATTAGCGGGGATTTGTTGCGGATCGAGCAAAATGTTGATTAATAAATCATCGGTCCCCATATAGCCGTACATTTGGATTACTTCACGGTCCATTACCAATAAGTGACCAGCCGGTAATTGATAGGTTTGCCCATTTAAGACCTGATTAGATTGACCAGAGACCATGTAATTTAATTCAATAAAATCATGGGAATGCGCAGGCATGTAAGAATAGCGGTGTTGCTTAGTTGTTGCGACAAAGGAATGCGTAAAAAAATTGTTTTTGGGGATCCGGGGAATGGTCCGGGGACCATAGTCCAGTCGCATATCGTTGATATTTTGCCCATGATTTTGGCGTTGTTGCGTTTCAATTGGATCTTCTTGGTAGAGAAAATTAAGTAGACCATTCATTCTAAAAGCCACCTGTTTTACTAATTAAGGTTAATTCAAACCTTTTTCGACCTGTAAATTTGCAACTATTATACCACCTTTAAGATATTGTAAGCGGTGCCACTGGCGGGATAAAATTAAGCCGAATTAAAAATGAAACGTTAGGGAGGCATCAACATGACAGAAAAAGAATTGGTGGCAAAATACCGTCCCTTAGCAACTGCGGCGGGGCTAGGTTCAATTTTGGGGTCCGGGATTATTGTGGGCTTATCAGCGACAATCACCGTTTGGCAGCAAGGACTAAGGATGACGAATCAACAAGTAGGGATCATCTCGGCGGCACTAACATTTGCAATTGCAATTGGTGGGATGTTATCTGGACCAATTAGTAAAACTTTTGGCTTAATTCGTTCCTTTAACTGGTTGAACTTAGTCTATGTTTTGGGCACTTGTATTTGTATCTTTGCTCCGAGCTATTTGATTTTATTACTTGGGGTTGTAATTACCGGCTTGGCCTCAGGCGCTGATTTACCAATTAGTTTAACGGTGGTTTCACACGATTCACCAAATGAAAAGGTATCGGCTAGTTTAGTTTCTTCGACGCAAATTTATTGGCAAATTGGGATTTTCATCTCTTACATCTGCTCGTTTGTTGTTTCTAAGATGAGTGGGGCAACTGGGGCCCGAATTGTTTTTGCCATTTTGGCGCTGATTGCTGCCATGGCTTGGTTATGGCGGACTTTTTCACCAAAGTTTCGGGCCTTTCACGAAGCTGGTGCGCAACGGGTCGCCCAAGCTGAAAAAGCAGATGATCAAGTGGCCGTATCGGGGATGAAGGTACTTTTTGCAGGGCAAAACAAGAAGCAATACCTGGGCTTTTTCATCGGAATCTTTGTCTTTTACATTTGCTGGAACTTGTTGGCTAACACCTTTGGACAATTCCAAACCTTTACGTTAGTTCAAGCGCATGCGTCACAAACCTTTGCCACGGGGGCGGGAATTGTTTTAAACTTTGTCGGTTTAATTGCTGTTACCCTCTTCTCGACGGTTGCCTCAAGTCCGAACCGGAATCGGTTCTTCTGGATTGGGATGATTGTTCAGGCTGCGGCTATGTTTGGTTTAGCAATCTCAAGCCATGCCTTATGGCCAATTGTAATTGCGATTGGTTGTTACAACATTGGGAATAACATTGCTGGGGAAGCCATTTACAAGGTCTGGACTCAAGAATCGTTCCCAGTTGAAGCCCGCGCAGCCGTTCAAGGGGTTATGAATGGGGTTTCGCGGTTTGCCTGCGGACTGTTTGCCTTCGTTACACCAGCCTTGGTGGTACCATCGGCGATCCGGTACACGATGTTTGCTTTTACAGGCTTAGTAATTGTGGCCTTTATTGCTGGATTAGTAGTTATCCGGTTACAAAAGAAATACGGGATTGTTCAAGATAAATAGGAGATGACACGATGGCATTTACTTTTCAAATTAACGATGATGTTGAATTTAAGCATGATCAAAGGTTGTTGGAAAAGGCAATTCGCCTGACTCCTCCGTTGCAGCACCAGAAAGTTGTCCCTTGTCAGCTTGTTAAGTTGTGTAATGATCCAACGAAATTAGATGGTGTGGGGGTGGTTAAAAATGGTGAATTAGCTGACTTAAAGGAGCGTAAATTTGCTCGGGATGATCAAGTTATTCTCGATTTTGGAAATCATTATGTGGGGCAATTTAAATTAAAGCTTACGCACGTTGGCTCACCGCAAGACGCGCCATTAACCTTACGAATCCGATTTGCTGAAGTGCCGGCCGAACTGTCGTATCAAGCTAGTGATTATCAAGGCTGGTTAAGTAAGTCGTGGATTCAAGAAGAAATCGTTCATTTTGATGAACTACCGGCAACGTTAAAACTGCCACGTCGCTACGCTTTTCGCTACGTTGAATTGACGGTAATTGATACTTCTCCTAAATGGGCCGTGCAATTTAAGCAGCCAGAAGTGATTACTGAATCGTCAGCTGATCCAACTAAGCTCCCGTCGGTTAAATTAGCTGACCCCGAATTACAAAGGATTTACGAAGTGAGTGTCAAAACGCTCCAAGATTGTATGCAAGAGGTCTTTGAAGACGGGCCAAAAAGAGATCGGCGGTTGTGGTTAGGCGACTTGCGTTTGCAGGCGCTAGCTAACTACGCGACGTTTGATAACCGAGAATTAGTGAAGCGCTGTTTATACTTGTTTGCGGCGATGACGGCCAAAGATGGCCGAATCGTGGCTAATGTCTTTACTAAGCCGAACTATGTTCCGGATGATACGTTCTTGTTTGATTACAGTTTATTCTTTATTTCGACGTTGGCAGATTACTATCGCCATACAAAAGATCAAGAAGCATTAGCTGATCTCTTGCCAGTTGCAACAGCACAAATGGAAATTGCTTTAACTAGGGTTAATGATCAAGGGGGCTACCAAGAAGATGAAGCCTACCCAGTCTTTATCGATTGGTCAAACGAGTTTGATAAAACAACGGCCGGCCAAGGGGTCTTAATTTTGGCGCTCCGGCAATTAATTACGTTGCTCCAGGCTGCTGCCCAGCCGACGGAACGTTATGTGGCAAGTTTGCAACAACTCGTTACGTATGCCCAAGAACAGCTTTTTGATGCGCAACAAGATTTATTTGTTAGTGGGGCAAAACGTGAAATTAACGTCGCAAGTCAGGTCTGGATGGTATTGGCAGGCGTAGTTACTGGTGATCAGGTTCAAGTAGTGATGCGAACAATGATTAAGCAGCTATTCCCGATTCGAGGAATTGCGACTCCGTACATGTATCACCACGTTGTAGAAGCGTTATTCATGGCTGGATTAAACGACGAGGCGGTAGCGCTGCTGAAGCATTATTGGGGGAAAATGTTGGCTTTGGGAGCAGATACGTACTGGGAAGCCTTTGATCCTGATCAACCAGATTATTCACCATATGGCAGTCCGATTGTATCAAGTTATTGTCATGCTTGGAGCTGTACCCCTGCATATTTGATCCAAAAGTATTTAACGGAGGAGGCTTAGTCCAATGCCAAATCAACCAAGAATGGATAAGAAAGTTTGGTCACTCGTGTTAGTAGCAGGGACCGCTTCTTACTTAGATTCAAGTTTGTTAGTAAGTTTGGGGGTAGCCCTACCGATCTGGACCAAGCTTATGCAGTTAACCCCCTTACAAAGTGGCTTTATTAGCACTTTATTAACGCTAATGGTGGCCTTAGGGGCGGTGGTTGGCGGCTGTCTATCAGACCGTTTTGGTCGGGTTCGCGTCTTTAATCTCGATATTCTGTGTGTAGCGGTAGGGGCAATCATTATTGCATTTGCGCCAAATCTCCCGCTTTTACTACTTGGGACAGTTATTGCGGGGTTAGCCTCAGGAGCGGATTTACCGACTTCCTTGGCAGTGATTTCTGAGCGGACAAGCGATCAATTATATGGACGGGCCATCACGATCACTCAGATTTTTTGGACCATCGGGATTTTAATGTCCCAGTTTATCGGTTTTTTGACTGCTAAAATGACGGTTGGTAGCGTGCGGTGGATCTTTGGGGTCATTGCTGCGGTTGCCTTTATTAACTGGTCGATCCGGGTCTTTTCTCGGCGGTTCCGCGCCGTTGAAGAAAGTCTGGAACAAGCCAATGAAGCCGCTCATCCGGTAGAAAAGCAAGCTAAAGTGCGTCTCCGCGATATTTTGCAAAATGGTCAATATCTGAAAGTTTTAGTGGCATTAACACTGTTTTATTTACTGTGGAACTTACCAGCTAATACCTGGGGATCTTTTGTCAATTACTTCTTAGTGACGGTTTCTCACCAAACTCAGGCCTACGCAACTTTGGTGGCCTTGATTGCCAATCTGTTCAATCTCGCCTCTAATTCACTGTACGTTAAAGTTTCGGATACTAAATATCGCTATCCGGTAATGTATGGTGCCATTCTTGTTGGGTCAGTTGCCTTCTTCTGCGCTGGCTTCTGGAGCAATATTTGGTGGGTCTTTACGGTTGCGTACATTATGTATTCAGCTACTAACACGCTTTGTGGCGAACCGATTTATAAAATCTGGACGCAAACCTTCTATCCAGTTGATGTGCGAGCTTCGATTACAGGCTTCTCATATGGATTTGTCCGGTTCTTTACCGCTGGTTTTTCGCTATTTACGCCAACGTTAATGGCATGGTCGGTTCAGAACTTCTTGTGGATTATTTTTGGGTGTGCGGTAGCATCAGGCTTATTAGCTATCTTAATTGTGCAAATGTTACATCGCCAGGAGGTAAATTAAGAAAGGACGATCAGGATGACGACGTATTGGTTATGGTACTCCGGGGATTTTGAAATTCGCCAGGGGATGATGCAAAACTTTACCCGAGAAGAACGGGGGATGGGCTGGCCTGCTTATTGGTACTTAGAGGATTGCTATCACAATGTTTTCTTCCAACGCAAATACCAACTAACAAGAGCAACAACTTTCCAAGTCCAAGCAAGCGGAGTCGGACATGTCAAAGTGGATAACCAAAAGTATCCCTTTGAAACCCCTATTACTTGCCCACCTGGTGATCATCAAATTGAAATTTATGTTGGAAATCCCAATGGGCTCCCTAGCGTTTACGTCACTGGCGAGTTAATTTACTCGGATCCTAGTTGGCAGGTAAGTAACTTTTTACAAACTACCCAAGTGGGCTATGATGAGCGGTATACGCAGGCCATTCAGGATCCGAACCAACTCTACTATGCGAAGCAGCCAATTTTACCGCAAAACATTAGCGCAGTTGCTGGTGGAACCTTATATGATTTTGGTCAGGCGATTAATGGGAGGTTGCGGGTTACCTGGCAAGGCGAGCAACGAGCTGAAATCACCCTTTGTTATGGTGAATCAGAAACGGAAGCTTTGGATACCAAAGATTGTTACTACCAACAACGTGGAGTAACCCCCACTACATCCATTCGAAAACGGGCTTTTCGTTATGTATTTATTCCGCAAGTTCAGCCTGACCAAGTTGCGTTAGTAGCAGAACACGAATATTATCCGCGGCCGCATCGGGCTAAGTGGGAGTCGAACGACAAACAAATAAATCAGATTTGGCAAGTAGCCCAAACGACCTTTGATCTATGCAGTGACTGGTTCTTTATTGATGGTATCAAACGCGATCGATGGATTTGGGCAGGCGATGCCTACCAAGCCAACTTTATTAATCAATATTCGAACTTTGATGAAGGGGTAGATCGACGAACGATTTTAACATTAAGAGGGCATGACGAAGTAAAGCAACACTTAAATACCATTGTGGATTATTCAATTTGGTGGGTGATTAGTGTTTATAATCATTATCAAATGACGGGCGACCGGCAATTCTTAGTCCAAGTGTATCCGAAGATGAAATCGATGGTGGACTATCTACGCCAGCAAACAGATGAGCATGGCTTTCTGTATGGGCGTAATCACGACTGGATTTTTGTCGATTGGTCAGAGATTGATAAAGAGGGGACAACGGCAGCCGAACAACTATTACTAGTAGCTGGCTACCGAGCGCTGGCAAGCTGTGGTGAAGTTTTGGCACAAGATGTTAAAGAATATCAAGAGGCTTCAAAGCAATTGCTAGCAGCCACACAGCGCTATTTCTGGGATGATGAATTAGGCTGCTTCATTGATAGTTATCGGTCAGGCAAACGTCACGTCTCACGCCACCCTAATATTTTGGCAATTTTATTTGATTTAGTAACACCTGAAAGACAGCAATCGATTTTAAATAAAGTACTTTTGAATGAACAAATTACGCAAATTACCACGCCGTACTTTAAATTTTTTGAACAAGATGCGCTTTGTAAATTAGGGCAACAAAATCAAGTTTTACAGCAAATTCGAAACTATTGGGGCGGGATGTTAGCGCTTGGGGCCACAACTTTCTGGGAAGAATATGATCCGCAAAAAGAAGGGGCTGCGCACTATGCAATGTATGGTGATCCTTATGGCAAGAGTTTATGTCATGCTTGGGGAGCAAGTCCGATTTATTTACTCGGTCGCTACTTTATCGGCCTGCGTCCGTTAACGCCGGGCTATCAAACTTTTGAAGTCGCGCCGGTACTAACAGCATTTGAAAATTTGGATTGCACGCTACCACTTAAGGATGGCGAGTTAGTGATTCGGAAGAAGGGATCCCAACTCCAAGTTCAAGCAACACGGCCCGGAGGATGCTTAAGGTTAGGTGACCAGACGTGGTCATTGCCGAAGGGGGAAATAGTAACTGTCGAAATTGCAGAGTGATTTAAGTCCGTTGGCTCCTGGCCAACGGATTTTTAATTTTCTTCTGTTCACCGCTTTCAAAAAGCTGCTATACTTTGGAAAAAACAGTCGGAGGTAGGCAGATGACAAAGCAAATTCACGTGGTCGGGGCCGCAATTTTGAACGCTCAGGGACAGGTATTAGCTTCTAAGCGCGCGGATGACCGGATTTTAGGCACCCTGTGGGAATTTCCAGGGGGCAAAATTGAAGCGGGGGAAACCCCACAAACTGCCTTAGTACGGGAGTTACAAGAAGAATTTAACGATCAAATTACCGTTGGCCCAGCGGTCGGACCAACGTCAGTTTTTGAATACGACTTTGGCACGGTGCACTTGACCGTCTTTTATGCGCGTTTGGAAAGTCATCATTTTGATTTAATTGCCCACAGTGAGTTGCGTTGGTGCGACCAAGCGGAATTAATGACCTTAAATTGGGCCGGGGCGGATGCGCCGTTGGCTCAGCAAGTTGCCCAGGCGGACTTGAAAGGATTGACGTTCTAATGGAAACGGTTGATTATCGCCAAATTTTTGCAAGTGAAACTGACGCCAACCGGGGGGTGGTGACTGAACTAGGCCGGGCGGTTTTAAACGGCTATGTCGACCGCCAACAGTTTACCGCCGCTAGTAAATACGCCCCGCGTTTGTTGACTAATCAATTTGGCAACCAGATTTATGACCAGGTTAAGACCGAATTGAATGATTGTCAGGCCTACACTTTTGCGGTGGCTTTTATTACTGACGCGATGCTGTCGAACTTAAAGCCAACCTTCAAGGCCCTAGCAGCGCGTGGGGTGCGGGGACGTTTGCTCACTTCGACTTACCTGTGTTTTAACAGCCCGAAGGTATTCCGGGAGCTTCTCAAAATCACGGGCTTAACCGTCCGGTTGGCTGACGTAGAGGGTTTCCACCAAAAGGGTTACATTTACGAAAAAGAAGGCTACCAAACGATCATCATCGGGAGTGCTAACTTAACGACGGCCGCCCTGATGAAGAACCAAAATTACGAGTGGAGCCTGCAGGTCAGCTCGCTGGATAATGGCGAGATCGTTAAGCAGGTTAGTGACAACATCGAAGCCGAATGGCAAGCCGCCCAACCGCTGAGGGCCGAATGGATTGACCAGTACGTTAGTGAATACCAAGCCGCTCAACCGGCGCACCAAACCCTACGGCGCCGGCAGCGTGCCTTGCAGCCACAAGCTGACGACAAGATTACGCCCAATGCGATGCAAAAGGAGGCCTTGGGCCAGATCCAAGCCTTGCGGGATCAGGGGTCTGACCGCGGCTTAGTCGTTTCAGCCACCGGGACCGGGAAAACCTACTTAGCAGCCTTTGATGCCCTCCAGGTAAAACCTCAACGCCTGCTCTTTGTGGCCCACCGGGAGGAAATTTTACGTAAGTCGCTGGCGAGTTTCCAAAAGATCCTGGGGGGCCCGGCCGAAGATTATGGTCTCTTAACCGGGAGCCAGCACGATTGGCAAGCCAAGTACCTCTTTGCGACCGTCCAAACTCTGGCCAAGGAAAAGAGTTATTCGCAGTTTACCCCGGATACTTTTGATTACATTCTGGTTGATGAAGTGCACCATGCGGGGGGAGCGACTTATCAGACCCTGCTGAACTACTTCAAGCCGGCCTTTTTCTTGGGGATGACGGCCACGCCGGAACGGAATGACGACTTCAACATCTTTGAGCTCTTTAACTACCAGGTCGCCTATGAAATTCGTCTCCAGGATGCCCTCGAAGAAGGGATGCTGTGTCCTTTTCACTATGTCGGCGTGCAGGACTTTGAATTTAGCGCTGATAGTGACCAAGCGACGATTGATGAATTTAACGCCGCTTGGGCGAAAAAAGCCGACGCCAAAAACCTTACCGGCCGCGTCTTAGAACTGCTTTCCAGCCACGAGCGGGTTGCCTACATTCTTCAAGCCACGGAGTATTACGGCTATTCGGGTGATACTTTACACGGCTTGGTCTTCTGTGCGAGCGTCGCAGAAGCTGAAGCGATGGCTGAAGAATTTACCCGCCAGGATCATCCGGCGGTGGCCCTGTCCGGGGCCGATTCGATTGACCGCCGGAGTCAGGTGGTCGGTCAACTAGAACGGGGCGAAATTGATTACATTGTGACCGTTGATATCTTCAACGAAGGGATCGATATTCCCTGCGTCAACCAGGTGGTCTTTTTACGAAATACCAATTCCAGCATTGTTTACATCCAACAGCTCGGGCGGGGGTTACGGAAGGCGCCGGGCAAGGACTACGTCGAAGTGATCGACTTCATTGGGAACTACCAAAATAATTACATGATTCCGATTGCCTTAACCGGGGATGATTCCTTTTCCAAGGACAACGCCCGCAAGACCCTGTTAGTAGAGCCAACTGTTGGCCTTTCGACCATTTCCTTTGAGGCGGTGGCTAAGGAGAAGATTTATCAATCGCTGCGGGAAATTAAATTGGATGAAATGGGTCGGCTGAAAGAAATCTACCATAACATCAAGCAACGGGTCGGCCGGGTACCACTCTTGCAGGACTTTTACCGGGCGAACTCAATTGATCCGGTGATCTTAGCAAATAAGGAAAAGAATTACGCCCGTTTCTTGAAAAAAGTTAAGGCGCCTGGTGAAGTGAATGAGCAAGAGGACCGGTGGTTGACTTTCTTAGCCGCTGAATTACTAAATGGGAAGCGGCCGCATGAGTTAGTGTTGCTACGGGATTTGTTAAAGCAAGCGATCGTTAGTGGGCCGGCGCTGGTAACGGAGTTAAAAGCCTGCGGTGCGGCGACGGATGAAGCTACCTTGACGTCGATGCGCCAGGTTTTGACCTTACAATTTTTTAGTGAAAAAGCCGCCCCAAATCGGTCGGGTTACGGGGGTGAACCGCTAATTAGTTGGGAAGCCGCAAGTGATCAATACCGACTAAACGACCACTTGAAGCAGCGCTTGCAAGCCAATGAATTTTTTGCCCGCTTGTGGGCGGATGGGATTACCACCGGTTTGCTGCGAGGAAAGCGGTACGTGGGAGCGGCCCCGTTTGTGATTGGGGAAAAGTATACCCGCAAGGATAGCCTTCGTTTAATCAACCACCACCAAAACTTGACGCCGCTTAACATTGGTGGGTACGTCTTTACTAAGCAGGCGGGGTTGATCTTTATTACTTACGATAAGGCTGATGACATTCGGAAATCCATCGCATATAAGGACCGCTTCTTAGATGAACAACACATGCACTATTATTCCAAGAATAATCGGCGGTTGGACAGTAAGGAAATTGCCAAGTTCTGTTCTGGTGATTACGATCTGCATATGTTTGTACAGAAGTCGGGGGCAGAAGATAACAAGACCTTCTACTATTTGGGGACGGCCCAGTACGTACCGAACTCGGCCCAAGAAGAAACCCTTGATGGCAAACCACTGGTATCGATGAACCTTGCCTTAGGCCACCCTGTCAGTCATCAATTGTACGAATTGTTTACCAAGGACAATTAATCTTAATTGTGCGTCGTCTGCGGACGGCGTTTTTCATTTCCCGGGAAATAATCGGCATTGTGTCGCCATGCCGGGAAATTTATAATGGGGACAGAACACCGGGAGGGCTGGAAAATGAACAAGGACAACTTTATCCGCGTAATGCTACGGGAACAATTTGGCTGGGACATTGACATCAAAAAGCCGGATGTTGGCACCTACGTAATCGTGCCGCGCCCCGATAGTGCCATGGCGACCCAGATCGCGCATGGTTTGACTGGGCAAAGCGCAGAGTGGACGGCCTTGACGGACCGCTTGCGACTGCTTAACCGGTGGGCAACGATCCGCTTTAGCCACGTTGCGTTTCTGGTGGTCAATCCTCAAGTGCCGGCGAAGTATCTTTATTTCGTCAAAAATGGCCGCGATCGCTATGTGGTTCCGAGGCCCGAAAAAACACCGGCCGATTTGGCAGCTTGCGGTGATGAGATGCGACGGCTAGTCCAAAGTTGGACCACTGATTGGCGTGATCCCGCCTTTGTCGACTGTCGCAGTCGGAATGAGAGTACTTGGGAAGCACTTCCCGAATCCCCAGCGGTCGTCGATTTTGCGGATGAATTTGCGCTTTTGGATGATGGCCGTTTTGCAGACGCCAACGATCAATTGAGCGGTTGGCTCCCGAACGCGGAGAACCAAATTTTAGAAGAGATGATGGTTGATGCTTCGTCGGCTTTGCGGGAGCTCGGAGCAGAAAAGTTGACGCCCGAAGAGTTTGCGGAAGCAGCTGGTGACCCGTTGCCAACAATGGATGAGGAGCGTCTGGCCGAATTGCAAGCCGAAGTGGCCAAGGACCTGGCTTACGAAGCAGAGCGTCAAGACGATGATGAATGGGATGACTGGGATCACGACGATGCCGATGATTGGGATGGCGATGACGATGACGATTGGGATGCCGGTGACGGTTGGGACGATGATTACGACCATGACTGGGCAGATCATGACGATCCGGGCGGCTTTGATGATTGGGGCCCCGCTGATGACTTTGGCTTTGACCGCGATGATGACTGAATCAGCTTGCCGTGCAATGTTTATTACCCGGGAAAGCTTCCAAATTAATGGATAAAAAACAGAAGTGAGGAATAGCAATGAAGATCGTAATCGCACCAGATTCGTTTAAGGGGTCACTGACGGCCAAAGAAGTCGGCGAAGCCATCCAGGCGGGGTTAAAGCAGGTTTGGCCGGATGCGGAATACGTGTTGGTCCCAATGGCCGACGGGGGTGAAGGGACGGTCCAAGCCCTGGTTGATGCGACGGGCGGGCGCTTTATAACGCGCACGGTCACTGGTCCCTTAGGCTTGCCGGTCGCCGCTCGTTACGGCTTGCTTGGTCAGGGGCAAACCGCCGTGATTGAGATGGCCGCGGCCAGTGGCTTGCCCTTAGTGCCGGCTGATCAATTAAATCCGCTCTTGACGACGACTTACGGGACTGGCGAATTGGTTCGCGATGCCCTCGATCAGGGGGTGCGCGAAATTATTTTGGGCCTGGGCGGCTCAGCGACCAATGATGGTGGCGCGGGGCTAGCCCAGGCCTTGGGGGCGCATTTGTTGGATCAAAGTGGCCAGGAGTTGCCCTTCGGCGGGGGCGCCCTGGGTGAACTAGCTCAAATCGACGTCAGCCAGCTGGACCCACGGTTAGCCGAAGTTAAAATCAAGTTGGCTTCCGACGTCACCAATCCGCTGACCGGGCCGCAGGGGGCCACGGCCGTCTTTGGCCCGCAAAAGGGGGCGACGCCGGCAATGGTGACAAAATTGGAGGCCAACCTCCGCCATTACGCTGCGCAACTGCAGACCTGGCTGGGTCAAGCGGTGGCGCAAGTGCCTGGTGCCGGGGCCGCCGGGGGCTTAGGGGCCGGCTTGTTAGCCTTCACCCACGCCAGCCTCCACCCCGGGGTGGAACTGGTGGTGGCGGCAACCAATTTAAAACGGAAAGCGCACGGCGCCGACCTGGCTTTCACCGGGGAAGGCAGTCTTGATTTTCAGACCCGCTTTGGCAAAACTCCGTACGGGGTGGCCCAGGCGATTAAAGCCGTCGCCCCGCACGCGCCGGTGATCGCCCTTACCGGACACATTGGCCCCGGCGGCGCGGACTTGACTGATGTGATCGACGCCGTCTTTGCGACCCCCACCGGAGCCAAGGTGTTAACCCAAGCGATGGCAGAAGCAAAGGCTGATCTTGAAATTACTGCCACGCAAATTGCCCGACTCTGGGAAGCGCAAAATAAAAAATTGCGGATGAATGGGAATTGACACACGACATATTTAT